>JAMLJD010000003.1 GCA_023953775.1 Rhizobiaceae bacterium | reverse complement strand
GACGCTAGGAACCCGAGCACCGCCGTGCTAACCGGAATTCGTGGAGGACGACGCCCCGGCATGCAACATACGACGCAGACCAACCTTCGTTCCGGCGCGCTGGCCTTCGTCGCCGCCGACACGCCCGAGGCGCGCGAGGCGGGCGAGCGCCTGTCGGCCCTTTATGGTCAGTCGCGGATCGAGGACGCCGAAATCATCGTCGCGCTCGGCGGCGATGGCTTCATGCTGCAGACCATGCACGCCAATATGGGCTCGGGCCGGCGCATCTACGGCATGAACCAGGGCACCGTCGGCTTCCTGATGAACGAATATCGCGAGGACGGGCTTCGCGAGCGCATCGACGCCGCGGTCGCCGACGCCATCCGGCCGCTCGAGATGGTGGCGGAGACCACCGACGGACGCACGGCCCAGGCGCTCGCCATCAACGAGGTCTCGCTGTTCCGCCAGTCGGCCCAGGCCGCCAAGATCCGCATCGCGATCGACGGCCATGTCCGCCTCGAGGAACTCGTCTGCGACGGCGTGATGGTCGCCACCCCGACCGGCTCCACGGCCTACAACCTGTCGGCCCACGGTCCTATCCTGCCGCTCGATGCGCCGCTCCTCGCCCTCACCCCGGTCAGCCCGTTCCGCCCGCGCCGCTGGCGCGGCGCGCTGCTGTCGAACCAGGCGACGGTCCGCTTCGACATCCTCGAGGCGGCCAAGCGGCCGGTCAACGCGGTCGCCGACCACACCGAGGTGAAGTCGGTCGCCAGCGTCACGGTGCGCGAATCCCACGACGCCAACGTCACCATCCTGTTCGACGCCAGCCACTCCTGGAACGAACGCATCCTGTCCGAACAGTTCCGCTACTGATCCATCCGTCCGGCTTTTCCGGCCATCAAATCGCCGCAACGCGGCGCAACTGTTGACATTTCCGGCACGGCACCGTACCGCAACCGGACAAAGACGTGCCGTCGACAGGGCGGCGCAGCGCGCGGCATGTTCCGCGCACCGTGACAGCCAAAGAAATCGCCATCGTGTCATCAGACGACCAGACCGCTCCCGAAGCGCTCACATTCTCCGAGCTTGGCCTTTCGCCAAAGGTTCTCTCCGCCGTGACGGACGCGGGTTACCAGACCCCGACGCCGATCCAGGCCGGCGCCATCCCCCATGCCCTGAAGGGCAAGGACGTGCTGGGCATCGCCCAGACCGGCACCGGCAAGACCGCCGCCTTCGTGCTGCCGATGATCACGCGGCTCGAAAAGGGCCGCGCCCGGGCGCGCATGCCGCGCACGCTGATCCTCGAGCCGACGCGCGAGCTCGCCGCGCAGGTCGAGGAAAACTTCGTCAAATACGGCAAGAACCACAAGCTCAACATCGCTCTGCTGATCGGCGGCGTGTCGTTCGACGAGCAGGAAAAGAAGCTGGAGCGCGGCGCCGATGTGCTGATCGCCACGCCGGGCCGGCTGCTCGACCATTTCGAACGCGGCAAGCTGCTCCTGACCGGCGTCGACATCCTTGTCATCGACGAGGCCGACCGCATGCTCGACATGGGCTTCATCCCCGACATCGAGCGCATCTGCAAGCTGATCCCCTTCACGCGCCAGACGCTGTTCTTCTCGGCCACCATGCCGCCGGAGATCACCAAGCTCACCGAGCAGTTCCTGCACGCGCCGGTGCGCATCGAGGTGTCGAAGGCGGCATCGACCGGCGTCAACATCACCCAGCGCCTCGTCAAGTCCAAGGCCAAGGGCTGGGACAAGCGCGAGACCCTGCGCAACCTGATCCGCGCCGAGGAAGACGACCTCAAGAACGCGATCATCTTCTGCAACCGCAAGACCGAGGTGTCGGACCTGTTCCGCTCGCTGGTCAGGCACGAGTTCGACGCCGGCGCGCTCCATGGCGACATGGACCAGCGCGCGCGCATGGCGATGCTCGCCGGTTTCCGCGACGGCAAGCTCAAGCTGCTCGTCGCCTCCGACGTCGCCGCGCGCGGCCTCGACATCCCCGACGTCAGCCACGTCTTCAACTTCGACGTGCCGATCCACGCCGAGGACTACGTCCACCGCATCGGCCGTACCGGCCGCGCCGGCCGTTCGGGCAAGGCCTTCACCATCGTCACGCGGTCCGACACCAAATATGTCGACGCGATCGAGAAGCTGACCGGCCAGAAGATCGAGTGGCTGGAAGGCGACCTTTCCACGCTGTCGCAGGACGATACCGGCGAGGATGACGCTCCACGCCGGCGCGGCCGCGAACGGTCTGGCAAGGGCGACAAGCCGAAGCGCTCGCGCCGTGGCGAGAAATCCGACCAGGCCGCCGAAGAGGTGGTCGCCGACGCACCCTCCAAGGCCGAGGCCGCGGAAAAGGACGACAAGCCCGCGCGGACCGAGCGCAAAGACGCGATCAAGGCCGATAACGACAAGCGCAGGGATCGCCCCGCGCCCGACCGCAAGCGCGACCGCCGCCGCCGCGATGGGGATGACGGCGATGCCGTGGTCGGCTTCGGCGACGACGTCCCGGCCTTCATGAAGATCGAAGCCAAGGTCTGACCCGCAGCGACGGCTCGACCTGCGTCATTCGAGGCAGGTCATTCCGGGGCCGCGCAGCGGAACCCGGAATGCGAGGCAGCGCGCAGAATGCTCTATTTCCCCGCCCTGACGCCGGCCTCGTAGGCCTTTCGCGCCCAGGCCGCCATTTCCTCGGGATCGTCGAGAGCTGCCTCCGGCACGCTCCAGTAGGGCATCGCCACCGGCTTGCCGTTCGCGCGGCCGGCATAGTGCCATTGCCGGCAGCCGGCGGCCTCGAAGTCCGGTGCGCTGATCTTGTCGGCCTTCAGCATCAGCTCGTCGCCGACCTCGAGCGCGAAGATCACGCCGTCGCGATAGACGCCCTTGCCGCCGAACATGCGGCGGATCGTGACCGGGCCGAAGCCGGAAAGAAGATCGCGGATCGTATCCTCGTCCACGCTCAGGCCGTGCCCTGCGTGCGCGCCTCCGCGAGCGCCCTGAGGTCGGCCGGCTTCAGCTCGACCGATTCGCCGCAGCCGCAGGCCGAGGACTGGTTCGGATTGTTGAACACGAAGCCGGTGCGCAGCGTCCCGACCTCGAAATCCATCTCCGTGCCGAGCAGGAACAATGCGGCCTCCGGCGCGACATAGACATGCGCGCCTTCATGCTCGACATGGTCGTCCTTGGCGTCCGGATCGGTGACGAGGTCGACCGTATACTCCATGCCGGCGCAGCCGCCCTTCTTGATGCCGACGCGAACGCCGCGTGCGCCGTCCCGGCTCTCGACGATCTCGCGCACCCTGTCGGCGGCGGCGTCGGTCATCGTCATCACTGCAAATCGGCTCATCGTTCGGTCTCCATTGCCGGCGGGTTCAAGGCCCGCGGAATGCATCTGCGTCGAAGATGGTGAAGTTTCGCCGCCCGCGCAAGGCCGCGCGGGCCGGCCGGTCAGTACCAGCCGACGGCGAAACGCGCCTCCTCCGACATGCGGTCCGGCGTCCAGGGCGGGTCGAACACCATGTTCACCTCGACGCCGGAAACGCCTTCGACGGTGCCGACCGCATCCTGCACCCAGCCCGGCATCTCGCCGGCGACGGGACAGCCCGGCGCCGTCAGCGTCATGTCGATCTTGACGGCCCGGTCGTCCTCGATGTCGATCTTGTAGATCAGGCCGAGTTCATAGATGTCGGCCGGGATTTCCGGGTCGTAGACGGTCTTCAGCGCCGACACGATGTCGTCGCTCAGCCGCGCGAGTTCCGGCTGCGGAATGGCCGAGCCGGTGCCTTGCGCCACGGTGGCATCGGTGGGGTTGGTGTCTTCGTTTTCGCTCATGGCCATCACCCGAAGAATGTCCGCGCCTTTTCGAGCGCGTCGGCGAGCGCATCCACCTCGGCCCGCGTGTTGTACATGCCGAACGAGGCGCGGCAGGTCGACGTCACGCCGAAGCGCTTGAGAAGCGGCTGTGCGCAGTGCGTGCCGGCCCTGACCGCGACCCCTGCCCTGTCGATCACCATCGACACGTCGTGCGCGTGGATGCCCTGCAGCTCGAACGACACGATCGCGCCCTTGTCGGGTGCGTTGCCGAAGATGCGCAGCGAGTTGATCCGCGACAGCCTTTCGTGCGCATAGTCGCGCAAATCCGCCTCATGCGCCGCGATCTGCTCGCGCCCGATCCCCTGCATGTATTCCAGCGCCGCGCCAAGCCCGATCGCCTGGACGATCGGCGGCGTTCCCGCCTCGAAGCGGTGCGGCGGATCGTTGTAGGTGACGAGGTCCTCCGTCACATCCTCGATCATCTCGCCGCCGCCCTGGAACGGCCGCATCGCGTCGAGCATCGCCGCCTTGCCGTAGAGAACGCCGATGCCCGACGGCCCGTAGACCTTGTGCCCCGTGAAGACGAAGAAATCGCAGTCGAGATCCTGCACGTCGACCGGCATGTGGACCGCGCTCTGGCTGCCGTCGACCAGCACCGGAATGCCGCGCTCATGCGCGATGCGGCAGATCTCCTTCACCGGGACCACCGTGCCGAGCACGTTCGACATCTGCGTCACCGCGATGAGCTTGGTGCGCTCGCTCAAAAGCTTCTCGAAGTCCTCGATATGGAACCGGCCCTCCTCGTCGACCGGCGCCCACACGAGCTTCGCGCCCTGCCGCTCGCGGATGAAATGCCACGGCACGATATTGGAGTGGTGCTCCATGATGGTGAGCACGATCTCGTCGCCCTCGCCGATCCGCGGCATGCCGTAGCCGTAGGCGACGGTGTTGATCGCCTCGGTGGTCGATTTGGTGAACACGATATTGTCGACGCTCGGCGCGTTGAGGAAGCCGCGCACGGTCTCGCGCGCCTTCTCATAGGCATCGGTCGCAGCGTTCGACAGGAAGTGCAGCCCGCGGTGAACGTTGGCGTATTCCTGGGTGTAGGCGTGGGTGATCGCGTCGATCACCGCCTGCGGCTTCTGGGCCGAGGCGCCGTTGTCGAGATAGACCAGCGGCTTGCCGTAGACCTCGCGCGACAGGATCGGGAAATCGCGGCGTATCGCCTCGACATCGTAGCCCGCGTGGTCGACCTTCTGGTCCATGGCTTGCGTCCTTCGCCTTGTCAGCCGTGCGCGACGAACCAGGCGTCGAGCTTGTCCTCGAGCGCGCCGACCAGCGCCTCGTCGTCCAGTTCCTCGATGATCTCGGCCACGAATGCCTTGACCAGAAGGCCCCGCGCTTCCTTTTCGGGAACGCCGCGCGCCATCAGGTAGAACAGATGGCTTGCCTCGATCTCGGTCACCGTCGCGCCGTGGCCGCAGGCGACGTCGTCGGCGAAAATCTCGAGCTCCGGCTTGGCCGAGAACTCGCCCTCGTCGGACAGCAGCAGCGTGTTGCACGACATCTTGGCGTCGGTCTTCTGCGCCTCGCGCGCCACGCGTATCTGGCCCTGGAAGACGCCCTGCGCCTTGTCCGTCACCACGTTGCGGATCACCTCGGTCGAAACCGTATCCGGCGCGGCGTGGTCGAGCACCATCGTCACGTCGCAATGCGTCGAGCCGCCGAGCAGGTTGACGCCTCGCAGCCTGAACTCCGAGCCGCTGCCGCCGGCGACAGCGCGGATTTCCTGCCGCACCAGCCGCCCACCGGCATTGAGGATGAACACCGAGAGCTTCGCATCCTTGCCGATCGAAAGCCGCATCTGCCCGAGATGGGAAACGTCGGCCGCCTGCTCCTGAACGATGATCCACACGATCTCGGCGCCGTCGCCGACGTCGAGATGCGATACCGACGACACCAGTGCCTCGCAATCGCCTGTCTGGCGCTCGATGAACACCGCCTTCGACCCCGCGCCCGCCGACACGGCGAAGCGGCTGTGCACCTGGCCGCCATCATGGATGTTCTGCAACTCGATCGGCGCTGCCAGCTCGGCATCGTCCGCCACCTCGAGCAGATATCCGTCCGACACGAACGCGCCGTTGATGAGGCCGACCATGTCGTCCCGGTCGAGCGCGCCGAGAAGCTTCGCCGCCTTGCCGTCAGCGAGGGCATCGCGCAAGGGCGTGATCGACACGCCCTCGATCTCCGGGGCCTCGCCGGCAACGCCGTTCAGGACCGCCAGCGCGGCCGAACCGTCGACCAGCGGCGCGATCGCATTCGGGGCCGCGCTCGGATCATATGCCGGAACGCTGCTCAGAAGGCGGCGCAGGTCGGTGTAGTGCCAGGCCTCGACCTTGCGGTTCGGCAGTCCGGACTTGAGAAGCTCCACCGCGTCGTCGCGCTTGACCACGACCGCCCCGTCGCCGGGCAGATGCGACGCACGGTCGTGAAAACCGTCGACCAGCGCGGTCTCGGCGGGCGTCAGTTGCGGCTGCTGGGCATGCATGTTCATCGCGTCCACCTAGGCCGCCTCTTCGATGATGCCGGCATAGCCGTTCTTCTCGAGGTCCTGGGCCAGCGCCTTGTCGCCCGACTTCACGATCTGGCCGCGGTAAAGCACGTGCACCGTGTCGGGCACGATATGGTCGAGCAGGCGCTGGTAGTGAGTGATGACGACCATCGCGCGATCCGGCGAGCGCAGCGCATTGACGCCGTCGGCCACGATGCGCAGCGCGTCGATGTCGAGACCGGAATCCGTCTCGTCCAGCACGCACAGCTTCGGCTCCAGCAGCTTCATCTGCAGGATCTCGGCACGCTTCTTCTCGCCGCCCGAAAAGCCGACATTGAGCGGGCGCTTCAGCATCGCCATGTCCATGTCCAGCGACGCCGCGGCCTCGCGGACGCGCTTCAGCATTTCGGGGATCTTCAGCTCCTCCTCGCCCCGCGCCTTGCGCTGCGCGTTGATCGCGACCTTGAGGAACTCCATCGTCGCCACGCCTGGGATCTCCAGCGGATACTGGAAGGCGAGGAAGATGCCCGCGGCGGCGCGCTCGGCCGGATCCATCTCGAGAATGGACTCGCCATTGTAGAGGATGTCGCCTTCGGTCACCTCGTAGTCCTCGCGGCCCGCGAGGATATAGGACAGTGTCGACTTGCCGGAGCCGTTCGGCCCCATGATTGCCGCCACCTCGCCTGCCTTCACGGTCAGGTTGAGGCCGCGGATGATCTCGGTGCCGTCCTCGGCGATCCGGGCATGCAGGTTCTTGATTTCAAGCATCGTCTTCTCGTTTCCCTGTCCGGCAGGCCTGCTCCCCGGGCCGGTTGCCCGGCGGGAGCCGCCGCCGCATTCAAAGTCTTCCCGTCTCAGATCCCCAGCACGCGTCGTGCCACAGGCAGGAGGCCGGCCGCCACGAGGCCGACGGCGACCCCGATCGCGAAACGCGGCACGCGTCCGGCCTTGTCCGGCGCAAAAGCCGAGAGCAGCCCGCAGACCGCGGCGTAAAACGTCAGCGTCACAGGATCCATCGTCGCTACCCCACACTGCCTTCGAGCGAAATGCCGATCAGCTTCTGCGCCTCGACAGCGAACTCCATCGGCAGTTCCTGGATGACATCCTTGACGAAGCCGTTGACGATCAGCGCGATCGCCTCCTCCTCCGGAATGCCGCGCTGCATCACGTAGAAGAGCTGGTCCTCGGAGATCTTCGACGTGGTCGCCTCGTGCTCGAACTGCGCCGTCGCGTTCTTGGCCTCGATATAGGGCACCGTATGCGCGCCGCAGTCATTGCCGATCAACAGCGAATCGCACTGCGTGAAATTGCGCGCGTTGGTCGCCTTGCGGTGCGCCGAGACCTGGCCGCGATAGGTGTTGTTCGAATTGCCGGCCGAGATGCCCTTCGAGATGATGCGGCTCGACGTGTTCTTGCCGAGATGGATCATCTTGGTGCCGGAATCGATCTGCTGGTAGCCGTTCGACACCGCGATCGAGTAGAACTCGCCGCGGCTGTCGTCGCCGCGCAGGATGCAGGACGGATATTTCCAGGTGATCGCCGAGCCGGTCTCGACCTGGGTCCACGAGATCTTGGAGCGGTCGCCGCGGCAGTCGCCGCGCTTGGTGACGAAATTGTAGATCCCGCCCTTGCCCTCGGCGTCGCCGGGATACCAGTTCTGGACCGTCGAATATTTGATCTCGGCATCGTCCAGCGCGATCAGTTCGACGACCGCGGCGTGAAGCTGGTTCTCGTCGCGCTGCGGCGCCGTGCAGCCTTCGAGATAGGAGACGTAGGCCCCCTCCTCGGCGATGATCAGCGTGCGCTCGAACTGGCCGGTGTTCTTCTCGTTGATGCGGAAATAGGTCGACAGCTCCATCGGGCAGCGCACGCCCTTGGGCACGAACACGAACGACCCGTCGGTGAACACGGCCGAATTCAGCGTTGCATAGTAGTTGTCGCTCGTCGGAACCACCGAGCCGAGATACTTCTTCACGAGGTCGGGATGCTCGCGGATCGCCTCGGAGATCGAGCAGAAGATGACACCCGCCTTGGCGAGCTCCTTCTTGAAGGTCGTCACGACCGAGACCGAATCGAACACCGCGTCGACCGCGACGCGGCCGGAATTGTAGACGTTGTCGTTCGCCTCGCCGTCGAGATCGCTCGGCTCGCCCTGCTTGCGCACGCCGGCGAGGATTTCCTGCTCCTTCAGCGGAATGCCGAGCTTCTCGTAGGTCCTCAGCAGTTCGGGATCGACCTCGTCGAGCGACTTCGGCGCGTTGAAGCTCTTTGGCGCGGCGTAATAGTAGATGTCCTGGAAGTCGATCTTGGGATAGTCGACGCGCGCCCAGGTCGGCTCGTCCATGGTCAGCCAGCGCCGATAGGCGCCGAGCCTCCATTCCAGCATCCACTCCGGCTCGTCCTTCTTGGCCGAGATGAAGCGAATGATGTCTTCGTTGAGCCCTTTCGGCGCCTTGTCGCTCTCGATGAGCGTCTCGAAGCCGTATTTGTACTGGTCCACATCGATCTTGCGGACCTGCTCGATGGTCTCCTGCACCGCAGGCATCAGCGTTCTCCATCCTTGCCGGGTTCAAGGCCCGGCAGTTTTCAAACTCTGGCACCGCCTCTCGCGGCTTGTGCCCTATGTAATACGCACGGTCAGCGAATTCACCCGGCCACGGGCATTTTTTCGCTGGTCACTACGCCGCGCGCGGCTTCGAGCGCAGCCGCCCGATGATCGTCCCGAGCGCCGCTTCGAACGCCGCCACGTCGGCATCGCTGTTGCCCGGCCCGATCGAGACGCGCAGCGCCGACGCATCCTCGCCGCGGCCCATCGCCTCCAGCACGTGGCTGGGTCCGATCCGCCCCGACGAACAGGCCGACCCCGACGACAGCGCGATGCCGGCCAGATCGAAGGCGATCTGCGCGGTCTCCGCCTTGAGGCCGGGCAGCGCGAAACAGCTCGTATTGCAGAGCCGCGCTGCATTCCGGCCAAAAAACGCCACATCGGGCGCGTGGCGCGTCACGACCTCCTCGACGGCATCCCGCAATGCGCGCACGCGATCGGTTTGCGCCAACCCTTCCGTGGCGGCGATCCGCGCCGCCGCGCCGAAACCGGCCAGCGCGGCGACGTTTTCCGTGCCGGCGCGGTGGCCCTTCTCCTGGCCGCCGCCGCGCAGCAGCGGTGCCGGCATCACAAGATCGCTCGCACCGACGATCGCGCCAGCCCCCTGCGGTCCGCCGATCTTGTGCGACGACAGGATCAGGAAATCCGCGCTGAGGCTTGAAATATCGAGGGGAATCCGGCCGGCCGCCTGCACGGAATCGACCACGAACAGGCCGCCTGCGGCCTTGACCGCCGCTCCGATCTCGGCGACCGGCTGGATCACACCGGTCTCGTTGTTGGCGTGGTGGATGGCGACGAGCGGCGTGCCGTCGTCGCGATCATGCGCATCCAGCGCATGCCGCAACGCGGCAAGGTCGACGATGCCGTCGGCATCGACCCCGATCACCGACACGCGGTCGCGCGGAAAATGCCCGCCGCCGAGGATGCAGGGATGGTCGGCCGCCGAAACGATCAGCCTGCCGAGCATCAGGGCGCTGCGGCCCATGCGCCAGTCCGGCGTCAGCAGCGTCGTGGCGGCCTCGGAGGCGCCGGAGGTGAAAATCACATGTTCGGGGTTCGCGCCGGCCAGTCCGGCGACCTCGCGCCGCGCCTGTTCGACACGCCTGCGCGCCTCCCGGCCTTCGCCGTGAACGGACGACGCGTTGCCGGTGAGGTCCAGCGCATCGACCATCGCCGCGCGTGCGGCCGGCAACAGCGGCGCACTCGCATTGCAGTCGAAATAGACCCTCGGATGGCTCATTTTCGCGTTATCAGTCCGTTTGTTGCCCGATTCGCGCGAGCACGGCTTTATTTCCTTGATAATTCAAGGCGAGCCGTCCTATTTACGCGCCTTGCCCGGCGGCCTTCAGCCAGCCAGTTTTGAACAGTTCTAAACTAGCTTCTATGGAGCCGGTCGCGCCGCGTCAAGGCCGCAGACCATTTCGCCGAGCCGGTCGCCACGGTCGGCTCGCGATCAACTGGAGTATGTCATGCCCGAGGTCATCTTCACCGGTCCCGCCGGACGCCTGGAAGGCCGTTATCAGCCTTCCAAGGAGAAAAGCGCGCCGATCGCCATCGTGCTTCATCCGCACCCGCAATTCGGGGGCACGATGAACAACAAGATCATCTACGACCTCTTCTACATGTTCCAGAAGCGCGGCTTCACCACGCTCCGTTTCAACTTCCGCAGCATCGGCCGCAGCCAGGGCGAGTTCGACCACGGCACCGGCGAACTGTCGGACGCCGCAGCCGCGCTCGACTGGGTCCAGTCGCTGCATCCCGATTCCAAGAGCTGCTGGGTGGCCGGCTATTCCTTCGGCGCATGGATCGGCATGCAGCTCCTGATGCGCCGCCCCGAGATCGAGGGCTTCATCTCGATCGCCCCGCAGCCCAACATTTACGACTTCTCGTTCCTGGCGCCCTGCCCCTCTTCGGGCCTGATTATCCACGGCGAGGCCGACAAGGTCGCGCCCGCCAAGGACGTCCAGGGGCTTGTCGACAAGCTGCAGTCGCAAAAGGGCATCACCATCACCCAGAAGACGATGCCCGGCGCCAATCACTTCTTCACCGACCATGCCGACGAGCTTCTGGACGAGTGCGCCGACTATCTCGACCGGCGGCTGAACGGCGAGCTCGCCGAAGCCCGGCCCAAGCGGCTGCGCTGACGGCGTCGCGGAGGCTCCCATGTACCAGCCGCCGCATTTCCGCGAGACCCGGCGCGACGTGCTGCATGGCCTGATCCGCGCCCACCCGCTCGGCCTGCTCGTCTCGAACGGCCCCGACGGGCCGGTCGCCAATCCGATCCCCTTCCTGCTCGACGCCGACCGCGGCGCGTTCGGCACGCTCAGGCTGCACATGGCTCGCGCCAACGGCCAGTGGCGCGCTTTGGCCGAAGACCCGGATACACCGGTCCTCGCGGTCTTCCGCGGTTCGGATGCTTATGTCTCGCCGTCCTGGTATGCCTCCAAGGCCGAGCACGGCAAGGTCGTGCCGACCTGGAACTACGCCGTCGTCGAGGCGCGCGGCCGCGCCCGCGTCATGGACGATCCCGACTGGATCGCCCGCCAGATCGCCGACCTCACCCGTTCCCATGAACAGGCCCGCGCCGAGCCGTGGCAGGTCGGCGACGCGCCCGAGCGCTTCATCGAAGCCCAGATCCGCGGCATCGTCGGCGTCGAGATCGAGATCGCCGCCCTCGACGGCAAGTGGAAGGTGTCGCAGAACCGCCCCGTCGCCGACCGCGCCGGCGTCGCGTCCGGCCTCGAGGCCGAGCATGGCGATGCGACGATGGCCGGCCTCGTCCGCGACTATGGCGGCATCACCGGCTGACCGCGTTCGTCAGGATGGCGCCGCCGCCAGCACGCCGCCCGTGACCGCTTCCCGGCAGCCCGTCGTCGTCGGGAAGGTCAGCGGCAGGCCCTTGACCGACCTCACCGCGAGATAGGCCCAGGCCTCGGCCTCCATCGCATCGCCGTCGAACCCGGCCGCCTCGGCCGACACGACGCGGCTTCCCTGCTTCTGCGCGCCGGCCTCCAGATCCTGCATGATGTGCGGGTTCTTCCGCCCTCCGCCGCATACGATCCACAGCGCCGGCATCTCGGGCAGGTGCTCCACCGCCTTGAGGATCGATTCCGCCGACACCGCCGCCAGCGTCCGCGCGCCGTCGGCAAGGTCTAGGCCGCGCGCGGGCTCGAGCGTGAAGTCGCCGCGGTCGAGCGACTTCGGACCCGCCTTCTCGAAATAAGGGTTCTCCAGATAGGTCGCCACCACGCCTCCCGCGACGCCGCCCTCCGAGGCGACCATGCCGTCGGCGTCGAAGGGAATGCCGCCCTCGCCCGCCACCCACTGGTCGATCAGCGCGTTGCCGGGGCCGGTGTCGAAGGCGATCGGGTCGCCCTCGCGCGCGATGTAGCTGATGTTGGCGATGCCGCCGATATTGACGAAGGCGACAGGGAACAGGCCCGCGAACTCCTCGGCAAGCTGCCGCGCCAGCGCCGCGTGATAGGCCGGCACCAGCGGCGCGCCCTGGCCCCCATGCGCCATGTCGTTGGCGCGCATGTCGTAGACCGTCGCAAGCCGCGTCTCGCGCGCGACGATGTCGCCCTTGCCGAGTTGGACCGTCAGCGCGTCCTCCGGCCGATGCAGCACCGTCTGGCCGTGGAAGCCGATCAGTTCCGGCACGATACCCTGCGCGGCCAGCCGGCCGGCGAATGCGTTGACGGCCACGGCGTGCCGCCGCGACACCTCGTCCTCCACGGCCGCCAGATCGCCGGGCCGCTCGGTCCGGTCCCCGATCGCCTTGGCGGTCTCCAGCGCCGCCTCCAGCCGCCGCCGGAACGCCGCCTCGTAGGGCACGAAATGCGATGGCCCGCGCTCGACGAGGGCCTCGCCGTCGGTGGTCAGCACCGCCAGGTCGATGCCGTCCATCGAGGTGCCGCTCATCAGTCCGATCGCCGTGACGGGCTTCATGACATGCTTGGTCCTTGTGATTCCGGGTGCCGCGATGCTAAACGCCCGCATCCCGACTTGCCACGGCGTTTGCCGCGCAAGCCCGTCCACCGAAAGCAGCGATCATGTCCGGCTTCAAATCCGATTTCCTGCGCGTCCTGTCCGAACGCGGCTTCATCCACCAGATTTCCGACGAGAGCGGTCTCGACGACCTGTTCCGCACGGAGACGGTGACGGCCTATATCGGCTTCGACGCGACGGCGAAGAGCCTGCATGCCGGATCGCTGATCCAGATCATGATGCTGCACTGGCTGCAGCAGACCGGCCACCAGCCGATCGCTCTGATGGGCGGCGGCACCTCGATGATCGGCGATCCCTCCTTCAAGGACGAGGCGCGCAAGCTGCTCACCCCGGCCGACATCGACGCCAATCTCGAAGGCATAAAGCGCAATTTCGCGCCCTACCTGACCTTCGGAGACGGCCCGCGCGATGCGCTGATGATCAACAATGCCGACTGGCTGATGGGCATCAACTACGTCAATTTCCTGCGCGACGTCGGCCGCCACTTCTCGGTCAACCGCATGCTCTCCTTCGATTCGGTCAAGCTGCGGCTCGACCGCGAGCAGTCGCTGTCCTTCCTCGAATTCAACTACATGATCCTGCAGGCCTACGACTTCGTTGAGCTGAGCCGCCGCACCGGCTGCCGGCTGCAGATGGGCGGTTCGGACCAGTGGGGCAACATCGTCAACGGCATCGATCTCGGCCACCGCATGGGCACGCCGCAGCTCTACGCGCTGACCTCGCCGCTGCTCACGACCTCGTCGGGCGCCAAGATGGGCAAGACGGCCTCCGGCGCGGTCTGGCTGTCTGACGAGATGCTGAGCGTCTACGATTTCTGGCAGTACTGGCGCAACACCGAGGACGCCGATGTCGGCCGCTTCCTCCGGCTCTACACCACCATGCCGATGGAAGAGGTGAAACGGCTGGAAGCACTCGGCGGGGCGGAAATCAACGAGGCGAAGAAGGTGCTCGCCACCGAGATCACCGCCATGCTGCACGGCCGCGCCGCCGCCGACCATGCGGCGGAGACCGCGCGCAAGACCTTCGAGGAAGGCGCGCTCGCCGAAAGCCTGCCGACCATCACCGTCGCCCGGACCGAGCTCGATCAGGGCATCGGCCTCTTGTCGCTGATCGTCAAGGCCGGGCTCGCCGGGTCAAACGGCGAGGCAAGGCGCCACGTCCAGGGTGGCGCCGTACGTTTGAACGACGAGCAGGTCGCCGACGAGCGGCGCATGGTGACACCCGGCGACGTGACCTCGGATGGCGTGGCGAAGCTGTCGGTCGGCAAGAAGAAGCACGTTCTGGTGCGGCCGGAATAGCGACCTACCGGAATTCGAAGATCGAGCGGAAGATGCCCGGCGCGATGGCCGAGATCGGGTTGACCTGCAATTGCGGGTTCTTCGCGTCGCCGGTCAGCTTGTAGGTGATGCCGAACAGGCCGCGCTCGCGCCCGTTGCCGAGGATCTGGCCGATCAGCGGTATCTCGCCGAACATCCGGTTGATGCCGTAGGCGGGCATGAACGTGCCGGTCATCGAGATGCGGCCGTTGGCGTCGTAGAGCATTCCCTGGAAGGTGGCGCCGATCTCCGCGCCGCGTATCACCCCGCGCTCGAGGCGCAGCGCGTTCGGGCTCTTGTCGACCATCGCGAACGCCCGGTCGAAACGCGCGCGGCTGGTGTTGATCTGCCGTTTCGCCGCCTGGTTGAGCGAAGGCTGGTTCGGCGCCGGCGCGGCCGCGACCAGCGATTTGAGCCGCGGTTCATTCTCGATGATGAAGTTGCGCGCGTCGATCTGGCCGGCGAGGCCGCCACCCTTCCCGGCCAGTACCACATCGATCGTGCCGCCCCGCATATGCTCGTAGAGGTCGAGAAACCGCAGCACCGCGCCGGCATCGGTCGAGGACAGCCGCACCACCCGCCTGTCGGCTTCCGGCCGGTCGCTCACGGTGACCGGCGTGCCGCTGGTGGTGTTCGCCTGTATGGCGACCGAGGCCGCCCTCGAACCGTCGCCCTCATAGGTGATCACCACGCCGGACATCGTCTCGCCGCCGAAGCCCGACAGCCGGTCGACCTTCGCGTCGAGGGCAATCGCGGTGCCGCCGCCGGTGCTGTCGCCGTCTCCGTCCGCGCCGTAGAGCTTGATCAGCGACCGTCCGTCGAAGCTCTTGCCGCGAATGGTGACGTTGAAGCCGCGGCCCGAGCGCACGATCTTCGCCGACACGTCATCGCCCCTGTTGAGCCGCACCTCTGTAAAATCGGCGCTTTTGAACCCGGCATCGCCGTCGAGCAGCACGTCGCCCTTGACCTGGAAGCTCTCGCCCTTCAGCGTGAAATCCGCCAGCAGCGTCGTGTTGTCGTCCTCGCGCATCGTGAAGGTGACGGTCGCCGGCACGCCGGCGCCTTTTTCCCAGCCGATCCAGGGAATGGACAGCACCGCCCGCGAGGCGTCGGCAACGACCGCCTGGCGGCCGTCGTCGAGCGTGTCGACCGCCACGGTGACCGGGCCCGCCACGATGTCCTCCAGCCCCGGGAACAGTTCCTTACGCGCCTTGTCGTCGAGAATGAGGTCGATCTTGCGCTCGCGCTTGGCCTCGTCGCCGTCGAAGGGCTCGACGATCGCCAGGTCGGCCGGAATGCCGTTGA
This sequence comes from Rhizobiaceae bacterium, assembly GCA_023953775.1. Classification (GTDB taxonomy): domain Bacteria; phylum Pseudomonadota; class Alphaproteobacteria; order Rhizobiales; family Rhizobiaceae; genus JAMLJD01. Next base: position 123,280 of record JAMLJD010000003.1, on the reverse strand, counting down.
GCCTGGCGCTCGCTGCGATCACCGCGCGCTCCGGGTCGATCACGATTGTGCCGGTGGCGGCCGAGACCATCTGTCCGGCGATCGGCTTGTCGATCTCGAGGTCGTCATAGGCGAGGTCGACGCGCCAGCCGATATCCTCGGACTCGACATCCGCTTCCAGCGGGATGCTGGCCGACACATGCCCGTTCACGGCTCCGGCGAAGGAACCCGGCCCCAATTCGATGAACCGCGAGGCGTCGATCGGCTCGTAGCCGGCAAGTTCGACGATCGCGTCGGCATCCCCCGCCACGTCGAGTTCGAGCTTCCCGATCACCGGCGAGCGGTGCGAATTCCGGATCGCGAAGGTTCCGGGCCCGGCAGCGACACTGCGCCCGCCGTTCAGATAGGCCGTGCCAGAGGTCAGCGAAATGTCGACATCCGTCCCGCGGAAATCCACCGTCGCGATCGCGTCGCGAACGGCCGGTATCTTGCCGGCCACGTCGAAACGGGCGCCCTCGAGGTTGAATTGCCCGAACCCCTCCCCGGCGGCCATCGGCAGGTCGTCGGTCATCCTGCCGGGCGCGAGGTCGATGTTGAGGCTGCTGTCGCGCACCATGCCGCCGAAGACGTTGGACATCACCCAGCGCCGCGCGCTCGGCGCGGAAAAGACCGGCCAGAGCTGTTTCGCATGCGCGATCGGCATCGCGGGAACGGAAAGCGCCAGCGTCAGCCCCGGGCTGCTCGTATCGGTGAAATCCATCACCGCCTTGCCGATCGCCTCGCCGGACCCGGTATAGATCTCGATGGAATCCACGTGGAGTTTTCGTGTCGCCGGTTCGTAGGAAAGGATCAGGCGTCCGGTTGCCGACAGGGCCGGCTCGGGCGAGTCCTCCGGGGCGACCGTCGCACGCCGGCTCACGAGTTCGACACCGTAGGTTTCGGCGCGTCCGCGCTCATGGTCCGGGGCTATCGTTCCGGCGACGCCGCTGAAGTCGACCCGCGAGCGGCCGACTGCGACATGGGACGCGCCGATCTGGATCTGATCTTCCAGATTGGTTGCCGACAGCATGAGCGAGACCGAGCCCGCCAGCGTCTCGTCGTCTCCGGTCCGCAGCCGCGCGTCGGTCAGCGACACTTCGGCGTCGATGAGGCGCTCGCGCGTCGTCTCTCTTCCGTTGAGCCGGATGGTCGCGGCGCCATCGACGAGAAGCGGTGCCGTTTCGGCGGCATCGATGTCGCCCTGCGGCAGGTCGACCGTCAGTGCGAGATCGTCGATCCGGCCGTCCTGGCGCCGCGCGGTCCCTTCCACGTGGACGATGCGGCGCTCCAGCGAGATGTCGGCGTCGAGCGCCAGCGTATCATGGCCGGTCTTCGAGAACGCCGCATGACTGATCGCGATCGGATCGCCGCCCTCGCCGGTCCTCATGAACGCGATGTTCTCCAGTTCGAAGACGCTCGTCTCGCGTTCGTCGACCACCCGGAAGGCTTGTTGCGCGCCGGCGAAGATCGCGTCGATGACACGCCCGGGGTCGATCAGCCCGTCCGGATTGGTGAGCCCGTCATCCCACGACCCCGTTCCCTGGGCGGGGATAGCGTCGAGATCGAAGGAGGCGTCGGCGATACGCGCATTGCCGAGCACCACCGACCCGGTGAGAAGCGGCAGAAGTTCGACGCCGAAGGTGATGCTGCCGGCTTCCAGCACCGGGGTCCCCGACGCGCGCCGCACGGCGCTCACATCCTCGACCTCGAAACCGATGAACAGCGATCGATCCAGCGACAGGCTGGTCTTTCCGATCTCGGCCCGTATGTCCTCGCCGGTCAGCGTCGAGATCATTGCCTCGGCGCGGCTGCGCAACTGCTCGGAGCCGAGGCCGGCAACTGCCAGCGGATAGACGAGCCCGGCACCCACGATGACGAGAACGGCGACGACCGCCAGGAGTTTCAGCGCCAGAAGCACGAGTCGGTGCGACGGGCCGTGCGCGAGCGCGACCGGAGGCATTTCGGTTGCCGACGGCATACCATGGAGTGCTGCGCGCTCCTCACGGCGGAACCGAATCTTCTCGTGTTTTGGAAAGTGCCTTCCCAATCTCCAGCCTGTTCCTGTGTACACGGAGGTCTGCGCGATGGACGAATCCATCTGTCGCATTATATCTCCCCACACTTCTATAGAGGCGAAAACAGGGCAGCGTCATGAGCGAACTGAATATCGGCGACGAAGCACCGGATTTTGATCTGCCGACCGACGGCGGCGGGACCATGCGGCTCTCCGCCTTGCGCGGCAAACCCGTCGTGCTGTTCTTCTACCCGAAGGACGACACGAGCGGCTGCACCGCCGAATCGATCGACTTCTCCCGGCTGCGCCCCGAATTCGAAAAGGCGGGCGCCACCGTCATCGGCATTTCGCCCGACAGTGCGCGCAGTCACGACAAGTTCAAGGCCAAGCACGACCTGACCGTTCCCCTCGTCTCCGACGAGGACAAGACCGCGCTCGAAGCCTACGGAGTATGGGTCGAAAAAAGTATGTACGGGCGCAAATATATGGGCGTCGAGCGGACCACGGTGCTGATCGGCCCCGACGGCAGGATCGTGCGTATCTGGCCGAAGGTGAAGGTCCCCGGCCACGCCGACGAGGTTCTGGCGGCGGTGAAGGCGGCCTGAACGCACCCCTTCCCCTGGCGCGTTATGTGCGGCTCGAAGCGGCCGGCCATGCGCTGCCGGCCGGCTTCATTGCATGAAATGATGCGATCGCACGGTTCTGCCGCACCGATGCGGCCGGCTCAAAGCTTTGTTAACCCTAACGATGTGTAATTCCGGGTCAGATATCGACCTCGAACGGAATGGCATCCTCGTGACTGCGCAACGCCAGAACCCCGTCTTTGGAAAGCGGAGCGAACCGCATACCGTGATCATCGCCCGCGGCGACGACATTCGTCATTTCACCATCCGGCCCTGGATGGCCGCGCTTGTCGGCTCGGTCCTGTCGGCCATCGCCATCGGCTATCTGCTCGCGACCTCCTATCTCGTGCTGCGCGACGACCTGATCGGCGCGGCGTCGGCGCGACAGGCCCGGATGCAGCAATCCTACGAGGACCGCATTTCGGCGCTGAGGTCGCAGGTCGACCGCATCACCAGCCGGCAGCTGCTCGACCAGCAGCTGATGGAGAAGAAGGTCACCGAGCTGATCGAACGCCAGACGCAGCTCAGCCAGCGTCACGGCCGCATCGGACCGATGATAGACCGCGCAAGCGGCGCCCTCCCCGCCACCGCGCCCGTGCCGGAAGAAAAACCTGAAATCCGTGCCGGGCTCGGCCTTGGCCTCGATTCGAACGCCTCGAAACTGGCGCTGTTCGCCAGCAACGCCTTTGCCTCGCAGAAGCACTCCAATTTCTGGAACATGCGCGAGGGCCTGGCCGATGCGCCGACGGCCGCCGACAAGGCCGACCGCCTGTTCGTCGCCATCAACCAGTCGCTGCGCTCGATCGAGACCGAGCAGATCCGCCGCATCGATACGATGGCGCAGAACGCCTACCAGACCGCCGACATGATCGCCGACACGCTCGAGGATGCGGGACTGAAGATCGACGCCGACTACGGCAAGGAAAGCATCGGCGGCCCGCTGGTTGCGGCCGAAAAGCCGGTGCTGTTCGAGGAGCGGGTCCGTGACCTCGACATCGCGCTGGAAAAGCTCGAGGCGGTGAAGAAGGTCGCCGCACGCCTGCCGCTGGAAAACCCTGCCCCCGGCACCTCGATCTCGAGCAGCTTCGGCAACCGCCGCGATCCCATCCTCGGCAGGCCGGCCTTTCATTCGGGCATCGATTTCCGCGCCATCAGCGGCACCCCGGTCACCGCGACCGCGCCGGGCGTCGTGACGAAAGCCGGCTGGAACGGCGGCTACGGCCGCATGGTCGAGATCGACCACGGCAACGGCTTCTCGACGCGCTACGCGCATATGAGCAAGATCGGCGTCAAGGTCGGCCAGAAGGTCCAGCGCGGCTCGAAGGTCGGCCGCGTCGGCTCCAGCGGCCGCTCCACCGGCCCGCACCTCCACTACGAGGTCCGGCGCAACGGCGACGCGGTGAACCCGCTCCGCTTCCTCAAGATCGGCAAGAAGATCAACACGCTGCTTTAATGCGTACAGACGGGGATGGCGGCCCGGTGCTGGAGTAGCCGCCGGTCATACTTCCTTCCGTCATTCCGGGGACGCGCAGCGGAACCCCGAATCCAGAGCAGCAACGTCCCGGGTCTACAGGCTGCCAACGAAAGGTCAGAATCCGTTCTGACCGCGCCTTCTACTCCAGGTCGGCGACCGGCTGCGAATCTCCACCCTCGATGCGCGCCGACAGTGCGGCCTGCATGAAATCGTCGAGGTCGCCGTCGAGCACGCTCTGCGGACTGGTGCTTTCGACCCCGGTCCGCAGATCCTTCACGAGCTGGTAGGGCTGCAGCACGTAGGATCGGATCTGGTGTCCCCAGCCGATGTCGGTCTTGCTCGCCTCGGTGGCATTGGCCGCCTCCTCGCGCTTCTTGAGCTCTTCCTCGTACAGCCGTGAGCGCAGCATGTCCCACGCCGTGGCGCGGTTCTTGTGCTGTGAACGCTCCTTCTGGCAGGCGACCACGATCCCGGACGCGATATGCGTGATGCGCACCGCCGAATCGGTCGTGTTGACGTGCTGCCCGCCGGCGCCGGACGCGCGGTAGGTGTCGATGCGCACATCGGCCTCCGAAACGTCGATCTCGATCGAATCGTCAATCACCGGATAGACCCAGATGCTGGCGAACGAGGTGTGGCGCCTTGCGTTGCTGTCGAAGGGCGAGATACGCACCAGCCGGTGGACGCCCGACTCGGTCTTCAGCCAGCCATAGGCGTTGTGGCCCTTCACGAGCAGCGTGGCGGACTTGATCCCCGCCTCCTCGCCGTCGTGCATTTCCAGCACCTCGACCTTCATGCCGCGCCGCTCGGCCCAGCGCGTGTACATGCGCAGGAGCATGTTGGCCCAGTCCTGGCTCTCCGTGCCGCCGGCGCCGGCATGCACCTCGAGATAGGTGTCGTTCGAATCCGCCTCGCCCGATAGCAGCGTCTCGATCTGCCGCGCCGAAACTTCGCCGCGCAGCGAGCGGATCGCCGCCTCGGCCTCCTCGACAACCTGATCGTCGCCCTCCTCCTCGCCGAGCTCGATCAGCCCGACATTGTCGTCGAGCGCGCGCTGCAGGCCTTCTATGCCCTTGATGTTGTCCTCGAGGCCCTGGCGCTCGCGCATCATCTTCTGCGCTTCCTGCGGGTCGTTCCAGAGGTCCGAATCCTCCGCCCGCATGTTCAGGTAGTCGAGCCGCTTTACCGCCTGATCCCAGTCAAAGATGCCTCCTCAGCAGGCTTATGGCCTGCTTGATTTCGTCGACGAGATTGGCGGTTTCGTTGCGCATCGGGATCCATCTGCTGGTGAGGGTCGAATTCGGCGCGGACCATAGTTTCGCGGTCCGGGCCTGTAAAGCGAAACGACCGCCCCGAAAGGCGGCCGTCCGGCAAACATATTGTCAAAGGCTAGTAGAGCCCGCCCGAGCCGGAAGTGATGGCGCGGCTGGCGCCGGGCGATATCTGGTTGGCCCGCTCCGAATACTCGATGTCGTCCATGCCGATGACCCAGTAGCTGTCGGCGGGTCCCGTGCCGGGCTTGAAGGCTTCCATGATCACGCCCGGCTGGCCGGCTTCGGCGCGCATGCCGGTCTTGCGGTCGATCGGGATCAGCTTCATGCCCTCGGGCACCTGGAATTCGACCGGCCGCACGCCGTCCAGCGCCTTGGCCATGAACTCCTTGAACACCGGCGCCGCAAGCCCGCCGCCCGTCGAGCCGCGGCCGAGCGGCTTGGGCTGGTCGTAGCCCATATAGACGCCGACCACGAGGTTGGGCGTGTATCCGACGAACCACACGTCCTTCTCGTCGTTGGTCGTCCCGGTCTTGCCGGCGATCGGGCGGCCGAGTTCGGCGACCGTCGTCGCGGTGCCGCGCGTCACCACGCCTTCCATCATCGAGGTGATCTGGTAGGCGGTCATCGGATCGAGCACCTGCTCGGAATTGTCGATCAGCTCCGGCTCGGCCTGCCCCATCCAGCGATCCGCCACGCAGCCCTCGCAGCCGCGCTCGTCATGCTTGAACACGGTCTTGCCGTAGCGGTCCTGGATCCTGTCGATCAGCGACGGCTTGATCTGCTTGCCGCCGTTGGCCATCACCGCATAGGCCGAAACCATGCGCATCACCGTCGTCTCGCCGGAACCCAGCGACATCGCCAGCACCGGCAGCATCTTGTCGTAGACGCCGAAGCGCTCGGCATATTCGGCGACCAGGTTCATGCCCATGTCGCGGGCCAGCCGCACGGTCATCAGGTTGCGCGAGCGCTCGATGCCCATGCGCAGCGTCGACGGGCCGGCCGCCTTGCCGCCATAGTTCTTCGGCGACCAGACGTCGTTGCCGATCTTGATGGTGATCGGCGCGTCCATCACCACCGAGGCCGGCGTATAGCCGTTGTCGAGTGCCGCCGAATAGACGAACGGCTTGAACGACGAACCGGGCTGCCGATATGCCTGCGTCGCGCGGTTGAATTCGGAATTGGCGTAGGAGAAGCCGCCGACCATGGCCAGCACGCGGCCGGTATGCGGGTCCATCGCCACCATCGCGCCGCCGATCTTGGGGATCTGCCGCAGCATCCAGCGGCCATCCGCATCGGCCTTGGCCTCGACATAGACGGCCGCGCCGGGCTTCAGCACCTCGCCGGGCGTCTTCGCCTTCAGATACTTGCCGTCGGACAGGTAGCGCATCGCCCAGTCCATGTCCTCGGTCAGGATCACGCCGGTCTTGCGTTCGCTGTCGATCTCGCCCGAAACCTTGCGGTCCGGCTTGAGGCCGATCTCGAGCCCGCCTTCCGTCTCGCCCAGGACGACCGCCACCTTCCATTCAGGGACGTCGCCCAGCGCATCGACTTCGGCCAGCGGCACGCCCCAGTCGCCCGAAACGTCGATCTCGGTGATCGGGCCGCGGTAGCCGCGCAGCGTGTCGTAGCGCATCAGGCCGTTCTGCAGCGCGGTGCGCGCGATCAGCTGAAGCTTTGGATTGAGCGTCGTGCGGACCGACAGGCCGCCCTCGTAGAGCGCGTCCTCGCCATAGCGGGCGATGAGCTGGCGGCGGACCTCCTCGGTGAAATACTCGCCGGCGAACAGGTAGGTTCCGCCACGCCGCGGCGTAACGCCCAGCGGCTGTGCCTTGGCCTTGGCGGCTTCCTCGGCGTCCGCGTAGCCGTTCTCCACCATGTTGTCGATGACCCAGTTGCGGCGCTCGATAGCGCGGTCGGTCTCGCGGAACGGATGATAGTTCGACGGCCCCTTGGGCAAGGCCGCGAGATAGGCGGCCTCGGCGAGCGTAAGCTCGTTCACCGACTTGTCGAAATAGGTCAGCGCCGCGCCGGCGATGCCGTAGGCGCCGAGACCGAAGAAGATCTCGTTCAGGTAGAGTTCGAGGATCCGGTCCTTCGAATAGGCCTGCTCGATGCGGAAGGAGAGCAGCATCTCCTTGATCTTGCGCTCGTAGGTCTGGTCCGACGACAGCAGGAAGTTCTTCGCCACCTGCTGCGTGATCGTCGAGGCGCCGACCGGCCTGCGGCCGCTGCCCATGTTCCTCAGATTGGTGACGACGGCGCGGGTCAGGCCGGTGACGTCGATACCGGGATGCGAGTAGAAGTTCTTGTCCTCGGCCGACAGGAACGCCGCCTTGACGCGGTCGGGCACGGCCTGGATCGGGATGTACAGGCGGCGCTCACGTGCGAACTCGGCCATCAGCGCGCCGTCGGCGGCGTGAACGCGCGTCGTCACGGGCGGCTCGTATTTGGCCAGCACCTCGTAGTCGGGCAGGTCTTTCGTCAGGTTGCCGACGTAAAGCGCGAGCCCCGCGGCCACGACCAGGGCGAATGCCGTGCCGATGCCGAAAAAGTAGCCGATAAGCCTGATCATGCCCACTCCAGTCCTTCGCCGGATCGTCCTGCCGGCGCCGCCCTCGTCCTCCGACGCGGGCGCATTTCGTCAATGGCGTCAGTCCTGTCGCCTTGTTGTGTGCAAATTGCGGCAAGCGCCGCAATGATCGCCGCTACGCGTAATCGCCAGCGCCATGTTGCGTCGCCGCAACAGGCCGCCACTCACCCGCCGAGACGCGCCCGGTCCGCAGAGAACAGTTCGATCGCCGAAACGAGGCTGTCGATCGCCTTTCCTCGCCATTCCGGGTTGCGAAGCTGTTCCTCGTCCTTGGCATTCGACAGATAGCCGAGTTCCAGCAGCACCGAGGGAACGTCGGGCGCCTTTAGCACGCGGAATCCCGCAAATCGATGCGGATTGTTGATCAATTCGATCGTGTTGGACAGTTCGCCGATCAGCGAGCGCGCAAATCGCATCGAAAACGAATGCGTCTCGCGCCGGATCAGGTCGGCCAGGATATCGGCGACGGCGTGGTCCTCGTCCTCGATCTCGAAGCCGGCAAGCTGGTCGGACAGGTTTTCGCGCATCGCGGTCGCGGCCGATTCGGCGTCCGAGGCCCGGTCGGAGACCGTATAGACGGTCGCGCCACGGATGCCGCGCAGCCGGATCGTGTCCGCATGGACGGAGACGAACAGGTCGGCTTCGTGCTGGCGCGCGATTCGCACCCGTTCGTCGAGGCGCAGGAAGACGTCGCTGTCGCGGGTCAGGAAGACCCGGTACTTGCCGGTCTCGCTGAGTTTCTTCTGCAATTCGGTCGCGAATGTCAGCGTGATCTCTTTTTCGGCGATGCCGGACACGCCTTCCGCGCCGCCGTCGATCCCGCCATGGCCGGGATCGATCACGATCGTGAACGGCTTGCCGGTATCCTCGGCCTTGCCGAGACGGTCGGCCTTGCCGGCCGCCTTGGTCGAACCGGTCGAGGCGATCTGTTCCGCAAGGGCCGTGTCGAACCGGTCGGTCGAGGTCGCGACGATGTCTGCGACCAGCCGGTAGCCGGGCGACGTCTCGTTCTCGATGATCTGCAGGTTTTCGACTTCGAAGGGGCAATCCAGCGACAGCACGAGCCGTGACGTGTCCTCGCCCATGCGGCCGTAGCGCACGCTCGTCACCATGCCCCGCGCATTGGTTTCGTCGGGGTCGATCACGAATTTGGTCGCCGGCAGGTCGATCACCAGCCGGTAAGGGCTGCGCAGGAGAAAGAAGCGCGGCTCGGGGTCGCGGTCGAAATGCAGCACGATCCGCGTCCGCTGCGCATCGCCCGCCATCCTGTAGGCGTGGGCGAGCAGCGGCGCGGCCTCGGCATGCGCCCCTATAGGCGGCAGGCTCGACAGACCAGCCAGCACCACCGTCGCGAACACCGCCAGGAAACGGAGGATCGGTATGCGGGTCGAAGCGGCGGTCGCGAGTCTTCGCATTCTGTTCCGGTCTTCTTGTCGTCCCGTGAGAGCTCGATGACTAGGGTCAGGACCCAACGACTCGTAGACGCCTATGGTTAAGCAAGCCTTTCGGTGGCAGCCGTGTCGCGCGGCGAGTTTGCCGGCATCCAAATCAGGGTTGCCATCAACACTGTCAAATCATAAAAGCGACGGCGGGTCACCGCAATGCCCCACCGGTGCGCCCCGACTGATTCGGGAGGCGCAAAAAGTCGAAAATCGTTGTGCCGATTCCGGCTTTTCGGCGGGCAAGAAACGGTCCCTGTGAATTTCTTCAAGGCGTTTCCGTGAAACGTGAAACCCTTTGTATGAGGAAAACGGCCGGAGCCTTGGCTTCGTGCCGGCTCGACAAGAGCAAGGAGCTGGTCCGGCTTGCCGGGCTTTGGTTGAAACGGAACCGTTGAATGACGCAATGATTTCAAGCGCGAATGCATCGGACACGTCCCGGAACCCCCGCGCCTTCTTGGCCGCGGGCGGGCTGTCTCGCGCGCGGTGTCACCTGACGGACCTGCATTTATCCAGCCATCCATATACCGCAGAGCGGAACCGGCGCGCACAGGCGCCGGTTCGCTGCGCTTTGGTGGCCGGGGAGAAAAGGCATAATGGCCAACAAAATGCTTATAGACGCCTCCCACCCGGAGGAAACGAGAGTTGTCGTCACACGCGGTAATCGTATTGAAGAATTCGATTTCGAATCACAGGACAAGAAGCAGCTAAGGGGAAATATCTATCTCGCGCGCGTCACGCGCGTCGAACCGTCCCTTCAGGCGGCATTCGTCGAATATGGCGGAAACCGCCACGGTTTCCTCGCCTTCAGCGAAATCCATCCCGACTATTACCAGATCCCTGTCGCCGACCGTCAGGCTCTGCTGCGCGCCGAGGAAGAGGCCGCCGAAGCGGAGGACGAGGACAACGACGACGAGGAAGAACAGCGCGGCCGCAACCGGCGGCGCAAGCGCGGACGTGGCCGGGCGAAGGCCAGTGGTGGCAACGACGACGCGCAGGCTTCGGTTGCCGGCGAAGCCGAAAACCCCGCCGAGATCGCCGAGGCCGTCGATGCTGACGTCGTCTCCGAGGCGGTCCCTGCCGAGGCCGGCGACGACAACGGCCAGGAGACAAACGGCGACGGTGACCAGAACGGCGATGCCGGCGACGTCGAATCGGTCGGCGCCGACGATGCGCTCGACGAGGTGCAGCACCGCCGCAAGCCTGTCCGCCGTCACTACAAGATCCAGGAAGTCATCAAGCGCCGGCAGATCATGCTGGTGCAGGTGGTCAAGGAAGAGCGCGGCAACAAGGGTGCGGCGCTGACGACCTACCTTTCGCTCGCCGGCCGCTATTCGGTCCTGATGCCCAACACCGCGCGCGGCGGCGGCATTTCGCGCAAGATCACCAGCGCCCAGGACCGCAAGCGGCTCAAGGAAGTGGTCCGCGAGCTCGAAGTGCCGCAGGGCATGGGCGTCATCCTGCGCACCGCTGGCGAAAACCGCACCAAGGCCGAGATCAAGCGCGACTACGAATATCTGATGCGCATGTGGGAGAACGTGCGCAACCTGACGCTGGAATCGACGGCGCCGAACCTCGTCTACGAGGAAGGCAGCCTGATCAAGCGCTCCGTCCGCGATCTCTACAACAAGGACATCGACGAGATTCTCGTCGCCGGCGACGAGGGTTATCGCGAAGCCAAGGACTTCATGCGGATGCTGATGCCGAGCCACGCCAAGGTGGTTCAGCCCTACCGCGACAATGTTCCGATCTTCGCGCGCAACGGTATCGAGGCCCAGCTCGACCGCATGGTGCAGCCGCAGGTCACTCTCAAGTCGGGCGGCTACATCATCATCAACCAGACCGAGGCTCTGGTCGCGATCGACGTCAACTCCGGCCGCTCGACGCGCGAGCACTCGATCGAGGACACCGCGCTCCAGACCAATCTGGAGGCAGCCGACGAAGTCGCCCGCCAGCTCAGGCTGCGCGATCTCGCCGGCCTGATCGTCATCGACTTCATCGACATGGAGGAGAACCGCAACAACCGCGCGGTCGAGAAGCGGATCAAGGACTGCCTCAAGAACGATCGCGCGCGCATCCAGGTCGGGCGGATCTCGCATTTCGGCCTGCTCGAGATGTCGCGCCAGCGTATCCGCGCCAGCGTGCTCGAATCGACCATGAAGCCCTGCCCGCATTGCGGCGGAACCGGCCATGTGCGCTCCGATTCCTCGGTCGCGCTGCTGGTCATCCGGGCGATCGAGGAATTCCTGCTCAAGGACGCGCGCAACCACATCAGTGTCCGCACGCCGGTGGCGACCGCGCTCTACATCCTCAACAACAAGCGCGGCATGCTCGTCGACCTCGAGCAGCGTTTCGGCCTGACGATCACCATAGAGGCCGACGACGACGTCGGCGGCCAGCATTTCGCCATCTCCAGGGGCGCGCCGGCGATTCGTCCGGAAGGCATGCCGGAACCGCCGGTGATCGACCTCGCCCCGCTGGACGAAGACGACAGCGAGGACGAGGCCGACATCGAGGAGACTGCGGTGCAGGGTGACCAGTCCGAGGCCGGCGACCAGTCGCGTGACCGCAAGCGCCGCCGGCGCCGGCGCCGGCGCGGTGGTCGCGACCGCCAGGCGGACGCCCAGCATCAGGGCGCCGACGACGACGGCGCATCCCCTGCGGACGACACCGACAGCGCGGACGAGGCCCGGGCCGGCTCCGACGAGGCGTCCGACGAGGATGGCGGCGAACGCCGGAAGCGCCGTCGCGGCAAGCGCGGCGGACGCCGCAATCGCCAGCAGGATGCCGCCGCCGATGACGCGGTACGGGAAGACGCCTCGGAGACGGGTTCCGGGCAGCCCGCCGCCGAAGCGGAAGCCGAAACCCCTGCCGAGGTAGCCGAGGCCGCGGCCGACATGGCCGAGCCCGCCGCGCTGGCCGAGCCGGAGAGCGCGGCTGCCGAGGAACCGGCCGCCCCTGCCGCCGAGAAGCCGAAGCGCGCCCGCGCCTCGACGAAAAAGGCCGCCGACAACGAGGCCGCGCCGAAGCGGTCGCGCAAGAAGGCCGCCGAGCCTGCCGAAGAGGCCGAACCGGCCGTCGCGAACAGCGGAGCCGAGGCCGCCGGGGAGCCGAAGGCGCCCAAGCGCCCGCGCAGGACCACCCGCAAGGCCGCTGCCGCGGCAGCGCCCGTGGAGGCGGAAGAGGTCGCGGAGTCGGTGGCCGAACCGACAGTCGAGCCGGCCGCCGAACCGGCTGTCGACCCCGTCGTGGTGTCGTCGGGCGTCGAGGACGCGCCGGCCGACGACGACAAGCCGCGCCGCGCCGGCTGGTGGCAGCGCAAGAGCTTCTTCTAGCTTCTTGCAGTTTCGAGACGATCAGCAGGGGCCGGCATGCAAATGCCGGCCCCTCGTCTTTCCGGCCCGGCGCCGCCGCCCATGCCGTACAAAAGCCGGATTATCTGCCGATCACAACGTGATGATCGCATCGGGTTCGGCTTTTCACGGCCCGCGGGCTCGGGTAGGTGTGCCTCTATATGCAGGCGGACCGTGGCGGCATGGCGCGGCAGCGTCCGACCGGTCGGCCTTCGCGACGGCATCGTCCGCCGTCGCGAACCAAAAAGGATGACGCATGCTGGTGAACCTTTGGACGACGCCGCGACACTGAATGGACAACGGAACCAGGAATTAACGACAGGATCGGGATCGTCATGAGAAACACCATCGTCATCGGCACGCTCGGCGTCGCCATTTCGTTCGGCATGCTGGCATTCGGCTATCTCGCCGGCAGCGGCCAGGTCATCGCGGCGGTGCCGCCGGCGACGGAGCGCACCGTACCGTCGATGGACAAGGGTCAGATCGAGCAGATCGTCCGCAACTACCTGCTGGAAAACCCCGAACTGCTGGTCGAGGTCCAGACGGCGCTCGAGACGCGCCAGCGCGAGGCCCAGCGCATCGCCCAGACCGAGACGATCCGTGGCTCCTCCGACCGCATCTTCGACGCCGAACATGACGGCATCGTCGGCAATCCGGACGCCAGCGTCACGGTGGTCGAGTTCTTCGACTACAATTGCGGCTACTGCAAGCGCGCGCTGGAAGACATGCAGGCGATGACCGCCGAGGATTCCGACCTGCGCTTCGTCCTCAAGGAATTCCCGATCCTCGGGCCCGATTCCAAGCAGGCGCACATCGTCTCCATGGCCTTCCGGGCTCTGGCGCCGGAGAAATACGCCGAGTTCCACACCGCCCTGCTCGGCGCCCGCGGCCGCGCCAACGAGGCCGCCGCGATCCGCATCGCCCTGTCGCTCGGCGTCGACGAGGCCGCGCTGCGCGAGGAGATGAAGAACCCGGCCATCGAGGCTGCGTTCAACGAGACCTACGACCTCGCCAACAAGCTGTCGGTCACCGGAACCCCGTCCTACGTCATCGGCGACGAGGTGGTGTTCGGCGCCCAGGGCCAGGAAACGCTGACCGAGGCCGTCCGCTCGGCGCGCGAATCCGAGGGCTAAGCTGCTTGAGCGGCCGCCGCCGTCCGGCGGCCGTTCCTTCTGTGGATTGAAAAAGAACCCGCTTGCGCTCTTTTCGCTGCCGGCTATGCCAACTATAGAGGTGCCGGCGCGCCGATTGCGCGCAGGGAAAGCGGGATGTCAAAGAAGGTCTTCGTACTCAACGGCCCCAACCTGAACATGCTGGGCAGGCGCGAGCCCGGCATCTACGGCGCGGACACGCTCGCCACCATCGAGGCGGATTGCCGCGCGGCCGGCGAACGGCTGGGCTTCGGGATCGAGTTCCGGCAGACCAATCACGAGGGCGTGCTCGTCGACTGGCTGCACGAGGCCGCGGACGCAGCACTCGGCGTGGTCATCAACCCCGGCGCCTATACCCACACATCCATCGCACTCCACGACGCGATCCGGGCGATCGGCCCGGTGCCGGTCATCGAAGTGCATCTTTCGAACGTACACGCGCGCGAGCCCTTCCGGCACGTGTCGATGGTGTCGCCCGTGGCGGCGGGCGTGATCCTCGGCCTCGGGCCCCACGGATATGTCCTCGCGCTCGAGGCTCTGGCGAACCGGTCTTGAAGGACCGAAGAAAAAAAGGGGCGAAAGCTCGATGACGAACAAGAAAACCGGCGTTGACCAGCAGCTCATCCGCGATCTGGCGGGCATACTCGACGAGACCAACCTGACCGAGATCGAGGTCGAGCAGGACGACATGCGCATTCGCGTGTCGCGCCAGTCGTCGGGCGTCGCGGCGACGGCCTACGTGCCCCAGCCCGCTCCCCAGCAGCCCGCGGCCGCAGCACCAGCGTCCCAGGCGGCCGCCCCCGCCGCCCCGGCAAACGCCGACCGTCTCAAGAAGGCCGTCCCCTCGCCGATGGTCGGCACCGCCTATGGCGCGCCCGCGCCCGGCGCCAAGCCGTTCATCGAGGTCGGCCAGACGGTCCGCGAGGGCCAGACGCTGCTGATCATCGAGGCGATGAAGACGATGAACCAGATCCCCTCGCCGCGGGCCGGCGTCGTCACCGAGATCCTGTTCGAGGATTCGCAGCCCGTCGAATATGGCGAGCCGCTGGTCGTCATCGAATAGGCCGGGGCGAGCGATGTTTCACAAGATCCTCATCGCCAACCGCGGCGAGATCGCGCTGCGGGTGCTGCGCGCCTGCAAGGAGCTCGGCATCCAGACCGTCGCGGTCCACTCGACCGCCGATGCCGACGCCATGCATGTGCGGCTCGCCGACGAAAGCGTGTGCATTGGCCCGCCGCCCTCCCGCGACAGCTATCTCAACGTCCACCAGATCGTCGCCGCCTGCGAGATCACCGGCGCCGACGCGATCCATCCCGGCTACGGCTTCCTGTCCGAGAACGCCAAATTCGCCGAGATCCTCGAGGCGCACAACATCACCTTCATCGGCCCTTCGGCGGAGCATATCCGCGTCATGGGAGACAAGATCGAGGCCAAGCGGACCGCCAAGCGGCTCGGCATTCCCGTCGTGCCGGGGTCCGACGGCGCGGTGACCGAAGACCGCGAGGCGCGCCGCATCGCCGCCGACATCGGCTATCCCGTCCTCATCAAGGCGTCGGCCGGCGGCGGCGGGCGCGGCATGAAGGTCGCGCGCGCCGAGGACGACCTCGCCGAGGCGCTGTCGACGGCGCGCGCCGAGGCCGGAGCGGCCTTTGGCGACGACGCGGTCTACATCGAGAAATATCTTGAGAAGCCGCGTCACATCGAGGTGCAGGTGATGGGCGATGGCGCAGGCAACGCCGTCCATCTCGGCGAGCGCGACTGTTCGCTGCAGCGCCGTCACCAGAAAGTCTGGGAGGAAGCGCTGTCGCCGGCGCTCAATGCCGAGCAGCGCAGCCGCATCGGCGAAACCGTCTCGAAGGCGATCGCCGACCTCGGCTATTCCGGCGCCGGCACGATCGAGTTCCTCTACGAAAACGGCGAGTTCTACTTCATCGAGATGAACACCCGCCTGCAGGTCGAGCATCCCGTCACCGAGGCGATCACCGGCATCGACCTCGTGCACGAGCAGATCCGCGTCGCGTCCGGCGGAGGCCTCTCGGTCAAGCAGTCCGACATCCGCTTCCACGGCCACGCCATCGAATGCCGCATCAACGCCGAGGACCCGCGCACCTTCGCCCCCTCGCCCGGCACGATCTCGCATTTCCACACGCCCGGCGGCCTCGGCATCCGCGTCGATTCCGGTGTCTACAACGGCTACCGGATCCCGCCCTATTACGACAGCCTCATCGGCAAGCTGATCGTTCACGGCCGCAACCGCGTCGAATGCATGATGCGGCTGCGCCGCGCGCTCGACGAATTCGTCGTCGACGGCATCAAGACCACGCTGCCGCTGTTCCAGCGCCTCGTCGGCAACAGCGACATCGCAAACGGCGACTACGACATCCATTGGCTCGAGAAGTTCCTCGCCGAGCCCGAGTGACACGGACACGGATACGGCGCCCATGACGCGCCCGCTCGCCCCCGGCACCCGCATCCCCCCCGACCTGCTGCTCAAGGCATATGCGTCGGGGGTCTTTCCCATGGCCGAACGCGCCGACGATCCCGAAGTCTTCTGGGTGCGCCCCGAAGCGCGCGGCATCATTCCGCTCGACCGCTTCCACGTGCCGCGAAGCCTCGAAAAGACGATGCGGCGGGAGCCGTTCCGCATCGCCTTCGATACCGATTTCGAGGCGGTCATCGAAGGCTGCGCGGAAGAGCGCGAAAACCGCCAGAGCACCTGGATCAACGGGCCGATTCGCGAGGCCTATGGCGAGCTTTTCCGCCTCGGCCACTGCCATACGGTCGAGGCATGGCAGGGCGAGCGCCTCGTCGGCGGGCTCTACGGCGTGTCGCTCGGCCGCGCCTTCTTCGGCGAAAGCATGTTCTCGCGTGAGCGCGACGCCTCGAAGATCTGCCTCGTCCGGCTGGTCGAGCGGCTGAAGGCGCGCGGCTTCGTGCTCCTCGACACCCAGTTCACCACATCGCATCTGAAGCGGTTCGGAGCGGTCGACGTTCCCCGCGACCGCTATCAGAAGCTGCTGCAGCGCGCGCTCGAGGGTGAACCGGCAGTGTTTTCCCGAGACTGATCCCGGATCAGTTCCCGGCCTTGGCCTCCGGCGGCGGCACTTCGGAGGACTGCTTGCAGCCCTTCAGCCACACGTCGTAGACGGGATGCTCGACCGCGTTGAGGCCGGGGCTTTCGGCGAACATCCAGCCGCTGAAGATCCGGCGGATCTTGCGGTCCAGCGTAATCTCGTCGACCTCGACGAAGGAATCCGTCTTCGGCTCCTCGGTGTCCGGTCGCGAATAGCAGATACGCGGCGTCACCTGCAGCGCGCCGAACTGCACCGTCTCGTCGACATAGACGTCGAAATCGATGATCCGCCCGGTGATCTTGTCGACGCCCGTGAATTCGGCGACCGGATTCTCGATCCGCTCGGCATGTGCGGATACCGCGCCGGCGAGAAACAGGAAGGCTGCGGCTCCAAGAGCTAGGCGCCGGGGTGATCTGGTCAGGGAAGAAATGCGCAATGGGGTGCCCGCTGAAATTGGCCGCGTGATCGACACCAAGGCGTTAGTTGGAAATTGTGGCAACAAATGACATCGTCCGACCATTCGCCGAGGCCGGTATTACCGCCCAGGGGTCCAGGCGTCGTAATCGCCGGTCACGCGCGGACGGTCTTCATTGGTCAGCGTCGAGCCCTTCGGCCTGTACGCCATCGCGGTACCCGTCATGTTCGGCAGGTACGGCTTCTGCCATTCGAACGGCGCGTAATCCTCGTCCACGGGCGGCGTGTCGACGCGATGGTGCATCCAGCCGTGCCAGCCGGGCGGGATCAGCGAGGCGTCGGAAATACCGTTATAGATCACCCAGCGGCGCGTCCTGCCTTCCGAATCCGTGCCGCCCTGATAGTAGACATTGCCGAATTCGTCCTCGCCGACCCGCTCGCCCCTGCGCCACGTATGGAAGCGCGTGTTGAGCGTCTGGCCGTGCCACCAGGTGAAGAACTGAAGCAGAAAGGACTTCATCAATAATCCCCGAAAAGGAGGGTCGGACCCCTCGCCCGCTTATGGGACGTCGCTCGCCGCAATGCAAGCCACGGCGTGGTAGTGTCTCAGTTTGAAATCTGACGCCGCGAAGGTGGTGGTCGCGCCCCGGCCCGAGCTCCTATATGCTTAGCGGAAAGCAAAGGATCCGACGTGGCCTATTTTGTCAAAGTCATTCCGCCCGGCAAGCGCGCTCGGGTTCACGCAGGCGAATGCAAGTTCTGCCGCGACGGACAGGGCATGGAAAATCAGGACAAGGGCACCGGCCCTACATATTGGTATCCAGCCTACCCGTCTCCCGGCCTTGCTACCGTATCTGAAGCCAACGCCTATATGGCGTCTTTGCCGCCCCGCTACGACGACAGGGGTTCATGCTCCTATTGCATGAAGGAGCAGGGCTGATGCCCTACCGGACCTAAAGGCCAGAAGCGCCCAGCCGACGTGATCGGCAATGCTGTCCGCGTCATGCGCATTGCCATCGGCGAGGAAGAAGACACCGTCGTTGACGACGCGAAGGACGCAGCCGCGAAAGAGCTTGATGCGAAGGGCGGGAAGAAGCGCGCCGCCAGCCTGTCACCGGAGCGGCGCGCGGAGATTGCGCGGAAGGCGGCGGCAAAGCGCTGGGGAAAATAGCAAGCACGTTCACTTTTGTTCCGGTCCCATGCTTGCATATTTTCAGCAAGCACACTATCGCTCTTTGTAGCAAGCATGGAGCGATTCGCGGTGGACACCCCTCAGAGCAAAGGCGGCAAAGCCCGCGCAGATAAACTCACTCCGGAAGAGAGGCGCGAGATCGCCCGCCAAGCCGCCGAAGCCCGGTGGGCCGAAGCCGCCTCGCTGCCAAAGGCTACCCATATCGGTACGCTGAAAATCGGGGATGCCGAGATACCATGTGCGGTCCTGTCAGACGGGACGCGCCTGCTCACTCAGGCTGGCTTTTTGGGTGCGCTTGGCCGGTCAACGAAACCGAAAGGCAGGTCTCAGCAAGTGACCGACGGTTTGCCACCATTTTTGGCGACGAAGAGCCTTAAATCATTGATTACAAACGAGATTATCGAAACGACGGTTCCGATAGCGTTCATCACACTGACGGGCGGCAAGGCGTTAGGCTATAAGGCGGAGTTGCTGCCCAAAGTCTGTGATCTTTTCATGGAGGCGAGAAGCCAAGGCCTTCTCACGGCGCAACAGATGTCCATTGCTGAAAGCAGCGAGATGCTTGTGCGGGCACTGGCCAAGGTGGGCATTGTCGCGCTGGTCGATGAGGCGACTGGTTTTCAGGCCGAACGCGACCGCGATGCTCTTCACCGGCTGCTTTCCGCCTACCTAGTCGAGGAGCGACTGGCTTGGGCGAAACGGTTCCCTGATGAGTTCTACCGACAAATATACCGGCTTAAGGGTTGGGGTTGGCCAGTCGGAAAGGCGAAGACGCCATATCTTGGGCACATCACCAACGATGTCGTTTACGACCGGCTACCGGAAGGCGTGCTGCCGAAGTTGCGCGAGTTGAATCCGACAATTGAGGAAACGAAGCGCCGTCGGCATAAGCATCACCAGTTTCTGTCGGAAGATGTAGGCCAACCCGATCTTCGCGACCATATCCTCCAAATCCTACCAATTATGAAAATCTCCAAGGATTGGAAGACCTTCAAGCGTCATTTGGACATTGCGTTCCCCAAGAGCGGAACCCAGATCGAAATGGCACTTGATGCTGATTAATAATGCTTGGCTTCTACCGAAGCCGCTGACATCCGCTTCATCCTGAACATGTATGAAGTGATTGCGATCGGCATCAAAAAGAACGCTTACGCCACAGCCGTCAAGGATTGGATAGCGTGCAAGGGTTTCTCTGCCCGCTATCAAAGCGACCACAATCCGCGCATCTATCTAGTGTTCGAAGCCCTCGCCAAAAGTGGGCGAACGCGGACGAAAAAAAGCACACCTAAATTTCAAACTGATCCACTACCCACGGCGTCGCTTGTTTGCCCGTCGATGCTCACACGCCGCTGAGTGGCGCCGGCGAGA
Organism: Rhizobiaceae bacterium; assembly: GCA_023953775.1. Taxonomy (GTDB): domain Bacteria; phylum Pseudomonadota; class Alphaproteobacteria; order Rhizobiales; family Rhizobiaceae; genus JAMLJD01. The sequence goes on along the minus strand of JAMLJD010000003.1, from coordinate 103,295 downwards.
ACAGCACGCCGAATTGTTCGCACCAGATCACGACCGAGTTGTAGCGGTCGACGTCCGTATCGGCGGGCAGGAAATAGGTCTGGTCGCCCTTGTTTCCCTTCAGCGGCCCGAGTGACAGCCACGCGCTGGCCGTCACGTCCGCCGATGATGCCGGGTCTGGAGCCTCGACCAGCCAGACCTCCAGGTCGGGCCCATTGGTCACGGCGAATTCGGTAAGCCGCAGCACCGTGCTGCCGCCCTCGCTCTTCAGGATGCGCGCGGTACCGCTTCCCTTGTGCGCGGCATCGGCATCGCGGAACGTGCCGGTCTTGACCTCTGTCAGCATGAATTCGGCCGGCAGGGTTTCCGACACCTCGCGGTCGATCCACAACGGAGACGCGAGATACCAGAAGGCGTTTCCCGCCACGAAGCCCAGCACGAACACCGGAACGGCGATTTTGAGAAAGCGGATCATCAGTTCCCCCTCGATGACGGTCCTGACTGTATTCCGCCACGCCTGGCCGTGCTAGACGGAGGGTCGTTCACAATGTTGGCGACACCGGAGGTGACATGCGACCGCGACGTACAATCCTCGTCATGGCGATGGCGATCCTGGCGTTTCCAGCCGCCGCCCAGGACGGGCCGAAGGGCATCGCCTTCGTCGAGGCGCCGGAACAGTCCGGCGGCGTCTGTTTCGCCGGCAATCCCGATCGCGGTTTCGCCTGTGCGCGCGAAAAATGCGTCGAGGGCGGCGCCGAGGCGCGCGACTGCCTGCGCGTCGCCTGGTGTTATCCCGCCGGCTGGAGCGTCGACGTCTTCATGCAGCATCGCGAGGGCCCGCACTGGCACGAATATCTGTGTGGCTGGACGAGCCGCGCAGCCGCCGAGAAGGCCGCCGCGATCAAATGCGACCGCGACCTCAACGATTATCTGATCGAATGCGCGACCGTCCGCATCTGGGATCCGGACGGCAATGAGATCCCGCTCAACTGATCACGACGCGTCGACCATGAAGGACGGAGCCGCCGCCCCGGTGCTCTCCGGCAATCTCGTGGGCATTCTGTGCGTCATGGGAGCGGCCACCGCCTTCTCGATAAACGACGTCGTCATCAAGCTGCTCTCCGGCGGCTATCCGCTGCACCAGCTCACCTTCTTCCGCAGCCTGTTCGGCGTGGTCTTCACGTTGGCGATATTCGTGCCACTCGAAGGCCCGTATCGGAACCTCGCGACCACGCGGCCGTGGTTTCACGCCATGCGAGGTCTTATCGTCATCTGCGCCAACATGATCTTCTATGCAGGGCTCGCCACGCTTCCGCTCGGCGAGGCGACAGCAATCTATTTCGTCGCGCCGCTCTTCATCACCGCTTTGTCGGTAGTCCTGCTCGGCGAGCAGGTCGGCATGAGGCGATGGATCGCGGTCGGCGTCGGTCTCGCCGGCGTCGTCATCGTCATCCGCCCCGGCGGATCGGCTTCAGGCCGCCGCGCTGCTGCCTCTGTTTGCCGCCTTCGCCTATGCCCTTCTGCAGATCACCACGCGCAAGCTCGGCACCGTCGACAAGGCGTCGACCATGGCCTTCTACATGCAGCTCTCCTTCGTCGTGTTCTCCGGCTGCATGGGCCTGGCCTTCGGCGACGGGCGCTTCGGCGACACCGGCAGCGAGAATCTCGACTTCCTTCTGCGCGCCTGGGTCTGGCCCTCATGGTCCGACCTGGCATTGCTCGGCACCCTCGGCGCGATCATCTCGACCGGCGGATTTCTCGTCAGCGTGGCCTATCGCGGTTCGGAGGCGGGACTGATCGCGCCGTTCGAATATGTCGCCATGCCGATCGCCATCTTCTGGGGCGTGGTCATCTGGGGCGACTGGCCCGACGGGCTGGCCTGGCTGGGAATTGCACTGATCGCGGGAGCCGGATTTTTCGTCTTCTACCGCGAAGCGATGCAGGGGCGCATGCTCCGCTGGAAGGCGCCGCTGCGGCGCGGCCGCTAGGGGGTTCCTGGTTCCCAGGCGCGCCCGCAATGTGCCACGCCTCCACCGCGCTAAGCCCTACCCGAGCGGCATCTCGTAGATCGCCGCGGGAATGCCCGGCCGCCGCGCCCGCAATTCGCGGTGCGGCCGACCTGGCGGTATCCCCGCGCCGAGTAGAAGCGGATGGCCGGCGCATTGGCCTCCTCGACCTCGACGCGCATGGTCCGCGCCTCGGGGAAGCAGGCCTCGATCTCGTCCATCAGCATGCCGCCGATCCCGCGCCCGTGCAGCGACGGCCGGACATAGAGCTGGTGCAGCATGACGACGCCGCCGCCCTCCACCGCGCTCGCGAACGCCATGCCGCCGATCGCGGCGCCGTCATCGGCCACGATGAACTCGGAATGGGGTTGTTTCAGCCGCGCCCGCAGCGCCTCGATGGAATGCCAGTCGTCGGTGATCGCGGTCACGCGGTCGCGACCGTAGATCGCGTCGTAGGTCGCATGCCAGGTCTCCACCAGCAGTGCGCGCACGGCGTCGAGGTCTCGGTCGCTCGCGGTGCGCGTGAACATCGGCTCACTCGATCCCGAGCTTGTCCTTGACGAGCTGGTTGACGGCCTGCGGGTTGGCCTTGCCGCCGGTCGCCTTCATCACCTGGCCAACGAACCAGCCGGCGAGAGTCGGCTTTTCCTTCGCCTGCGCCACCTTGTCGGGATTGGCGGCGATCACCTCGTCCACCGCCTTTTCGATCGCGCCGGTGTCGGTGACCTGCTTCATGCCGCGCTTCTCGACGATGTCGCGCGGGTCGCCGCCTTCGCTCCACACGATCTCGAACAGGTCCTTGGCGATCTTGCCGGAGATCACCCCGTCCTTGATCAGGTCGATCACCGCGCCGAGCTGTTCCGGCGACACCGGGGCGTCCTCGATCTCCCCGCCGGCCTTGTTCAGGGCGCCGAGCAGGTCGTTGATGACCCAGTTGGCGGCCGTCTTGCCGTCGCGGCCAGCCGCCACCTGTTCGTAATAGTCGGCGATCGCCTTGTCGGAGACGAGGATCGAAGCGTCATATGCCGACAGCCCCAGCGTCTCGATCAGCCGCGCCTTCTTCTCGTCCGGCAGCTCGGTCAGGTCGCCCGCCAGCGCGTCGACATAGGCCTGGTCGAACTCCAGAGGCAACAGGTCCGGGTCGGGGAAGTAGCGGTAGTCGTGCGCCTCTTCCTTCGAGCGCATCGACCGCGTCTTGTTGGGGTCAACAGCCCCTGGTCGATCCGCCATCCTCGGATCCTGGCGCCGCGCCTCGATCGCCCCCGACGAAGCGGATCGAGTTGACTTCTTGATTCGCAGCGCGTCCGCCGGAAATGAAGCGTTTCGGTTCGGGCGTGCGTGTGTCGATGAGCGTCATGAGGTCTCGGCGCGGTGCGGGTTGGCGGAATGCCTGTTCGCTAAATCAATCGACGGGACGAGGCAAGCGGCCAAACGGCAAGCGCCTTCGAAACGACGCGTTAACAGCACGCAGCTATTGAAATCTAATGCGCTCGCTTTGGACATTCGCCAGGAGGCTCATGGGCTACGGCTTCTTGACCCTGTTCCTGCTCAACCTTCCAAGCTGCATTCCGGCACTTTATGGCGAATTGAAGGGATGGAACCTGCAAACCGACGAAACGCAGGCAGACCATCCCCTTTGGCGCAAGATGACGTATTGGGGTCCGGAAAACGGCTCCCCTGATCTCCATGATCGTGCAGCCGTTTACCGCCATCCCGACTTGAACAGCTGTTTGTTTTTCCGGGGCGACGAGCCGCGCTGGGGCGACAAGCCGTCTATGGATGACTTATGGAACTTCCGCTGGCGTGACCTCGGCGCAACGTCGTCGAAGCACGTTTGCCTCTGGCGGCTCGCAAGCTACCTGAGTGATGCCGACAAGGTTTCACAGTGGTTTCGCAATCAAGGCTTCAGGTCGAATCCGAGGAAATTTACGAACAGCGCCGGACAGTCCTCGGTTATCGTTGATGCGGGCTGGAGCCTCCGGGCGTCGGGTTCCCGGACACCCTGCCGCGGGTTCTGCTTCATGCAACCGATCCCCTACGCAATGGTCGTTACGTCCCACTGGTCGGCAGATGGCAAAACGCTTCTGGCGCTTAGTGTCGACTACAACACGTTATGAAATTTGCCACCTTGCCCGGACCTCATCGGGCTCATGAGATCGATACAGCCCGTAGGCAACCCAGCGGGAAAACGACCGTTAGCCTCTTCGCCCACCCGTTCGCGACCCGTGCTCCCGCAGCTTGACCTGGATCAAGGCGACGGGCGCGGCGCGGCCATACCGTTGCCTCACGATCAAGGGAAGGAGACGAAGATGGGCGTGATGGCAGTTCTCGACCGTATGTGCGCCAAGTCGGCGCTGCTGGAGACGATGGTCGACCATTTGTCGCTGCGCGGCGCGATGGCCGAGACCGCCGATGCGGCCGGCGTCATGCGGCGCGCCACCGTGCGCTGCCTGTCCTGCGGCCATCCGCAGGCCTGCAAGGTGTGGCTGGAGGAAAACCAGTACGCCGACGAGGCGCCCGGCTACTGCCGCAACCACGACCTGTTCGAGCGCCTCAAGAAGCAGACGGAAGCAGCGGCCGGAACGGCTTCCTGAACCGTTACGCGGTCGCGATATAGGTCCGGATTTCCTCGGCCTCGCGCTCGACATCCTCGATGCGCCGCTTGACCACGTCGCCGATCGAGATGATGCCGTCGAGCGCGCCGTCCTTCTCCACCGGCAGGTGCCTGAACCGGCCCATCGTCATGATTTCCATGACGTCGTTGATCGAGTGGTCCTCGCGGCAGATCTTCACGCTGGCGGTCATGGCGTCCGACACCTTGAGCGCCAGCGCATCGACCCCTTTCGAGCCGATCAGGCGGACGATGTCGCGTTCCGACAGGATTCCCGCGATCTTGCGGTTCCCCTTGGTCACCACCAGTGCGCCGATCTTCTTTTCCGCCAGCAGCCTCGCAGCGACGCCGAGGCTTACATCGGGATCGACCGTCGCCACGTCGCGGCCCTTCTGATCGAGAATCGATTTCACCGACATCGCGTCCTCCTGTCTTGCCGCCGGTCCGCCCTCCGGCATCATGTCAAATGATGGCACATGGTGCGCCGGGACCACCGCCTTTTCAAGGCTGCAGTTGTCCTTCTCATCGTGCAGCCAGGTGGAATCACCTGGCGTTTGCAAGAATGCGTGGCTTCAAAGTGATGGCGCAGCCGGCGGAATGCGCCGGTCGAACAGGCCGATGCCCGCGAATCCAGCCAGGAATCCGCCGATATGGGCCTCCCAGGCGATGCCGCCGCCTCCGCCCATGTCGCCGAAGCCGAGGCCGGTGACCAGGTTGACGACCATCCAGACCGCGAGAAACGTCACCGCGGCCCGCGACCTGAAGACAGCCGCGACGGGCAGCACCTCGCCCGCGAACGCCGCGCGGCCGGAGCGCCGGTCGATCCGGAAGCCGAAGCGCGCGGCAGCCCCCATCATGCCCGATATCGCGCCGGAAGCGCCCACCAGCGGCACGGCCTCGTCATGGTGAAGCACGAAATGCAGCAGCACGGCCGCAAGCGCCGTCACCGCCCAGAACCACAGGAACCGAGCCGTTCCGATCCTGTTGGCGAGCGGCGAGCCGAACGCTGCGAGCCAGATCATGTTCACGACGAGATGCGCATAGCCCCCGTGCAGCACCGAGTAGCTCAGCGGGCTGATGGCCGCATAGGCGTCGAGCGCATAACCGCCGGAATAGCGAATTGGCACGAAGGCGAAGCGCACGATCACCCAGAAGTCCTGGTCGGCTGTCAGCACATGCGTGCGCACGACATGAACGGCCGCGCACACCGCGATCAGCGACACCACGACCGCCGGCATGTTGAAGAACGGCTCCGCGGGGCGCTGTTCGCTTGCCGCCTCCGCCTCGTCCGGTTCCCGCTCTGCTTCGGTCTTTTCGGCTTCGCTCATCTCGTCCTTCCGCCGCCGCCCCCGGAAGGAGCTGCCCTTACCGCGATATCGGCACTGTCGAGATGGAACAAAAGAAACAGCCGTTCAAGGTTTCCCTTGAACGGCCTTGGTCGAGCCCCCTGCTCACCCCTGTGGCGTGATCGCCGGATGTGTCTCCGGCCGTCCCGTCCGCCATAGCCAGCACACCTTGCCCGCCACCGGGCGGGCGCGCAATGGAAACCAATCGTTAACCTTAATCGGCCGGGCCCGTGCAAAACCGCGCTTCGGGCTGGCACGCAACCTGCTCCGTCCTCCATGAAGGTCGTCGGAGGGTTTCCGTCTGTCCGACGATGACACAGCCACTGGACGGAACGGGGACAACAGGACATGAAGCACGAAAAATCGACATCCTTGTTCCAATATTGGAACAGGCTGCGCGGCAATCGCCCGGCGCCCAGGCGGACGGAAATCGAGCCGGCCGACATCAAGGCGAACCTGGCCGACACATTCATCCTCGAGCAGGATACGCGCGGCAGGCCGATGTTCCGCCTCGCCGGCACGCGCCTGTGCGCGACCTTCGGGCGCGAGTTGAAGGGCTTCGCCTTCGAGGCTCTGTGGCGGGAGGCCGATCGCGGCATCGCCTTGCGCCTCGCCCACAGCGCGTTCTCGGCCGATTCCGTCGTCATCGTCTCTTTGAGCGGCCGCAGCGCCGGCGGGCGCGAATGCGAATTCGAGCTTGTGATGCTGCCCCTGGAAGGCGGGCTGGACCACCGTCGCCTGCTCGGCTCCATCGCACCGCTGGAGCGCCCGTTCTGGCTTGGCGCGGATGCCGTGGTCGAGTGCCGGATCGAGACGCTCCGCGTCATCGACCCCGACCGCGAACCTTATCTGCTCGCCAATCGCCCGCCGATCCCGACGCCGCCATTGTCGCCCGCCGCCGCCGGCGAGTTCGAGCCGCTTGACGCCCAGGACGGGACACGGCGAATCCGTCATCTTCTGGTGATCGAGGGCGGCAAGGAGGAGTAGGCAGCGGGCTTTCCGGAAAACGTCGCGAGATTGGCACGCATCCAGGCGCGGCTTACCGCCTGTTAACCTATTTGGCCTTAGCTTCGCCCAAGGCTTGTTCCGCTTCGGGATGGAAAAGCCGGAACGGGGTTGAGGCTAAGAATGAGTTCAGCGGCGATCGACATCGCGCCGTCCAGGGCCGAGAGGCGTACGTTTCAACGCGTGCGCATCAAGATCTACGGCCGCTTCATGCTCGAGGACCGTACCGAACATCCCTGCCAGGTGGTCGACATGTCGCCCGGCAACGTGGCGCTGCGCACCGAACGTGTCGGCGAACCGGGCGAAAAGGTCATTGCCTATATCGATCATATCGGCCGCATAGAGGGCGTCATCACGCGCACCCTCCCCGACGGCTTCGCCATGACCGTCATCGCGTCGGACCGCAAGCGCGACAAGCTCGCGGCCCAGCTCACCTGGCTCGCGAACAAGCACGAGTTGGACCTGCCCGAAGACCGCCGCCACGAGCGTGTGGCTCCGCGCAATCCCATGAGCGTCCTGAAACTCGGCGACGGCCGCCAGTATCAGTGCCGCATCATCGACTTGTCGCTGTCGGGCGCGGCCGTCGAGATCGACGTCAAGCCGGCCCTCGGCGTGCAGGTCACGCTCGGCACCATGCGCGGCCAGGTCGTGCGCCATTTCGACGATGGCATCGCGATCGAGTTCGCGATGGTTCAGCGCCACGAAACGCTCGACGCGGAATTCAACGCCTGAAGCCATACTCGCCGCGGTCGCATCGCTCTGCCAGAAGCCTTCATGCCATGCATCGACATGGTTCACGCCGACGCCCGGCATTTCCTGAACTGATACCAGGCTTTTGCCAGAAAGGCCCACGGACGACCGCGTTGCCTGCGCGCCGTTTGACGACCCGTCGGATGGCACCGGCGCGCGCGACGGCGAACCCGTTCAGGCTCACTAAAATTTTCGACAAATCCGCATCGAATGCGATTCAACTTCGAATCTATATTGTCGAAAGTTGTAGTATAATTATCGAATAATTTCAATATATTACGCATGTTTGCTTTTGCGTGAAATAAATACGTCCATGTCATTGTGGTCTCAAACGGGGAGACTACAAAATGGGCAAGTATACAGGGGTACTTTTCGCCGCTGCATTTGGAGCTGCGAGTTTCACATCGATTTCTTCGGCGTTTTCCGGTCAGCAGTTCATGCCGTCCGGAGGGCTTACCACCCAGCCTATCGGACACTATGAATATTGCCAGCGCAGTCCGCGCGAATGTTCGGGCCGCAGCGCCTCGACCAGGCCGGTCGAACTCACGCGCAAGCTCTGGTCGCGGATGATCGAGATCAACAATCTCGTCAACACGATGGTCCGCCCGCGCACCGACATGGAAATCTGGGGCGTGGAGGAACGCTGGTCGTTTCCGGTCAACGGCGTCGGCGACTGTGAGGACTATGCTCTTGAGAAGCAGCGCCTTCTGGTCAAGGCCGGCGTCCCGCTAGGCGACCTGATGGTCACCGTCGTGCGCCAGCCGAACGGCGACGGCCATGCTGTGCTGACCGTCCGCACCGGCATGGGCGACTACATTCTCGACAATCTCGAGCCGCGCGTCCTGGCGTGGAACGAAACCGCCTACCAGTTCCTCAAGCACCAGTCGCAGCGCAATCCGGGCGCCTGGGTTAGTGTCGCGGACGACCGCCAGATCCTGGTCGGCAGCGTCAAGCGGAAATAGGCATCGAACACCCGGTCGAGTCCCCACCCTCCCCGTCCCCAACGACCGGGTCTAGGAGCCGGCCCCACCCCGGGCCGGCTCCGCTTTTTTCTCGAGGCGGAGAACTGTCAGGCGACTGTCAGCCCGGCGATGAAACGCTTGCCATTCTGGACATAGTGGGCGGCGGACCACCGCAGGAGCTCGATTGCCTTCTCGTCGAGTTCGCGCACCGGCTTGGCCGGCGAACCGACGATCAGCGAATTGTCCGGAAACGCCTTTCCCTCTGTAACCAGCGCGCCGGCGCCCACAAGGCAGTTGTTGCCGATCCTGGCGCCGTTGAGGACGATCGCGCCCATGCCGATGAGCGTGTTGTCGCCGATGGTGCAGCCATGCAGCATCGCCCGGTGTCCGATCGTGCAGCCTTTCCCGACAGTGAGCGGAAATCCCATGTCGGTGTGCATCACCGTGTGCTCCTGCACGTTGGAGTCCTCGCCGATCTCGATCGGCTCGTTGTCGCCCCGCAGCACCGCGCCGAACCAGATGCCGGCATTGCGGCCGAGCTTCACCTTGCCGATCAGATTGGCGTCGGGAGCGATCCAGTTGGTTTCGCGCGCGGCGAATTCGGGCGCATCGGCCCCGAGTGCATATATCGGCATCAAGATCTCCGTTTGCGGTCGGCGGCGTGCGCCGCCTTGTCAGCCAGACCCTAAAGAGCCGGGCACCGCTCCGGCAAGCCACAAGAGCACGATCCCCGCGCAGCCGGCCCAAACGATTGCCGTCAGGCCGCAGCCCGCCAGGGTCGCGGCCGAAATCCGGCTTTCCCGCCGCGCGATCAGCGCATCGGCAAGCAGCATGTAGGGGCCGACGATTGCGGTGAGCGCGAGCGAGCGCACGATCCGGTGGTGATCGACATAGGGTCGCGTGAAACCGACCGGCGAGCCGACCACGATCTCGATCGTCAGCGCCGCGATGCCGCCGAGCGTCAGCCCTGCCGCGAGCGCGAATGCAAGTCCCGTCACCATGTCCATGTTTACCAGCCGTTTACCATGTTTTCGCACTGTGTATCCGAAAGTCACGCCAGCAAGCGGCGTGCCAGCACACCCGTGCCAGACGGGGACAGGTGGGTAACGGACATGGCAGAGGCGCAGACCGCGGCGGCGGAAATGATCAGGCCGATTACGCCGGCCTTCGTCATGCGCCTGTTCTATGCCTTCGCGAGCCTGGCGTTCCTGTCGCTGGCGATCAGCGTCGCCGGAAAATGGCTGGGCAGCAGCATCGCCATGGCCGGACACACGGACGACCGCACGATCCGCGAGATCGTCATCGGCAACAATGTCCTGTCGATCCCGTCCAACGCCATCCGTTTCGAAAGGGCCCGCCAGAGCGGCATCGCGCTCCGGGTCGACCTCTATCTGCGCTGGCCCGATCTCGAAGGCTATTCCAATGCGCACCGGGCCGCCTTCAACCATGAAGGCGGCTCCCGCGACATCGTCTTCCTGACCTTTGAGGAGCGCATGACGTCGCGCGACATGAGCGGTCGTTATGCGCCGATCTACAGCTCACTGGTCCTCGGCGATTCCACGCCGGGCCCGGGCGGCCTCGAGATCCACGGCTTCAAGCCGGATTCAGGCTATGTCGATGAAGTGCTGGCAGTCGGCATGCGTTCCGGCGACGATCCGTTCGTCGCCCGCTGCCTCGTCGGCCCCTCCGGCGAGAACTCGCTCGCACCCTGCGAGCGCGATGTTCATCTCGGCGACAATCTGAGCCTCGTCTACCGTTTCCCCGCCCATCTCCTGAAGGACTGGCGCACGATCGATGCCGCGATCATGGCGAAGGCGATCGGATATCTTCAGACGGGTCGCTGAACCTTCGGTACACGCGGCGGGAATTGCGCCAAATCCGGCCGTAAATCACGCGGTTTTCGACGAGGCAATGCCGAAACAGAGCAGTTTCGGGGTGCGCGTGACACGAAAAACGGTCGACTTTGTCCCGGCCCGGCTTTCGATCGGGGCGTTGGTGCCGTGACGTCAGAGGTCGATGTCGAGGATCGCCATCGAGAAATTGTAGGACAGTTCGCCCTCTTCCTCATCCTTGAAGATGATGCCGAGAAACTCGTCGCCGAGATAGAGCTCGCACGAATCGTCCTTGCGCGGCCGCGCCTTGACCATCAGCGACGGGTTCATGAAGGTGCGCTTGAAATAAGCGTCGAGTTTCCGGATTTCTTCGGGCTTCAAGACATGCTCCAATCGGGTTCGTTGCGTCGCCCGCCATTCCCTTGTGTGGGCATCCGACGATCGCGCGGCCCGTGCTTCTGGCACGGCCCGCTTGATGATGTAAACCCTGAACGGGCCGGGAAGTTGCGTCGGCGTCAGCCGTTCTGGCTGAGGAGTTGATCCATCGCGCGCGACGGCTCGTCGCAACCCGCCTCGCCGACGATCCGGGCCGGAACGCCGGCGACCGTCTTGTTGTTCGGCACCGACGACAGCACCACCGACCCGGCGGCAACCTTGGTGCAGTGCCCGATCTCGATATTGCCGAGGATCTTCGCACCGGCGCCGATCAGGACGCCGTGGCGGATCTTCGGATGCCTGTCGCCACCGGCCTTGCCCGTGCCGCCAAGCGTCACCCCGTGCAGGATCGATACGTTGTCGTCGATCGAAGCGGTCTCGCCGACGACCAGACCGGTGGCGTGGTCGATGAAGATGCCCTTGCCCATCCGCGAGGCAGGATGAATGTCGGTCTGGAACACCGCCGAGGAACGGCTCTGCAAATAGAGCGCCAGGTCCTTGCGCGAGCGGTTCCACAGCCAGTGCGCAAGCCGGTGGGTCTGGATCGCGTGGAAGCCCTTGAAGTAGAGGATCGGCATCAGGAAGCGGTCGCAGGCGGGATCGCGGTCGTAGTAGGCCTGAATGTCGACGCGGACGGTCGCGCTCCATTCCGGCTGGTCGGCGAGCATGGCCTTGAACGTCTGCCGGATCAGGTCCGCCCCGATATCCTCGTGATTGAGCCGTTCGGCGACGCGGTGGATCACCGCCTCCTCGAGCGTGTCGTGGTTGAGGATGGTCGAATAGAGGAAGGCCGCGAGGATCGGGTCGTTGTGCACGGCGGCATCGGCCTCGTCGCGAACCGAGCTCCAGATCGGGTCCATCGGCTCGACGGCCCCCGGGCGGACGGCGTGACGGCTGCTCATGATTCCCTCCCTGCGGGTCGGCCCTGCAGACTTGTGATCCCCGGATACATAGGTCACAACGCAGGCGAGTTAAACCTCAATTTCCTCAACGCTTGCTGAAATGGAATTGAACGATGCCGCGTGATGAAGGCCGGGTTACCGACGGGCTGGCGGTCGGCACGGACGCCGGAATCATGACCGTTACCATCGACCGGCCGGCGCGCCGCAACGCGATAACGCAGGCGATGTGGGATGCCCTGGCCGGACTTTTCGAAGCTGTCCATACCATGTCGCCGGTGCGCGTCGTCGTCATCACCGGAGCGGGAGCCGACTTTTCCGCGGGCGCCGACATCTCCGAATTCGACACGGTGCGCAAGGACCCCGAGACTGCCCTCGCCTACGAGACGGCGAATGCGCGCGCCTTCGCGGCGATCCGCCATTGCCCGGTGCCGACCATCGCGGCGATACGCGGCACGTGCTTCGGCGGCGGTTTCGGCATCGCGGCCGCCTGCGACCTCAGGATCGCCGAACGCGACGCCCGGTTCTCGGTGCCCGCCGCGAAGCTCGGCCTCGCCTATCCGCAGGACGCGATGATCGACATCGTCAATGCGTGCGGCCCGCAGCTCGCCCGCTACCTCATGTTCTCCGCTGCCCGGATTTCCGCCGAGGAAGCGTTCGAGAACGGCCTCGTGCTGTCGGTGCAGGAGCCGGGCATGCTGGAGGGTGAAACCGCGCGGATCGCCGGCGCGATCGCGGCGAACGCCCCGCTTTCGGTTCGCGCGTCCAAGGTCGCCATCGCGGCGACCCTGTCGGGTCGGAGCGACCTCGCCGACATTGCCGCGCGCCTCGGCGCCGAGACCTTTTCGAGCGAGGACTATGCCGAAGGCCGCGCCGCATTCCGCGAGCGGCGCACACCGCGCTTCGAGGGTCGGTAGACGGCTGCTACCGGGACCTGCTCAGGCCGCTTCCTCGTCGGTCAGGAAGTCGAGGATCGCCGTGCAGAACACGTCGTTCTTGTCCCCGGCAACCATATGACCGGCGCCGCCGACATCGACATAGCTTGCCGACGGCGCGAGGCTGACGAACTCCCGCGCCGCTTCCTCGTTGACCAGTTCGGACTCCATGCCACGCACCAGAAGGACGGGCAGATGCAGGCCCGGCAGACCTGCCAGAAGCTGGCCCATCGTCTGCTTGGCGTCCGTGTTGATGTTGTTCTCGCTGTTGATGAATTTCGGATCCCAGTGCCAGCGGTAGCGCCCGTCGCTCCCGAGCCTCAGATTCTTGCGCAGTCCCTCGAGCGAGCGCGGCCGCTTGCGGTGCGGAAGATAGCTGGCGATAGCGTCCGCTGCCTCTTCGAGCGTCGCGAAACCGTCCTCCATCCGCTCGCCCATGAAACCCTGGATCCGTGCGACGCCGTCCTGGTCCATACGCGGCGTGATGTCGACCAAAACCAGTGAGTCCAGAAGCGGGCCGAAGCGGCTTTCCGCGCCGAGAAGCGACAGCCCGCCCAGCGATGCGCCGACCGCCGATGGCGCGGCGTGAAACCGCTCCGCCACCTGCCGGACCAGAAAGGCCGCATCCTCGGAATAATGGGCGAAGGTGTAGTTGCCGCTTGGCACCCAGTCGCTGTCGCCGTGTCCCCGTTGGTCGATGGTGATCGCCCGCATGCCGCTGGCCGCGACGCGCCGGGCGGTATTGTCCCAGGCGCGGCGGGTCTGGCCGCCGCCGTGCAGGAACACCACCGGATGGCCGCGCCCGTCCCACAGGTCGCCGACAAGCCGGTTGCCCTCCGCTCCGGAAAACTCGATCGGTACCGGCATCGTCATAAAGCATTCTCCGCGAGGAATTCGAGGACGCGCGCCTTGAACGTCCTGTCGCCGACCGAAAGCATGTGGTCGCGGCGCTCGATCGGGAATGCGACCGCGTTCGGCATCAGCGCGACAAGCGGCTCCGGCGCGCCCGCGATATCGTCCGTTGTCCCGACGGCAACAAGCGTCGGTTGGGTGATGCGGGCGACATCCTCGGCCGCGATCAGCGTCCGCGACGTCGAGATGCAGGCGGCAAGCGCGCGCCGGTCGCTTTTCGTCTGGTCGGCGAAGGCGCGAAACATCTTGCCGCGCGCGTCGGTCACCGAGGCCGGATCATCGGCGTTGAGCGCATCGGCGATCACGTCCCAGTCGCCGACCCCGTCGACCATACCGATGCCGAGACCGCCGAATATCAGGCCGGCGACCCGCTTCGGATGCCGCAGAGCCAGGAATGCCGCGACGCGCGCGCCCATGGAATAGCCCATCACATGCGCCCGCTCGATTCCGAGATGGTCGAGCAGCGTGGCGGCGTCGTCCGCCATGAGTTCGGGACGATAGTCTTCCGGGTCGTGGCTTTTCGACGAGGCGCCGTGGCCGCGATGGTCAAATGCGACCACGCGGTAGCCAGCCTCGGTCAGCGTCTTGACCCAGCCGGGCAGCACCCAGTTGACGGCATGGTTCGATGCAAAGCCATGGATAAGAAGGATCGGATCGCCGTCGCCCTGGTCCATGAATGCGAGGTCGAAACCGTCATGCGTGAAGAAGTTCATTCCAGGCGTATGCGCTCCTCTTGGCGGGACCGTGCGGCCACCGCCCGTGATCTCGACGCTAACCGCCTTTCACGATCGCGTCGATCAGGGGATGATGAACCCTGTCACCATCGGCAATGCCTGCCTTTTGCGCGGTTCCGGCCTTGAGTTCAAGGACGAAGCGAACCGGCGTGGGCGGCGAAATGACATCGGTCGATTGCGGCTCTCCGCTGCTGATGTTCAGGACCACGCCGTTCTCGCCGATGAATACGAGATCCAGCGGCAATGGCGTGTTCTTCATCCAGAACGCGACCCGTCGCGTCTGCTCGAAGATGAACAGCATGCCGCGATCGTCGGGCAGGTCGTGGCGGAACATCAGACCGCGCGCGCGCTCCTCGTCCCGATCGGCGACTTCGATGGAGAACGACACGTCCCCCCTGCCTGTCGTGAAGATGAGGGGAAACGGGTCCACCGGAAGGCGCATCGGCTCGCTGTTGAGCGAGTCCTGCGCCTGGGCGGTGGCCTGCAGCGACACGAGTGAACCGGACGCGATGAGAACGACGATAAAAGCGGCAAGGAAGCGGTGCATGGGGATCCTGGCTGGCCGGCGAAGGCGTCAGTGCGAGACCGGCAGGGTTCCCATATCCGGGTGAATTTCGGCGGCCATAAGGCCTTTTTCGCCACGGCCGAAGCGGACGAGGACGACCTGGCCCGGCCTCAACTCGGTGATGCCGTAGCGCCGCAGCGTCTCCATGTGCACGAAAATGTCCTCGGTCCCCTCGCCCCGCGTCAGGAACCCGAAGCCCTTGGTGCGGTTGAACCATTTGACGAGCGCCCGCTCAAGACCGCTTTCGGGCGTCACCGCGACATGGGTGCGAACCTCCTGCTGTTCGGCAGGATGAACGGCGGTCGAAAGGTCCATCGAGATGACCCGGAACGCCTGCATGCCGCGATCGCCGCGCCGCGCCAGGCATACGACGCGCGCGCCTTCGAGCGCGGTCTGGAAACCGTCGCGCCTCAGACAGGTCACATGCAGGAGAACATCGCCAACGGTAGCGTCGTCTGGAAGGATAAAGCCGTAGCCTTTGGCCACGTCGAACCACTTGATGGCCCCTGAGATTTCGCTGAGGCCAGTTTCGGCGCCTTCCTCGGGGCTCGGGAATTCACCCCGGGCTTCGAAGCGCGCCTCCGAAGAGGCCTTTTCCCCCATCCGAACGCACCTTTGTCTACTGGCAAAGCCAATTGATTCTTCACCTAGGATAACATTGTGCATTCATGTGTTAGCAAGGCCCGTCGCGATTTTTTCAACATCGCAGGCCCGCGGCACCCGGCGCCGTCGCGCCCTCTCGCGGAAGCCATGTCCTGCGCGGTCTTGCCGCCGGCGGGGGACCCACCCTATCTAGCGTGCTGACCCGCGCTCTCGGGCGACGAACCAATCCGCAAGAATCGGGGAATGCAATGCGCTATCTGCACACCATGGTCCGCGTGAAGGACGTCGACGCCTCGCTCGACTTCTACTGCAACAAGCTCGGCCTGGAAGAAGTCCGCCGTATGGACAGCGAGGCCGGACGCTACACGCTGATTTTCCTGGCGGCGCCGGCGGACAAGGACAGCGGAGCCAGCGACGCCCCCCTGGTCGAGTTGACCTACAACTGGGACCCGGAGGACTATGACGGCGGCCGCAATTTCGGCCACCTCGCCTACGAGGTCGACGACATCTACGCGCTCTGCCAGAGCCTGATGGACAAGGGCGTCACCATCAACCGCCCCCCGCGCGACGGCCGGATGGCTTTCGTACGCTCTCCCGACGGCATATCCATCGAGCTGCTGCAGAAGGGCGGCGCGCAGCCGAAGGCCGAGCCCTGGGCGTCGATGGAAAATACCGGTTCCTGGTGACAAACCCGGTTTGAGGCGGCCTTGCTTGCACCCCGCCGCAATCGTGCTAACAGGTCTTTCCGGACCAACCGCGCGGGGGGAGAGCTATGAAGGACGTGCTTGCCGAACTGGAGCGCCGCAGATCGACCGCACGCGCGGGCGGCGGGCAGCCGCGGATCGACGCACAGCACGCCAAGGGCAAGCTCACCGCGCGTGAACGGATCTCGATCTTCCTCGATGAAGGCACCTTCGAGGAATTCGACATGTTCGTCGAGCATCGCTCGACCGATTTCGGCATGGAGAAGACCAAGATCGCCGGCGACGGCGTGGTCACCGGCTGGGGAACGGTCAACGGCCGCACCGTCTTCGTCTTCGCCAAGGACTTCACCGTGTTCGGCGGCTCGCTGTCGGAGGCGCATGCCGAGAAGGTGGTGAAGATGCAGGAGATGGCGCTCAAGAACCGGGCGCCGATCATCGGCCTCTACGACGCCGGCGGCGCGCGCATCCAGGAGGGCGTCGCAGCCCTTGGCGGCTACGCCGAGATCTTCCAGCGCAACGTGCTCGCCTCGGGCGTCATTCCGCAGATCTCGGTGATCATGGGTCCCTGCGCGGGCGGCGATGTATACTCGCCCGCCATGACCGATTTCATCTTCATGGTGCGCGATACCTCCTATATGTTCGTCACCGGGCCGGACGTCGTGAAGACCGTCACCAACGAGACCGTGACGGCCGAGGAACTCGGCGGCGCGTCGATCCACACCACCAAATCGTCGATCGCCGACGGCGCCTACGACAACGATGTCGAGGCGCTGCTGCAGATGCGCAGGCTGGTGGATTTCCTGCCGCAGTCGAACACATCCGAGCTTCCCGAGGTGGAATGCTTCCAGCCGGTCGACGAGCCGGACGAGTCGCTCGACCGGCTCGTGCCCGACAACGCCAACAAGCCCTACGACATCCGCGAACTGATCCTGAAGGTCGCCGACGAAGGCGACTTCTTCGAGATCCAGCCGTCCTTCGCCAAGAACATCGTCACCGGCTTCGGCCGCGTCGAGGGTCGCACGGTGGGCTTCGTCGCCAACCAGCCGATGGTGCTGGCGGGCGTTCTGGATTCCGACGCCTCGCGCAAGGCGGCCCGCTTCGTCCGCTTCTGCGACTGCTTCTCGATCCCGATCGTCACCTTCGTCGACGTTCCGGGCTTCCTGCCCGGTACCGCGCAGGAATATGGCGGCCTCATCAAGCACGGCGCGAAGCTGCTCTTCGCCTATGCCGAAGCGACGGTGCCGAAAATCACCGTCATCACCCGCAAGGCATTCGGCGGCGCCTACGACGTCATGGCATCGAAGCATCTGCGCGGCGACCTGAACTACGCCTGGCCGACGGCCCAGATCGCCGTGATGGGCGCCAAGGGGGCGGTCGAGATCATCTATCGCAAGGACATCGGCGACGCCGACAGAATTGCCGAGCACACCAAGCGCTACGAGGATCGCTTCCTGTCGCCCTTCGTCGCCGCCGAGCGCGGCTATGTCGACGAGGTGATCATGCCGCACTCGACCCGCCGCCGCATCGCGCGCGGGCTGCGCATGCTGCGCAACAAGGACCTGACCAACCCCTGGAAGAAGCACGACAACATCCCGCTGTGATGCTGTCGTGCCATAATGCCTAGGCGGCGCTTCTGACCGAGCGGTCTTCCTGCATCGCCTTGCCGTGACTGATCTCGGTGCCCAGCACCTTCAGGCATTCGCGCATGAAGTTCGACAGGCCCGGCCAACCCTTGGCCGACACGATGTTGCCGTCGACATGGGCGCCGTCGGCCGGAACGTCGATGTAGATGCCGCCGGCGAGCGTGACCTCCGGTTCGCAGTAGTGCAGCGCGGCGACCTCCCTGCCCCGCACGACGCCATCGACGGCGATCAGGATCTGCACGCCATGGCAGATTGTGAAGATCGGTTTGCCGGCCTCGTGGAAGTGTCGCACCAGCGCCTGGACGCGCTTGTCGATGCGGATGTATTCCGGCCCGCGCCCGCCGGCGCAGTAGACCGCGTCGTAGTCGGCAGGATCCACGTCCGCAAAGGTCTTGTTGAGCGGATAGTCGTGGCCGAGCTTCTCCGTATAGGTCTGGTTGCCCTCGAAATCGTGCAGCGACGTCTTGATCACGTCGCCGGCCTTCTTGTCTGGACAGACCACATGCACCGTATGCCCGACCGCGTGCATCGCCTGTTCGAACACGAAAATCTCGTACTCCTCGCTGAACTCGCCAACGAGCATCAGTATCGTTTTGCCGGCCATTCTCCATCTCCTCCCTGAGTGGCATTTATTTCGACACCCGAAATAAAGCCAATGGTACCGCGTTCCACTCGGGAAGGAAAGCGAATCTGGTCCGACCAGATGGAGGATGTCGGCTCGCCGGGGCGGCAGCCTCGCCGGAACCTGAAAAGTAAGTGTCGATACCGTCTGGCAAAGCTAGACAGGCGAATTCCTGTCGAACGAGAAGATCGCGCATATCCGCATCGCGATGCGCAGAACCTCTTCCTCGACGTCCTCGAGGGCGAAGTTTTCCGCTTCATGGCGCAGGCGGATCTTTTCGGCCAGGGATGGAACGTTGACCGCGCCGTACTGCTTGACGCTTGCCGAAACGGACGTCTCGATGTCGTCCCGAAGACAGGGCGACATTGATTTCCAGACGGATCTCGTCCCGTTGGTTTTCTGTATGTGTGTCATGGAATGAATGTAGCGCAGGCCGCCGCGAAATCAATATTTTTGTAAATAATTTCAATTAGTTAGTATAGTACGCCTTGCGCTAACCAAGCCATGTTTGAGCCGCCGGCCACCTCGGCTCATTAACCAGCCTTGCAGCCAAGTTAGCATTTCTGTACTTTGCTCGCGAAGGTACTCCGTTCCAATCGAGGCGAAGAAGCGGTGTCGCAACTTGAGCGTGCCGAGCGGCTCCAGATCATGCTGAGCCCGGAAGAATTGCAGGCGCTGGAAGATTTCCGATTCAAGAGCCGCATGCCGAGCCGAGCCGCGGCCGTCCGCGAATTGCTAAGGCGCGGGCTGGCGAGCGGCGGCTACCTCCCGGCTGCGACCGGAACCAAGTCGCAGGACTTCGGAGTGCTGGATTCCAGCAGGGAATCCGACCAGCCGGATACGCCGGACGGCGCCAAACCGCCGGCGTGACCGCGGCGGCCAGTTGGTGACCGCAATCCCGCAGCTTTGGCCTCGGCTATCCGGCCGTCCGCGCCGCGCGCTCAGAAGCCTCTGGGCGGTACGAACAGGCAGATCGTCTTGCCGTCGTTCTTGCCGGCAACCGAGCACCAGTGGAAGACGCCGTCGGGCGACATCCTCACCTTGCGGTCGCTCATCGGAATGATCTCGCCCGTCGTCTTGATGACGTAGCCCGAGGGCCCTTCCTCGACGGCGGACGCCGGCACCTCGCGGCAGTCGAAGCCGGAGCAGCACGACAGCGGATATTTCCAGCCCGTCGGTGCATCATGCGCACCCGCAGGCAACGGAGGGAACGCCAGTATTGTCACGGCGCCGGCTAGCGCGGCGGCAGGAACGCGGCATGCTGAGTAGAACATGACATCGTCTCCATGTTCTCCTCCCGCCGCAGATGCTGCGCCTGCATGGTTACCGAAGTCTTAAGCCCTTGAGGTCGCCCCCACGCCGTCCAACGACCGCCGCCTCACGGGCACGGATTGCCGACCCGCTGGTGGATCGCATCGACCGCATCCTGCATCTCGGGCGTCCACCTGATCTCGGCCGCGTCCAGTGCCGAGACGAGCTGCGACAGCGAGGTCGCGCCGACAATGGACGCGGTGACGAAGGGCCGGTTGACGACGAAGGCGCCGGCAAAGACCGCCGGTTCCAGACCGAACGTCGCCGCCAGCTCGTTATAGGCCTTGTGCGCTTCCAGCGCGCCCGGCTTCTCGTATCGCTGCAGCCGGTCGAAGAGCTGCTTGCGCGATCCCTCGGGAAGCGCGCCGTCGTCATACTTGCCGGTGAGATAGCCCTGCGCCAAAGGCGAATAGGCAAGCAGGCTGACCTCCTCGCGCCGGCAGACCTCGGCGAGGTTCACCTCGAAGGTGCGGTTGACGAGATTGTAGGCGTTCTGCACCGACGCGACGCGCGGTCCGACGCCGTTCTCGGCTTCACGCAGGAACCGCATCACGCCCCAGGAGCTCTCGTTCGAAAGCCCGAAATGGCGGATCTTTCCCTCATTCACGAGTTCACCGAACGCAGCCAGCGTCTCGGCGATCGGCGTCTCGTCCTCATGATCCGGTTCCGGGTCGCCGATGCGCGTCGGATTGGAACCCCACGGAATGCGCCGGTCCGGCCAGTGAATCTGGTAAAGGTCGAGATAGTCGGTTTCGAGATGCCGCAGCGACTTCTCGATCGCATGCCGGATGTCGGCGCGGACCAGCTTCGAGGGACGGCCGTCGCGAAACCAGCTGTCCTGCGTACGGCCCACCACCTTGGACGCCAGGATGATCTGGTCACGGTTTCCTCGTGCCTTGAACCAGCTTCCAATCGTCCGCTCGGTTCGCCCCTGCGTCTCGGCCTTCGACGGGATAGGATAGAGTTCGGCCGTGTCGATGAAATTGACTCCGCGGTCGACAGCGAGGTCCATCTGGGCGTGGCCTTCGGCCTCGGTGTTTTGCTGACCCCAGGTCATCGAGCCGAGGCAGATTTTCGAGACGTGGAGGCCGGTCCGGCCAAGCGGTCGTTTTTCCATGAGACCCCCGGGAACAAGGTTGCAGGCGTGGCGGGCGCGACGCGCGCGGCGTTCGATTTCAGATGGAAGCAGCTCTAGCCGATGACGCCGGCCATGCCAAATCCTCCCGGCATCCGGCGCGGAAACCAGCCACACAACGCTTCTGGACCATCAAATCCCGGCTTGATCGGGCACCGGCATCGGCTAGAACCCTCCGCACCGCGCGACCACAGGTCCGCAGGCGCTGCGCGCCCCACGGAAAAGAACCGCAATGACGATACTCGCGACCGGCGCAGGAGCGCCGCGGGACAGGCCATGGACGACCGAGGCACGGGCGATGCTCGGGCTTGCCTGGCCGATGATCATGACCAATCTGGCGCAGACCGCCATGCAGACGACCGACGTCATGATGATGGGACGGCTGGGATCATCCGCGCTCGCCGCCGGAACGCTGGGCGCCAACCTCTATTTCTCGCCAATGATCTTTGGCCTTGGCATCATCCTCGCGGTGTCGCCGATGGTCGCGGTGGAACTCGGCCGCAACCGCCATTCCGTGCGCGACGTCAGGCGCACGGTCCGCCAGGGCTTCTGGATTGCCGCGCTCGTCTGCCTGCCGATCTGGCTGTTCCTGTGGAACGCGGAGGTCGTGCTCGTCGGCATGGGGCAGGACCCCGCCCTGTCGGCCGACGCCGCGGCCTATCTGCGCGCGATGCAATGGGCCACCCTGCCCTACTACCTCTACATCGTCCTGCGTTCGTTCATCTCGGCACTGGAGCGGCCCGGCTGGGCATTGGCGATCGCCGCCCTCGCCGTTGCCTTCAACGCGCTGGCGAACTGGTGCCTGATGTTCGGCAACTGGGGGTTCCCCGCGCTCGGCATCGTCGGCTCGGGCGTCGCGACGACGCTCTCGAGCAGCCTGATGTTCGCCGGGCTGGCGGCGGTCGTCCTCATCGACCGGAAGTTTCGGCGATACAGGCTTTTCGGGCGCTTCTGGCGGGCGGACTGGCCGCGGTTTCGCAAGCTTCTCGCCCTCGGCCTGCCGATCGCCGGCATCTACACCTTCGAGGTCACCATCTTCAACGCCGCGGCGCTCCTGATGGGCCTGATCGATTCCACCTCGCTCGCCGCGCACGCCATCGCAATCCAGATCGCCTCGATCAGTTTCATGGTGCCGATGGGCATCGGACAGGCGGCCACGGTGCGCGTCGGCAGGGCTTACGGCGCGGGCAACAACGAGGGTGTGTCGCTTGCCGGCTGGACCGCCTATGCGATGGGCATCGGCTTCATGGTCATGATGGCCATGGTCATGCTCGGTGCCCCGCGCCTGCTGATCAGCGGCTTCCTGGATACCGGATTGCCGGTCAACAAGGCGGTCGTCGATCTCGCCGTGACCTTCCTCGCCTTTGCAGCACTGTTTCAGGTCGCCGACGGCGCGCAAGCCGTCTCGTCGGGCATGCTGCGGGGACTGCAGGACACCAGGGTGCCGATGGTCTTCGCCGCCATTGGTTACTGGGGCGTCGGCCTGCCGCTCGGCATCCTGCTGGCATTTCGGTTCGGTTTGGGGGGATCGGGGATTTGGGCCGGACTGTCGCTCGGCCTCGCTGTCGTCGCCGCGCTGCTTCTCCTGCGCTGGCTCAGGCGCGGGCGCCTCGCACCCGCGTCGGGGCGTTGACGGCCTTTCGCTTGGCTTCATCGATCAGCATGTTCGCGATTTGCATCCTGATCATCGCGCGCTCGCGCAGGCCGGGGCCGACGCTGTCGGGGTGATTGGCACGCGCAAACCGGCGCCGCAGTGCGTCGAGTTCCTCCGGCGCGCGCCCGGAGAGCCCGAGTTCCCGCTCGATTGCCGGCTGGTCGATCGGTGGCAGCGGCTCCTCCACCACCTTATGGCGGACGAACGTTGTGGGCGACACAGATTCGAAGACGTCGGCAGTAGTTGTCTCGTATTCGCCCGCGGCGGCGTCGCGGCTGATGGTGATGCGGCCGGAATGCAATTCGTCGATTGCCGAAAGATAGTCCACCGAAGCGGCCCGCGATGGCGTGCCCGCCGCCTCGCTTTTGTGCTCGGTCAGCAGTTCGTCCAGCATCGATGCGAAATCGCGTATAGCTTCGCCTGGCATACTCGGCCTCCGCTGCCACAACCCGAAAGCATCGTGGCAGGTTCCATCTCTTAACCGCTTGCGTTTAAAAAAGCTTTTCATCACCTGTTTGAATTTTATCGGAATGCATGGCAGGCATGCGGATTGTGCGCTGCACAAAGCCGGAAAAAGTCCTACGTTCATTGCGGGAGGAAGAACCCGGACACGGAGTGACACATGGGTTTCTTCACCGAACTGTTCAGCCGTCCTCAGTCGCAGTTTGACAGGCGCTATCGCCGGGCAATGTCGATGCTCAGCGCCATGAGCGCCGCCGACCGTGCCGATATCGGCATCAAGCCGGCCGACTTTCCGCGCATCGCGCGCGACATGGCTGCGGCAGGAACGCCATAATCGATGTTATGATCGGCGGCACGAATCGGAGGATCGTCATGCGTATCCGCCTGCTTGCCGCCCTTCTCGCCCTGTCGACCCCCGGCCTTGCCGCCGAGCCAGCCTATCTCGACGACCGGTCGAGCGCCGAAGCGCTGGTGCGATCCCTCTACAATGCGGTCAACCGCAAGGAATTCGCCCGCGCCTACAGCTACTTCGCGACGCCTCCGGCCGATACGCTGGATGCTTACGCCGAAGGCTACGCCAGCACCGCATCGGTGGAGGTGCTGACCGGCGCCGTCGGCGAGGAAGGTGCCGCCGGCAGCATCTTGTACCAGGTGCCCGTGGCGATCCGCGCCGAGAGTGCCGGAGGCGGAACCAGCGTCTTCGCCGGCTGTTACGTCGTGCGCCTTGCCAACCCGCAGATACAGGCCGACCCCTTCGTCCCCATGTCGATCGAAAGCGGCAAGCTGGGCGTCGCGCAGGAGCCACTGGAGGACGCCGTACCGGAGCGCTGCGGCGACGGCCCGCCACCGCCGCCCCGCGATGCGGTCCTCGACGAGGCGAAGGCGCTTTTCCGCGCCACATATGCGGGCACCTGCCAGTCGCTCGAGGCCGATGGCGAGCCCGACGCGGCAGAGCCGGACGACTACACTCTGAAGTTCCGCTATTCCTACGAGGATCCGGACGCGCCGGAGACCGAGACGCGGCTGTTCCGCTTCTGGTGCCGCAACGGCGCCTACAACGAGGTCCATGTCTACCTTTTCGCCGATGCGATCGGCGAGCTGCGCGTCCTGAATTTCGCGACGCCGGAACTCGACATCCGCTACGAGAACGACGACGCCGAGGGTAAGGTGGAGGATATCTACGTGATCGGCTACCGGTCGGCGCCGGAACTCATCAACTCGGATTACGACGAGGCGACGCAGTCGATCCACGCCTTCGCAAAATGGCGCGGAATTGGCGATGCCTCCTCGGTCGGCAAGTGGATTTTCCGCGGCGGCGAGTTCTCGCTGGTCCGCTATGAGGTCGACGCGTCCTATGACGAAGAGATCAACCCGCAGGTGGTCGTCGACTACGATTCGGGGCCTTAGCCTCTCAGCCGGCGAAGCCGCCGCCCGGACTGCCCGGCGCCAGCCGGATCAGCCGCGAATCCACCACGGCGGCTTGCCGGTGCACGACCGCCTTCTGGTAGTCGGGATCCTTGACCATCTCGACGAAGGCGGCGGCACTCGGATACTCCGCGATGAAGCAGAGATCCCACTTTTCGTCTTCGGGCCCGATCAGCATCAGCCTGAAATCGCCCGTCCACGCGATCCTGCCGCCGACACGCCGGAAGATCGGCCCGCTTTCCAGCCCGTAGGATCTGTAAGCCTCCGCGCCGCTGGCCTCCCGGCCGTCCGGATAGGCCGCCCGCTCGCGCAGGCGGACGAGATTGAGCATGTGCACCGGCCCATCGTCGGGCAGCGCCCGGAACGCACCGAACCTCTCGCGTGTCGGATCGATATGCCCGTCCATGGGACCTCCCTCCGCGGATGCTACCGGGACAGCATCCAGTTGATCGTTTCGCGCCAGTCGCTCATCCGGATCGGCGTTCCGTGCGACCCGCTCTCGAAGCGCACGAACATCGCAGGATAGCGCGGATCGCGTTTCAGGATCGACCGGAAGAACGCTTCCTGCTTCTCGACCGGAAAAACCGGGTCGCGGCTTCCCTGTCCGAAGAAGACCGGCACCTTCGCCTTGAAGGCCGGGCTCTTGATGAAGGCGTCGTTCCAGTGCGAGCCGAGCAGCAGCAGGCCGCCGAGCCGCGCTGCCATGTCGTCCCGTTCGGCAAGCATCCAGCAATGTGCGCCGCCCATCGAGCCGCATGCCACGAAGACGGGCGCGCGCGGCGACGCCGCGGCGTAGTGCGCGATCACCGCCGCGACCTGGGCATTGCCGGCAGGCCCGAAATCCGCGAAATCCACCGACAGGTAGAGGCCGCCATTGTCGGCCATCAGGTTCTTGATGCGGTTGAAATTGCCACCGAAGGTGAAGTCGTTGACGCCCTGCTTGCGGTTGCCGCCCTGCCCGTGAATGTAGACCGTGATGAAGCGCGCGCCCTTGTCGGTGCCGACGGCGATATGCGGAACCTTGCCCGCGCCGGTATCGAGAATTCGATCGCTCTGCTGACGCCGCACCCCCAGCGAGACATATTCTGCGCGAACCCGGCGTTCGGGAATCTCGTCGCGCCCGTTGATGTCGCGCATCTCCTGGTAGTCGACCACGCGGTAGGCGCCGCCATCGCTCTCCCTGAGCGTCTTCGGATAGGCGAAAAGCTGGTCCTTGAACGGCGCCAGGCCCTCGGCCGCCGCCGACGCAAGGCCGGCCGCAAGCGCGAACGCGACGAACGGAACGGACAGGACACGAGCCGAGAGAGAAGCGGACGACATCATGGCCGCGAGCCTAAGCTCAAACGCGCCGCTTGGCGACCGCCTCGCGGCATCACGCTGCGTTCAGTCCACAAGGACGCCGCCGGCCTCGCGCATCGCATCCGGCGTATCGACATCGACGCTTGCCGCCTCGCCGATCTCGACGTCGATCACCTCGGTGTCGGATGCCTCGACGATGTGGCGGGCGCCCGTATCCCCCTCGAGCGTCTCGACCTCTGCGAACAGCGCCCGCGGCAGGATCACAGGGTTGCCGCGCTTTCCGCCATGCGTCGCGCGCACCACCGCCCTGCCGCCCGCTTTCGCGAAGGCAGCGACGAGCGCGTCGAGGTCCGTGGTCGAGATGTCGGGCATGTCGCCCAGTACGATCATCGCGCCGTCCGCCGATGCCGGCAGCGCGGAGACGCCCGCCTTGAGCGACGTCGAAAGACCGTCGGCGTAGCGCGGGTTGTCGACGGCCGAAAGCGCCAGCCCCGCGAGCGCATCGCGGACCCGCTCGGCCTGATGGCCGACGACCGCGACGGTCGCGCTCGCTCGGCTTTCGGCAAGCCGTTGGGCGACGCGGCGCACCAGCGGCACACCTTCGAAATTCGCCAGAAGCTTGTTTTGCGGCCCCATCCGGCTGGAGCGGCCCGCCGCCAGCAGCACCGCGGCGACCTCGATACGGCGAGACGGCGTCCTGCCCTCGCGCGGCTGTGGTCGGGTCGGTATCTCCATCAGCAGGCCGCCGACGCCCATGCCGGCAATGTCCTCGGCGGACACCGCGAGGCCGGCGAGCATCCTGTCCAGCACCCAGTCGAAGCCGTTGACCTTGGGGCTGCGGGCACAGCCGGGCGCGCCGATCACCGGGGTCCCGTCGACATCGCCGAGCACGAGCAGATTGCCGGGATCGACCGGCATCCCGGTCCTGGCCACCGTGCCGCCGGCCAGACGGATCGCCGCCGGGATCACGTCGTCCGGGTCGCTCACCGCCGACGCACCGAAGACGAGGATCATGTCGCTGTCCGACAGCGCCACCTCGATCGCCTCCGCGACAGCGGCCGCCTCGTGTGCGACCCGCCTTTCGCCCGCAATGCTGCTCCCGGAACGCTCGAGCCTCGCGGCCGTCGTGCGGGCCGTCTTGTCGAGAACGCTGTGCTTGAGGCCGGGAAGCGTCGTCTGGACGAGACCGACCCGCCGCGCGGCGAAGCGGTGGACGGAGAACGCGGTTCGCGCCGCCGACAGCGCCGCCGCCTCGTCGACCAGCGCACCGGCGACGGCGAAGGGGATGATCTTGACCGTCGCCACCATCTGACCCTGCTCGACGGTCGCATGGTCGGCAAGCGTCGCGATGGTGATCGAGGGATCGATCGCGTTGAGGGCATCGATCAGCGCCTTGTCGACGGTGAAGACACCCGCCGCCTCGGCATGAAAATTGACCCGGCCGGTCGAGGCGGGCCTGGCCGCAGCATTCGACGTCTCGAGGGCCTGCGCGAGGCGCGTCGCAGCCTCGTTCTCATCGAGATCGCCGGCGTCGAGTACGGCCGCGATGATCTCCGAGATGCCGGCCTTTTCCAGAATCTCGACGTCGCGCGCGGTCAGGCGATGGGCCTTGCGCAAGCGCGTCTCTCCGGCAGTGGTGGCATGGGCGAGGATCGCGCCCGCGGCATTCGCGACCGGGATCGGCCCGAATTTCATGCCGCCTCGTCTCCGACCGCGCGTTCGAGGCCGCGCGAACGCATCGCCCCGATCACCTGCGCCAGCACGGCAACGGCGATCTCGGCCGGATTGGCGGCGCCGATGTCGAGGCCGATCGGCGCATGGATGCGCTCGATCTGCTGCTGGGTGAACCCTGCGGCCGTCAGCCGCTCGACGCGTCTGCCATGCGTCTTCCTGCTGCCGAGCGCGCCGATGTAGAAGCAGTCCGCGCGCAGCGCCACCTCCAGCGCGGGGTCGTCGATCTTGGGATCGTGCGTCAGAGCGGCGACGGCCGTGTAGCTGTCGAGCGGCTGTTTGCCGAGCACGTCCTGCGGCCAGTCGGCATGAAGCGTTACGTCGGGAAACCGGTCGGGCGTCGCAAACGCCGTCCTGGGATCGATGATCTCGATATCGTAGCCGGCGACCTTCGCCATCGGCGCCAGCGCCTGGCTGATATGCACGGCGCCGATCACCACCAGCCGCGCCGGCGGAACATGGACGTTGATGAAGAAGGTCCGGCCCTCGGCCTCCACCGTCGTCGACTTGCCGGACCGGAACGCCTTGGCCAGCGCTTCGCCGAGCGCGCCGGCGACCTGGTCGGCCTCGTGCACGATGCGGTCGCGCCCGTCGCCAAGATCGGTAACCAGCGCGACCGCGCGCCGGGCCGCGCGCTCCGCATTGAGTTTCTTCAGAAGATGCGGGTCCATCGGGCTATCCGAGCCTCTCGACGAAGACCTTGATCTTGCCGCCGCAGGACAGCCCGACCTGCCATGCGGTTTCGTCGGCAACGCCGAATTCCAGCATGCGCGGCTTGCCGTTGTCGATCACGTCGACCGCTTCGGCGATCACCGCGCCTTCGACGCAGCCACCCGAAACCGAGCCATGGAAATTGCCCTCGGCGTCGATCACCAGATGGCTGCCGATCGGACGCGGCGCCGACCCCCATGTCTCGACCACCGTGGCGATCGCGACGTCGCGGCCGTCGCGCATCCACGCCTCAGCGATCATCAACGGATCGCGCGTCTCGTCGAGCACCGACGGTGAGTCAGGTTCCTGCACGGTCATGGCTCTTTCCCTTCCCTTCCCGACAATCTAGGTCACGCTGCCCGGCGTCCGCCAGCGAAGCGCGTATGCACCGGCGCCTGCGCCGACAGCGAGGCGCACAGATCGGCGAGCGCGTTCAAAGTATGCACGGCCCGGAACTCGTCAACATGCGGCAGCATGGCGCGGACCCCGCGCGCCTTGGGCTCGAAGCCGTCGAAGCGCAGCAGCGGATTGAGCCAGATGAGACGGCGGCAGGATTTGTGCAGCCGCTCCATCTCGGCCTCGAGCCCGGCGACATCGTCGCGCTCCAGCCCGTCGGTGATCAACAGCACGATCGCGCCCTGCCCCAGCGTACGCCGCGACCACAGCCGGTTGAACGTGTTCAGCGCCTCGCCGATGCGCGTGCCGCCGGACCAGTCCTTGACCGCTGCCGCGCAATCGGCAAGCGCGTCGTCGGGATCGCGGTGGCGCATCTGGCGGGTCAGATTGGTCAGCCGCGTGCCGAACACGAAGGTATGGACGCGGCGGCGTTTTTCGGTGAGCGCGTGCAGGAAATGCAGGAAAATGCGCGTATATTGGCTCATCGACCCGGAAATGTCGGCCAGCACGACAAGCGGTGGGTGAATCTCGCGCGGCGAGCGGAATTTCGGCAGGATAAGATCGCCGCCGGTCCTCAGGGCACCGCGCATCATCGCCCGCGGATCGGGTCGCCGCCCGCGCGGATCGGCGCGGTATCGTCGCGTCATGACGAGGTCGTGCGGCAGGCGAAGCTCGGCAATCGCCTTCTTGGCATCGGCGATCTCGGCCGCGGTCATCTGGGCGAAGTCCTTCTCGCGCAGCATTTCCCGGCCGGAGACCGAGAACCGCGCATCGACCTCGATCTCGGTCAGGTCGCGCGGCGGCTGGTTGCGTTCATGGCCTTCGAACATCGCCTGGCTGACGCGGGATTCGGCAGCGCGCGGCTTCTCTTTCTCGCGCGTGTCCGGGGCAACCGGCGAAAACATCGCCAGCATCTTCTCGATCAGCTCACGCGACTTCCAGAACAGCCGGAACGCCTCGTCGAAGGTCGCGTGGTCTTCGCGCCGGTTGACCAGCACGGAATGCAGCGTCCAGTAGAAATCGTCGCGCGTGCCGATGCCGGCCGCGAGCACCGCCTCGATGGTATCCTTGACCGCCGCCGGCCCGACGCGCATGCCAGACTTGCGCAACGCGCGGGCGAAATAGACGATGTTGTCGGCAAGCCGCCCGTCCGGTTTCGCGGTCTTCGGCGTGGAAGCGTATTTCTCCATCGCGGTCCTACTCGGCCGCCGACAGCTCGGCCTTGACTTCCTCCAGAATGCGGCGGCCCTCGCCCTGCTCGATGCGGGCGATGTCATCCTGATATTTCAACAGCACGCCGATCGTGTCGGAAACGGTTTCGGGATCGAGCGCGATCTTGTCGAGCTCGGTCAGCGCGCCCGCCCAGTCGATGGTCTCGGCGACGCCGGGCACCTTGAACAGCTCGATCTCGCGCAGTTTCTGGATGAAGCTGACGACCTCCGCCGACAGCCTCTCGTTGGCCTGCGGTACCTTGCGCCGGACGATGTCGAGTTCGTGCGCGGCGTCCGGATAGTCGACCCAGTGGTAGAGGCAGCGCCGCTTCAGCGCATCGTGAATCTCGCGCGTCCGGTTGGTGGTGATGATGACAATTGGCGGCTCCTTCGCCCGGATCGTGCCGAGCTCGGGCACCGTGACCTGGAAGTCGGACAGGATCTCGAGAAGAAACGCCTCGAAGGCCTCGTCAGTACGGTCGAGCTCGTCGATCAGGAACACCGGCGCAGCGCCCTCCTCGCCGCCGAGCGCCTCGAGGACCGGCCGGCGGATCAGATAACGTTCGGAAAAGACGTTCTTTTCCATGCCCTTGCGATCGACTTCGCCCGAAGCCTCCTCCATCCGGATCTCGATCATCTGGGCGGCGTAGTTCCACTCATAGACGGCCGAGGAAACGTCGAGGCCTTCATAGCACTGCAGCCGGATCAGCCGGCGCCCGAGCGTCGAGGCGAGCACCTTGGCGATCTCCGTCTTGCCCACGCCCGCCTCGCCCTCGAGGAACAGCGGCCGTTTCATGCGCAGGCTCAGGAACAGAACCGTGGCAAGCGCCCGGTCGGCGACATAGTCGGCTCCGGTCAGGAGTTCGAGCGTCTCGTCGATCGATTGCGGCAGCCCGCGTGGTGTGATGTCAGCCATGTAAGCTCCGGCAAACGAGTACGCCGTTGGTGGTTCAGGGTCGGACCCTAGAGAAACTTGTATCCGCGCTGGTGATAGATGAGCGGCGAGTGCGTGTCGCCGATCCGCAGTGCCGTCACCTGGCCGAACAGAACCCTGTGGGTCGCAAGTTCCTTGTGGTCGACAATTCTGCAGTCGAAGGTGGCAAGCGCGCCCAGCAATGCCGGCGCCCCGGTTTCGAGCACGTCCCACTCGCCATGGTGAAAGCGGTCGGCGGCCAGCACATCGTTGAGGCCCGAAAACGTGTCCGCGACCTCCTGCTGCCCCGATGCGAGCGTGTTCAGCGCGAAAACGCCGTTTTCCAGGAAACACTCGTTGCTCGCGTTTTCCCGGTTCAGACAGGCCAGCACCGTCGGCGGATTGTCGGAGACCGAGCAGGCGGCAATCACCGTGACGCCGCGCCGGCCGGCAGCCCCGTCGGTCGTGATGACGTGCACGGCGCCGGCGAACCGGCTCATCGCCTCGCGGTAGCTTGTCGGATTGACGTCCGGTTTCTGAAGCACGATGGCCCTTCCTGGAGCTTGTCTCCCGAATATAGGATCGGCGGCGTTGCGCTCAACCCGCCCGCGATGCGCGGCATGCCTGCATTAGCGTGTTGCGTGCGTCCCCGCCACCCTTTACCTCTTGCCGGAACACCGCCGGACCCTGCAACGCGCCCGGCGAGAGCCTGCCAGAGACGGAAGCGGATGAAACGCCTGTTCCCAGCCTTCTTGATCGCGCTCGCCTTCGTCCTGCCGGCGAGCGGCGCCGATATGAAGATCGGGCTCGCGGCCCCGCTGTCGGGCGATCAGGCGCTTCTGGGCACGCAGATGCTGGACGGCGCGACCGAAGCAGCCGCCGCGTCTGGCGCCTTGCGCGAATTGGCGATCGTCAACGACGCCTGTACGGCCGAGGGCGGCGAAACAGCGGCACGGAAACTGGTCGAGGACGGCGTTTCGATCGTCATCGGCTTCCTGTGCACGGAAGCCATCGAGGCCGCCCTGCCAGTCCTGACCGAAGCGGGAATCCCCGTTATCACGTCGGGGGTTCGGACCGACGGATTGACGGACCGCAGGGAACGGACCGGATGGAGCGTCTTCCGGCTTGCTCCGCGCGCCGATTTCGAACGGGCCGCGGTCGCCTCCATTCTCACCGACCGCTGGCGCGAGGAACTCTTCGCGATCGTTGACGACGGCACCATCTACGGCCGTGAACTGGCCGAGAGCCTGCGTTTCGCCGCCGAGGAGGAAAGCCTGTCGCCGGTCTTCATCGATACCTTCCGGCCGCAACTTGACAACCAGATCGCGCTTGTGGGCCGCCTCCGCCAGGCCGGCGCGACGCATGTCTTCGCTGGCGGCGATCGCGACGATGTCGCCATCATGACCCGGGATGCCGCAGAGCTCGGCGTACCGCTCGTATTCGCAGGCGGCGAGACGTTACGCTCCGCCCCCGGATCCGTCGATCTTGCGCCGGGCACGCTGATGGTCGCGCTGCCGGACTGGTCGAAACAAGCTCCGAAGGCGGTCCTCGACCGTTTCACGACACGGGAAATAGAGCCGGAAGGTTACGTCCTGCCGACCTTCGCCGCATTCGAGATCGCCGATGCGGTTCTTCAGGAGGCCGAAAAGGGCGCCGGCGATCTCGCGGGCATTATCGACGGCCTGGAATTCCAGACCGCGATAGGCCCCGTGGCTTTCGACGAAAAGGGCGACCTCAGCCGCAATCCCTATATCCTCTTCCGCTATGACGGCGACCAGTTCCTGCCCGTAGGCGAGCCATGAGCTTCCGGGCGGGGCCACGCAACCTCATCACCGATGTCGCCGGCCTCAAGGTCGGCAACGCCCATGACGCAGCGCTCAACTCCGGCGTGACCGCCATCGTCTGCGACGAGCCTGCGGTCGCCTCCGTCATGGTGCTGGGCGGCGCGCCGGGAACCCGCGAAACCGATCTTCTCGAACCGCACAATTCGGTCGACGCCGTCAACGCGCTGGTGCTCTCCGGCGGTTCGGCCTTCGGCCTCGACGCGGCCTCGGGCGCACAGGCCGCACTGCGGGAGAACGGAGTAGGCTTCGCGGTCCGTGATCTGCGCATCCCGATCGTGCCGGCGGCGATCCTGTTCGACCTCGCAAATGGCGGCGACAAGAACTGGGGACGATACCCGCCCTACCGCGAATTGGGCTATGCGGCGACCCGGGCCGCGGCAACCAACTTCGAGATAGGCACGGCCGGCGCCGGCTTCGGCGCACTGACCGCCGGGCTGAAGGGCGGGCTCGGCTCTGCCTCCGCCGTGCTCGACAACGGCATCACAGTGGCCGCCCTCGCGGCCGTCAACCCGACCGGATCGGTGACGGTCGGCGATACGGCCCATTTCTGGGCCGCGCCATTCGAGATTGGCGACGAGTTCGGCGGCCTGGGACTGCCCGCGCCGATCCCGCCGCAGGCTACCCGCGTCGCGCTCAAATACCGCGACGTCAATCCGCAGGGCGCCAACACCACGATCGCGGTCGTCGCCACCGACGCCGTGCTGGACAAGGCCGCCGCAAAGCGGCTCGCCATGGCAGCTCACGACGGCTTTGCGCGGGCCATATGGCCGGCGCATACCCCGGTCGACGGCGACCTCGTCTTTGCGCTGGCGACCGGACGAAGCGGCATCAAGGCAGGCGTGGACGACGCTATCGACCTCTATGCGGCGGCCGGGGCGACGATGGCCCGTGCCATTGCACGCGGCGTCCATGCCGCGACGCCGATGGACGGCGACTATTTCCCAACCTGGGCGGGGCGCAGCGGCCAAAACGGCTGAGAAAGGAGAAAAGACATGAAGAAGTTCTCTCTGGAAATCGGCATCGTCGCCGTCTGCCTTGCCGGAACTTCCGCGATCGCGGGCGATACGGCCGAGCTCAACATTCTCGGCTTTTCCGGCGACAGCTCGATCTTTG
Organism: Rhizobiaceae bacterium; assembly: GCA_023953775.1. Classification (GTDB taxonomy): domain Bacteria; phylum Pseudomonadota; class Alphaproteobacteria; order Rhizobiales; family Rhizobiaceae; genus JAMLJD01. The sequence goes on along the minus strand of JAMLJD010000003.1, from coordinate 69,547 downwards.
CGTTCGAGGAATACGGCGTCCAGGACGGTTCCGGATTTCCCTACGCCAACCGCTTCTACATCGACGTCGAGAACGACGCCTTTCTTTCCGGAACCCCTGTGCGCATTCGTATCGACGACGAAAGCGCGACCCTCGCCGAGGCGCTTCAACAGGCCGCCGCGCAGGGCGAGGAGATCGTTTCCGACGACGAACTGGCGGCCAACCGCGGCTATACGGCCGGCTTCAACGCCATCACCGAATTGTCGGCCGATCCGTACCGGCTCGCCGTCAATCCGCGCCCGGTCCTGCCGCCCGTCGACACGCCGGTCGAATTCAGGCTCGAGGAATTCCCGCTGCCGGCCGAGGGTTGCGAGGATCTCGGCGAGACCATGGGCTATCGCCTGCTGCGCATCGACGTGACGGATGGCGGCGGCGTGACGCTGCTGCACGAGGACGAGACGATCCCGACGAGCCGCAATTGCCCGCTCGGCTACCGCCTCGGCGCCGTGCAGACCGTCTTCGGCGACCAGGGACTGCCCTCCTTCGCCGTGTTGATCGCGGTTCGCAGTTTCGGCTTCGAAGGGCCCGACCACCACTGGATCGCTGTCACCGGAAGGTTCTGAAATCGGCGTGGCGGATCAGGATCTCACCTCGAAGCCCGGCCTTGCGGGAGCGTTGCTTCATCGCGCGGCCGCCTCGCTCCCCTCGCCGCTGGAGGCCGGCGCCGGTGCGGTCGCATGGTCGCTGCTGATGGGAGCGACAGGCTATCTCGCGGTCTGGCGGCTTGCGTGGCAGACCAATGCGAAGCTGGCTGAGGTCGGCATCCTGTTCGCGGCCGGCGGCCTGGTGGCCTTTCCGATCGCGCTGTTCGCGGCGCGGCTGGTGGCAAGCGGCCGACGGGCGGAGATACGATATGCGGGAGCGTTTCTGGCCCTGGCACTCGCCACCGTGGCAGCGACCGCGCTCGCCTATGCGCTCCACTACCGGCTCTACTATGCGCACTGGCACGCGCCCGCGTTTTCGATCACTTGGACCTTCCAGCTCGTCTTCACCACGGCGGCGGCGGTCTACCAGTTTCTGGTCACCGGCCTGCGGCTGTTCTTTCCCGTCGGCTTCGTCATCCTGCTGGCGGCTTCGCTGTGGCTAGCCCGCCGCACGCGTTGAGATCGCCGGCTCGACCTGTTATCAGGCGGCGACATTTCTCCTACGGAAAGCCCTGACATGATCCCGCGTTATTCGCGCCCCGAGATGGTCGCCATCTGGTCGCCCGAGACCAAGTTCCGCATCTGGTTCGAGATCGAGGCGCATGCCTGCGACGCACTCGCCGAAATCGGCGTGATCCCGGCCGCGGCCGCGAAGACGATCTGGGACAAGGGCGGCAAGGCGACGTTCGACGTGGCGCGGATCGACGAGATCGAGCGCGAGACCAAGCACGACGTAATCGCCTTCCTCACCCATCTCGCCGAGCTCGTCGGGCCGGACGCCCGGTTCGTGCATCAGGGCATGACGTCGTCCGACGTGCTCGACACCTGTTTCAGCGTCCAGCTCACGCGCGCCAGCGACATCCTTATCGCCGACCTCGACGCGCTGCTCGCGGCGCTGAAGACGCGCGCTCTCGAGCACAAGGACACCGTCACCATCGGCCGCAGCCACGGCATCCATGCCGAGCCGACGACGTTCGGGGTCAAGCTGGCGCTGGCCTATGCCGAATTCGAGCGCTGCCGTGCGCGACTGGCCGCCGCGCGGACGGAAATCGCCACATGCGCCATCTCGGGCGCGGTCGGCACCTTCGCCAACATCGACCCGCGCGTCGAGGAGCACGTCGCCGCAAAGCTCGGCCTTGCGCCCGAACCGGTGTCGACGCAGGTCATCCCTCGCGACCGCCACGCGATGTTCTTCGCAACGCTCGGCGTCATCGCCTCCTCGGTGGAGCGGCTGGCAACCGAAATCCGGCATCTCCAGCGCACCGAGGTCCTGGAGGCCGAGGAATATTTCTCGCCGGGCCAGAAGGGCTCCTCGGCCATGCCGCACAAGCGCAATCCGGTCCTGACGGAAAACCTCACCGGCCTCGCCCGCATGGTCCGCAGCTACGCAATGCCCGCGATGGAGAACGTCGCGCTGTGGCACGAACGCGACATCTCGCACTCCTCGGTCGAGCGCATGATCGGGCCGGACGCCACAATCACCCTCGACTTCGCCCTCGCGCGCCTGACAGGCGTGGTCGAGAAGCTCGTGGTCTATCCCGACAACATGACGGCCAACATGAACAAGTTCCGCGGGCTCGTTCACTCGCAACGCGTTCTTTTGGCGCTCACGCAGGCGGGCGTCAGCCGCGAGGACGCCTATCGCCTCGTGCAGCGCAACGCCATGAAGGTTTGGGAGGACGGCAAGGACTTCCTCGAGGAACTGCTCGCCGACGCCGATGTGAGGGCGGCCCTGAGCGAGGCGGAACTGCGCGAGAAGTTCGATCTCGGCTATCACACCAAGCATGTCGACACGATCTTCCGGCGCGTGTTCGGCGCGGCCTGACCGGCAGGTCCGGTTGCAGCCGGGAAGCGCCTCGACTACATCGGCTCCATGAAGGTCAAGGACGCGGACATCCTCATCATACCGGGGTTCAACAATGCCGGACCCGCCCACTGGCAAAGCCGGTGGGAGGCGCGCCTGTCGACCGCGCGCCGCATCGAGGGGGTCGACTGGCACAAGCCCGAGCGCCAAGGCTGGGTCGACGGCATCGGCCGGGCCGTCGCCGCCGCCACGCGCCCGGTCGTGGTGGTCGCCCACTCGCTCGGCGTGGCAGCGGCCGTGAATGCCGTGCCGCACTTCGACAGCAAGGTTGCCGGCGGCTTCCTGGTGGCACCACCCGACGTCTCCCGCGACGATATCCGCCCGAGGCATCTGGCGACCTTCGGGCCCTATTCGCGCGACCCGCTGCCCTTTCCCTCGATCACCATTGCGAGCCGCAACGACCCGTTCTGTGCCATCGAAACGGCGGAGGACATCGCATCGGCCTGGGGATCGCTGTTCATCGATGCCGGCGAAGCAGGGCATATCGACGAAGAGTCCGGCTACGGCCCGTGGCCGGAAGGCTCGATGGTCTTCGCCCAGTTTCTGTCGCGGCTTTAGATCCCGATTCCGAACCTAGACCGCCCGCTCGACACGGCACTGGAAGCAGTTGTTCCGCGCCGAACGTACGTGGACGTAGGAAATGTCCGCCCGCTCGAACAGGTCTTCCGCCCGTTCCGCGATCGCGTCCGTCGCAATGACCCCGCCCGTCCCGTAGACGATCCGGTCGTCATGACCGTAGCCGCGCACGATATAGTCCGGCGACGACCGGAGCATCTGCGGCAAGGCCGGGCTGTCGGGAGCACGGATGCATTCCTCGGCATGCAGGAAGACCGGCCCGGTCTCCGCATAGGGCTGCAGCGCCGGGAAAGGGCGGTACGCGATCGTCAGGTAGGGCTCGCCGGGCTCGACATCCTTGAGGCAATGGCGACAGGGAATGCCGCCGCCATTGGCCACACCCCGCTCGGGAACCATGCCGTAGGCGTCCACGCCCATGGCCCTGAAATGCGCCGCGTCGCCGCTTGGCATGGCAATGAATCGGATCGTCATCGTCACAAACCTCCTGCTTGATGCGTTCCCAGCTACTGCTTGCCGGCCGGCGGTCCCACCCGATTCCTGCACGAAAAAAGCCCGCCGGCGCGAAACCGGCGGGCAGTCTGGGTGCACGGGAAACGGGAGGAAAACCGTGCTACCGAAGGAAGTCGTCGATGCGGCGCAGGGTGACGCGGCGGTTCTGCCAGTTCTCGTAGGGCGTCGGCACCAGGAGATATTCCTCGCCATATCCGACCGTCTCGATCGACCGCCACGGAATGCCGAAGTCGCTCACGAGAACCTGCTTCAACGACGCCGAGCGCGCTTCCGAAAGGGCGTAATTGGCATAGTCGGAGCCGACCGCGTCGGTGTGGCCCTCAAGCAGCACCGTCGTTCCCGGCCGGCGGTAGATCATCTGCCTGAGCGCTTCCGCGATCTGCTGTACCTTGCCGTATTGCGAGTACGGAATATCCGCCGAGCCGAATGCGAAGTTGATCGACTGGATTTCGATCGACGGCGCCATCCGGCGCAATTCCGGCCGACGCTTGAATTCCTGGACGCTGACGCGCTGGTTTCGTTCGATCCGCACGCGCGGAGCGGCACCGAGCTTCTCCACGATCACCGCGGCCGATGGCGTCGAAACCTCGACCTTGACGTCCTTCTTGTGCTTGCGATTCTTGCGGGCGCGTTCGACCGGTGCGCGCTCCTGCCGTTCGAGCCAGCGCGTCTCGGGCGATACCACACCGTCGGCATGGGCGATGGCCGGCAGCGCGACGGCAGCAGCCAGAAGTGTTGCGATCAGGCGGGGGGTCTTCATCGTGGTCTCCTTCGGGCGACGGTGCAGGGACGCTTGTCGTGAGGACAAACTGCCAAACCATGCCTGAAGCGGCGATGAACGGGGCGTTTTAGAAAAATTCAGCGACCGGCAGCCGGTCGGGCGGCCTCACTCCCAAGGTTCGACCGTTTCCTCGGACCACCCGACAGGTGAAAAGCCCATCTTCTGGTAAAGCTGCAAGGCACGCGGACTGTCGAGCGTGTTGGTCTGTATCCTCAGCTTCCGCGGCGCATGAGCAAAGCCGGAGAATATTGCCTCGCTGAGCAGGAAACGGCCAAGCCCCCTGCCCTGAGCCTGCGGCGTCAGGCCGAAATAACGGATCTCCACGGCCTCCGGCAGCTCGTCCAGAGCCAGTTCGTAGAAACCTGCCGGTGATCCGTCGGCGTAGAGAACCTCGATCTCCGTCATTGGCGAATGGATTGCCGCGGCCAGATCATCGTCCGTGGCGTTGCGCCGGAGCAGCCAATGATGCGGCTTGCCGACCTGCTCGTACAGAAACCGGTAGAAAGGCAAAGTGATGCGATGCGGCCGCATCAGCGCCAGTCGGATCCCGATCGGCGCGGCGACCCGCAGCGGCGGCGTCCTCTCCATTTCCAGATGCGTGATGCGCGCCGTCAGACGCTTCGGCCTGGCCTTGCGCGGCATGGTCAGGCCTTGCCGGTGGCGACGGGCGTATCCGGCCGGCCGCCCCACTCGGTCCAGGAACCGTCGTAGAGCTGGTTGTCCGTGTGGCCGATCGATTCGAGCGCCAGCGTCACCACCGCTGCCGTCACTCCCGAACCGCAGGACGTCACCACCGGCGCCGACAGGTCGACCCCCGCCTCCGCAAATGCCTGGCGCAACCTGTCGAGCGACAGCAATTCGCCGTTCTCCGAAAGTGACACTGCAGGAACATTGCGCGCGCCCGGCATGTGGCCGGACCTGACGCCCTTGCGTGGCTCCGGATCTCTGCCCTCGAAACGTCCCGCAGGACGCGCATCGGCAATCTGCCGCGCGCCCGATGCGACATGGTCCTTCATCTCGGCGAGCGACGCGACGCGGCCCTTGTCGAAGGCAACCACGAAATTGTTGGGGGCGATCTTCGTCGGCTGCGACGTGACCGGGCGGCCCGCCGCCTTCCAGCGGTCGAACCCGCCATCGAGCAGGAAGACGTTTGCCGCGCCCATGACCCGGAACATCCACCATACACGGGGCGCCGAGAACATGCCGGGACCGTCATAGACCACGATCGTGTCGTCGACGGAGATGCCCATCGAGCCGGCATGCTGGGCAAACGTCTCGGGCGACGGCAATGTATGCGGCATGTCAGAACCGGGCTCCACCACGAGATCCTGGTCGAAGAAGATCGCGCCAGGGATATGCGACGCGTCATATTCGGCGCGCGCATCCCGGTTCTGGGCAGGCAGGTACCAGGAGGCGTCGACGAGCGACAGGCCCGGCTGCTCCAGGCGCTCGGCCAGCCAGTCGGCCGACACCACGAACCGGCTCTTTTCGCTCATTTCCGACCCTCCTCAGGCCGCCGGCAACGGGCCGAAGCGGATGCGAAACCGGCGGTTTTCGCGCCCCTTCTTCTCGATCTTGCCGATATGTATGTCGCCAACCTCCGCCGTCGAGGCCACATGCGTTCCGCCGCAGGGCTGGCTGTCGACGGCCGCATCGTTGCCGATGCAGACAAGCCGGATCCGCCCGGTGCCCGATGGTGGCCGGACGTTCTTCGATTTCACCAGCGTAGGATTGGCGGCCAGGTCCTCATCGGTGATCCAGCGCGTGAAGACGGGGTGATCCGCCCTGACCAGTTGCATCAGCCGCTCGCTCACCTCTTCCTTGCTCATGCCGGCATCCGGCAGGTCGAAATCAACCCGGCTGTCCTCCTCGCCGACCGACGCGCCGGTGATCGGATAGGGGCAGACGACGGTGAGCAGATGGCAGGCGGTGTGCATGCGCATCAGCTTCAGCCGCCGACCCCAGTCGATGGAAAGGCGCAGCGCCTCGCCGGGCTGCGGGATGGCCTGCCCCGGAGCCGGGATGTGGATGATCTCGTCCTTGGTCTCGCCCGTGATCGTGCCTGCGATATCGATCCGCGAACCGTCCTCGCGCAGCAAATGGCCGGTATCGCCGGGTTGTCCGCCCGACGTCGCGTAGAAGATGGTCCTGTCGAGGATCAGACCGCCGCGATCGTTGATCGCGACGAGCTTCGCCTCGGTTTCACCGAGATAGGCGTCTTCGCGGAACAGCGCTTCGGTGCCGCTCACGCGACGTCCTCGAACGGAACGTCGATGTCAGGTGTCCGCTCCATCCATGCAGGAACCGGCAGTTCCTTGCCGCGCAGGAAGTCCGGGTTGAACATCTTCGACTGGTAACGCGTGCCGTAGTCGCACAGCATCGTCACGATGGTATGCCCCGGCCCCAGTTCCTTCGCCAGCCGGATCGCCCCGGCGATGTTGATGCCGCTCGATCCGCCGAGGCAAAGCCCTTCTTCCTGGACAAGGTCGAAGATGATCGGCAGTGCCTCGCTGTCAGGAACCTGGAACGACAGGTCGGGCTCGAACCCCTCCAGATTGGCCGTGATGCGCCCCTGCCCGATACCTTCGGTGATCGAATTGCCCTCCGACCTGAGTTCGCCCGTGGTGTAGTAGCTGTAGAGCGCCGCGCCCATCGGATCGGCCAGCGCCACCTTGACCCTGTTGCTCCTGCCCTTCAACCCGGCCGAAACGCCCGCCAGCGTGCCGCCCGTCCCGACGGCCGACACGAAACCGTCGATCTTGCCGTCGGTCTGTTCCCAGATTTCCTGTGCGGTCGTCCGCACATGGCCGTCGCGATTGGCGACATTGTCGAACTGGTTCGCCCAGATGGCCCCGTTGGGCTCGGTCCTGGCCAGTTGCTCGGCGAGTCGGCCGGAGACCTTGATATAGTTGTTCGGGTTCTTGTAGGGCACCGCCGGCACTTCGATGAGCTCGGCCCCGAGCAGGCGCAGCGCGTCCTTCTTTTCCTGGCTCTGGGTATCGGGAATGACGATGACCGTCCGGTAGCCGAGCGCCTTGGCGACCACCGTCAACCCGATGCCGGTATTGCCGGCCGTCCCTTCCACGATCACGCCGCCCGGACGCAGCAGTCCCTTCTCCTCGGCATCGCGGATGATGAACAGCCCCGCGCGGTCCTTGACCGACTGGCCCGGGTTCATGAACTCGGCCTTGCCGAGGATGTCGCAGCCGGTTTCCTCCGACGCCCGCCTCAATCGGATGAGAGGCGTGTGGCCGATCGTTTCGATGACCGAGCGATGCATGGCATGTCCCTTTTTCGTTTCACGCCGAAGGGTAGAAACCGGCCGCCGCCCTTTCAAGCAGGCAATTTTCGCTGGTCATCGCTTTTCGGCGAAATTGAACCACGGGACGGCAGGTTTGCCAGCTGATAATTTTGCCGCCGGGCGGACGCGCGCGATATGGAAGAGCGGCGGGAATGCCTCTATATGGCTTCTGGGCCGGGTGGGTGAAGCTACGAATCGCATTCTCCTGCGAATTCGACGAAAAAAGAGAACAACGGAATGGGGCTTTACCGTGCTCATCCGGACGATGGCGTTGCCTGGGTCACCGGAGCCAGTTCAGGAATTGGAAAACAGATCGCCCTCGATCTCGCGAGTGCCGGCTACACCGTGGCAGTCACCGCGCGCAGCGAGCAGAAGCTGACTGCATTGTCTGCAAGTGCGGAACAGCTCGCCGGACGCATAATTCCGTTTCCCTGTGATCTGACTGACGAAGCCGCGACTGGCCGCACAATTGCGGCGATCGAAAACACCTTCGGTCCGATCGCCCTCGCCGTCCTCAATGCCGGCAACTACTTTCCTACCAGCATCGACCGGCTTGACACGAAGAGCTTTCTCAACACCTACGAGATCAACGTCTTCGGCGTCATCTACTGTCTGGTACCGCTGATCAACAGGATGCGCGAGCATAGCCGTGGCCATATCGTACTAACGGGCTCGGTATCCTCCTATTTCGGCCTCCCCACCACCGCGGCCTACGGCGCGACGAAAGCGGCGCTCAACAATATGGTCTGGTCGCTGAAACACGATCTCGACAAGGTCAATATCCGCATCCAGATCGTCAATCCAGGGTTCGTCGATACGCCACTCACCGCCAAGAACTCCTTCCCGATGCCTGCCCTGATGCAGGTCGACAAAGCCGCTGAACGGGTCATCCATGCAATCAGCTCCGGCGGTGTGGAAGTAACGTTTCCCCGCCGGTTCACCTGGGTCCTGAAGGCGCTTGGCCTGCTGCCGCTGCCGGTCAGCCACTGGGTGATCAACCGCGCAACGGGGTGGAACAAGCGGCCCGTAGGAAAAATATCGGTCGCCGGCGCCAAACCACGGCGTAGCTAGGCTCAGGCTCCGCTTGCCAGAAGCGACGCCCGGATGCCATGACTGTCCGGTGTGGTGCTGTCGACGTTCGTTACATTCTCCATGTCGAGTACCGAGACGACCGTCAAGATAAAAACCACATTAGAATCATAGAATTGCCAGTGTTCTTTCGATTCGGAAATTCGCCCGACGCCCATATCGAGATGAAACGAATTTCCGAATCGGGACACTAGTCGGCTTCGGGAGGAATAAATGGCGCGGCGCTTCACGACCGTTCTGGTGCTCTTAACCGCGGCGATCGCCCTGTTTGTCTTGCTGGGGCCGCGTACGCCCGTCGATACGACGATCCGTTTCGACGGTGCCGGCATCGGCGATGACCTTGACCAATGGCTTGCCGAGCGGGAAGAAGCCGCTGGCGGCGTCCATGCGGGAATGGAAAAGGAGATTGTGTGGGCCGATCCAGCAGCCCGGTCGCGTACCCCGCTCTCGATCGTCTATGTTCACGGCTTCTCCGCAACCAAGCATGAGGTGAGGCCGCTGCCCGACAAGGTAGCTGCCGCGCTGGGCGCCAACCTGTTCTTCACACGCCTTGCCGGCCACGGCATGGATGGCAAAGAACTCGCCGGCGCGTCCGTCAATGCCTGGGTCGACGACATGGCCGAGGCGATGGCGATCGGCAGGCGCATCGGCGGCAAGGTCGTCGTCATCGCCACGTCCACCGGTGGCGGGCTCGCCACCTGGGCCGCAGCTCAGCCCGACCTGGCGGAGGGCATGAAAGGGCTGGTCCTGATCTCGCCAAACTACGCCGTGCGCGCCTCGGGCTCCTGGATCCTGACCATGCCCTGGGGTGGCACGCTGGCCGAACGCATCCTCGGGCCCGAGCGGAGCTGGGACCCACAGAACGAGATGCACGGCCGCTACTGGACGACGCGCTATCCGACCCGCGCCCTCCTCCCGATGGCGGCTTTGACCGAACTGGCTGGAAAGACGCAGGTCGAGACGATCGCGGTTCCGGCCCTGTTCATCTATTCGCCGGACGATCAGGTGGTCGACGCGACGGTGACGGCGGACCTGGCGAAGCGGTGGGGTGCGCCAGTTGAAACGGTCCTGGTGACCGATGCCGGCGATACCTCCAATCACGTGATTGCCGGCGACGCCCTGTCACCCGGAACGACGGACGAACTTGCGGACGCCACGATCGCCTGGATCAGGGCGCTGCCCTAGCCGTTTCCTTTGCGACTGTCTCGGGCTTGGCGTCGCGCGACCACAGATAGATCAGGACCGCACCGGCCAGTGTGACGGCGTAGAACAGGTACAGCGCGGTGTAGCTCGCAACCGGATCGGCGGGATCGGCTGCCGCGGTGACGACACCTCCGGTGATGAATTGCATCACCCCGACGCCGCCGATCGGGAAAAAGTTGAGTAGCGTCACCCCGCGGCCAGTCAGATGCGCCGGCACGAACGCCTTGCCATGCGCCATCAGAAGGCCGTAGCTGCTGCCGGTGATGCCGATCACGACGAACAGTATGGTCGCGGTAGGGATTCCCGGAACGGTGTCGAATGCCAGATAGGCGATGGCGGCGACACCGATCGCGTTGCCGACGACGGCGACCCATTTGCGGGTGCCGAAAATCGTGTCCAGCGGTCCGTACACGAACGATCCGACGACCATCGCCAGAGCCATGAACAGGGTCACCTGGCCGATCGCCAGCGCGTCGGCGCCATAGATGTCGGACAGATACGGTCCCGCCCACAGCCCCCTGATGCCGGCCGCCGGCGCATAGTTGAGCGTCGCCAGCGGCAGCAGCGGCCACAGATAGCGCACCTTGAGAAGCTCGACATAGCCAGAAAAGCCCGCCTTGCCACCACCCTCGTCGACCTGCTCGGGATCGCGCACGAACAACAGTACGCCCACCGCGATCAGCATGGTGATCGCCCCGAGGCCGGCCATCACCGGACGCCATCCGAACGCCTCGGCCGCGGTCGCCAGCGGCGAAGCGCCGATGACGTTTCCCGCCGATCCGAACGCGATCATCCATGATGTCAGAATGGCAAGCCGTGCCGGGCGGTATTTTCGCGCGAAGATGAACACGGAGGCCATCAGCACCGGCGAACAGCCGATGCCGATCAGCGCCATCGCCGCGGTGATCATCCACGGCGCCGTCGCGACGGCAAAAAGCAACGCCCCGCCACCGCCGCCGAGCGCCAGCAGCACCGCGGCCGTCCGCCGTGGGCCATAGCGGTCGAGCGAGACGCCGACGACGAACTGCATCAGCGCGAAGGCTATGAACCATGCGCCCGATGCCAGCGAAAGGTCGGCCTTGGTGGCGCCAAGCTCGGCGGTAAGCGCCGGGGTGAGAACCGCCAGGAACGACCGGTACAGTTGTGAAAGCACGTAGCCCAGGGCCAGCGCGGCAAGTCCCGCCATCGATCGTTTCCCGTCCGGTCGTTTCTTTTGTCGTGGGGCATGACGCCCGCAGAACAGGAAGTAGCGGATCGGCGCATAGCCGGCAATTGGGCCAGTTCAGGTCCCGTAGCGGCGCTCGCGGCCACGATATTCGGCCACGAAGGCGGCGATGCTCTCCTCGGTGAGGTCTGGCCATTTCTCGTCGATGAACAGGATTTCCGAATAGGCGGACTGCCACAGCAGGAAATTCGACAGCCTGTGGACGCCGCTTGTCCGGACGATGAAGTCGGGGTCGGGAAAGCCCTGATGGTCGATCAGGTTAGCGAAGCTCTCCTCGTCGATCTTCGAGACGCCCGACTCGAGCGCCCTGTTGATGCCGTCGATGATCTCCGCGCGGGCACCATAGTTCACGGCCAGCGATACGTTGATGACCGCCTCGTCGCTCGCGCGGGCCGACAGGCCCTCCATGATCTCGACGATCGAAGCGGGAAACCGGGCCAGATCGCCGCGCGCGGAAAACCGCACCTTTCGGAAGAGGTCCCCGGACAGGCCGTCATGAAGAACGCTTGCCAGATAATGTTCCATGAGCCCGAGCAGGTACGCGACCTCGGCCTCGCTGCGCCGCCAGTTCTCCGTCGAAAAGGCGTAGACAGTGAGGTAGCTGATGCCGTTGTCGATACATCCTTGGACCACGCGCTCCAGCGCGCCGATGCCGGCCCTGTGGCCTTCCTTCGGCGGCAGTCCGCGCTCGCTTGCCCAGCGGCGGTTCCCGTCCATGATGATGGCAAGATGCCTGAGTTCCTGCATTGTCCCCCTTTCCCACAGGCTCATTGCACGTATCGGTCGGTCCGCTTGGACCAAATGCCTGCCCCACCCGTGCCTTTAGCGCAGATTGGTGACGACGGAACCATTTTTTGCGACGAATAGTCCCCCAACAGGCCCTAGGGCGCAAGGTATGCGTGATCCAGGGTAGCACGCACGTTGCCAACAGGGGCGCAATGCCATCTTCAGGTGGGGAATCTTGTGGAAGAGTACTGGCCGGCCCCAAGCGGGCGCCGGAGGGTTCCCGCCGCCGCATCGCGGCGACGGGCGTGTTTTCGATGCCTCAGGCCGCGCGCTTTGCCGGCCTGCGACCGCCATTGCGCCGCTTGCCGCGAAACGGCTTGCTGCCCGGCTTGTCGCCGAAGCGCGGCGGCCTGCCCTCGTTGCCGCGATTTTTGCCCTTGTGCTGGGGCCGCGCTTCGCGGTCATTGGCCGGCTCCTGCCTGGACGACTGCCGCGGCTCGCGCGGCGTGACCGGATCCGGCTCGCCTGTATGGTCGGCCGCGACCGGCAGGCGCATCCGGATGATCCGCTCGACGGCCCTGAGCTTCGAATTCTCGGTCGGGTCGCACAGGGTAATCGCCGCGCCCGACGCACCGTTGCGGCCCGTCCGGCCGATCCGGTGGACGTAGCTTTCCGCCTCGTCCGGCAGATCGAAGTTCACCACGTGGCTGATGCCCGGCACATCGATGCCGCGCGCCGCGATGTCGGTCGCGACCAGAATGCGCACGGACCCGTCGCGGAAACCGTTCAGTGCCTTCTGGCGGGCGTTCTGCGACTTGTTGCCGTGGATGACAGCCGCCTCGAAGCCGTCGCGCTCGAGGTCGCGGGTCACCCGGTCGGCGCCATGCTTGGTGCGCGCGAAGATCATCACCTGCCCGGCAACCGGACCGGCCAGCATCTCGCTGAGGATCTTCCGCTTCTGTCGCGTGCGCGCGAGCACCACGCTCTGCGTCACCTCGGCGGCCGCGGTGCCCTGCGGTGCCACCTCGACCTTCAGAGGATTGCGCAGCAGGCTGGCAGCAAGCGCTTCGATCTCGCTTGGCATGGTGGCGGAAAAGAGCGTCGTCTGGCGCGCCGGATGGGTCGCCTTGGCAATGCGGCGAACCTCGTTGATGAAGCCCATGTCGAGCATGCGGTCGGCCTCGTCGAGGACAAGCCAGGTCGTCTGCGACAGGTCGACGTCGCGCTCGCGCACCAGATCGCCGAGGCGGCCCGGCGTGGCGACGAGGATGTCGACGCCCGGCTGGATGCGCCGCACCTGACTCGACCGCGATACGCCGCCCAGCACGAGTGCCGTCGACACATGCGCGCCCTTGGCGAGCAGCCGGAAGGTCTCCTCGATCTGCACCGCCAGTTCGCGGGTCGGTGCCAGAACGAGGGCGCGCGCGGTGCGCGGCTTGCGCTTGTTGCCCAGGCCGATGATCTTCGACAGGATCGGCAGCGCGAAGGCAGCGGTCTTGCCCGACCCCGTCTGTGCGATGCCGAGGATGTCGCGGCCTTCCAGATAGGCCGGGATCGCCTGCGCCTGGATCGGCTTTGGATCGGTGAACCCGGCGGTATTGGCGGTCTTCAGGAGGTTGCCGGTGATGCCGAGTGCTTCGAACCCTGCCGGATTCGTATGATTTTCAGTCTTCAACTGTCTTCTTCTTTCTGGCCGCCATCGCTTATGGCAGCGGCATTGGCCCGAACGCGCATCGCTCGGGCTGATATTTTTTCTTGTTGGACGACAAGGACGGGCAGGCCATCGGGCCCGCGCCGGTTGCGCTGTCGTGCCCGCGCGCCTTATGCCGCGGGTCTTTTCCACCGCCGTCCTCTCTGAGGAATTGCGGTGGAATGAGACGCAACCAGTTCCATTCGGGAAAAGCCGCAAACGCGGCCCAAGCGCCTTGTGACCCGCATATGGGGCAGAACCGCCGAAATAGCAATCGCTTATTTGTGCGCCGCAATAAGGACGGACGGTCAGCCTGCTCGCTGTCGTGCCAGGTCCGCGAGCTTGAGCACGGTGTTCCAGTTGCGCGCGGTGTTGGCGACGCCGATGCCCTTGTCGAACTTCTCGGCAAGCTTGGAGCGGCCGAAGCCGTTGGGCGTGTGCAGATACGCGACCTTCCCGACGACGGCGATCTTCTCGCCCTCGCCCGCATGGCCGCGCAGCGTCTCGACAGCCTCATTCTGCGGCGCGGCGGCCAGAACTGCCGCGTGAAGGAATTTGGGCGCCTCCACTGCGTCGGGAAACGGATTGTTGTCGACCAGTTCCTCCCACTCGGCAAGCGTCACGGCGTAGATATCCTTGCCGAACCCGAACTCCCGCGCGCAGATGCTGGCGACCGCATCGACCGTGTCGGTGCGGGGCCGGTCGCTGACGAGCACCGCATTGCCGCTGTTGATGTAGGTCGCAACGTCGACGAAACCGGCGTCGGCGAGTTTTTCCCGCAGCGGCTTGACGGGAAGCTGCGTCGCGCCGCCTACGCCGCGGAACAGGATGATGAATACGGTCCGCATCAAATGATCAGCCCGGCCAGGGTCTCGTTGTCGGTGATGTCCTGATAGGCCCAGCCGGCATCGGCGAAGCGCTCGCTCAGTACCGCGAAATTGCGGCGGTCCTTGGTCTCGATGCCGATCAGCACTGAGCCGAAATTGCGTGCCGATTTCTTGAGGTATTCGAAACGCACGATATCGTCGTCCGGCCCGAGGAGATCGAGGAAGTCGCGCAGCGCGCCGGGACGCTGCGGGAAGCGGAAGACGAAATACTTCTTCAGTCCCTCGAAACGTAGCGCCCGTTCCTTGACGTCCGGAAGGCGTTCGAAATCGAAATTGCCGCCCGACACCACCGCCACGATGGTCTTGCCGCGAACGTCCTTGCGCGGAAAGTCCTTCAGGGCATCGACTGCCAGCGCGCCGGCCGGCTCCAGCACGACGCCTTCGACATTCAGCATCTCGACCATCGTCGCACAAACTCGGTTTTCAGGAACGAGATGAACCGATTCGGCGGGAAACCTCTTCAACTGCCTGAACGGCTCCCTGCCAATCGTCGCCACGGCCGCACCGTCGACAAAGCTGTCGACCTTGTCGAGCGTGACGCGACGCCCGCGCTCGAGGCTTCGCTTGAGGCTCGGCGCACCGGCCGGCTCGCAGAAATGGAACGCAGGGGCCTCGCCTCGCGCTTCCAGGTACCGGGTCACGCCGGCGGCGAGCCCTCCGCCACCGACCGGCAGCAGCATGATGTCCGCACGATCCCGATCGCCCAGCTCGGCAGCGATCTCGAGCGCCACGGTGGCCTGACCGGCGATGATGTCGGGATGGTCGAAAGGCGGCACCATCAATCCGCCGTTCGATTCGGCAAAGTCGATCGCCGACCCGTAGCTCGCGTCGAAATAGTCGCCGGTGAGCCTGATCTCGATGAACTCGCCCCCGAAGATCCGCGTCTTGTCGATCTTCTGCTGCGGCGTCGTCACCGGCATGAAAACGACGCCCTTGCGCCCGAAATGCCGGCAGACGAAAGCGAACCCCTGAGCGTGATTGCCCGCCGAGGCGCATACGAAGACGTCAGGCGCCTCGCCGGCCGCCAGCGCGACGCGAAAGAAGTTGAAGGCGCCACGAATCTTGTAGGACCTGACGGGAGTGAGATCCTCGCGCTTCAAAAGCACCCGTGCACCCCATTTGCGCGACAGATAGGCATTCTCCTGCAGTGGCGTCGGCGCGAAGAGCGATCTGAGCGCGTCGGCAGCCTCACCGACCTGCTTCACGAATGACGTCAATTCGGAACTCCCCTTCGCGGCACGACGCTGGACGGTGGCGCTATTGCATATTCATCGCTATGAAGCCACTCTCCGCCGCGCTTCCTGCGGGACCGGACATGCGCCGGTACGGGGCGCGAAACATCGAGGTGTCGTCTCCGTGCAATATCTTGCCGCCCGCGCTGCCATCCACATCGCCTCCGTCTTCGCCATCTACCTGTCCTTCGCGATGCTGGTTCCGGCCGCGGTCGATCTCTATTACGGCAACAATGACTGGCGGGTGTTCGCCTTCTCCGCCCTTTTCACCGGCGGGCTCGGCCTTGCCGTTGCGATGGCGACCCAGGGCCGCGCCCCGACGATGTCGCCGCGCATCGGCTTTCTTGTCGTGAACCTGCTTTGGCTGACCACATGCGCGGTCGGCGCGGTTCCTCTGTTGGCGTCCTCGCTGGAACTGAGCGTCGCCGATGCTTTCTTCGAATCCGTTTCGGCCATCACGACAACCGGATCGACGGTCATTACGGGGCTGGATACCCTGCCGCCGGGGCTTCTTCTCTGGCGTTCGTTGCTTCAGTGGATGGGTGGCCTTGGTGTCATCGCGCTCGGCCTCTTCATCCTGCCGCTGCTCAACATCGGCGGTGTGTCCTATTTCAAGATCGAATCGTCCGACATCGAAGACCGGCCGTTCGAACGGTTTTCAACCTATTCGATCAGTCTCGTGGCCATCTACTCCATGCTCACGCTGACCTGTGGCATCGCCTATGCCGCAGCTGGCATGACTGGTTTCGACGCGGTCAACCACGCGCTCACGACGATCGCGACCGCAGGCTTTTCGACCCACGACGCGTCCTTCGGTCACTTCGCCGGCAATCACGCGATCATGTGGATCGCGATCATCTTCATGTTCATCGGCACCTTGCCGTTCTCCATCGTCATCCTGCTCGCCGTGCGCGGCCGGCTCGACGCGCTGCGCGATCCGCAGATCCGCGTCTTTGCGGGCTATCTGGCAACCTTCACTCTGGCGATTGCCATCTATCTCCGCGTTTCGACGGGAATGCCGTTTTTCGAGGCCATCACTGCCTCGGCCTTCAACGTCACGTCGATCATCACGACCACCGGTTATGCGAGCAATGACTACACGCTGTGGGGACCGTTCGCCGTCGGCTGCTACTTCGTGGCGACGTTTCTTGGCGGCTGTTCGGGTTCCACCTGCGGCGGCATCAAGGCATACCGCTTCCTGATCCTGTTCGAATTGATGGCCAATGGCCTGCGCCGCCTCGTCTACCCCAATACGGTGCTCACGGTTCGCTACGGAGACAGGCCCGTCGACGAGACCATGCAGCGCGCCGTCGTGCTGTTCATCGCGTCGTTCTTCGTGATCTGGCTGGTCACGACAATCATGCTCGGCGCGACGGGCCTGGATTTCATAACCGCGACGACGGGATCGCTGACCGCGCTGACCAACGTCGGCCCGGGCATCGGTCCCATCATCGGGCCGGCTGGAAATTTCGCGCCGCTGCCCGACCTCGCCAAGCTGATCCTGTCACTCGCCATGCTGCTGGGACGGCTGGAGATTCTCGCCGTGCTGATCATCTTCACGCCGGTATTCTGGGGCCGATAGCCAATTGTTAATCGCGCGCCAGTGGTGTGACTGGACCGCGCCGCTGATCCGATCTAAGAGCGGTCCGACTTCCGTGGCCGTCGGATTTGGACAATGCGCGCTTCTCATGGCGTCCGTATTCTTGTGGTGTGTCTGGCCGTGGCCCTTGCGGGCTGCGCCGGCCATGAATCGCGCGCGCTTCTCACCGGAACAGTTGCGGCAGCCGACGAGATTGCCGGACGCCACGACATCCTCGTGGCAACCACGCGCGCGAAGACTTCTGAAAAGGCGGAAGTATTCGGAGGCGCGCGCGGCCAGGGACTGACCTTCGCCCGCGTCGAAGTCACCGTGCCGTCGGTCCACGAATCGGGCCGTATCGAGCGGCCGCGCAGCGGCGCGACCGACCCCGCCAGGCACTTTTCGGCCGCGCAGGTCGCCCTCTATCCGGAGGCCGGCGCATTCGATGCAGACCTCGCGCGGCGGCTGAAGGCCAGCGGCGGCAGGGCTCTCGTCTTCATCCATGGCTACCGCACCCGTTTCGACGCCGCCGTCTATCGCGCGGCCCAGATCGTCCACGATTCCGGCTATGCCGGCACACCCGTGTTGTTCAGCTGGGCATCCGCGGGCCGGACGGTCGACTATATCTACGACAACAACAGCGCAACGATCGCCCGCGACGCGCTGGAGCGGACATTGCGGACGATCGCGGCAAGCGGTGCCACGCGCATCGATATCGTGGCGCACTCGATGGGCAACTGGGTACTGATGGAGGCCCTGCGGCAGCTGGCCATCACCGGCGACGAGAGCCTTCACGGCAAGCTCGCCGACGTTGTCCTGGCCTCGCCGGACGTCGATCTCGACGTGTTCAAGAGCCAGTTGCTGCGGATCGGCAAGCCGGAGCGGCCATTCTTCGTGATGGTGTCTGCCGACGACCGCGCGCTCCGGCTCTCATCCGTCATTGCCGGGAACCGGCCCCGCCTCGGCGACTACACGAAGGCGGAGGATCTGGCCCAGCTCGGGGTCATCGTGGTCGACCTGACGGCGATCTCGGCGGGCGACAGCCTCAACCACGCCAAGTTCGCCGACAATCCGATCCTCGTGCGCCTGCTCGGCGAACGCCTGCGCGACGGCACGACGCTCGACGGCTCGAACGGCATCGCCGAGCGCATTGAGCTCCTGGCAAGGGGTGTCGGGACGACCGTCACCTCGGCGGCCGAGATCGTCATCACCACGCCGATCGAGGTGATCAGCGTCGCCGTCGGGAACTGAGGCGGCACGTCACAGGAACAGGTCGACCTTCTCGAATTTCGTGACGTCGATGATCCCGATGTCGGAAATCCGCAATTCGGGGATTACAACCAGCGCCAGGAGCGAATGCTGCATGTAGGCGTTGTTGAGGCTGCAGCCCATCGCCCGCATCGCGTCCGTCAGCTTGGCCGCCTTCTCCGCGACGATCTCGGCCCGCTCGTCCGACATCAGGCCGGCGATCGGCATCTCGACGAGCGCCAGTTCCCGTCCCTTCGAGACGAGCACCACGCCGCCGCCGACCTCGCCGAGCCGGTTCGCGGCAAACGCCATGTCGTCCTTATTGGTACCGACCACGATCATGTGGTGGGAATCATGCGCCACCGTCGAGGCGATCGCCATGTCCTCGATGTAGCCGAACCCTGACACAAACCCGTTGACGACCGCGCCGGTGCCGCGATGCCGCTCGACGAGCGCGATCTGGCAGACATCGTTCGGCCGGTCCATCTCAACCAGCCCGTCGCGAACGCTCAGTTCGGCCTCCAGCGCCCGCGTCGGCGCCTGGTTTTCAATGACGCCGATGACGCGCGCGCGAACCTCGTTGGCGCCTTTCGGCGCGGCGATGTCGAAGTTTCCGGCTTCGATCGTTCGGCCCAGCTTCACGGTCTGCTTGGCATGATCGGGATACGGATAGGCCGGAATCTTGGCCTCAAGCCGGCCGGCGCGTGCCATGCGCACGCCTCGCGCATAGACCTCGTCGATGACGAGTTCGGCGAGGTTCGACACGATGAGGAAATCTGCGCGGCGCCCTGGCGTTATCGAGCCGAGCTCGCGCTCGAGACCGAAATGCTCGGCGGTGTTCACCGTCGCCATCTGGATCGCGGTGACGGGCCGCAGACCCTGGGCGATCGCGTGGCGCACGACGCGGTCCATGTGGCCATCGTTGACGAGCGTGCCGGAATGGCTGTCGTCGGTGCACAGGATGAAATTGCGCGGGTCGATCCCCTGCTCCGTCACCGCCTTCACCTGCTCGGCAACGTCGTACCAGGCCGAGCCGAGCCGCAGCATCGCCTTCATGCCCTGACGCACACGGGCGATGGCGTCAGCGGCGCGGGTTCCCTCGTGATCGTCCGCGGGGCCGCCGGCGACATAGCCATGGAACGGCAGGCCGAGTTCAGGCGACGCATAATGGCCGCCGACCGTCTTGCCTGCGCGCACCGTCTCGGCGATCGCGGCGACCATGGTCGGGTCGTTGGCCGCCACGCCCGGGAAATTCATCACCTCGCCAAGCCCGATGATGTTCTCCCACCCGATCGCCTCCGCGAACTCGTCGGGGCCGAGCGAAGCGCCGGCATGTTCCAGGCCTGGTGCCGACGGGACGCAGGAGGGAAGCTGGACATAGACGTTGACCGGCATAGCCAGCGCCTCGTCATGCATCAGCCGCACGCCTTCCAGGCCGAGCACGTTGGCGATCTCGTGCGGATCGATGAACATCGAGGTGGTGCCGTGCGGGATGACGGCGCGGCAGAACTCGGTCACCGTCACCATGCCGCTTTCGACATGCATGTGGCCGTCGCACAGGCCCGGCACGAGATAGCGTCCGGCCGCGTCGACGACCTTGGTCTCGGGGCCGATGGCGTGACTGGCATCTGGACCGCAATAGGCGAACCGGCCGGCGGTGATGGCGATATCGGTGGCTGCGATGACCTCGCCCGAATGGACATTCACCCAGCGCCCGTTGCGCACGACGAGGTCTGCCTTGCGCCGTCCGGTGGCGACCTCGACAAGTCTCGGCGCGGCTTCCACGCGGGTTTGCAGCGTGTTGGTGGACTGGCTGGACATGATGCGATCTCCGTTGGCGGCAAGACTGTGCCAAGCCTTGACGGCGTATGCCAGTCCCCGTGCAGGGACGAAAGCCGATCAGCGCTCCTTTTTCATAGGGGGTCGGATCGGTGAGGAAACGATGTTCGTCCGCCGGAAGCGAAGTGGCGAGGCCACGACGAATTGTGCCGAACCGGTCATCCTGCTAGCAACAGGGTCCCGCGGACGTGGTGGAATCGGTAGACACAAGGGACTTAAAATCCCTCGGCTTCGGCCATGCGGGTTCAAGTCCCGCCGTCCGCACCATCGATGCCCTTCGGCACTCCACGTCCAAGCTATCCGCGCAGCCGTCGATGAAGACTGTCAGCGCTTGCCGCCCGCGCTGATGCCGATCGCGGCGAGGATCACTAGCCCCGTGGTCAGGTCGCGATAGAACGGATCCGCGTTGAGGATGTTGAAGCCGTTGTTGATCAGCGCCAGCAGCAGCACGCCGGCGATGCTGCGCCAGACCGCGCCGACCCCGCCATAGATGCTGGTGCCGCCGAGAATCACCGCGGCGATGGCCTGGAGTTCCATCCCGGTTCCCGCCGACGCCTGCCCCATGGAAATGCGCGAAACCGCGATGGCCGAGGCGAGACCGGCGGCGAGCCCGGCGAGCGCGAACGTGGCGATCTTGATGCGGTTGGTGCGAATGCCGGACAGGATCGCGGCTTCCTCGTTGCCGCCCACCGAGAACACTTTCCGCCCGAAAACCGTCTTGTTGAGCGCGAATGTGAGGATGGCCGCGAATGCGATCATCACCCACACGGCGATGAAGACCCCCCCGATCTTGTCGCGGCCGAGCCAGGTGAATTCGTCCATCCGGACGGGAATGAGCTTGCCATCCGAAATGACGATCGCCACACCCTTGAAGATCAGGCTCGTAGCGATGGTCGCGAGGAACGAGTGAACCTTGAGCGTGGTGATGATCACGCCGTTCATCGTGCCGAGCACAAGCCCGACCAACGGAGCCAGGAGCAGGCCGACATAGGGATCGACGTTAAGCGCCACCCATGCCGATACGACCGCGCCCATGGCGAAGATCGAGCCAACAGACAGGTCGAACCCGCCTGCGATGATGACCAGCGTCATCGCCGACGCCATGATTGCCAGCGGGGCGTTCTGGTTGAGGATGTTTATCAGGTTGCGCAGCGTGAAGAAGCTGTCCGACATGAAGCCGAGCGCCATCATCAGGACGGCGATCATGATCAGCACGGCGTAGTTTTGCAGGAAGCGCAGGATGGCGTGACTATTCATGCGGTCCTTCCGTCGCGTTGGCGCTTTGATGATGGAAAAGGGCGGCGAGCACCGAAGCCTCGTCATTGTCGGAGGGGTCGATCTCGGCCACGATCCGGCCGCTGTCGACGAGATAGGCGCGGTGTGCGAGGCCCAGAACCTCATCGATCTCGCTCGATATCAGCAGGATGGCCGTGCCGCCCGCGGCAAGCTCGCAGATCGCCTCGTGTATGCGCTGGCGCGCGCCGACGTCGACGCCCCGGCTCGGCTCGTCGAGAATGACGACCTTCGGGTTTTCCATCAGCCACTTGCCGATGAGCACCTTCTGCTGGTTGCCGCCCGAATAGTTCGACACGTCGCCGTCGAGCATGGCAGGCCGCACCTGGAAGTGATCGATGAGCTCGCGCGCCCGCTTCCTTTCCGCCCGTCCATCGACCACGCCGGCATGCGACATGCGCTTGAGATGCGGGAGAGACATGTTTGCCCGAACCGGCATCGTCATCACCAGCCCCTGCTTGCGCCGGTCTTCGGGTACCATCACGAGGCCCCGCGCGGCCGAGGCCGCGACGGTCCGCGTTTCATAAGGAGCGCCCTCGAGAAGCAGTTCCCCGCCGGTCGCCGCATCGGCGCCGATGATGGCGCGGGCGATCTCGCTGCGCCCGCTGCCGACAAGTCCGACAAGCCCGACTATCTCGCCGCTGGCGATCTTGAGTGACGCCCCGCGGGCGCCGCGGGCACTGCGAACGTCCCTTGCCTCGAGAACGATGGTACTCCGGGTCGGCGTCCTCTTCGGCGGAAACGGTGTTTCGGTCTTCTCGCCGCCGAGCATCGCGCCGACGAGATCGGCCTTGCCGACGTTCGCGGTGTCCAAGGTGGCTACATGTTCGCCGTCCCGCAGCACAGTGATGCAGTCGGTCACCGAGAGAACGTCGTCGAGGAAGTGCGAGACGTAAATGACCGTGCGGCCCTCGCCGCGCAACTTGCGCATGGCGTCGTGAAGCTGGTCGACCTCGCCCTTCGACAGCGACGAAGTCGGCTCGTCCATGACGATCACGCGCGCGTTTCGCGCAAGCGCCCGCAATATCTCGATCTTCTGCTGATCCGCGATCGAAAGATCCGAAACGACGGCATGTGGATCGAGTTCGAAACCACTGGTCTGCATCAGCTTCTCAAGCCTGGTGGCCTCGGTGGAGCGCAGCACGCCCCACCGGTGGTCCTCAATGCCGAGAAAGACGTTCTGCGCCACGGTCAGCGCAGGGACGAGCTGCAGTTCCTGATGCATGATCGCCACGCCGCGGGCGAGTGCGCTGTGAGGGTCCCAGCTCACCGCCGGCCGGCCGAAGACTTCCAGCGTGCCGTGCGACGCCGAATAGTAGCCGCCGAGAACCTTGCCGAGGGTAGACTTGCCGGCACCGTTCTCGCCGACGAGCCCGTGAATTTCACCCGGCAGGATGTCGAGCGTTACGTCACGCAGGACGGAGACGCCCGAGAAGGAGACGCCGATATCCCTCGCGCGTATCGCCGGTGTGCCTGCCTGGGCCTCGGTCATGGTTCCCCGTTCCAGACCATGTTCCCGAAAAGCGGATACCGGTGTTCGGGCGGGAACATGGCTTTGATGTCCAATTTCAAGCGTTCATGCGGCGCGCGGCGATCTCCGCCTCGCCACACGAATGCTCTAGCCGCGCGGCTGCGACGCCGCCTCGTCGACCACCATATCAGCCCCGACACTGACCCCATAGTCGGCCAGTGCCGCCGCCCGCGTGAGATAGCCCTGCCGCACGTCTCCGAGCACTTCCGTGAACGGGCGCGCCATCGGATCGCCATTGCCGCCGCCGCCGCCGGTCTTGGTTTCGACCACAGTGCCGGCCTCGAACAGACGGGCGCGCATCTTAAGCGGATGCTCGGTCGAGCCGTCGGGAAAGGTGATGTTGATTTCCGGGCCGGCGCCGTCGCGGCCGCCGTTCAGACCCCAGGCCGGGGTTTTCGAGCGTTCGAACCACAGCGCGCTGTAGCAATCCTCGAGCGTGCGATAGCGGCGCACCACACCGCAACCGCCGCGATGGCGGCCCGGTCCGCCGGAATCGGGACGGATGGAGAACTCGTCGAGGCGCACAGGGAACTTGGTTTCCATGACTTCGGCGGGGATGTTCCTGAAGCCGCCATTGACGAGATTGATCAGTGCGCTTTCACCGTCGCCGTCGCTGCGCCCGCCCCAGCCCCCGGCCGTCGGCTCGATGGAGATCCACTGACCCCGCTTGGGATCGACGGAGAAGAAACCCGCCACCATGGAATCTCCGTAATGGGCGGCGGTCGAACGCTCGGGCATCGCCTCGGACAGACATGAGATGAACAGATCGGCCAGCAGGCCAAGCCCGGTGAAGTACCATTCGCACGCCGCAGGCTCCTTGGCGTTGAACATGCATTCCTCGGGCATGATCACGCTCATCGTCTCGAACGAGCCGCCGGTGATCGCCCGCTCGGGACTGATCATCGTCTTGTAGGCGAGACGCAGCAGGGATTCGGTCTGGCTGGCACCGCAATTGACGGACCCCGCGACCGGCCCCGACGTGCCGGTGAGATCGACGATCAGGTCCTCGCCCTTGACGGTGAGCGTCAGCGCAACCTTGACCGGCTCGTCGCCGACGCCGTCATTGTCGAGATAACCCTCGCGATGCCATGTCCCGTCCGCGATCGCCGCGATCGCCTCGCGGTCGAGCCGGCGCGCCTGCTCGAAGACGTTCTGGCATGCGGCGCGATAGGTCTCGGCGCCGATGCGCTCGAGCAGTTGCCCGAGACGGCGTTCACCGGTGCGGATCGCGGCGATCTGGGCGCCGAGATCGCCAACCGTCGCATCCGGCAGGCGCGTGTTCAGGCGCAGGTGGTCGTACCATTCGCGAACCTGCTTGCCGCCCTTGACGATCCGCGTCGGGCCGAGCCGCAGGCCCTCCTGGTAGATGTTGGTCGACCCCATGGTGGAACCGGGATCGATGGCGCCGATGTCGTTCCAGTGTGCGCGCGCGGCGCCGAAGCCGATCAGTTCGCCCTTGTAGAAGATAGGCCCAATGGCGGTGACGTCATGCAGGTGAGTGCCCTGCATGTAGCTGTCGTTCATGATGAAGATGTCGCCGTCACCGATGTCGTCTCCGTAATACTCCTTCACATAGCGAACGCACACGTCGATCGCGCCGATGAAAAGCGGCACGCCGGTCGACTGGCCGAGCATGTTGCCGTGCTCGTCCATCAGCGCAACGGCGCTGTCCTTGCCTTCGTAGATGATCGCGGAATGGGCGGAGCGCCACAGTGAGGCGTTCATGTCCTCGGCGCACGAGATGACGAAATTGCGAACCACTTCGGTGGTGATGGGATCGGCCTTCATGGTCTTCTTCATCCTTGGGTTCGGGTCAGCGAGAGGTGGCTGCCTTCGATCATCGCGGCGCGCCATCCGGGCGGCACGAGGGTCGTCGCGGTCCCCTCTTCGATGATCGCCGGTCCGTCGATCGTCTCGTCGGCCCCGATGTCGTTGCGGTCGACGATCGCCGTCTTGCGCGGTTCGCCGGCAAAATGGACGTTCCGCTCGCGCCGCGGCTTGGCAGCACCGGGCGCCGGCGGTGCATTGTCCGGCCGCGGGAGACGGCCAAGCGCGGCAACGCGGATATTCGCCATCTCGACGCGGTTTTCGGGGCTCGAATGGCCGTACTGACGCTCATAGGCGGTGTCGAACGCCTTGCGCACGGCATCCATGTCGATCGGCCCGTCCGGCACCGGGATCGTGAGCACATACTCCTGGCCGTGGTACCGGAAATCGACGGCACGCTCGAAGCTGATCGCGTCGGCGGCGATCCCCTCTTCGATGAGATAGTCGTGACCACGCTTCCGCAGGCGGTCGAAGGCTTCCTCCAGCGCCCCGAGCTCCATCTGGTCCCAGAAGCTGTACAGCGTCTCCTTGAAGTCGTGGCGAACATCGGTC
Source organism: Rhizobiaceae bacterium (assembly GCA_023953775.1). Lineage (GTDB taxonomy): Bacteria > Pseudomonadota > Alphaproteobacteria > Rhizobiales > Rhizobiaceae > JAMLJD01. Next base: position 43,911 of record JAMLJD010000003.1, on the reverse strand, counting down.
TGCAGCATGCCCCAGGCGGAAAACGCCCCCGGATGGACTGGGATGATGACCTCGCGGATCTGCAACTCCTCGGCCAGAGCCGCGGCCTGCGCCGGTCCGGCGCCGCCGAACGCAACGAGTGAAAAGTCGCGCGGATCGATACCCCTGCGAATGGTGATGGTACGGATCGCGTCGGCCATCTTGGCATTGACGATATCGACGACGCCCTGCGCCATCGCCTCGGCCGTCATGCCGAACGTCTTGCCCATCACGCCGAGCGCCGCCGCCGCCGCATCGCGGTCGAGCGTCATCGCGCCGCCCGAGAAGTTGGAGCCGTCAAGCCGACCGAGCACGAGGTTCGCGTCGGAGACAGTCGGCTCCGTGCCGCCGAGCCCGTAGCACACGGGACCAGGATTCGAGCCGGCCGATTGCGGCCCGACCCGCATCGCGCCTGCCTCCTCCCAGGCGATCGAGCCGCCGCCGGCGCCGATGACGTGGATGTCGACAACCGACATCTGAATCGGCAGGCCCTCGAGCTTGGTCTCGTTCGAGCCGGACGGGAGGCCGTCGATGATGAGACTGGCATCGAAGGACGTGCCGCCCATGTCGACGCAGATGAGGTTCGGGCGGCCCGTCGCCGCCGACAGCGCCTTGCCGCCGATCGCGCCGCCCACCGGACCGGAAAGCAGCGTCTGCAGCGGTGTCTGGCTGGCCGAAGCCGCGCTCATGACGCCGCCGTTCGATTCCATGATATGGATGCCCTGGTCGGCGGGAAGCCGGTGCTTCAACTCGCCGACGAGCGTGTCCAGATAGCGGCGCACGACCGGCGCGAGATAGCTGTCCATCACCGTCGTCGAGGTGCGTTCGAACTCGCGCCACTCCGGCGAGACCTGGTGCGACAAGGCGATGGAGATGCCCGGGAGGCGCTCAGACAGATAGTCGGCTGCCTCGAGCTCGTGCGCGGGGTTCTTGAAGGCGAACAGGAAGCAGATGGCGATCGCTTCATATTTCTCGCGCTTCACCGCCTCGACGAACGCATCCAGATCCTCGCGCGACAGCGGCTCCACCACCGAACCGTCGGCGGCGATGCGCTCGCGTGCGGTATGGGTGTGTTCGAGCGCCGCAAGCGGCTTCGGCTTGTTCCAGCGGATGGAGAAGATCTCGCCGCGATCATTGCCCTGGATGGTGTAGATGTCGCGGAAATTGCGGGTGGTCAGCAGTGCGACCTTGGCGCCGCGCCGGGTCAGGAGCGCGTTCAATCCGACGGTTGTGCCATGGACGAAGAAGTCGATCCCGGCGTCCGGCTCGATCGCCGCCTCGATGCCTTTCAGAACCGCGAGAGCAGGATTCTGGGGCGTTGAGAGCACCTTGAAGGCGCCGCAGGAGCCCGTCCTGGCATCCTGGAAGACAATATCTGTGAATGTCCCGCCAATGTCGGCGGAAACCCGGTAGTTCTTGGCCACGGCTGTCACCCTAGAGGTTTGGAAGTGAGCCGGGGCGGTCCGCCCCGGCGACCGGCGTCCGCTATTGCGCCCACTCACCCTTGAAGTCGGGATTGGCGTCCAGCACCGCCTTGTCGATCATCGCCTCGAGCGGACCGGCGGTATCCATGTTGATTACCTGGGTGACGGGCTTGCCCTCGATCGCGTTGACGATCTGCTCGACAGCGAGCGCACCCATTGTCTTCGGGAAGTAGGCCAGCGTCGCATCCCAGCGCCCCTCGCGGATGGCATCGATGGCGATCGACGCCGCCCCGCCGCCGGAGAGATAGAGGTCCGGCACATTGTAGCCTGCCGCATCGAGCGCGATCTCGGCGCCGACGAGTTGCTGGTCGGCATTCGACAGCACGACATGAACGTCCTTCGCCGCCTGCAGGATGTCGGTCATGGCGGTCAGCGACTTGTCCGGGTCATACCAGCCCTCGCCGACGGCAAGCACCTTGATGTTGGAATGCTCGCCGAGCACCTTCTGGAACGTCTCCAGGCGCAGATTGTCGAACGGGAAGATCTTCGCCCCGATCAGGATGACGACATTGCAGGGATCCTTGTTCTCGCATTCCTTGACCACGGCATTGGCCTGGACGGTCGCGCCGTCGACGGGCGGAGACGCGACGGTGGCGGTGATGCCCTCCACCTGCGGCTCGAGCGTAGTCAGGTCGGGACCGACGGGGAACAGCACGGTCGCGATCGGCGTGCCGGCCGCGATCACCTGCTCGAATGCGCCGGCGATGCCGACCGTGTCGTTTGGCGCGACGATGAAGCCGGCATAGTTGCCGCCGGCCAGCGCGTCCTCGATCTGGCTGTACTGGTGTGCGGGGTCGAACTTGCCGTCGAAGATGGCGGTTTCGTAGCCAAGCTCCTTCGCCTTTTCCTCGACGCCCGCATAGGTCGCCTGGTTGAAGCCGTTCTGGGACGACGCCGCAAAAAATGCGATCTTCTTCGACTGGGCATCGGCAGCATGAGCGAGCGCCAGCGCGAGCCCTGCCCCAACGATAAGTGTTTTCAAGGCCTTTGGCATTTGAGTGCTCCCTTAGTCTTGTCATATGCCGCGAGCCATTATACGATTATGCAAACATTATACAAGAGGGTCATGCAGGGATGGACGACACGGCGGGAAGCGCCAAACCGGGCGCGCGCAGGGGTGCGCTGCAGGTCTACGACGCATTGCGGGAGGACATTCTGTGGGTGCGCATCAAGCCGGGATCGGCGCTCGACGAGGTCCGCCTGGCGGAACGCTTCAAGGTCTCGCGTACACCGATCAGGGAAGCCCTGCTTTTGTTGTCGGGTGAGAGTTTCGTGCAGTTCCTGCCCAACCGGACGACAGTCGTCGCGCCGCTGCTTCTCAACAATCTCGGCGACTATCTCGACACCTTCCTGATCCTCTCGCGCGGTGCCGCGCGATCGGCCGCACTGTGCGGCAAGGCGGACAGCAGGACACTCGACGGCTATCTCGACCGCTATCGCGAGGCGATCGGCGACGGGCGCCACGAGGACGCGCTGCGCGCCGAGAACGGCTTCAGGCGCTACCTGGCTGGACTGTCAGGGAACATCTTTCAGATCCGCTATTTCGACCAGGTGCTCGATGCCGGCATCCGCACCAAGGTCCTCTACTATTTCCCCAATGCCACGGCGGACGAGCTGGCCGCATCGGCCGACATGCTGAAGAAGCTCGGCGACGCCGTCTCCGCCGGCGACGCGGATGCAAGCGACCGTCACGTCACCGAGGCGATCCACGCCGAATTCGAGATCGTCACACGCGTCGTCAAGCCGCGCTTCGCCGAAACGCTCGACATGAGCGCCCACCCCGTCCAGCCGAGGATCACGACATGACCGACATCTTTGCGGCCCGCCGCACCAGGCTAGGCGAATTGCTGCGCAAGGCCGGATTGAAGGCGGCGGCATTCGTTCCGGGGCCTAACTTCTATTATCTCTCCGGCCTGCAGTTCCATCTGATGGAACGCCCCACCTTGCTGATGGTGGACGACGCGGGCGAGGTTTGCGGGATCGTCCCCGAGCTCGAACGCGAGAAATGGCGCGAGACCTTCCCGCAGGCCAGCACGTGGTTCTGGCAGGACAGCGACGGCTACGACGATGCCTTTGCCGAGTCCGCAGCCGCGCTGGGGTCGATCCGTATCGGCGTCGAGGGACAGCGCATGCGCGTCTTCGAATCCGAGGCGCTCCGCCGCCATTTCGGCCAGGGCAGCGTGGCGATGGCCGACACGGACCTCATCGATCTGCGGCTCGCCAAGACGGCGGAAGAAGTCGCGATCATCGAAAAGGCGATCCGCATCAGCGAGACGGCCCTGTCCGAAACGCTGGCCGAAGTCAGGAGCGGCATGAGCGAGGCCGAGATCCAGGGTCTGCTGAAGATGCGGATGCTGGCCAACGGAGCCGACGGCTTTGCCTTCGATCCGCTGGTGCTGGCGGGCGGCAACGCAGCCAATCCGCACGGCGTGCCCGGCGAACGCCCTCTGGCGGCAGGCGAGCCTCTGCTGATCGACTTCGGCGCCCATCTTGGCGGCTACAATGCCGACATCACGCGCACGTTCTTCTGCGAGCACGCCAGCGACCAGCATGCCCGTATCTACGAAACGGTGCTTGCCGCCAATACGAAGGGCAGAGCCGTGGCCTGCCCCGAACTCACCGCACACGATCTCGACGAAACCGTCACTGGCGTGCTCGCGGCATCGCCGTTCGCCGACCTCATCGTCCACAAGACCGGACACGGCCTCGGGCTCGACGTCCACGAGGCCCCGCAAGTGATGATCGGCAATCATGTCCCGCTCGTTGCGGGAACGATCCTCACCATCGAGCCCGGCCTCTATCGCCCCGGCGAGATCGGTGTGCGGATCGAGGACGACGTGCTGATCGAGCCCGATGGATGCCGTTCACTGACGTCGTTTCCGCGCGAGTTGTCGATCGTCGGCGGGCAGCCCGCTTGAGATGGAAACATCTGTGACCCGGGGAACGGAAAAACGGGCCGGCAGGCGGGAAACTCCCGTTTGAATGTGAAAGGCATGGGCATGCGCATACCCGACGACTATCTCGCCATCGCCGAAGACGGCACCGCGGCCGAGCTGTTCCAGGCGCTCGACCGCTTGGCGCAGGATACTGTCGGGGCGACGATCTTCACCTGCTCTACCTTCAACCCGGCGACACGCCAGGCAAGACGCGTCTACACCAATCAGCCGCAGGTCTATCCGCTGTCGGGAATGAAGGACATCGATCCTGGCCCGTGGACCGAGACGGTCCTCGAGCGTGGCCGGACATTCGTCGCCAACACGATCGAAGGCGTGGCCGAGGTGTTTCCAGACCATGATCTTATCGCCGGGCTCGGATGCGGATCGGCGGTGAACCTTCCCGTCAAGCTCGGCGGCTTAATTCTGGGGACCGTCAACCTCCTCCATGCCCCGCATCATTTCACACCCGAGCGCGTAGACCGGGTGATGGGCCTGCGGCCTGCCGCGATCATCGCGTTTGCAGCGATGGGCAAGACCCGGTCCTGACGCGACCAGCCACCCCCCTTGAAACGATCGGCCTTGGAATGCGTCCTCAACCGGCGAGGCTTGCGTCTGCGAATGCGCGCCGCGCCACGCGCCTGATGAACTCTGCCACCCTTTCGGGTTCCGCATATTGCGGCATGTGGCCGACGCCTTCCGCCAGTTCGAGCTGTAGCCCCGGCAGCTTTCCGTCCATCGAGCGCCCGTGCTCGTCGCAGTTGAGCACGCGATCGGCGGTGCCGAAATGGATCGACACCGGAAGCCCGATCTCACCATACCGCTCCTGTTGGCGCTTGAGGTCATCGGCCACCGCAACGCAATCGGTCGCCGTGGCGTAAAAATGGCTCGGGCGCAGGCCGATCATCGCACCGCCGGCAATCGCGTAATCGGATGGTGGCTGCTGCGGCCCGAAAACGAACGCCAGCGTAGCATCACGGTACTTGACCGACCGCGGCACTGCGATCGTTCTTGAGATGATCCACCGCAGCGCCTTGTTCGGAATGTAGAGCGGCGCGAATTCAGGCGGAATCGCGTCGCGGCTGTGCGTCAGCGGCGCCAGCAGCGCCAGACCCGTGATCTTGTCCGGATGATCGAGCGCCATGGCGAGCGCGATGGCGCCGCCCAGCGAGTGGCCGACGACAAGCGGTCGGTCGAGCCCGAGCGCGTCGATGAACCGGACCATGAACGCAGCCTGTTCGGACGGGCTCGCCGGCCCGTCGCCTGACCGGGTCGAGTAGCCCGACCCCGGCCTGTCGATCGAAATGAGCCTGAACTCGTCCTTGAGCAGGGGATGCAGCGGATAGGTGAAATTGAACAGCGTTCCGCCCAGTCCGTGGATCATCACAACCGGCCGTCCACGTCCCTCGTCGACATAGTGGATGCGGTCGCCGTCTATCGTCACGAATGCGCCCGGGGGCGGCACGGCCGCCTCGGCGCGGCGTCCGATGCGCCAGGAGACGAACGCCAGATACAGTGCCACCAGCACGACCGCCGCCGCGATGGCGACGACGATTCCTATGAGCATCGCAACGATGGACAATCCCCAATCCCCTTCTTCCTGCTCGCTCAGCTTAGCCGACCATCCTTGTACGGCAAGTCCGTTCGGCACAGACCCGCGGGCAGCAACACCACCCTGCCCGTTTGGCGATTGCCGATCCCGCCGCCCATCGTTAATGGGCTAGGGTCACAAGCCAAGTGGAGATGAAGCGATGCCGAAACCGATCACTGCGGCCATGCTGGTCATCGGCGACGAGATCCTGTCCGGCAGGACAAAGGACCGCAATATCGGACATCTGGCCGATATACTGACTGCCGTCGGCATCGACCTGTGCGAGGCCCGCATCGTCGCCGACCACACGGACGACATCGTCGACGCGGTCAATGCACTGAGGACCAGATACACCTATCTCTTCACGTCGGGGGGCATCGGCCCCACCCATGACGACATCACCGCGGATGCGATCGCCAAGGCCTTCGGCGTGCCATGCGACTACGATGCGCGCTCCTATGCAATGCTCGAGGAACACTATGCCAACCGTGGCATGGACTTCACCGACGCACGCAAGCGAATGGCCCGCATGCCGGCCGGCGCCGAGCATATCGACAATCCGATCTCCATGGCACCCGGCTTTCGGATCGGCAACGTCCACGTGATGGCCGGCGTACCCGCGATCTTCCAGGCGATGCTCGACAACGTGATCCCGACCCTAGCAACCGGAGAGAAGCTGTTGTCGGAAACCGTGCACTGTCCGCACGGCGAAGGCACCATCGGCGGCCCGCTGGGCGACATCCAGAAAGCCCATCCCGACACCATCATCGGCTCCTATCCGAAATATCAGGACGGCGCCTTCTGGACCGAACTGGTCGTCCGGTCGCGCTCACGCACGGCGCTGGACGCAGCGAAGACGGCGGTGGAGGACATGCTGGCCGGCCTTGGCTAGGCGTTTCGCTGACACTTGATTGCGATCAAGGCGGAACTTCCGAACGCGCGCGATTGTTGAATATCGTAGACTGGTTTCAACGTGCCCCAGGAGGACGTCATGAGCTACAAGACAATTCTCGCCATCCTTCAGAGCGAAGAAGACATCGACCGCGTTCTCGACTGCGCCATCCCGATGGCCGTCCGTTTCGAGGCACACTTGATCGGCCTTCACACCGAGCCACTGCCGATCGCCTATTCTTCGCCCATGGGTTACCCTGATGTCGGCCTGATCGCCACGGAAACGGACATCAACAGGGAGACCGCCGCCAAGCTGAGGCAGCGGTTTGACAAGCGTACGGCATACGAAGGGGTGTCGGCGGAATGGCGTGGCCTGGAAAGCCTCTCGGGCGACAGTGCGATTTCCGGCCTCGAAAGTGCGCGATCCGTAGACATCGTGGTTGCCCAACAAAGCGACCCGGATGCAAAGTCACGCAGTACGGCAGACATCGCCGCGCTGATCGCCGAGACCAGCCGTCCGGTGGTGCTGGTGCCATATGCAGGCAGGATTGATACCGGATTTCGCAAGATCCTGGTCGCATGGGATGGCTCACGGCAAGCCGCGAGCGCGGTCTTCGATGCACTTCCGCTGCTCAAGGGTGCCGACGCGGTCGAGGTGCTGTGCATCGACTCGGAGGAAACCGGCATGCCCGGCGGCCAGATCGCCGCGACGCTGGCCAGGCACGGCATATCCGTGACCATCAAGGCCGAACCCTCGGGAGGCACGCCGGTGGCCGCATGCATCGAGAACCGGCTCGTCGAGACCGGAGCCGATCTGCTGGTTATGGGAGGCTATGGCCACTCGCGACTTTCGGAATTTCTGTTCGGGGGCGTGACCCGCTCCATATTGCTGTCGATGGTGACGCCGACCTTGATTTCCCGCTAGAACAGCGGGAATGGCGCAGCCGACACTGAAAACCCGCTGCTGTATCGTCGGAGGCGGACCCGCTGGAATGATGGCGGGCCTGCTCTTCGCGCGGGCCGGCGTCGACACGGTCGTCATCGAGAAACACAAAGACTTCCTGCGCGATTTCCGCGGCGACACCGTGCATCCCTCCACCATGGAGGCCTTGCGCGACATCGGCCTTCTGGAGCCGTTTCTCGAACGGCCGCACGAGCGACTCGAGACGGTCTGCGCGGAGTTCGAGGGCAATCGCTACACGCTCGCGGAATTCCGGCGCCTGCCGGTCGGTTCGAAGTTCATAGCGTTCATGCCGCAATGGCATTTCCTGGATTTTCTCGCCGACGAGGCGCAAAAGCTTCCCGCCTTCGACCTGCGCATGAACTGGAACGCGGTCGACCTCATCGAGACGGAAGACGGCGTTGCGGGTGTGGTGGCTGACACGCCTGAGGGACGCGTGCACATCGAGGCCGACCTTACCATCGGCGCGGACGGCCGGGGTTCGGTAGTCCGCGACAAGGCCGGATTAAAAGTCCGTGATCTCGGCGCCCCCATCGACGTCTTGTGGTTCCGGGTTCCACGAAGCGGCGACTCCGTCGGCGACACCCTGCTTCACGCGGCGGGCGGAAACATCGTCGTCACCATCGACCGCGGCGACTACTGGCAATGCGCGTTCATCATCCCCAAGGGCATGTACGACAAGGTCGTCGGCAGGGGCATCGAGCGTTTCCGCCGTGACGTGCTGACGGCGGCCGGGCACCTCGCCCCCCATATCGGTGCAGTCACCGGCTGGGACGACGTCAAGGTCCTCACGGTGCGGGTCGACCGCCTCGAGGACTGGTCGCGTCCCGGACTTGTCGTGATCGGCGACGCCGCGCACGCCATGTCGCCGATCGGCGGCGTCGGCATCAACCTCGCGATACAGGATGCCGTGGCGGCGGCCAACCTGTTCGCCGGACCGCTGCGAGACGGCACGCTGACCGACACGATGCTCGGCCAACTACGGCGGCGACGGCTCGGGCCGACACGCGTCGTCCAGGCGGTACAGCTTGCAATCCAGTCCAGGCTCATCGAGCCGATCCTGAAGGAACGCGGCGGCGAGAGCCGCGCGCCGTTGCCGTTGAGGATCGTCAATGCCGTGCCGTGGGTGCGTGGCTTGACGGCGCGTTTCCTCGGGCTTGGTCTGCGGCGCGAGCACGTCAGGTCACCAAACATGTGAACCATCCGGCCGCGAAGGCTTGTCGTGCTTGCCAGTGCTGGCCGTTTGCCGTTAATTCCCCCCGCATTCCATCAGTGGTTCGCGCCTGCGACAACCGGAGTGCTGACAATGTCCCTTCCCGACAAGGCCTTCCCCGTTTCCTGGGACCAGTTCCATCGCGACGCGCGCGCGCTCGCATGGCGGCTCGCGGGCCAGAACGGCGACTGGCGCGCCATCGTGTGCATCACGCGCGGCGGGCTCGTGCCGGCTGCCATCATCTCGCGCGAACTCGGAATAAGGCTGATCGAGACCGTCTGCATCGCTTCCTATCACGACTACACCGAGCAGGGAGACCTCAAGGTTCTCAAGGAGATCAGTTCGGACCTGCTCGCCAATGACGGATCGGGCGTGCTGATCGTCGACGACCTGACCGATACGGGAAAAACCGCTGCCATCGTCCGTGCAATGATGCCAAAGGCGCATTTCGCGACAGTGTATGCCAAGCCGAAGGGCCGCCCGATGATCGACACATTCGTCACGGAAGTGTCACAGGACACATGGATATATTTCCCTTGGGACATGGGTTTCGCCTACCAGAAACCCATATCCGAGGATCATCTCGGATAAGCGGCCGCGCCTGCCACTCGATTTCGGCACTCCCTGCCATATATGGAACGCATGGCGCTCACCGGCGCCATGCGTTCCATCCTAATGGATTTTTTACTTTCGAAACATATCATTAACGATAATATTCATGAGACGGCAAACGAATCATCCGACTTTGGGCATTGGGGCAATGTTGATAAGTCACTGCACACGCAACCAGATCATGGAGCGCATCCGCCGGCTTTTCGGCGCGCCCCCGAGCCGGCTCCAGGCCGCCGCGCTGCCGTGGCGGATCGCGGCTTCGGGCGAAATAGAAGTCCTGCTCGTAACGAGCCGTGGGACCGGACGATGGGTGCTGCCGAAAGGCTGGCCCGAGGGCACCGAGGAACTGTTCGATGCGGCAGCGCGTGAGGCATCTGAGGAAGCCGGCGTGCGCGGCATTGTGTCGTCCATCGAGATCGGCAGCTATTTCTACTCCAAGGTTCTGGCCGGCGGCGTCGAGAAACGCTGCCAGGTACCTCTGTTCCCGCTCGAGGTCACGCAGGAAGCCGAGCGTTGGCCGGAGCGGCGCGAGCGGGAGCGGCGCTGGTTTTCTCCGAGTGAGGCAGCGCGCCTCGTTGCCGAGCCTGACCTCGCCGAACTGATCGTCCAGTATTGCGTTAATCCACGGAAAATCGCCGCCTAGGTTCGGACATTGCCGCGCCGGGCTTGCGCCCCGCGACCACGGACCTTAAGCCGGACGCCGGGTACGACGTGCCGAAGCTGGCCCGATACCCGCCTGCAACAGGCGCAACGGTGCCGGACATCCCGGCGTCTTGCCACAATGCGCGACGAAGCCGGACTGGGTAGTGGCCAACATTTCCGAAAGCCGCAAGGAAACGCTCGACAAGGACCTCGACAAGCTTGTCCATGTCGAGGAAGCCACAAGCTTTGTGTCGCGCGGGCTGATCGGTCCCGGCCTGGGCCTGCTGTTTCTTGCCATGGTCGCGACCTTCGCCGCCATCTTCATGGCTGGCGAGCCGCGCGCCATCATCATCGTGGCCGCCGCGGCGATAGGCGGCTACATGGCGCTCAACATCGGCGCCAACGATGTCGCCAACAATGTCGGACCGGCGGTAGGCGCCAAGGCAATGACGCTCGGGGGGGCGCTCCTGATTGCCGCTGTATTCGAAAGCGCCGGAGCGCTGATCGCCGGCGGCGATGTCGTCAAGACGATCGCCAAGGGCATCATCGATCCCGCGGCCGTCGGCGATCCCGCAATGTTCATCCGCGCCATGATGGCGGCGCTTATCTCCTCGGCCCTGTGGATCAACCTTGCGACGTGGATCGGCGCACCGGTCTCGACCACCCATTCCGTGGTCGGCGGCGTGGTGGGCGCGGGCATCGCCGCTGCCGGCCTGTCCGCAGTCGACTGGGGCACCATGGCCGGCATCGCGGCGAGCTGGGTGATATCGCCGGTTATCGGCGGCGTCATAGCCGCGATCTTCCTCGCCTTCATCAAGTCAAACATAATCTACCGCGACGACAAGATCGCCGCTGCCCGCCGATGGGTGCCGCTGCTGATCGCCGTCATGGCGAGCGCCTTCTCCGCCTATCTGGCGATGAAGGGCCTCGGGAAGGTGGTCCATGTCGGCGCCATCCGCCTCATGCTTGTCAGCGCCGGCGTTTTCGCGATTGCATGGGGTGTTTCGACCATTCTCGTCCGGCGCCAGTCGGAGGGCATGGAGAACCGCAACCAGTCTTTGCGCAAGCTGTTCCGACTGCCGTTGATCATTTCGGCCGCCCTGCTCTCTTTTGCCCACGGCGCGAACGACGTCGCAAACGCGGTCGGCCCGCTCGCCGCGATCGTCCATGCTGCGCAGGATGACAGCGTTGCCGCCGCCGTTTCGATTCCCCCATGGGTGATGATCATCGGCGCGCTGGGAATATCGCTCGGCCTGATGCTCTTCGGGCCGAAGCTGATCCGTATGGTCGGCGAGCAGATCACGCGGCTGAACCCGATGCGTGCATTCTGCGTCGCGCTGTCGGCCGCGCTGACTGTCATCATCGCGTCGGGCCTCGGCCTGCCGATCAGTTCGACCCACGTCGCGGTCGGCGCCGTGTTCGGCGTCGGCTTCTTCCGCGAGTGGTACACGCAGAACTCGAAGCGCCGCCGGGCCTATCTCGAACGCAAGAACCGGCGCCATCGCGAGGCGGCGAAGGCCGCGAACGGCAAGGCGCATCGCGATGATGATGCCGACGACGACCAGGATGCCACCCCGGTTGCCTTGTCCCGGGAGGAAATCGCCCGCCGCCGGCTGGTGCGCCGCGCGCATGTGACCACCATCGTCGCGGCATGGGTCACCACCGTCCCGGCGACTGCCGTCATCGCGGCACTGGTCTTCGTCGTCCTGAACGCCTTCGCCTGACGACCACCGAGTCGCCGCCACGCGCCCGGCGGCACGCGGCATGGCTGGAGCTGCCATCCCTGAGGCGGTGAGCGCCAGCGTGCGCAGTCCGTTCGAATCCGGCGCAGTTTCTCCCCGCAATCCACATTCCTCGCACACAAGATGTTGGGGTCACATTTCTTCCAAAAACGAACCCTTGACGGGTGAAACCGAGTCGCCTTTTATGGCTCATGCGCTCCTGTTGAGGGCGCGGCCGGCAGGGTTCTGGAGCCGGTCGAAATTTCCCGGATTTCCCACGCGTTCTGGCGGATCGGCTCGTTTCATGGGCGAGCGGATGCTTGGGATTCTTTGCCCTTTTCGGGCCTTTCCCGGCGAATTTCATTTTTGCGTAAACGGGTTGTTAATACTATATTTAGTGTTTGCGATTACGACAGGCGCTAGATACGGTGGGAAGCCTTCGGTGAAGGAATCACCCCATCGAGTGGAGACGACCCCGGCCTTCCGGCGGAGGATTGCGACGTGACCGCGCTCTGAGAAGCGGTCGCGGCGTAGCGCGGAAACGGGGTTTTGAGGGCGCCGGTCGGCAGGTCCGACCGGAATGGAATGCGGCACAGCGCCGGACACGTCATTTTGCGAGGAATGGCTGTGGAAAGGTGCTACATTTAGGGGCTTAGGGACAAGAGCATGCGCATCGAACGTCATTACACCAAGCAGGGCCGGTCGCCCTATGCGGACATCGAATTCCGCAAGGCGCTTTCCGAGATCAAGAACCCGGACGGCTCGATCGTCTTCCGGCTCGACAATATCGACGTGCCCGTGCAGTTCAGCCAGGTCGCGAGCGACATCCTTGCCCAAAAATATTTCCGCAAGGCCGGCGTGCCAGCGCGTCTGAAGAAGGTAGAGGAGAATTCCGTCCCCTCCTTCCTGTGGCGTTCAGTGGCCGACGAGGCCGCCCTCGCCGAACTGCCGGAAGACGAGCGCTACGGCTCCGAGACCGACGCGCGCCAGGTCTTCGACCGGCTTGCCGGCACCTGGACCTACTGGGGCTGGAAAGGCGGCTATTTCGACAGCGAGGACGACGCCAGCGCCTTCATGGACGAGCTCTGCTACATGCTCGCCACCCAGCGCGTCGCGCCCAATTCGCCGCAATGGTTCAATACCGGGCTGCATTGGGCCTACGGCATCGACGGCCCCGGCCAGGGCCACTATTACGTCGATCCCTTCACCGGCAAGCTGACCAAGTCTAAGTCGTCCTACGAGCATCCGCAGCCGCACGCCTGCTTCATCCAGGGCGTGGCCGACGACCTCGTCAACGAGGGCGGCATCATGGATCTGTGGGTCCGCGAGGCGCGCCTGTTCAAATATGGTTCGGGCACGGGCTCCAACTTCTCGTACCTGCGCAGCGAGGGTGAGAAGCTGTCGGGCGGCGGCAAGTCGTCGGGCCTGATGTCGTTCCTCAAGATCGGCGACCGCGCGGCCGGCGCCATCAAGTCGGGCGGCACGACGCGCCGCGCCGCCAAGATGGTCGTGGTCGACATCGACCATCCCGACATCGAGGAATATATCGACTGGAAAGTCCGCGAGGAGCAGAAGGTCGCAGCCCTCGTCACCGGCTCCAAGATCGTGCGCCGCCACCTCGATGCGATCATGAAGGCCTGCATCAATTGCGAGGGCCAGGACGACGACTGCTTCGACCCGTCGATCAACACCGCCCTGAAGCGCGAGATCCGCGCTGCCAAGAAGGACGCCGTGCCGGAGAACTACATCCAGCGCGTCATCCAGTTCGCGCGCCAGGGCTACAAGAAGATCGAGTTCAGGACCTATGACACCGACTGGGATTCGGAAGCCTACCTGACGGTCTCGGGCCAGAATTCCAACAATTCGGTTTCGCTCAAGGACGACTTCCTGCGCGCCGTTGAGGCCGATGGCGAATGGAACCTGACCGCCCGCAAGGACGGCAAGGTTCTGAAGACGCTGAAGGCCCGCGACCTGTGGGAGAAGATCGGCTACGCGGCCTGGGCCTCCGCCGATCCGGGCCTGCACTTCAACACCACCATGAACGACTGGCACACCTCGCCGGCCGCGGGTCCGATCCGCGCCTCGAATCCGTGCTCGGAGTACATGTTCCTCGACGACACGGCCTGCAATCTCGCCTCGATCAACCTTTTGCCCTACCGCAACAAGGACGGCACGATCGACATCGCGGCCTACGAGCACACCGTGCGGCTGTGGACCGTCGTGCTCGAGATCTCGGTCATGATGGCGCAGTTCCCGTCCAAGGAGATCGCCAAGCTCTCCTACGACTACCGCACGCTGGGCCTCGGCTACGCCAATATCGGCGGCCTGCTGATGACTTCGGGCATCCCGTATGATTCCGACGAGGGGCGCGGCATTTGCGCAGCACTCACCGCGCTGATGACCGGCATCGCCTATGCGACTTCGGCAGAGATGGCCGGCCAGCTCGGCGCCTTCGCCGACTACCAGCGCAACGCCGACAACATGCTGCGCGTCATGCGCAACCACCGCCGCGCGGCCTATGGCGAAGCGGCGGGATACGAGAAGCTGTCGGTCGCGCCGGTCCCGCTCAACGCGGCCGACGTCAGGCAGGCCGAACTGGTCGAGCATGCCCGCGCGGCATGGGACCGGGCCATCGAGCTCGGCGAGAAGAACGGCTACCGCAACGCCCAGGCGACGGTGATCGCGCCGACCGGCACGATCGGCCTCGTCATGGACTGCGACACGACCGGCATCGAGCCCGACTTCGCGCTGGTGAAGTTCAAGAAGCTGGCCGGCGGCGGCTACTTCAAGATCATCAACCGCGCTGTGCCGGAGGCGCTCCGCACGCTCGGCTATTCGGAAAGCCAGATCGCCGAGATCGAGGCTTACGCGGTCGGCCACGGCAACATGAACCAGGCGCCCGGCATCAACCCCGGTTCGCTGAAGGCGAAGGGTTTTACCGACGAGAAGATCGACGCGCTCAACGCGGCGATGAAGTCGGCCTTCGACATCAAGTTCGTGTTCAACAAGTGGACGCTGGGCGAAGCCTTCTGCAAGGAGACGCTCGGCTTCACCGACGAGCAGCTCGGCGACCTGTCCTTCGAGATGCTGCCGGCGCTCGGCTATTCGAAGAAGGAGATCGAGGCCGCCAACATCCATGTCTGCGGAGCGATGACGCTGGAAGGCGCACCGCACCTCAAGGCCGAGCACCTGCCCGTCTTCGACTGCGCCAACCCGTGCGGCAAGATCGGCAAGCGCTTCCTGTCGGTCGAGAGCCACATCCGCATGATGGCGGCGGCGCAGCCCTTCATCTCGGGCGCCATCTCCAAGACGATCAACATGCCCAACGAGGCGACCGTCGACGACGCCAAGAACGCCTACATGCTGTCGTGGAAGCTGGCGCTCAAGGCCAACGCACTGTATCGCGACGGCTCCAAGCTGTCGCAGCCGCTCAACGCCTCGCTCATCGCCGATGACGAGGAGGACGATGACGACGTCGTCGAGCAGCTCATCGCCGCCCCCGCCGCCGCACGCGCGGCCCAGGTAACGGAAAAGATCGTCGAGCGCATCATCGAGAAGGTGGTGCGTGACCGCGAGAAGCTGCCCAACCGCCGCAAGGGCTACACCCAGAAGGCGGTGGTCGGCGGCCACAAGGTCTATCTCAGGACCGGCGAATTCGACGACGGCCGCCTCGGCGAGATCTTCATCGACATGCATAAGGAAGGTGCCGCCTTCCGCGCGATGATGAACAATTTCGCCATCGCGATCTCGCTCGGCCTGCAATATGGCGTGCCGCTCGAGGAATATGTCGAGGCCTTCACCTTCACCAAGTTCGAGCCGGCCGGCATGGTCCAGGGCAATGACGCGATCAAGAACGCGACGTCGATCCTCGACTACGTCTTCCGCGAGCTGGCGATCTCCTATCTCGCCCGCAACGACCTTGCCCATGTCGACACGTCCGACTTCTCCAACACCTCGCTGGGTCGCGGCATCTCGGAAGGCAAGGCGACGCCCTTCTCCAAGGGGCTGACCCGCGGCGCGCCACTGAAGATCGTCTCGGGCGCCTCCGCCGAGCCCAAGGGCCTGGCGGGACCCCTGCCCTCCGGCCAGCCGGCCAAGGCGGCTCCCACCGCACAAGGCGGCTCGCCGGTGCGCGCGGTCGCGTCCGGCGGCACGGTGACGGCGCTGAAGCCGACCGTCGCGGCACTCCAGGAAGAGGCCGTCGCCTTCAAGCGCGACTATGAGGAGCGTGCCAAGGAACTGGCCGAGGAGATCGCGATCGAGGAAGGCGTCGAGGCTTCGCCCGCCGAGGCGCTGTTCACTGCGGACGCCCAGCAGCAGGCAAGCGATGCCAAGGCGATCGCCGCCGAGCGCCGCCAGCAGTCCATGATGCAGGGCTACACCGGCAACATGTGCTCGGAATGCCAGAACTATACCATGGTCAGGAATGGCACCTGCGAGAAGTGCGACACCTGCGGCGCGACGTCAGGGTGTAGTTGAGGCGACCATCCAATAGAAGCAGCGCAACCCCACGGCTCGGTCACAAGACCGGGCCGTAAATGTACAGGAGAACAAAACAAGAAACATATAACGATATCTTAATACGACATCCCAAAAAAACCAAAGCCGACCCAATTCGGACCGACTTTGGCCACCGCAATTGAGTTTCAGCTACGGCGTGAAGAGAACGGAGTCCTCTCATAGTTGGCAAGCGAATGTAGAGAGATTCCGGGATCAGAGTCGAGGCTGAATCGTGACAAAGGATACGAAAATGATAAACTTTGGAACATCAGCATACCTGAAACTGCTCGCGTTAAATCCTCAGCCGCGGGACACCGAAATTCGCAATCGCATCTGGACAAACGGCAGTGGCGGCTACGACTTTCACAAAGCTATGCGCCGAATTGCGACAGAGTTCGCTGCCGGAACTGAAGACTGGCCGACAACGAGGGCAAGCCTCAAATCGATCAAAAATCCGGCAGAGCGAAGATCGGCAATAGCTGCCACTTTTGCGCTAAAAAAATGGATCGGTGACCGCTCAATCCGCCTTCTGCAGCAGGGCGAACAGAAAGAACTCAGCCCGAATAAGCTCTTTTCGGTCAAGTTCTCCCCTCACTTTGAGTTTGATCTTGAGGGGGTACAAACAAGAGTTCACATCTGGAACACCAAAATGCCCCCGCTTCGACTTCGGGAGGCTATCGGAACGCTCGGCCTGTTTTGCGAGCCGGGAGCGCCGAAATCTATTGCGGTCTTGTCACTTAGAACCAACGAACTGTTTCGACCAACGGACTATGAGACCACTCGTAATCTTGCCCGGCTTCTTGCTATCGACATTGAGAAACGCGTCACGCGCGTCTCCGAAGAGCGCAATGTGAAGCGGCTGGACAGGCCACAAGAAAAATGGGCGGGATGAAACCTGTCTCCCCGCAAGTTTTTCATCCTCGGCGCACAAGCCGGGGATGAAAACAACCCGAATGCTGGAAAAGAACCAAAGCCATATGCTATTCGGTCGTGATCTAGAAGGCGACTACAAACCACTTGCCTTACGCCCCGTTCTACCGGGTTGTAGTACCCTCGATGCGAGACGCGATGACGTCATGACGCCACGAGCTACGGCAACCGCCTCTTTATCTAATGTTAAGGAAAGGTGGCATGCGGTGCTGGAGCGTGGCTAACCTAACTACGTCGAAGCGTTACATGCTCGTTATTGCGGTTCAAATCCGCGCTTCCACCCTAGCACTCTCCGGTAATTGCTACGACTTACCACCATAGCCCCAAGCATCCGGACAGACACAATAGTTGATGCACCCGGTGTCTCGCAGACTACCCCGAGATCGCGTCGCCTTCGCGCCAGTTCTCGCGGCCCCAGTCGCGGATGCGCATGCGCGGCGCGACCCATAGACCAACGAGCGGCGCAAGCACAAGGCTGACGGCCACGACGGCCGGGATCAGCCACTTGGCATTGACCGCCAGTGCCGGAACGGACAGCACGATGATCGCGCCCGTGCCGAAAATGACGGCGTTTGCAGCGATCGCCGCGATGATGACGAGCCAGGTTTTTGTGCTGAACATGGCAATTCTCCTTCTGCGCCCGAAACGCGCCCGCCGGCCGCAAGGTTCCGCTGGCGGTGGCTGGTCACAGGCGAGCGCCGGTATTTCCCCGTGAGGCATGCCCCGGCTAAGGCGGGTCGCATAAGCGAATGGTTCGAGCAGGTCAGCCTTTTCCAGCAAGGGCGGGCACGCGATGCGCGAACCGCAAACGACATGCCCGGACGCGGTGTAACGTCAGGCCGTCGGCCATCATTTCTGGAAAACAGCAGCGTTCCCCCGGTTCCTCCGGGCGCTCTTTCTCAGAGCCGCGACACCACCTTGAGGCAGCGGTCGACGTCGTCGCGCACCTGCGTCAGGCAGCGCTGAAGTTCGATAATCACCTCCGCGCGCGCGTCGAAGGGTTGATGTGCCTCGGAAAATCCAGTTGCAGTCGCTTCATCTCCGGCCAGCAATCGTGTCAACTCGCGATAGAGCCCGACCGTCATGCGGCTCTCTCCGCGCTCGTACTTGCCGAGTTGCTGCGTGGACATTTCGAGACGTTCGGCCACCTGGGCCTGCGTCATGCGCTTCGACCGGCGCAGCCGTGCAAGATCGGCCCCTAATTGCCGGTCCCGCTTGTCTGGTTTCCTTGAGGCAGCCATCTGTTGCACGCTTTCCGTGAAGTGTGCTTCACGGTATCTGCTATTGTCGGTTGTATTCAACGACGCAGAAGTTGTTTTTAGCATGTTGAAATATACCCTTGATAGCAAAGGGTACGAAGGATGGCGCAGGCACCGAACCCGACGCCGTCCCAGGCCACGAATCGGGCCGGAAATGCTGGCGCGACTGCCGTCGGCGGCGGCGCGGCGGCACAGCGGCGCCCCGGATTCTGCCGCCATATCCCGTGTCGAAAATGAGCCGCGGCTTTCGGGTCGCGGATGTCAGTGCGTCAGTTGGCGGCCATCCGCGTGCCGAGCGTCGCGCCCGATACCCATTTGTACCACTGGGCCTCGCTGCCGCGGAAAACGTTGAGGTCGATCTGCCCCTTGACGCCGTGGCTCAGCCCGGAGCCCGAATACTGCCAGAACAGCCACTCCCGCCCGGGATAGCGCTTGGACGGATGGGCCGCGACCGAGCGCAGCCAGAACGGATGATTGGGGAACGCACCCTTGAGATTGTCGTCGTAGAAGTCGGGCGCTGTATAGATGACGGGCCGCTGGCCGTAATGGCGTTCCAGCCGGTCGAGAAACACCTGCATCTTCTCCAGCACGACGGCGCGCGACGGCCGCTTCTTGCAGCTCGACTGGTGGTTCCACTCGACGTCGAGCACTGGCGGCAGCGCGCCGGGCACCTTCGGCACGTTGCGGATGAACCAGTCGGCCTGCGACGATGCCGTGCGGCACCAGTAGAAGAAGTGATAGGCGCCGCGGCGGATGCCGGCGGCCTCCGCGCCGCGCCAGTTCTTCTTGAACATCGGGTCGAGATGGTCGCCGCCGTCCGTCGCCTTGATATAGGCGAAGTTTGCGCCCTGGCTCCTGAGCTTCACCCAGTCGATCTCGCCCTGCCAACGTGACACGTCGACGCCGTGCACGGGATGGTCCTGCGGCTTGGCTCGTCCGAAATTGATCGGATGGGCATCGCGGAAGCGATGGCGGGTCACCTCCCGGCGCTCCGGCCGGTCCGGTCGCGCGGACGGCTTCTGCGGCATGATCGCCGCGACCTGTGTGGCGGCGCGCGAGGTCGGTCCGTCATCCTCGGCAAGCGCGGTGACGCTCGCGTCAGTCGGATATCCGTTTCCTTCCGTCTCTTCGACGGCACCGACATCGGCACCCGGCCGCGCGACCGAACTGGTCGTCTCGCGCGACGGCGGCGGCGCGACGTTCAGGGCATCGAGGCTGGAGCCGGTCGAACAGCCGTAGAGCCCGGCAATGGACAAGAAAATGGCGGCGATGGAAGCGGTACGCATGACGACCTGTACGCGGGAACAAGACAGATCGAAGGCGTCCGGGCCGTTCGATCGGAACGACCTCTATCCTTGCCGATAAAATACCAAGAAAGATTGAATCGGATTTTTACCATATCGGCCGGCCGGTGGTGGCCGGCCGGCCAAATCCGCCCTCAGGGACAGGGATGCGGGATCGCCAGATAGCCGCCATGCACCCAGCCCTCGGGAAAGGCCGGCCCCCATTTGGGGTTCATGCAGCGTCCTTCGAGGCAGCTCACCTGATACCACTTGCCCCGTTTGCCGAACACCGACACCTCGTCGTTGCGGTAGACCTCGCCGACCTGCTTTCCGCCCGGCGCGCTGCGCACGGCGAGAAAGCCGCGGCCGGCGGCGTGGTTGTACTGGCTGATCGGCTTGACGCCGACCACCCGGGCGACGCAGTCGCCGGCATAGGCCTGCGACACGCCCGAAACCGAAATGAGGACAATCGCGGCATGAAACACCGCGGCCCGCGCCCGCTTGATCATCAAGTCTTCTCCCTGAATTGGCCGATCATCACCGAAAACCTGCCGAAAGCTCATGTCGGAATTATGCCGCCGCGTAATCCGCAATGCAAAGTGCCGCCGCCAGGAAACCCGCCGGCTGGTTCAATGCCGCCTTGCGTGGACGAAATAGGCGTCGATCTCGGTCTCGCCGAGGAACTTCGCAGCCTCGAGGCGATGCAGGCCTTCCACGAGCACGTAACGCCTGTCGTCGACGCGCACCTGGATCGGCGTCTTCATGCCGTTTTCGAGAATGTCTTCGGCAAGCAGCCGCGCCGTTTCCGGATGCAGCGTCTTGCGCCGCGCGGTCGGCACGTAGATATCGTCCACGGCAATCCTGTTGACGACCAGCATCGACAATCCTCCCGCGTCCTGGCGACGCTCCCGGCATTCTACGTCGGACCCCGCATGCAAGAAACCCTGCTGGCGGCTCGCGGTGGCGTTTCCCCGCGCCATCGAATATTCTGCGCCCACAGGGAGGAGCACGCGAGGCGATGGCATCCGACCTTTTTGGTGTGACCGGTTCGAAAACGAGTATCCGATGAATTCCAAGACACAGGCGAACCTTGCCGCGGGCGGCGCCAGCCTGCATGCGCTGCCGCGGGCCGAGGCCCACGGCCGCGCCATGGAGACGGTGGTACGCAATCCCGGCATGGCGCTCGATGCCGGCTGGCTGGAGGCGATGCGCCACGTCAACCGCAGCGCGCTCGAACGCAGGGTCCAGACGCTGGCCAAGCGCCGCTCGATCAAGAACGACAACCAGGCGGCCTGGCTGCTGCGGTCCATTGCGCTGATGGACCTGACCACGCTGAACTCTAACGACACGCCCGAGCGCGTGCGCCGGCTGTGCGCCAAGGCGCGCAACCCGCTGAGCGCCGAACTGCGCGAGGGGCTCGATCTCGGCGATACCGTGATCCGGCCGGCGGCCGTCTGCGTCTACCATCCCTTCGTCGCCACTGCCGTCGAAGCGCTTGAGGGAACCGGTATCCACGTCGCCGCGGTCTCGACCGCCTTCCCGCACGGTCTCGCGCCGCTCAGGACCCGGCTGGAAGAGATCCGCATGTCGGTCGCCGACGGTGCCGGCGAAATAGACGTCGTCATCCCACGCGGACTGGTGCTCGGCCAGCACTGGCAGGAACTCTATGACGAGGTCGTACAGATGCGTGAAGCCTGCGGCGAGGCGCATCTGAAGGTCATCCTCGGCACCGGCGACCTGTCGACCCTACGCAACGTCACGCTGGCCTCGATGGTGGCGATGATGGCCGGCGCGGACTTCATCAAGACCTCGACCGGCAAGGAGAGCGTCAACGCCACCCTGCCCGTCGGGCTCGCCATGGTGCGCGCCATCCGCGCCTATCGCGAACGCACCGGCTATCTGATCGGCTTCAAGCCGGCCGGCGGGATTTCGACGGCCAAATCCTCGCTCGACTGGCTGGTGCTGATGAAGGAGGAACTCGGCCGCCGCTGGCTCGAGCCCGACCTGTTCCGCTTCGGCGCATCGAGCCTGCTCACCGACATCGAGCGCCAGCTCGAACATCACATCAGCGGCCGCTATTCGGCCAGCTACCGCCATGCCATGGCCTGACACGGAGCCGGACCCAAAGTGAATATCCTCGAACGTTATACCGCGATGGAATACGGCCCGGCGCCCGAAAGCCGCAGCGAAGCCGACCGCTGGATCGCCGGCCGCGATTTCTCGCAGGCACTGTTCATCGACGGCAAGTGGAAGAAATCGTCGTCGGGCAAGAGCTTCAAGGTCGTGGAGCCGTCGTCCGGCAAAACCCTGGCCGAGGTCGCGGAAGCCACGGCGGCCGACGTCGATGCGGCCGTCGCCGCAGCGACCCGCGCGGCCGTGAAATGGAAAAACGCCGGCGGCTACGAGCGCGCGCGCGTTCTCTACGCGATCGGTCGCGGCATGCAGCGCAACGCGCGCCTTTTCGCGGTGCTGGAATCGATCGACAATGGCAAGCCGATCCGCGAGAGCCGCGACATCGACGTGCCGCTTGCAGTACGCCACTTCATCCACCATGCCGGCTGGGCGCAGCGGCTCGATAACCAGTTTCCGGGCTACGAGGCCGCCGGCGTCGTCGGCCAGATCATCCCCTGGAACTTTCCCCTGCTGATGCTGGCCTGGAAGATCGCGCCGGCGCTCGCGGCCGGCTGCACGGTCGTGTTGAAGCCGGCCGAGTTCACACCGCTGACCTCGATCCTGTTCGCCGAGATCTGCGAGCGCGCCGGTGTGCCGAAGGGTGTCGTCAATATCGTCCAGGGCGGTCCGGAGGCGGGCACGGCCATCGTCGAGCATCCGGATATCGCCAAGATCGCGTTCACCGGCTCTTCGGAGGTCGGCAAGATCATCCGCCGCGCCACCGCCGGTACGGGCAAGAAACTGTCGCTCGAGCTCGGCGGCAAATCCGCCTTCATGGTCTTCGAGGACGCCGATCTGGACTCGGCCGTCGAGGGCCTTGTCGACGGCATCTGGTTCAACCAGGGTCAGGTCTGCTGCGCCGGCTCGCGCCTGCTCGTCCAGGAAGGTGTTGCGGACGCCTTCGTCGAGAAGGTCAAGACGCGCATGGCGCGGTTGCGGATCGGCGATCCGCTCGACAAGAACACCGATATCGGCCCGCTGGTAGCACCAAGCCAGCTCGAGCGCGTCACCGGGCTCGTCGCGGAAGGCGAGAAACAGGGCGCGACTTGCTGGCAGCCGGAATGCGCCCTGCCCGCGCAGGGCTATTTCTATCGCCCGACATTGGCCCTCGGCGTTGCGCCAGCTAACATCCTTGCACAGGAAGAGGTGTTCGGCCCGGTTCTCGCCACCATGACGTTCCGCACCACCGACGAGGCCGTCGAGCTCGCCAACAACACCCGCTATGGACTGGCAGCATCGGTGTGGAGCGAAAGCCTCAACCTGGCGCTCGACGTCGCACCGCAGCTCAAGGCCGGCGTTGTCTGGATCAACGGCACCAACATGTTCGACGCAGCCTGCGGCTTCGGTGGCTATCGCGAATCCGGTTTCGGACGCGAGGGCGGCCACGAAGGCATGTTCGAATATCTCGTTGCCTCCGGGAAATCCAGGAAGAAGGCCCCGGCCCTACCCGGCCCGAAACCGGCAGAGACCGCCGCGCTTGTCGAGGGTCCGATCGATCGTACGCCGAAGCTCTTCATCGGCGGCAAGCAGGTACGCCCTGACGGCAACTACAGTTCGATCGTCCTTGACGCCAAAGGCAGGCCCGCCGGCGAAGCGGGCCTCGGCAACCGCAAGGACATCCGCGATGCGGTGGCCGCCGCTCGCAAGTGCACTGCCTGGCCGTTGGCGACGGCATACAACCGCAGCCAGGTTCTCTATTTCCTGGCCGAGAACCTGTCGGTCCGCGCCGATGAATTCGCAAACCGCCTGTCGACGCTCACCGGCGCAACCGCCAAGGCCGCCGCGGCCGAGGTCGAACGCTCGATCGAGTGGCTGTTCGCCTGCGGCGGCATGGCCGACAAGGTCGAAGGCCGCGTCCACAACCCGCCAGCCCGCGCCGTTACGCTGGCGCTCAACGAGCCGGTTGGCGTCATGGGTATCATGGCGCCGACGGCAGAGCCGCTTTTCGGCCTCGTCGCGCCGCTCGGCGCGGCGCTGGCCATGGGCAACACGGTCGTCGCGGTTCCCTCCGAAACCTGGCCGCTGCTCGCGACGGACCTCTACCAGGTGCTCGAAACCTCCGACGTCCCCGCCGGCGCGGTCAACATCGTCACGGGCCGCGCGGCCGAACTGTCGAAGGTGCTGGCGCAGCACGACGACGTCGACGGGTTGTGGTGCCTCGCCGATGCCGAGACCTGCAGGACGGCGGAGCTGGAATCTGCCGGCAATCTCAAGCGAGTGTGGACCTCGGGCGGCTACGCGGCCGACTGGGGCAAGGGCGACGCGACGCTGGACGCGCTGCTGCGCCGCGCCGTCGAGGTCAAGAACGTCTGGGTGCCCTACGGCGACTGATCGGCCGAGTGCGCCTGTTCGTGCAGACGCTGGAAGCTCATCGCGATATGAGCACGGCGGATGTGGCCGACTGACTCGAGATTGCCGATCTCGATCGCGGCCACGATGTCAGCGATCTCGCGATGGAAAATCGTCATTTCCGTGACCAGCATCTCCCTGTACTGGCTGAGTTTCGATGCGGTCTTCAGCCAGATACGCGTGGTCTGGTAATAGAGCCGCTCGTTGATCTCGCGCAGTGGTTCGTTGGCGGTAAGCCCGGCAAGAAGGTGCGTGAACTCCATGTTAACGCTGGCGAATTCCCGCGCGTCCGGCTCGTCGAGCAGTCGTGCCGCCCGGGCCAGAAGAGCCCGGAATTTTGCCACCGTCGCCTCCTGGGGACTCACCGGCGACAGTTTGCCGATCAGTTCGGCCAGTTCGACGCGAAGCTGGTAGACCTGCTGCAGCCCGTCAATGTCGATGTCGGTGACGATCGTGCCGACGCCATGCACGGATCGCAGCAATCCCTCGTCCTCGAGCCGTCCCAGAACCCGCCGCAATGGCGTGCGGCTGACATGGAACTCCTCCGCCAGGTCCTCCTCGCGCAACCGCTGGCCTGGAGGATAGTCGAGCAGACATATGCGGTTCCGCAGGATCGCATAGATCCGCTCGTAGCGCTCGCGCGCAGCACCTCGGCTTTCGTCTTGGGGTTCTCCGCCCGTCATGCTGGACCGCTTCACGTCTCAGGCCGCCATACGCGATTTGAGGCGTTCGAGCATGGCAAGGCAAGCCTGCAGTTGGTCGATCGACACGTACTCGTCCGGCTTGTGGGCCTGAGCGATCGAACCAGGCCCGCACACGACGGTCGAGATTCCGAATTTCTGGAACAGACCTGCTTCGGTGCCGAAGGCGACCAGTTCCGCGCTGTTGGCCCCGGTCAGTTCGGCGACGATGCGGCGCGCCTCGGATTCATCCACCGGCTGCAGCCCGTCGACCTCACCGATCGTCCGCGTCACTATGTCTGCGTCCGGCGAGATAGCCCGCATCGCGGGCCGCAACACCTGGTCGACATAGGCTGCGATGTCGGACTTCACGAAATCGGCGTCCGATGCCTGCACCGGCCTCATCTCCCAGTCGATCGCGCACTGTCCGGGTATGACGTTGTGCGCGACGCCTCCCGCGATGCGCCCGACCTGGATTGTCGTCCAGGGCGGGTCGAACCGCGACGCATCGGGCACACGTGCCTTCAGATCCTCGGCGAGTGCCATCAGCCTGGCGATGTAGCGGACCGCATATTGAACCGCGTTGACGCCGAGATCGGGTTGCGAGGCGTGCCCCTCGAGCCCGGTGAACTCGGTTGTATACTCGAAGCAGCCTTTGTGCCCCTCTATTATCCGCATCTCCGTGGGCTCGCCGATGATTGCGACGGCGGGTTTTACCCCGGCCTTCCCGAGTTCTGCGACCAACGCCCTTGCACCGAGACAACCGAGTTCCTCGTCGTAGGTGAACGCGAAATGCAGCGGGCGCCGGAGTTCGGTCTCAGCAAATCGCGGTGCCATGGCGAGGCAGCAGGCAATGAAGCCTTTCATGTCGCAGGCGCCCCTGCCGTAGAGCAGTCCGCCACGCTCCTCCATGACGAACGGGTCGCTCGCCCATTGCTGGCCCTCGACGGGAACGACGTCGGAATGGCCGGACAGAACGATGCCGCCGTCGCCATCGCCGCCCAGCGTGGCGAACAGGTTCGCCTTCGTGCCGCTTTCGTCGAGCGACATCGATATCCGGGCGCCCAGGCTGCTGAGCGCATCGCCGGCATAGGCGATCAGTTCGAGATTGCTGTCGGACGAGACGGTTGGAAACCCGATCAGGTCAGAAAGGATACTGGTCGTCTTTTCGATCATCGCCATGGCATCGCGTCGGTCAATTCTTGACGTACAGCTTCCGCGGCCTGCTGCACAGGCATTCAGCCGCGCCCTCCTCACGGATCAGGATGCTCTCTGTGATCTCGAGGCCCCAGTCGCTCATCCACAGCCCCGGCATGAAGTGGAATGTCATGCCCGGCTTCAGGATCGTGTCGTCCTCGCGCCGGAAGGAGATCGTGCGCTCACCCCAGTCCGGCGGATAGGAGATGCCGATCGGATAGCCGCAGCGTCCGTCACGCTTGATGCCGGCCTTCTCCAACGACTTGTAGAGCGCGTCGGCAACCGCGCCGGCCCGCGTTCCGGCACGCGCGGCCTCCAGCCCTGCGTCGAGCCCTTCCACCAGAGCCTTTTCAGCCTCGACCATGTAGTGGGGTGGATCGCCGAGAAAGACCGTCCGGCAGAACGGCACATGATAACGGCGATAGCAGCCCGCGATCTCGAAGAACGTTGCCTGTCCGGATTCGAAGCGACGCCCGTCCCAGGTCAGGTGGGGCGCAGCCGCATCCGAACCGCTCGGCAGCAGCGGCACGATGGCGGGATATTCACCCCAGTCGTCGTCGACGCCGCGCACCGCGTCGGCATAAATCTCGGCCACCAGGTCGTTCTTCTTGAGCCCTGGCTCGACGCGCTCCATGATGCCGTCGACGATCTTCTCGGAGATGCGCGCGGCGCGGCGCATGAAGACGATTTCCTCGTCCGACTTGACCGCGCGCTGCCAATTCACCAGTGCCGTCGCGTCGACCAGCGTCGCATCGGGCAGTTCGCGCTGGAGCACCAGATAGGCCTTGGCGGAAAAATAGTAGTTTTCCAGCTCCAGCCCGACGCGTTTTTCGCCGTATCCATGCTCGCGGATGATGGCCGCAAGGGTCTCCATCGGATGAATCTTCGTCGATTGTACATAGTGGTCGGGATAGCTCAGCACCCGCGTATCATCCATGTACACTGTCCGCACCGCGCCGTTGGCGTCCTGCTCCCGCCCCCACCAGATCGGATCGGCATCGTGGAAGACCAGCACGCCCTGGTGCACGTAGAACGACCACCCGTCATAGCCCGTCAGCCAAGCCATGTTCGACGGGTCTTCCACGAAAAGCACGTCGATTCCGTCCTTTTCCATGGCTTTCCGGACGAGGTTGAGACGGCGCGCATATTCGATTTCGGAGAAGGGAAGAGACGACGCAGGCATGGACCCTCCAGGCGTACGGCATGACGGAATGATCTCCGGTCGGCCTATTTGTGTACATCTATCCCCTACTTTGGCAATGGTGAAGTCATATACGGTGCGCAGACAACGAAAATTTCGTTGACAGCCCATCTGTCTGCTGATGTTGTACACAACACAGAAGAATGACGGGTTGCCTTAAAAACCGTAGAACAGGGGAAATGCGATGAGACGGAAATTCCTGAAGACGATTCTCGCGGCAGGTCTGGCCGCATTCACCTTCGGCGCAATGCCGGGCCCGGCGAAGGCGCAGTCGCTGCTCGACAAGATCAAGAACGGCGAGACCGTGCGGATCGGTTTCTCCAACGAGATTCCCTGGGCCTATCCGGGCGAGAACAACGAGCCGCTGGGCTTCGTCAACGCCATGACGCTCGACCTTCTGGAGAAGATGGGCACGACCAAGATCGAGCCGATCGTTACCGAGTGGGGTTCCCTGATCCCCGGTCTGCAGGCCGGCCGCTTCGACATCATCACCGGCGGCATGTACATCCTGCCCGAGCGTTGCCGCAATGCGTTGTTCACCGAACCGCTCGGCACCTTCGCCGACGCGCTTCTGGTACCCAAGGGCAATCCCGAAGACCTGCACTCCTTCGATGACGTGCGCGACAAGGGCCTGACCTTCGTCACCGGCGCCGGCTACAACACCGTGAAGAACGCCAAGGAAGTCGGCATCGCCGACGACAAGATCATGCAGGTCGCCGGCCCGGCCGAGATCCTGCAGGCGGTCAAGTCCGGCCGCGCGGCCGCCGGAAGCGGCACCTACTTCACCATGAAGGAATTCGCCGACAAGGACGACGCCGTCGAACTGGCCGATCCCTTCACCCCGCCTGTCATCGACGGCTATCCGGGTCTCGCCTTCCTGCCCAACCAGCAGGCCGAGGTCGACGCCTTCAATGCCGCGCTGAAGGACTATGTCGGCTCCGACGAGATGATGGAGTCGGTCGGCAAGTACGGCTACTCCAAGGCGAACCTGCCCGACGGCACGACGACCGCGGAGCTCTGCAAGGGCGGTATGTAGGCCTTGCCGGCGAGCCTCTCCTGCGAGAGGCTCGCGAGGTCCGGCAGGCTTCCCGGTGACCGAACGCGGGGAAGCCGTCTGCGGGGGACATCGACGTGAACGAATTTGCACTCGGCTTCAGCGTGGCCGCACTGGTGCGTGGTGCAGGCGTGACGATGGTGGTCACCTTCGGAGCGTCGGTGGTTGCGATCGTGTTCGGACTTGCGGTCGGACTGATCCGGGTTTCGCCACGGTGGCCACTGAAATGGTTCGGCGTCGCCTATATCGAGTTCTTCCGCGGCACCTCGCTTCTCGTTCAGCTCTATTGGTGGTTCTTCGTCCTGCCGATATTCGGCCTGGCGCTGTCGCCCTGGACGGTAGCCATATTCGGCGTCGGCATGAACGTATCCGGCTATGGCGCCGAACTCGTCCGCGCCGCGATCCAGGGTGTCGAGCGCGGCCAGTATGAAGCGAGCACGGCGCTCAACTTCCCGAGGCTGAAGATGATGCGCCGCATCATCCTGCCGCAGGCGATCCGCGCGATGCTGCCGTCCTGGGGCAACCTGCTCATCGAACTGCTCAAGGGCACGTCGCTGATCTTCTTCATCACGATCACCGAACTCACCACCGCCTCCAAGCTCGCCGCCGACGCCACCGGCAACTATCTGCTCTTCTTCGCCATCGCGCTGTTCGGTTACTACCTGCTTGCCCGCGCGATCATCACGCCGCTCGTGCGCTGGCTCGAACGCCGCATGTCGCGCGCCTATGTCCGGGAGATGCTGGCATGAGCATCTGGGACTGGACCTATGTCTGGGCAGCATTCCCCTATCTCTACAGGGGTGCGCTGGTCACGATCCAGGCCACGCTCATAGGCTTCGCGATCGCGCTGGTGCTCGGGCTGGTCTTCGCGCTGGTCCGCCGCTCGCCGAACCGGCTCGTTTCGGTGGCAATGGCCGAGACGGTGGAATTCATCCGCTCGACGCCGCTGCTGCTCCAGGTCTTCTTCGTATACTTCGTCGGACCACAGTTCGGCATCGTCATTCCGGCCTGGATCGCCGGCATCGGTGTGCTGGGCATCCACTACGCGGCCTACTGCTCCGAGGTCTACCGGGCCGGCATCGAGGCCGTCGAGGGCGGCCAGTGGGAGGCCTGCATCGCACTCAACCTGTCGCGATCGCGGACCTGGCGGGCGATCATCCTGCCGCAGGCGATCCCCCCCGTGGTGCCCGCGCTCGGCAACTATTTCATCGGCATGTTCAAGGACACGCCGATCCTCGCCGCCATCGCGATCCTGGAAATGCTCCAGCAGGCCAAGAACTTCGGTGCCGAGAACTACCGCTACATCGAGGCGATCACCATGGCGGGCGCGTTCTACCTCCTGTTCAGCCTCGTCGCCTCAGCGATCGTTCAGGCGACCGCGTTCTGGCTCAATCGCCGCTACCATCTTCAGTAGGAATTCCGCCATGA
Source organism: Rhizobiaceae bacterium (assembly GCA_023953775.1). Classification (GTDB taxonomy): domain Bacteria; phylum Pseudomonadota; class Alphaproteobacteria; order Rhizobiales; family Rhizobiaceae; genus JAMLJD01. Next base: position 13,792 of record JAMLJD010000003.1, on the reverse strand, counting down.
GCGAACCGATGGTCCGTTTCGAGAATGTCACCAAGCGCTACGGCGCGCTGACGGTTCTCGACGAGCTCAACCTCGACATCGAACGCAACGAGAAGGTGTCCATCATCGGTCCTTCAGGGTCGGGCAAGACCACCGTGCTGCGCATGCTGATGACACTGGAGCGCATCAATGAAGGCGTCATCCGGGTCGAGGGCGAACCGCTGACACACGAGGAGCGCAACGGCAAGCTGGTCACCGCCAGCGATCGGCACCTGCGGCGTGTGCGCGGCAAGATCGGCATGGTGTTCCAGCATTTCAATTTGTTCCCGCATATGACGGCGCTGCAGAACTGCATGGAGGCGCCGGTATCGGTGCTCGGTTTGCCGAAGAAGGAGGCGGAGGAACGCGCATCCGAACTGCTCGAAATGGTTGGTCTCGGCGACAAGATGAAGCACTTCCCGATCCAGCTTTCGGGCGGGCAGAAACAGCGTGTCGCCATCGCGCGGGCGCTCGCCATGCGGCCGAAGGTGATGCTGTTCGACGAGGTCACCTCGGCGCTCGATCCCGAGCTTGTCGGCGAAGTGCTCAACGTCATTCGCAAACTCGGCTCCGAACACGACCTGACCATGCTGATGGTCACCCACCAGATGGGTTTCGCCAAGGAGTTCTCCGACCGTGTGTGCTTCTTCTACGGCGGCAAGATCGCCGAGCAGGGACCGCCCGAGCAGCTTTTCGGCGATCCGCAGGAAGAGCGCACCCGTCAGTTCCTCAGCGCGGTGCTCGAGGCCGGCTGACGCATGTACCCGATCACCCTGGCCGATATCCTGTCGGCCGCCCGCGCGATTTCAGGCATGGCGGTCCGGACACCGCTGGTCCCCTCGCCTCGTCTGGGCTCGGTTGCCGGCCATGATGTTCTGCTGAAACTCGAGCTTGGACAGCCGACGGGCGCGTTCAAGCTGCGCGGCGCGGCCAACGCCATCCTCAGGCTTGACGCCTCGGCGCCGGGCGTCACCTGCTGCTCGACCGGCAATCATGGCCGCGGCGTCGCCTATGCCGCCCGTGCACGCGGGATGCGCGCTGTCATCTGTATGTCCTCGCTGGTGCCGCAAGCCAAGGTCGACGGCATCCGTGCACTCGGCGCGGAGGTGCGCATCGTCGGGCGCAGCCAGGACGACGCCCTTGCTGAAAGCCAGCGGCTCGCACATTACGAAGGGCTTGTCGAGATATCGCCCTTCGACGACCCGCACGTCATCGCTGGTCAGGGGACCATCGGTCTCGAACTGCTCGAGGACAGGCCCGATCTCGCCGCGCTCCTGGTGCCGCTTTCCGGCGGCGGACTCGCCGGCGGAGTCGCGCTTGCAGCCAAGGCGATCAAGCCGTCGATCCGCGTCATCGGCATCACCATGGACCGCGGTGCGGCCATGCATGCCTCGATTGGGGCCGGCCATCCGGTCGAGGTCCAAGAAGTCGAGAGCCTCGCCGACTCCCTCGGCGGCGGCATCGGCCTCGAAAACCGGCTTTCCTTCCCACTCTGCCGCGACCTGCTCGACGACATCGTCCTCGTCACGGAGGATGACATCTATCGCGCAATGCAGACGCATTATTACGAGGACCGCATCGTCTGCGAGGGCGCCAGCGCGGTCGGCGCCGCGGCACTGCTGGCCGGCCACCTGCCGGATTTCGGCGGCCCGGTCGCCACGATCATCACCGGCCGCAATGTCGACATGCATGTCTTCACCGACATCGTGAACGGCCGCGACGTCACGCTCGGCGACCTCTCGCTGAAAGGCAACGCCTATGCCGCATGACATCACCATCCTGACCGAGGCCGACCTGCGAAGCTGCGTCGCGCTCGACCTCGACGCGCTGAAGGTCGTCGAGGACGCCTTCGCGGCGCTGGCGACGGGCAAAGTCGTCATGCCGCCAATCCTGTCCATGGCGATCCCCGAGGCGAATGGCGAGGTCGACATAAAGACTGCCTATATTCCCGGCTTCGATGGTTTCGCCATCAAGGTCAGCCCCGGCTTCTTCGACAATCCGAAGCTTGGGCTTCCGAGCCTCAACGGCCTGATGATCCTGTTCTCCGCGACGACGGGACTGGTCCAGGCCCTGCTTCTCGACAATGGCTATCTGACCGACATCCGCACGGCGGCGGCGGGGGCCGTCGCCGCCCGGCATCTGGCGCCGTCGACGGTCGAAACCGCCGGCGTGCTCGGCACCGGCGTTCAGGCCCGGCTCCAGATCAAGGCCGCTCATCTGGTCCGTCCCTTCAGCCGGGCTTTGGTATGGGGCCGCGACATCGAGAAGGCGAAGGCTTGCGCGGCCGACCTGTCGCACGATCTTGGCATAGACGCCCGCGCCGATGACAATCCGCAGCGCGTCGTGGCCGAAAGCCAGCTCGTCATAACCACCACGCCAGCGACCGAACCGATCCTCAAGGCCGGATGGCTGCATCCCGGCCTGCATGTCACCGCGATGGGCTCGGACCAGCACGGCAAGAACGAGATCGAGGCCGAAGCGCTCGTACAAGCCGACCTCTACGTCGCGGACCGGGTCTCGCAGACGGAGGAGCTCGGTGAGTTGCGCAGCGCCATCGCTGCCGGCCTCTGGCAGGGCGGCGCACCGCCGGAACTCGGCGAGATCGTTGCCGGCGCTCGAACCGGCCGCGCACGCGACGACCAGGTCACCATCTGCGACCTGACGGGCACCGGCGCACAGGACACGGCGATCGCCACCTTCGCACTGGTCCGCGCGCGCGACGCCGGCGCCGGGTCGACGCTGACCGCCTGACATGCTCAAGCTCGACGACCGCGACCTCAAGATCCTGTCCATCCTCAGCACGGAGGGAAGAATATCCAAGGCCGCCCTCGCCGAGCGCGTGAACCTGACAGCCGCACCTTGCTGGGAACGTCTCAAGCGGCTGGAAGAGGCTGGCATCATCACCGGCTACCATGCCGACATCGCGCTCAGGAAGATCGCGCCCCACGTCGTGATCTTCATGGCCGCCGAACTCGAGGGCCATCGTTCGGAGAACTTCCGGATATTCGAACGCACGGTCGAACGCCTCGAGGAGATCGTCGCCTGCTGGGCGGTCGGCGGCGGCTTCGACTATATCCTGCAGGTCGTTACCCGGGACATCGATTCCTACCAGCGCCTCGTCGACCACCTTCTCGAATCCAGGGTCGGCATGGTGCGCTACTTCACCTATATCGTCACCAAGCCGGTAAAGCAGTCGGCGCGCTTGCCGCTCGAGTTCCTGACGGGCGCCGACGCACCGCCGAAGAACTGATGGCTGCGCACCCGCATTACCAACGAAACATTGGCGCCACGAGCCGCAAGCAAAAGGAATTTCGCCGCGACATGACGCAGATTCGGGCGAGCACCCGAACCGCGAGGAAGACCGTCATGTCAGCGCTTGCAGCCCTCGAAAAGGCTTCCCTCTCCGTCCTCAAAGATCCCCGGCTATTCCGGGAATATGCCTATATCGACGGCTCCTGGATCGCGGCGGAAGACGGCGCCTTCGTCGACGTGACCGATCCGGCGACGGGTGGGCGGATCGGCTGCGTTCCCGCGCTCTCGGCAGCCGAGACCGCTGCCGCGATTGATGCCGCCCACGCCGCCTTCGGGCCCTGGTCCGCACGGTTGCCGCAGGAGCGCGCCCGCATCCTGCGCGACTGGCACGAGCTCATCCTGTCGGCCCGCGAGGATCTCGCCCGGCTGATGGTGCTTGAACAGGGCAAGCCGTTGCAGGAAGCCCAGGGCGAGATCGACTACGCCGCCTCGTTCGTCGAATTCTACGCCGAGGAGGCGAAGCGCGTGAATGTCGAGAGCGTGACGTCGCATCTTCCCGGCGCCGACATGCAGGTTCTGCGCCAGCCGGCCGGCGTGGCCGGGCTCGTGACGCCCTGGAACTTCCCCTCGGCCATGCTCACCCGAAAAGCCGCCGCCGCGCTCGCCGCCGGCTGCACGGTCGTGGCGCACCCGTCCTCCGAAACGCCGTTCTCGGCGCTGGCGTTGGCCGAACTCGCCGAGCGCGCTGGCATTCCCGCCGGCGTGTTCAATATCGTGACCGGCGAGGCGCCCGAAGTCGTGGGCGCCATGACCGCGGCGCGAAATGTGCGCGTGCTTTCCTTCACCGGTTCAACCGAAATCGGACGGCTGCTCTACGCGCGGAGCGCGCCGACGATCAAGAAACTGGTCATGGAACTGGGCGGACACGCGCCCTTCATCGCATTTGCGGACTGCGATCTCGACCGCGCCGTCGACAGCGCGATCGCTGCCAAATTCGCGACGTCGGGTCAGGATTGCCTCGCGGCGAACCGATTCTACATCGAACGGTCGATCTACGATGCCTTCGTGCGTGCGTTTGCCGACAAGGTTCGGGCGATGCGCGTCGGGAATGGCATGACCCATCCCGACATCGGTCCGCTGATCAACGAAAAGGCCGTCGCCAAGCAGGAGGCACATGTCGCCGATGCGTTGTCGAAGGGTGCACGGCTGGTCGTCGGCGGCCGTGCGAGCAACGCTGGCCCGAATTTCTTCGAGCCGACCATCCTCGCCGACGTGTCCGATGATGCCGCGATCTTCCGCGAAGAGACATTCGGCCCGGTCGCGGCCTTCACCTGTTTCGATGCCGAGAATGACGCCGTTTCGCGTGCCAACGACACCGAAACCGGTCTCGTGGCCTATCTGCACACCACCGATCCGGCTCGCATCGCACGGCTTTCGCGCCGGCTCGAATTCGGCATGGTCGCCGTCAATCGCACGAAGATCACCGGCGCGCCGGTTCCGTTCGGCGGGGTCAAACAGGCCGGCCTCGGACGAGAAGGCTCGCGGCTCGGCATGGAGGCCTACACCAACGTGAAATATATCTGCCGCGACGCGGGCTAGGTACCGGATGTTCGCAAATCCCTTCAACGACGAGGAACTGGGCAACCGGCTGGCGTCGATCCGCGGAAAGATGGCGGAGCGCGATCTCGAGATCGCGCTTTTCTCCACTCCGGAGAACATCTTCTACCTCACCGGGCTCGACCATTGGGGCTATTTCGCGCCGCATCTTCTTGTCGTCCCGGCGGACGGCGAGATGGTGCTGATCACGCGCCAGATGGAACGGGTCTCGATCGAGAAGCAGGTCCGCAACGCGCTTTTTCGCGGCCACGATGACAGCGAGACAGTGGCAGACCTCGCCGTGCGCACGCTGCGGGACAGCTTCGGCGCCAAGGAACGCTCCAAGGCCGTCCTCGCGGAGGTGATCGACGCCGTCGACGGCCGCTCGCCCGGCCTGCGCCGCATCGGCGTCGAGACCTGGTCCGCAGGCCACTCCTACGGCTTCGGTCATGCGTTGCGGCAGAGCATCGACGATGCGGAATGGGTCGACATCACCGGAATGGCCGACGATCTTCGGCTGGTCAAGTCGCCCGCCGAGCAGGCCCTCATGCGCAGGGCTGCAGAGGTATCCGACGCGGCCGCTGCTGCCGCGATGGAGGCGATCCATGATGGCGCGAGCGAACGCGATGTGGTCGCGGAATGCCACGCGGCCATGATCCGCGCCGGCGGCGCGGCACCGGGCTTCGGGCCGTTTATCCGGCCCGGCTCGCGCCTCGGCGAGGAGCACGCGACCTGGGGCGAAGGTACATACCGCGCCGGCGAACCCGTCTTTCTGGAACTGTCCGGCTGCGTGTCGCGCTATCACGCTCCGTTGGGACGGCTCGTTCACGTCGGTACGATCCGCGACGAGGACGCGCGGATGGCCGAAACGGCGAGGAGCGCCTTCGACGCCGTGCTTGCGGCGCTGAAGCCGGGTATAAGGGCACGTGACGTCTACGCGGCGTGGCAGGCGGTCGTCGACGATGCCGGGCTCTCGCGCTACCGCCGTCACCATTGCGGCTACTGCGTCGGTATCGGCTTTCCGCCCTCATGGACCGGCGGCAACAAGGTGACCGGCCTGCGCCACGATTCCGAGCTGGAGATCCGCCAGGGTATGAGTTTTCACATCCTGTCCTGGCTCATGGGAACCGGACGTGGCGACTACTTCCTTTCAAACGCGGTTCTGCTCGGCCCCGACCGCGCCGAGGTCCTGACCCGCACCCCGAACGGCCCCACGATCAGATAGGAGAAAAAGAATGCTGAGGAACGACACGCTGGACCAGTGGGACCGCGAGAACTTTTTCCATCCCTCGACCCATCTCGGCCAGCATGCGCGCGGCGAGAGCGCCAATCGCATCATTACCGGCGGCTCGGGCGTTCATATCGAGGACCGTGACGGCAACCGCCTGCTCGATGCCTTCGCCGGGCTTTACTGCGTCAATGTCGGCTATGGCCGCAAGGAAATCGCCGAGGCGATCGCTGAACAGGCGAAGGAGCTCGCCTATTACCACGCCTATGTCGGCCATGGCACCGAAGCCTCGATCACACTCGCCAAGATGGTGCTCGACCGCGCACCGGAAAACATGTCCAAGGTATATTTCGGCCTCGGTGGATCGGACGCCAACGAGACCAACGTCAAGCTGGTCTGGTACTACAACAACATCCTCGGCCGCCCGGAAAAGAAGAAGATCATCTCGCGCTGGCGCGGCTATCACGGTTCGGGCCTCGTCACCGGATCGCTGACCGGTCTCGAGCTGTTCCACAAGAAGTTCGACCTGCCGCTCGACCGGATCCTCCACACCGAGGCGCCCTACTACTACCGCCGGCCCGACCTCGGCATGAGCGAGGCCGACTTCGTCGCCCACTGCGCCAACGAGCTGGAACATCTGATCGAACGCGAGGGCGCTGACACCATCGCGGCCTTCATCGGCGAACCGGTTCTGGGCACCGGCGGTATCGTGCCGCCGCCAGCGGGCTACTGGGAGGCGATCCAGAAGGTGCTGAAGAGGCACGACATCCTGCTCATCGCCGACGAAGTGGTGACCGGCTTCGGCCGTCTCGGTTCGATGTTCGGCTCCGGCCACTACGGCATTGAGGCCGATATCATCACCATCGCCAAGGGCCTGACTTCGGCCTACGCGCCGCTTTCCGGTTCGATCGTCGGCGACAAGGTCTGGAAAGTGCTGGAGAAGGGCACCGACGAGAATGGCCCCATCGGTCACGGCTGGACCTATTCCGCGCATCCGATCGGCGCCGCGGCCGGCGTCGCCAATCTGAAGCTGATCGACAGCCTCGGCCTTGTGAAGAACGCCGGCGAGACCGGCGCGTACTTCAATGCCGCGATGAAGGACGCACTATCCGGGCATGCTCATGTCGGCGACGTGCGTGGCGAAGGTATGCTGTGCGCCGTCGAATTCGTCGAGGACAGGGACAAGCGCACCTTCTTCGATCCATCCAGGAAGATCGGCCCGCAGATGTCCGCAGCGCTCCTCAAGCTCGGCATCATCGCGCGTGCCATGCCGCAGGGCGACATTCTGGGCTTCGCGCCGCCGCTATGCCTGACGCGTGCGGAAGCCGACGAGATCGTCGGCAAGACAGCCGAAGCAGTCGGATCGGTTCTGGGTTAGGCCTTCTCCGCGAGGCCAGCGGAGAGGCGCCGGCCTCTCCGCCTGCGACCCGTCATTCGGCGGCTTGTTGAAGTTGGCAGGAAGCGCAATGATGCGGCAGCGTCGCTGCGTGGGAGGAAGCCATGAAACCCGTCCTGCACAACTATTTCCGCTCCTCGACCTCCTACCGGGTGCGGATCGCGTTGGCGCTGAAGGGTGTGGACTACGACTACGTCGCCCACCATCTGCGTCATGGCGAGCATCGGGCGCCCGAGTTCCTGGCCATCAATCCGCAAGGCCTCGTCCCGACGCTGGTGTGGCCTGACGGCACGGTGATCTCGCAATCGCTGGCGATCATGGAATTCCTTGACGAGACCGTGCCCGAACCGCCTCTCCTGCCTGCCGATCCGCGCGGCCGCGCCCGCGTCCGCTCGCTGTCGCAGATGATCGCCTGCGAGATCCACCCGGTGAACAATCTGCGAATCCTCAACGCCCTGCGATCGCGCTACGGCGCAGACGACACGGAGATCGCCGACTGGTTCCGGCACTGGGTGAACGAAACCTTCGAACCGCTTGAATCGACTCTCGCGTCAAGCCCCGAAACCGGTCGTTTCTGCCATGGCAGCGAGCCCGGCATGGCCGACATCTGCCTGGTTGCGCAGGTTGCCAACAATGCGCGTTTCAACGTCGACATGAGCCCCTACCCCGTCATCTCACGCATTCGCGACGCGGCCATGGAACTCCCGGCCTTTGCCGATGCCGCACCGGCCAGGCAGCCCGACGCGGAATAGACCGCCGCCGCGTATCCTTACGATCAAAGGCTGGTCTGTCCTTATCGCCTATTCACGCAGGAAGGCCTCGATGATCTCGGCCGATTCCTTCGGCTGCGTGACCAGGAACAGATGCCCTTCGTCGACGAGATGCAGCCGCGCGTTCGGGATCATCCGGGCAAGGACCTTTGCGTTGACCACGGGGACCAGCGGATCGTCGGTCCCAGCCATCACCAGCGTGGGTTGCGGCAGCGTCCACAACCACGGCAGGCTGGTCCAGCCCGTCATCGCCAGAAGCTGCAGCGTGTAGCCGTACTGCGTTGCGCCCTTCATCGCCGTGGCATGGCGCGCAATCAGCGTCGGGTCGGTGCGAAACGCGCCGCCATATATGTCGGCCGCGATGGTCCGCATATAGCTGGGATCGGTATAGCGGCGAACGCTCGCCATCTTGGACAGAACCGAAGGCGACCCTGGCACCATGGTCCAGCCCGGCGCGGTCGCCGCCAGTATCAGCTTGCGGCAATGGCCGGGATACTGTCGCGCGAATTGCTGCGCCAGTCCGCCGCCCCACGACACGCCGGAGATATCGGCCTGCTCGTGGCCGAGAATCTCGAGCAGCCGCCGCGCCATGCGCGCCAGCGTCGAGGGCCTGTAGGGCAGTGACGGCAGCGGCGAGCCGCCGACCCCCGGCACGTCGAAGATGATCGTGCCGGTGTCGTCCAGCGCCAGCATGAACGGCTCGGCGAGTTCGAGATTGGCACCGATGCCGTTGAACATCATCAGCGGCGGCCGCTTCGATGCACCCTCGCGAATTCCGACGCGCAGCATCTGCCCGTCGACGTCGATCATGCGGATGTCGATACCCTGCGCGGTGCGGCCGCGCTTCTTCTCGGCCACGGCCATGGTCAGTTCCCCCGTTTATGCAGGTGCGGTGCGCTCAAGGCTCGAACACATAAGTGCCCGGCGCGGGTCCGAGCGGCTTGTACGTCTTGTTTCCCGGCGCTTTCGGCGCATCGACTTCGTCGCCCGACCGCGACTTGAGATACTCCGCCCAGTCGAGCCACCAGCTTCCTTCCTTCTTCTCGGCTCCGGCCGCCCAGGCATCGGCGTCCTTCTTGTTGGCCGTGCCCTTGACGTACCAGGCCTTCGGATTGCCGGGCGGGTTGAGCAGGCTCTGCAGATGGCCGGAATTGGACAGGATGAACTGCGTCTTGTCGCCGAAGATACGGGCGGTCTGGTAGACGGCCTTCCAGGGCGTGATGTGATCGGTCGTCCCACCGATCACATAGGCTTCGTGCTTCACCTTGCGCATGTCGATCGGCACGCCGTGGATCGACATCTTGCCCGGATTGAGGAACGGGTTGGTGAAGATCAGGTCGAGGAAATCGGCGTGCAGTCGCGCCGGAAGCCGGGTCGTGTCCGCGTTCCAGTAGAGCACGTCGAAGGCCGGCGGCTGGTTTCCCAACAGGTAGTTGTTGACCCAGTAGTTCCATATGAGGTCGTTTGGCCGCATCCAGGCGAACATCTTCGCCATGTCCTGGCCGTCGAGGATGCCGCGCGCCGCAGACATCTGCTTCGCCGCCATCAGGCTTTCAGGCGTCACAAGCGCAGCGAAATCATTGTCGGTCGCAGCCATCGTGTCGAGCACGCACACGGCGAGCAGCACGGCGTTGATCTTCTTTTCGCCCTTGCCCGCCAGCCAGCCGACATAGGTAGACACCGTGATGCCGCCCGAGCACGAGCCCATGATGTTGACGGTGTCCGCGCCGGTGATGTCGCGGGCCGCGTCGCAGGCCTCGTCGAGCGCAGTGATGTAGGTGTCGAGCCCCCAGTCGCGATGCTCCGGCGTCGGATTGCGCCACGAGATGCAGTAGGGCTGGATGCCGTTGGCGAGCAGGAACTTGATCATGCTCTTGTCCGGCGACAGATCGACCGAATAGTACTTGTTGATCTGCGGCGGCACCACGAGCAGCGGCCTTTGATGGACCTTGTCCGTCGTCGCTGTGTAGTGGACGAGCTCCAGCACATCGTTGCGGAAGACCACCGTGCCCGGCGAGTTGGCAAGGTTCTCGCCAACCTTGAATTTGGAGGCGTCGACGGATGACGGCAGGCCGCCATTGCGGGTCATGTCGTCGAGGAAGTTCTTGAGTCCGCTGACCGCACTCTTGCCGCCGGTGTCGACCAGCGTCTTCAGGGCCGTCGGGTTGGCGAGCAGATTGTTGGACGGCGCCATGGCATCGACGAAGATCGAGGTGACGAGGCGCGCGCGCGCCGCGTCCTGGTCCGGCAAATCTGTCTTGGCCACCAGCTCCGTCACCGCCTTGCCCCACGCCATGTAGGACTGCATCAGCGTCTTGTGGACGCCGCTCGACTTCCAGGCGGGATCGGCGAAGCGCCGGTCCTTGGGATCGGGGGCGATCTCCGACTGCCCGGTGGCGATCTTGCCCAGCTCGCCTGCAAAACTCATCCATTGCTGCACGAGGTTCTGCGGCTGCCCGGCAATGGCGCGCACGACCGCGCCGGCCGCGTTCATCAGGTCCTCGGAGCGGACGCCGACCAGAGGGTTGAGCGCCAGCGTGTTCTGCGCTGCATCCTCGGCGATCTCGTCTGCAAGCGTCTTGTCGTCGTCCCGGCGGCTGCTCGTCTTCTTCGCCATGGCTCAGCCTCCCTTTCGCGGCGGAGGGCCGGCGACGAGCATCGCGAGCGTTTCGGCGATCAGCGCCGGCTTGTCCTCGCCCTCTATTTCCAGGACGTTGTTCGACTTCATGAGATACTGGCCGGGGCCCTTCTCGTCGAACGCCATCAAGGTCGAGCGCAGCCTTACCTTCGAACCGACCTTGACCGGCGCGATGAAGCGCACCTTGTCCATGCCGTAGTTGAACGCGGCGACCGTGCCTTCCGGCTTGGCGCCGATTTCGTAGCTCATGCCGGCGATCAGCGAGAGCGTCAGATAGCCGTGCGCAACAGGCGCGCCAAAAGGGCTTTCGCGCTTCGCACGATCGACGTCGACGTGAATCCACTGGTGGTCATTGGTGCATTCGGCAAACTGGTTGATCATCGTCTGGTCGACGGTGACCCAGCTCGAAACGCCGAGTTCCGACCCGATATGGTCTTTCATGGTGGCGAAAGTATAGGGCGACTGCGTCATCGTTCCTCCTTCGATCCGCATGCCTTTCACAATCAATCTAGAGTGCGTCGGCACGCAAGCAAAGCGCTTTCGAGTCCTCGTTTCGATTGACGCTGGGGAATACCGGCCCTGTCGCTTGAAGGTCGGAAGTGCTTGCTTTCAGCCGATTTTGCGCGAATGATCGCCACAAACGACCGTTTCGCATCGCACGAGGCGGCTGCCCGAAAACGGGTTCGGGAGGAACGCATGAAGCAGCTTACGGGCCTCGACGCGACGTTTCTCTACATGGAAACGCCGGAAACGCCCATGCATGTCGCGGGCCTGACGCTGTTCGAGCCTCCGGAGAACCTTTCAGGCACCTTCCACGGCCATTTCGTCGACTTCTTCAAGGGTCGCATCCATTTAGCGCCGATCTTCGAGAAGCGGCTGGCGCGGACGGTCTTCGAACTGGATCATCCCGGTTGGGTCGATGTCGACGAGATCGACTACGATTATCACATCCGCCGCCATGTACTCGCCGAACCCGGAAGCTTCGAGCAGCTCGAGGCGCTGGTCGGCGAGCTGCATTCCACGCCGCTCGATCGCTCGCGGCCGCTGTGGCAGTTCACCGTCGTCGAGGGTCTCGACGACGGCAATGTCGCGATTTACTCCAAAGTGCATCATGCCGCTGTCGACGGCGGCGCGGGCATGGTCATCGCCGCCGCGCTTTACGACCTGGGCCCGAAACCGCATGCCGTGAAGCCGCGGCCGGCAAAGCCGCCGAAACCGCGCAAGCCGACCATCGAAGAACGCGCGGTGCTCGGCGTCCATGACTTCGTGGCGAGCCTGACACGTCAGCATTTCAAGGCGCTGGAGGCCATGCCGCAAATGCTGAACACGGCCGTCGGCATGCTGGCGGCAGGCGCCCAAAGTGGCGCGGCGCGGATCGGCGACCTCCCCGGCTTCACGGAGATCATGGCGCCCAAGACGCCGTTCAACGCCACGATCACCGGCAAGCGGGCATTCGCGGCGCGCAAGCTGTCGCTGTCCGACGCCAAGGCGATCTCCAAGGCTACGGGCGCCAAGATCAACGATATCGTGATGGCGATCTGCGCCGGAGCGCTGCGCGATTATCTGGCCGGCCACGATGCCCTGCCCGACCGGCCGCTTGTGGCCTTCGTACCGATTTCGCTGCGCACGCCGGGCAATACGGAGAGCAACAACCAGGTCTTCGGCATGAACTGCCAGATCGCCACGCAGATCGCCGACCCGCTGGAGCGGTTGGAGGCGATCCGCAAGGCGTCGGGAGGATCGAAGACACTGGCCGGCAGCGTCAAGGACGTCGCGCCGAAGGACTTCTCCATGCTGGGAGCGCCGGTCCTGCTGCCCGGCCTCGCGCAACTTTACGGCCGCACCGGGCTCGCGGACGTGCTGCCGCAGGCGATCAACGTCACCATTTCCAACGTACCGGGACCCCCTGTACCGCTATTTTGCGCCGGCGCCAGAATCCTCGCAATGTGGCCGGTCTCGATCCCGGTCCACGGCATCGCGCTGAACATCACCGTGCAATCCTACCAGGGCGATCTCGACTTCGGGCTCACCGCATGCAGCAAGGCGGTGCCCGACATCGCCGATCTGGCCGACCTCTTTGAACCGGCCCTGGAAACTCTCAAGCAGGCTGCCCTCGCCGCAATGCCCACCGCCGGCAAGGAGGCTTCAACCTGAACTTGAAGCAATTCGGAAACCGGAACACCATATGTTGTGAGAGTATGCGCCACGAGTCGGCCCACCCCTAGACGACAGGAAACCAGATGGCCTACGCCGAACACCAGACCATGAAGCCGCCGTCCAAGCTGCTTTTCGCCTTGGAACTGCGAACTTTCCCGGAACTTGCCGGCTTCGTGGCCAGCTTGCCGCTGCTTCTCGCGACCACGCCGCGTGGTGACGGCCACCCCGTGATCGTCTTTCCGGGGCTGGTTACGAGCGACCGGTCGACGATCGCCCTGCGCAGGTTCCTCAAGGCCAAGGGCTATGCCGTCCACGGCTGGGAACTCGGCCGCAACTACGGCCCGCTGCCGGGCATCGAAAAGCGCATGATGGACCATGTCGAGCGCATCCACGAGGAGCATGGTCGCAAGGTCAGCCTCGTCGGCTGGAGCCTTGGCGGGATTTACGCGCGCCAGCTCGCCAAGATGATGCCCGAACGTGTCCGATCGGTCATCACGCTGGGCAGCCCGTTCGGCGGCGATCCGCGCGCCACCAATGCCTGGAAGCTCTATGAATTCACGTCCGGCCACAAGGTAGACGACCGAGAGCGACACATGGGCGGCGCGATTTCCGAGCCGCCGCCGGTACCGACCACGGCCATCTACAGCCGTACCGACGGCATCTGCGCCTGGCAGACCTGCATGGAGCGCGAGGGGCCATTGGCCGAGAACATTGAGGTTGAGGGCAGCCATTGCGGC
>JAMLJD010000029.1 GCA_023953775.1 Rhizobiaceae bacterium | reverse complement strand
TGTCCTCGCGCCGTTCCGATAGCCCGGGCACCATGACCGGCACGACCGACAGCCGGTGATACAGGTCCTCGCGGAATCGGCCTTCCGCGATGAGCGCCTCCAGGTTCTGCGCCGTCGACGAGATGATCCGCACGTCGACCTTGACGCGCTTGGTGCCCCCTACCCGCTCGAACTGCTGGTCGACCAGAACGCGCAGGATGCGGTTCTGCGTCTCGCGGGGCATGTCGGCCACCTCGTCAATGTACAGAATGCCGCGATGCGCCTGCTCCAGTGCGCCGACCTTGCGCTCCGAGCCGTTGGGCTCGGTTCCGAACAGCTCGATCTCCATGCGGTCGGGCGTGATGTTGGCCGCGTTCAAGGTCACGAACGGCCCCGACTTGCGCGACGACAGAGCGTGAATCGCCCGTGCCACGAGCTCCTTGCCGGACCCGGAAGGCCCGATGACCATGATGCGGCTGTTGGTCGGCGCGACCCGTTCGATCGTCTGGCGGAGCTGGTTCATCGCGACCGAAGAGCCGATCAGGTCGAAGGTATCGCCGGTCCGCTTCTTGAGGTCGACAACCTCGCGCCGCAGCTTCGACGTCTCCAGCGCCCGCTCGCAGACCAGGATCAGGCGATCCGCCTTGAACGGCTTCTCGATGAAGTCATAAGCGCCGCGACGGATCGCTGACACGGCCGTCTCGATGGTTCCGTGGCCCGAAATCATCACCACTGGAAGATCGGGGTGCAGCTTGCGGATCTCATCGAGCAGACCGAGACCGTCGAGCTTCGACCCCTGCAGCCAGATATCGAGGAAGATCAGGCGCGGGACGCGATCGCTGATCGCGGCCAGCGCGCTGTCGCTGTCATAGGCGGTGCGCGTTTCGTGGCCCTCGTCGCTCAAAATTCCGGCGACAAGCTCGCGAATGTCTTCCTCGTCGTCGACGATGAGTATGTCAGACGCCATCCTGAACCTTTTCTGCTTTTTCTGTTGCGTCGACTGCCCCGCGAGTCGCTTCTGTTTTTGCTGCCGGCACCGTGATGCGGATCATCGCGCCGCGACCGCCGTGGAATTCGGGCGGCGCATCCTGGAGCTCCAGCCGGCCGCCATGATCCTCGATGATCTTCTTGACGATCGCCAATCCAAGACCGGTGCCCTTTTCACGCGTGGTCATATAGGGCTCGAGCAGGCGCTGGCGATTTTCCCGCGGCAATCCCTTGCCGTTGTCGAGGACCTCGACCACGATGTCCTGACCGTGCCGGGCGGCCCGGATCAGGATGGCTCCCGGCTCGCCGCCCTCGCGCTCCGAGGCGTCGATCGCTTCGGCCGCGTTCTTGATGACGTTGCCGAATGCCTGGCTCATCAGGCGCGTGTCGAATGTTCCGTTGAGCGGCACGTCGCCGAAGTCCCGCTCGAACGCGATGTCGCTGCGGCTCACCTCGACGAGGAACGAAGCCTCGCGCAGCGGCTCGCGCAGATCGAGCGTCTTCATGTCGGGCTTCGGCATGCGGGCGAATGCCGAGAACTCGTCGACCATCCTGCCTATGTCTCCGACCTGGCGGATGATCGTGTCGGTGCACTGGTCGAAGACCTCGCGATCCTCGGTGATGACCTTGCCGTAGCGCCGCTTGATACGCTCTGCCGAAAGCTGGATCGGCGTCAGCGGGTTCTTGATCTCATGCGCGATGCGGCGCGCCACATCGGCCCAGGCGGTCGAGCGCTGGGCCTGGACCAGATCGGTGATGTCGTCGACGGTGACGACGAAGGATTTCTCTGGAGCGCCGGCCTGATTCTCCTCGACGGTAATCTGGACGTTGAAGGTCCGCTCCGCGCCGGCGCGGTAGAAGGTCACCTGCTCGCGATGCACCGGCCGACCCGAATTGCGTCCACCCTCGAGCACACGGCCGATATGCGGCAGGACGACGCCGAGACGCTGGCCAACGGTCGCGCGCGCCGAGATCGACAGCATTGTCTCGGCCGACCGGTTGACGATTGTGATGACGCCCGACGGGTCGACGCCGATGACGCCGGCGGTTACGCCCGAAAGAACCGCCTCGGAGAAGCGCCGGCGTTCGTCGATGACGTCCTTGGCAGTCAGGAGCTGGTTCCGCTGTGTCTTCAACTGCCGGATCATCATGTTGAAGGTCTTGCCGAGCGAGCCGACGTCGCCATCCGACGCGCGGACGGGAACCTGCACCTCGAGATTGCCCGTCGCCACCTCGCCTGCCGCGCCGATCAGCTGCCTGATCGGTCTGACCAGCCGGTCAGCGACCGTGATGCCGGTCCAGATCGCCGAGAGCACGATGATCAGTGTCAGCCCGAGATAGACGAGCGCGAAAGCGAGCTGCGTCGTCAAGCGGTTGGCTTCCAGATCGCGGTACTCGTCGGTGTTGGTGCGCACGATCTGCCGCGCCTTGATGACCTCGGCGTCGAGTTCGCGCAGCGTGTAGAGATAGGCGTCCGGAATGTCCTTGAGCCGGATGATGGCGCCGACGATGTTGCGGATGCGCGGCTCGATCAGAACCGGATTTCCGTCCGCGGCCGTCTGGATGGCGTCGAGAAAGGGCTCGGGGACCGTGAAGGTCACCGGGATCTCGGCGGTCATCAGCGTCGAGCCGTCGGAGCGGACGAGCGCGGCATAGCCCAGCGACCGTCCCGCCGCCTGCTGGGTCAGGAAATCGCGGAAGCCGTTGCGGTCGAGATTGTAGAGTTTCGACCTGCCCTGATCGAGCACATAGGCGAGCGAGATGGTCGTGCGAATCCCGTAGACGCTGCATTCGTAGACATAGGCCTCGGCGATCGACAGTGACGAATTGATGATCGTACGGGTCTTGAGCGCGAACCAGCGGTCGAGGCCGACATCGAGCGTGACCGATGCAATGACGGCGACGAGGATGGCCGGGATCGCCGCAACCAGCGAGAACATCGTCACAATGCGGATATGGAGCCGGAGGTTGCCTTGCCGCGCTTACGCGCTCATGACGATGCGATAGATCTCAAGTACTCGATCATCGCCGATGAAGAAGGATGAAGCCGGCATTGACGATGACCAGCAGCAGCGTCGTCGTCTCGTCCGGCGTGATCGGCGTGACGCCGAGCAGATCGCGAAGACAGGCCGGCAATGATAAGCGCCGTCACAATGACCGAGATGCCCGCGGCACCATGAACACCTTGCCGCCATCACCGCCGATCGGGCGGGACATGAAACGGCCCAGAGATGGGATTGCCCCGAATCGACATGTGGTCTGCCTGCACTGATAGCGTTGCATGTATGCAACGCAATGTGGCGATTGTGCAACAAGCCTGCGCGGCGGAAGCGAAAATCAGGGCCGTTCAGCCCCAAGCCGCGATCCTCGATACACATTGACGCCGAGTTCGCGGATTTTCTTGCGCAATGTGTTATGGTTAAGGCCGACAGTTTTACCGCCTTGATCTGATTGCCGCGGGTCGCGGTCATGCAGGCCAGCACCAGCGGATGTTCGACCTGCCAGAACCCGCTGGTAGAGGCCGGGCGGCGGCAACTCGCCGCCGAAGCCGGCGAAATAGCGCTGCAGATAATGCTCGACCGCCTGGGAAATGGAGATGCTGTCGGGAATGGCGCCTGTGCCGCCGTCGATCGACGTCAGGTCGCCCGTTCTCAGCTCCGACCCGATGATCTCCTGCGATCTCGTCCTGCGTGGATAGAGCGCCGACAGGCGGCGAATCAGGTTTTCCAGCTCGCGCACATTGCCCGGCCAGGGGGTAGCGCGCTTCATCGTATCGAGCCCGCCCGACGAGATGCGCTGGCTCGCAGCCCTTCGCCCTCGACCCTGCTTGAAGAAGCGGCGAACGAGATCTGGAATATCCTCGAGCGTCGCGCAGCGCGCAGGCGCAAGGGAACGACGTTGAGCCGGTAGAACAGGTCCTCGCGGAACTGGCCATGATTGATCAGCGTGCGCAGATCCTTGCTGGTCGCGGCGACAATCCTGACATCGGTCTTGATCGGCGTGGTACTCGCCGACGGTCGTGTATTCGCCCTGCTGAGAACGCGCAGGAGACGGGTCTGCGCTTCCATCGGCATGTCGCCGATCTCGTCGAGGAACAGCGTACCGCTCCTCGGCCTGCTGGAAGCGGCCTGTCGAGCGGTTCTGAGCGCCGGTGAAGGCGCCCTTTTCGTGGCCGAACAGCTCCGATCTGATCAGGTCGCGGGGGATCGCCGCCATGTTGATGGCAACGAACGGCCTGTTGCGGCGGCGTCCGTATTCATGCAGCGCACGCGCCACCAGCTCCTTGCCGGTGCCGGACTCGCCGGTGATCATGACCGTCAGGTCGGTCTGCATCATCCGCGCGAGCATGCGGTAGATGTCCTGCATGGCGATGAGCGTCCCACCATGGCATCGCGTCGGGCCTGTCCGTCCGCTGTTCGACCGGCGGACGGCGCGGCTCTGCCAAGGCGCGATTGACGATGCCAAGCAGCTCGGTGAGATCGAACGGCTTGGGCAGGTATTCGTAGGCGCCGGTCTCGGAGGCCCGATCGCGGTCATGAAGGTGTTCTGGCGCTCGCGACGATGACCGCAGGTCGGGGCGCGCCTTCTTCACGGCAGCAGGAAGTCGAACGCTCTCGTCGGGCATGACAACGTCGGTGATGACAAGATCGCCCTCGCCAGAGGAAAACCCAGCGCCACAGCGTCGCCGAAGCGTTGGAGGTGACGCGGACGTCGTGGCCGTCGCGCGACAGGGCCTGATTGTTGAGGACCGTGCGAATGGCCGCGTCGTCGTCGGCGACGAGAATATTGCCGCGCCTGCTCATTCGGCTGCGTCCTCTTCGAATTCGTGCGGCTCGTCCTCGGCGCTGCTGCGCCAGGCCGGCATGAGAATGCGGAAGTGTGGTGCTGCGCGGCGAGGAATCGCATTCGATGATGCCCGCCGTGTTCGCCAACGATCTTGGCGACCAGGAGCAAGGCCGAGACCCGATCCATTCGGTTTCGCCGTGATGAACGGATCGAACAGGGATCGGCAGGGATGTCGGAGACGCCGGGGCCGTTGTCGTGGACGCAGAATTCCAGCGGCAGCGAGATGCGGTTGGCCGTTCCGGGAACGGAGAGCCGGATGCCGGGACGGAACTTGGTCGACAGGGTGATCTCGCCGTTCGGCTCCGCGCCGACCGCCTCGGCGGCGTTCTTGACGAGACGTTGAGGAAGACCTGATCAGCTGGTCGCTGGCGAAGACCGGCGGAAGCGGAGGATCGTAATCCTCGATGATCCGCAGGTTGCGCCCGAATCCGCTGCGGGCGATCGCCTTCACATGGTCGAGGACGACGTGGATGCTGACGGTACGCGGTCGATCGGCTCGCTCGTCGGAGAACACTTCCATCCGGTCGACCAAAGCGACGATGCGGTCGGTCTCCTCGGTGATCAGCCGGGTCAAGCGCGATCCTCATCGGTTCTGGCGCTGAGCAACTGCGCGGCGCCGCGTATCCCTGACAGCGGGTTCTGATCCAGGCGCCAGCATCGCCGCGAGGCCGGTGACGGGAGCGCCGCGCCGCGATGCGTCATCTGGCGGTCGATCTTGTCGGCCATCGAGCGCTCCTGGAGCATGATGACCACCGATCCGGGATTCCGGAGACCGGCGCGACGTAGATGTCGACGACCTGTCCTCGCCGATACGCGGCGAGGAGATGTCGACGCGGTATTCGTTGTAGGCGAACGCCGTTCGCGGACCTGCTCGACGAGGGTGAGAAGTGGACTGCTGAACGGCACGAAGCGGGAGAGCGTGTTGCGGGTCAAGACGGCAGCACTCGAACGAAGAAGTCCGGCCCGGCATTGGCGAAGGTGACGCTGGATCGTCCGCGCTGACCATGATGACGGGATGGCGGATCGTGTTGAGGACGATCTGCGCCGGGTCGCCGAGCGGCGCTGCACGCGCGGGCGCGTTCATGCGGCTTTCCTTTCACTTCCTCGAACTGGCCGGGCATCGAGGATGGCCGCACCGATCATCGCCATTACCGCTCCCGGGTCGGTCGAGGCCGAATCGCCTCGTGACGCTCGGGACCGCAGTCAGGCGCGTGGCGGTCGAGATACCAGCCGGAGATGCTTGCGCGCCTGCCGGACGCCGCCGTCGCGCCCGTAGAGGTCGAGAGCATCGCCTCGTAGGGCGGCAGACATAGCCGGCGAGATCGGAAGGCGTGGCGGGGATTTCGACGCCGAAGCGCCTGCCGCCCCGGCGGCGATGGAGCCGGCGATCCACGGTGCGCCGTAATGCGCGCGTCGACCATCACCGCGTTCGGCCTCGAAAGCCGCATGATCTCGCAGGCGTCGTCCAGCAGTCCGGACGTCGCCGTTGGCGACGACGGGAATCGAGACGGCGTCCTTGACCCGTGCGATGGCGCGCCAGTCGGCCTGGCCCTTGTAGTATTGCATGCGGGTACCGTGGACGGTGATCATCCGGACGCCTGCCTGCTCGGCGCGGCGGGCAAGTTCGGGCGCGTTGATCGACGTCTCGTCCCATCCGAGGCGCATCTTGACGGTGACAGGCACGTCGACGGCCTCGACGACGCCGTCGATCAGGCGCAGCGCATGATCGAGGTCGCGCATCAGGGCCGAGCCGCAATATCCGCCGGTCACCTTTTTGCGGGGCAGCCCATGTTGATGTCGACGATGTCGGCGCCCTCGCCCGCCGCGATCCTGGCGCCTTCAGCCATCCAGTGCCGCTCGCTTACCGGCAAGCTGAACCATGTGCGGTCCAGCGATGTCGCGCCTGGCGAGGCGCCGCAGCGATCTGCGGCTTCCTTTGACAAGTAAGCCTGCCGCTGGCGACCATTTCGGCGACGCACAGCCCCGCGCCGTGAAGCATCGCGCGCTCGCGGAACAATGCGGTCCGTTATGCCCGACATCGGAGCAAGAAAACGCGGTTGCGCCGCGCAACCACCGATCCGCAGCGACGCAAGCTGGGCACTGTCAATCATGCACAAAAACCGGGCAGTTGGACTGTCTGCCTATCCACTAGACATCTTTGCGTGACATTGCAACGCCGAATCCCGACGCGCGCCGCGGAATCGGTCGACGGGGCTGGCCAATCAAAGACGTCGCGACTGGCGGCTTCGGCATGACGCGCGGCGGCATTTCCGGGGCTTCGACAGGCAAGGTGGCGGTGGTCGTGGTGGCCGCCGGTCGTGGCGAACGCGCGGGCAATCCTACTGACGGCCCGAAGCAATATCGGCTCATCGGCAGGCAAGCCGGTGATCCGCCACACGCTCGAAGCACTGTGCGCGCATGCGGCGATCGGCCCGGTCGTCGTGGCCGTCCATCGCGACGACGACGAGGCCCTGATCGAAGCCGCGGCAGCCGGTCTGGTCGTCGCAGGTGCGTTTCGTTCACGGCGGCGCGTCACGGCAATCCTCGACGCGCCTGGCGCTGCTCGCGCTCGCCGCCGATGCACCTCGAAGTGCGTGCTGATCCATGACGGCGTCAGGCCGTTCATCGACGATGCGCTGCTGACGCGATCATCGCCGCCATCGAGGCGGACCGCGGCGCGCTGCCGGCACTGCCGGTCTCCGACACGCTGAAGATGGACGCGCTCGGCGTCGTCTCGGGCACTGTCGACCGCAACGGCTCTCTTCGCCGCGCAAACCGCAGGGCTTCGGGTTCCAGGCGATTCTTGCCGCCCATGAAAGAGCGCATGAGAGCGGCCGCGACGACTTCACCGACGACGCGGCGATCGCGGAGTGGGCCGGCATTCCCGTGCATGTGGTCGCCGGCTCGCCGGACAACGTCAAACTCACCTGGGGGCGCGACATCGTGATGGCCGACGAACGACTTGGACGGGCGGCCGCGACGTTCCCCGACGTCCGGACCGGCAGCGGCTACGATGTGCATTCCTTCGGTCCCGGCGATCATGTGACGCTGTGTGGAGTGCGGATCGACCACGACAAGAGCCTGTCCGGCCATTCCGACGCCGATGTCGGCCTGCATGCGCTGACGGACGCGCTTCTGGCGACTTGCGCGGCCGGCGATATCGGGACGCATTTCCCGCCCTCCGACCCGCAATGGAAGGGTGCCGCCTCGGCGGTGTTCCTGCGGCATGCCGCCAGTCTGGTGCGCGAGAAAGGCGGGCGGATCGCCAATGCCGACGTCACGCTGATCTGCGAGGCGCCAAAGGTCGGGCCGCACCGGCCCGCCATGACGGCGACCATGGCCGAAATCCTCGGCATCGCGGCCGAACGCGTCTCGGTCAAGGCGACGACCAACGAGAAGCTGGGCTTCATCGGGCGCGAGGAAGGGATCGCGGCCATCGCCAGCGTCAGCGTCGTCTATCCAGGAGGATTGCCGGCGTGATCGCACCCGATCTTGCGACCAAGGTCCTGGACGCCGCGCGCGGGAACGGCACGACGATCGCAACGGCCGAGTCCTGCACAGGCGGGATGATCGCCGCCGCGCTGACCGACATCGCCGGCTCTTCCGATGTGTTCGAATGCGGCTTCGTGACCTATTCCAACGACGCCAAGATGGACCTTCTCGGCGTCGGCCAAGCCACGCTCGATGCCCATGGCGCAGTGTCCTCGGAGACGGCGCGCGCCATGGCTGAGGGCGCGCTGCGCAACTCGAGGGCCGGGATCGCTGTCTCGGTCACTGGGGTCGCCGGTCCCGGCGGCGGGTCCGGGCAGAAGCCGGTCGGGCTGGTGTGGTTCGGCCTTGCGCAGTCGAACCGCGCGGCGATCACACGGGAATGCCGGTTCGAAGATCGTGGCCGTGCCTTCATCCGGCAGCAGAGCGTGGAATTTGCACTGTCGCTGCTTCTTGAGGCCCTGGAAGAACCTCAGGCGACGCCGTAGATCGCGTCGGCCCGCTTTTCGAAGGCTTCGGTGAACATGTGGAAGGCGCGATCGAACATCGCGCCCATCACCGCGCCGAGGATGCGGCTCTTGAACTCGTAGTCGATGTAGAATCGCACCGCGCAACCGCCCTCGCCGTGCGGTTCGAAACGCCAGCGATTGTCGAGGTAGCGGAACGGGCCGTCGAGATATTTGACGTCGATCGCGTTGTCGGCCGGTTTCAGCACCACCTGGCTGGTGAAGGTCTCGCTAATCGCCTTGTAGCCGACGCTCATGTCGGCCACGAGCAGGGTGACGCCCTCGCGCTCGCGTCGCGAACGCACGGTCAGCGCCTCGCACATCGGCAGGAACTCGGGATATTTCTCGACATCGGCCACCAGCGCGAACATCTGTTCGGGCGAATGATGTACGTGCCTGACCGTCTCGAATTTCGGCATCGTGGCGTGTCAGGCCGACGCGGCGGACTTCGCCTCGCGGGCAGCGCGCAGGCGCGCGAAATCGTCGCCGGCGTGATGAGACGAGCGTGTCAGCGGGCTCGACGCCACCATCAGGAAACCCTTGGTGTAGGCGATCGTCTCGTAGGACTTGAATTCGTCCGGCGTGACGAACTTCATGACCTGGTGATGCTTGCGCGTCGGCTGCAGGTACTGGCCGATGGTGATGAAATCGACATCCGCCGTGCGCAGGTCGTCCATCAACTGGAGGACCTCGTTCCGCTCCTCGCCGAGGCCAACCATGATGCCCGACTTGGTGAAGATCGACGGGTCGAGTTCCTTGACCCGCTGCAACAGGCGGATGGAGTGGAAATACCGCGCACCGGGCCGCACCGTCAGGTAGTTGGACGGGACGGTCTCGAGATTGTGGTTGAAGACGTCCGGCCTCGCCTCGACGACGATCTCAAGCGCGCCCGGCTTCCTCAGGAAGTCCGGCGTGAGGATCTCGATCGTCGTTCCGGGCGAGACTTCGCGGATCGAGCGGATCACATCGGCGAAATGGCGGGCTCCACCGTCGGCGAGATCGTCGCGGTCAACCGAGGTGATGACGACGTGGCTCAGGCCCATCTGGCCCACGGCACGGGCGACGTTTGCCGGCTCGTCGGCATCGAGCGCATTGGGAATGCCCGTCGCGACATTGCAGAAGGCGCAGGCCCGGGTGCAGATCTCACCCATGATCATGAAGGTCGCGTGCTTCTTGTCCCAGCATTCGCCGATGTTCGGGCAGCCCGCCTCCTCGCAGACCGTTACGAGCTTGTTCGATTTCACGATCTCGCGCGTCTCGAGATAGCCGCGTGACACCGGAGCCCTGACGCGGATCCATTCGGGCTTGCGCAGCACCTCCGTATCGGGGCGATGCACCTTCTCCGGATGACGCGGGCGGGACTTCGAAACGGTGTCGAGAATGGTGACCATCGGGTCTCCGACTAGCAATGCGCGGCGTGCGCCGCAACCCATGCCCCGTTATAGGTCGCGCGGCCCACAAATGTAAGGCCGCCATGGGCATGGCGGCCTTGCATCATTGCCGTATCGGCAGAAAATCCGGACGTTATCGCCTTATGGCGCGCGCCACGGCGATCAGTATGCATGCACCGATAAAGCCGGCGATGAGATAGCCGATCCACCCACCCAGCGCTATGCCGAACAGGCCGAGCAGCACATTGGCGACGACCGCCCCGACGATACCCAGGATTATGTTCATCAAGAGCCCCATATTGCTCTTCATGAACTGCTCGGCCAGCCAACCAGCCAGCCCGCCTATGATGATAGCGGCGATCCAACCTACACCAGCGTCTTCCATGAACCCTCTCCAATCAAAATGAACGTTACCCAATCACAACGCGCGGGAGACCGAAGCGTTCCGGCGCGGACCGCCGGAAGGCGCATCAGGCGTTCAAAGCGCGGCCATAGGCGTCGAGCACGCTCTCCTTCATCATTTCCGACAGTGTGGGGTGCGGGAAAATCGTGTGCATGAGTTCTTCCTCGGTCGTCTCGAGGTTCATGGCCACCACGAATCCCTGGATCAGCTCGGTCACCTCTGCACCGACCATATGCGCGCCGAGCAGTTCGCCCGTCTTCCTGTCGAAGACCGTCTTGACCAGGCCCTGGTCCTCGCCAAGCGCGACGGCCTTGCCGTTCGCGACGAAGGGAAAGCGGCCGACGCGAACGTCGCGGCCGGCCTCTTTCGCCCTGGCCTCGGTGAGGCCGACCGACGCGACCTGCGGATGGCAATAGGTGCAGCCCGGAATGAGCGACTTGTCCATCGGGTGCGGATGCAGGCCGGCGATCTTCTCGACGCAGATGACGCCTTCATGTTCGGCCTTGTGGGCGAGCATGGGCGGGCCGGCGACGTCGCCTATCGCGTAGAGGCCGGCAACATTGGTGCGGCAATACTCGTCGATGACGATGCATCCGCGATCCGTCTTCACGCCGAGCGCCTCCAGTCCGAGGTTCTCGATGTTGCCCTGCACCCCGACGGCCGAAATCAGCCGGTCGGCCGTGATCTTCTCGGTCTTCCCGTCCTTGGTTTCGATATGCGCCGTCACCGCGTTCGCGGCCTTCTCGACCTTCGACACCTTGGCTTCGAGCAGGAACTTCATGCCCTGCTTCTCGAGGCGCTTCTGCGCGAATTTCGAAATCTCGGCGTCCTCGACCGGCATGATCTGCGGCATGAGCTCGACCACGGTCACCTCGACGCCCATGGTGCGATAGAACGACGCGAACTCGATGCCGATCGCGCCCGAGCCCATGACGATCAGCGACTTGGGCATCTCCTTGGGGATCATCGCCTCGAAATAGGTCCAGATCAGCTTGCCGTCGGGCTCGATGCCCGGCAGGACGCGCGGACGTGCGCCGGTCGCAACGATGATGTGCCTGGCCTTGTAGGTTCCCTCGCCCAGCGTGTTCTTCGGCTGCGGAACCTGCGGCTCCATCGCCTTCTTCGTCGGCTTCGAAACGCTGATCTCGCCGGGTTTGGCAAGCTTCGCCTCGCCCCAGATCACGTCGACCTTGTTCTTCTTCATCAGGATGCCAACGCCGCCATTCATGCGCGCGGCCACCCCGCGCGAGCGCTCGACGACGGCCTTGACATCCGGCGTCACCGTGCCGTCGAGCTTGAGGCCGTAGTCCTTGGCATGCTCGGCGAAGTGCATGATCTCGGCCGAGCGCAGCAGCGCCTTGGTCGGGATGCAGCCCCAGTTGGAGCAGATGCCGCCGAGATGCTCCCGTTCGACCACCGCGGTCTTGAGGCCGAGCTGGGCCGCCCGAATGGCCGTCACGTATCCGCCCGGCCCCGCCCCGATGATGATGACGTCGTAAGTGTCAGCCATATCTCGCTTCCATCTCCTGTTTTCGGGGACCACGCGGCGCGGCTGCGCCCCTGCGATCCCCGTCAGGCTGGAAGCGGGAACGCTTTCAGCCGACTTCCGATGTGGGCATCGCCGGAACAGGCTCGTGCCGGTTCAGCATGCCGTAGATTTCATCCTTCAGACGCAGGCGCTCTTTCCGCAACGCGGTCAGGTGCATGTCGTCGACCGGCTCGACATCCGTCTCGGCCCGGTGGATCGTCCTGTTGAGGACGTGGTATTCATTGGCGAGGCGCGCAAAGTGACCATCGGTCTGGCACAGATGCCTGATCTGGGCCACTTCGTCCGGAAACTCGTCCGCCAGTTCGTGAGGGGTATGGGACATGGATCTCTCCTTGTTTCATCCGCCTCCGAGCCTATTCGCCAGATCCTCCCTCTCCTTGACCTCGATCAACCCAGTTCCCGGCCAGGCCCTGTGGGCCTAGAGCCCGAGCATCATCCTGACCACCGACTCGAGCCCCTTGCCGATGGCGCGCGTGTTGGCGGCGTCGAGATGGACACCGTCGACAGGCGAGGTTTGCGCGACGGAGCCGGCGTCGTAGAAGCCGCAGCCCGTCTCGTCGGCAAGATCGGCGTAGAGCGACGCGAGCATCTTCGATTGCTCGATGCCGCCGGCGAACATCGCGCTGTATTCGTGGTTCGCGGTCTCGCACAACGGCGGCGGCGCGACGATGAGGATGGCCGGCGGTTCGGCCGACCCGTCGCGCAGCGCGTTCAGCTGGATCAGCGATACGAGTCGCCGCATGCCCTGCATCGCCGCGACGGCGGTGCCGGCGATGGCCGGCTTCATGTCGTTGGTACCGAGAAGCAGGATCACCAGATCGATCGGCGCGTGCGTGTAGAGGACGGTCGGCAGGATGCGCGCGCCGTTGCGGTCGCAGTCGGCCAGATGCTCGTCGAAGGCTGTCGTGCGGCCGCGCAGGCCTTCCGCGATCACCTGGGCGTCGTCGCCGAGCGCGGCCTGAAGCACGACCGGCCAGCGGTCCTGGCGGGCATGCCGGCCGCCGGTTTCGGCATCGGAGCCCCAGGTCAGTGAATCGCCATAGCAGAGAACGGTTTTCATGCGCGCTTCAGCCGCCCGTCACAATTTGCGCAGTCCAAGGGCAATGAACAGGAACAGAACGCCGTTCGAGACGAGTTCGACGCCGAGCAGGATGCCGAGGATGGAGGTCGCGGCCCATGGCAGATCGGCGAAGATCATGATGCCGATGGCGAGCGACAGCAGCGCGGAAACGAGCACCCACACCCAGCCGGCAACCGGACGCAGCGAGAAGGCATACATCAGCTTGACGATGCCGGTCGCCAGGAACAGCACTGCCACCAGCAGCGTGAGCGACACCATGCCGGCGAGCGGGTTGAAGACCAGCGAGATGCCGACCAGCAGGGTCAGCACGCCGAACAGGAGCGACCACAGGAACCCGGCCCAGCCCTGGACGCGGAAGGCCTGGACGATCTGCAGGGCGCCGAGAAAGGCAAAGGTCCATCCGGCAAGCAGCGTCGCGGCGAGCGTGGCCGCGAACGGGTTGAGCAGCGCCAGGACACCGCCGATCAGCGAGATGACGGCGAACAGCGCCATCCATCCCCAGGAGGCGCGCAACTTGTCGCTGTGAACAGTCATGGCCATGGCGGCACCTTCCTTCCGACTTCCTGCCTTCGCGCTATACCAGCATTCCCATCGGGTTCTCGATGTAGCGCTTGAAGGCGGCGAGAAGCTCGGCGCCCAGCGCGCCGTCAACCGCGCGGTGGTCGGTCGACAGCGTGACCGACATGACGGTGGCGACCACGACCTGGCCGTTCTTCACAACAGCGCGTTCCTCGCCCGCGCCGACCGCGAGAATGGTCGCGTGCGGCGGGTTGATGACCGCGGCGAAGTCCTTGATGCCGAACATGCCGAGATTGGAAACGGCCGTGGTGCCGCCCTGATACTCCTCGGGCTTGAGCTTGCGGTTGCGCGCGCGGCCGGCAAGGTCCTTCATCTCGTTGGAGATGACCGAAAGGGTCTTCTCGTCGGCGCGCTTGACGATCGGCGTGATCAGGCCGCCGGGGATCGAAACGGCGACGCCGACGTCGGCATGCTTGTGCATCACCATGTTGGCGTCGGTCCAAGAGGCGTTCGCGGCCGGCACGTCGCGCAGCGCCAGCGCCATCGCCTTGATCACCATGTCGTTGACCGAGAGCTTGTAGGCCGGCGTCTCGCCCTTGTCGGTCTTCTTCGTCGGGGCGCTGTCATTCAGCTGCTTGCGCAACGCCAGCAAGGCATCGAGCTCGCAGTCGAGCGTCAGGTAGAAATGCGGAATGGTCGACTTCGCCTCGACCAGACGCCGGGCGATCGTCTTGCGCATGTTGTCGTGCGGGACGAGATCGTAGGACCCCTCCTCGAACAGCTTCAGCACCGCGTCGTCCGACATCGGCTTCGGCGCCGGTGCGGCGGCGGCGGACGCAGCAGGGGCCGCCTGACCGGGCTTCGCCTTGGCGCCACCGCCGGCGATCGCGGCTTCGACGTCGGCCTTGACGACGCGGCCCCTGGGTCCGCTTCCATTTACGGCAGAAATATCGACGCCGGCGTCCCTCGCGATACGGCGTGCCAGCGGCGAGGAGAAGGTGCGGTCGCCGTCACGCGATTTCGACGGAGCGGACGCCTGTGGCGCCGGGGTTGGAGTTGGCGTGGATTTCTCACCCCCACCCGCGCCTTCGGCGCGACCCCCATCCGAGGGAGAGGTGGGCGCTTCGTTCTTCGGAGCCTCCGCCTTCGGGGCGGCATCGCCACCACCCTTGGCGGCGTCCTTCACGTCTTCGCCCTCGCCTGCGAGGATCGCGATCAGCGCATTGACCTTGACGCCCTCGGTGCCGGCCGGGACGACGATCCTGGCGACGGTTCCCTCATCGACGGCCTCGACTTCCATCGTCGCCTTGTCGGTCTCGATCTCGGCAATCACGTCGCCGGGGGCGACGCTGTCGCCCTCCTTGACCAGCCATTTGGCGAGATTGCCCTCTTCCATCGTCGGCGACAGGGCAGGCATGGTGATGTTGATCGGCATCGGTTGGGCCTCCCCTTACGCCTTGTAGCTGACGGCTTTCACCGCCTCGACGACTTCCGCGACGTTCGGCAGCGCCAGCTTTTCGAGATTGGCGGCGTAAGGCATCGGCACGTCCTTGCCGGCGACCGTGATGACCGGCGCGTCGAGCCAGTCGAAGGCGCGCTGCATGACCTGGCTGGCGATGAAATCGCCGACCGAGGATTGCGGGAAGCCTTCCTCGACGGTGACGAGGCGGTTGGTCTTCTTGACGGATTCGATCACGGTATCGAGGTCCATCGGCCGGATGGTGCGCAGGTCGATCACTTCGACGTCGATCCCCTCGCCCGCCAGTTCCTCGGCCGCCTTGACCGCGTAGGTCATGCCGATGCCGAAGGAGACGATGGTCGCGTCCCTGCCCGGCTTGTGGATGCGCGCCTTGCCGATCGGCAGCACGAAATCTTCGAGCTTCGGAACGTCGAAGGTCTGACCGTAGAGAATCTCGTTCTCGAGGAAGATGACCGGATTGGGATCGCGGATCGCGGCCTTCAGGAGGCCCTTCGCGTCGGCGGCCGTATAGGGCATGACGACCTTGAGGCCGGGCACATGGCCGTACCAGGCGGCATAGCACTGCGAGTGCTGGGCCGCGACGCGGGCCGCGGCGCCGTTGGGTCCGCGGAAGACGATCGGCGCGCCCATCTGGCCGCCGGCCATATAGAGCGTCTTGGCGGCGGAATTGACGATCTGGTCGATCGCCTGCATGGCGAAGTTGAAGGTCATGAATTCGACGATCGGCTTCAGGCCCGACATCGCCGCGCCGACGCCGACGCCCGCGAAGCCATGCTCGGTGATCGGCGTATCGACGACGCGCCTGGCGCCGAATTCCTGCAGCAGCCCCTGCGTGATCTTGTACGCGCCCTGATACTCCGCGACCTCCTCGCCCATGACGAAGACGTCGTCGTCGCGGCGCATCTCCTCGGCCATCGCATCGCGCAGCGCTTCACGCACGGTGGTCGGCACCATCTCCGTGCCGTCGGGAATATCGGGGTCAGCCGCCGTTTCGGTCTTCGGCGCGGCCGGGGCCGCATCCTTCGCCGGCTTTTCCGGAGCCGGGTCATCAGCGGCATTTTGCGCCGGTTCGGCCTTTTCCGCGGGTGCGGCTGCCTTGCCGATATCGTCGGCGCTCTCGCCTTCGGCCAGAAGCACGGCGATCGGCGTGTTGACCTTCACGCCTTCCGACCCCTCGGGGACCAGGATCTTGCCGATGGTGCCCTCGTCGACCGCTTCGACTTCCATCGTGGCCTTGTCGGTCTCGATCTCGGCGATCACGTCGCCGGAAGCGACCTTGTCGCCTTCCTTCTTGACCCATTTGGACAGGTTGCCCTCTTCCATGGTGGGCGAGAGCGCAGGCATGAGAATTTCGATCGGCATCAGCGGGCTCCGGGGGTTCTGGCGTCCGATGCGGCTGCCGCGGCTACGCGCAATGCCGGCATCGACGGGTGGTGCGGTTTTTCAGGACGGACAAACACGGCGCGAATGCCGGTCAGACTTCGACATAGACGTCGGTCCACAGCTCGGACGCATCCGGCTCCGGATCGGTCTGCGCGAATTCCGCCGCATCGGCGACGATGTCGCGCACTTCCTTGTCAATCGCCTTCAGCTCGTCCTCGCTCGCCCATTTCTTGTCGATGAGGCGCTGCTTCACCTGTTCGATCGGGTCGTGCTCGGAGCGCATCTTCTGCACTTCGTCCTTCGAGCGATACTTGGCCGGGTCGGACATGGAATGGCCGCGATAGCGGTAGGTCTGCATTTCCAGGATGACGGGCCCGTTGCCGTCGCGGCACCATTCGGTCGCCAGATCGCCGGCCGCCTTGACGGCGCGCACGTCCATGCCATCCACCTGGATGCCCGGAATCTTGAACGAAATGCCGCGATGGGAGAAATCCGTCTCGGCGGAGGAGCGCAGGACCGAGGTACCCATGGCGTAGCGGTTGTTCTCGATGACGTAGATCACCGGGAGCTTCCACAGCGAGGCCATGTTGAAGCTCTCATAGACCTGGCCCTGGTTGGCCGCGCCGTCACCGAAGAAGGTCAGCGACACCGACTTGTCGTCCCGGTAGCGGTTGGCGAAGGCCAGCCCAGTGCCGAGCGAGACCTGGGCGCCGACAATGCCGTGGCCGCCGTAGAACTTCTTCTCTTTCGAGAACATGTGCATGGAGCCGCCCTTGCCCTTGGAATAGCCGCTGCGGCGCCCCGTCAACTCGGCCATCACGCCGCGCGGTGTCATGCCCATCGCCAGCATATGGCCGTGGTCGCGGTAGGCAGTGATCATCTGATCGCCGTCGCGCAGCGCCATCTGCAGCCCGGTAACAACGGCTTCTTGGCCGATATAGAGATGGCAGAAGCCGCCGATGAAGCCCATGCCGTAGAGCTGGCCAGCCTTCTCCTCGAAGCGCCGGATGAGCAGCATGTCGCGATAGGCCTGCAGCTCCTCGTCCTTCTTGAAGTTCAAGGGCGCGGGCGTCTTCAGGGACGACGCACTCTTCGACCGGGCGCTTGACTTGCCCCGGGATGCGGCGGATTTGCTGGATTCGGCTTTCCTGGCAGCGGTGGCCATGCGTTTCTCCCGATACGTGCCTCTTGACGGGCACAATGACGATCCTGGGAGGTACGACCTCCCGACAATCAGGAGGCTAGCACGGCTGCAGCTTTCGAGCCATCGCAAATACGCATGGCTGCAATGATCATAATTACAATGAAAAACAACAGGATAAGCTGATTTAACTGAATTCCAGTTAAATCATTTTCCGAGCGGCCGAAAGATGGTGATCTCGTCCTTGTGCGCGTAGTTCAGCGCACGGCGAACCTGCTCGTCGAGCATGTCCTTTTCCAGAGTGCCGTCATGCAGCAACTGGACCTTCTGTTCGAGTTGAGACCGGCGCGCCTCGATGGCGGCAAGCTGGACCTCGAGCTCCGCCGTCCGCTCCTGAAGTCGGTACATGGAATAAAGCCCGTACTCGCCCTGAAAGGCGTGAAAGCCGAAATAGGCCAGGAACAGGGCGGTGATCGCAGGAACGATCAGAACCCCGGTATGGCGCTTCTTGTGCTGGCGTGTCCACATGGGCGGATCCGTCGACTGAATGGACCCGACAGTGCCACGATCATGCTTAAGGGGCGGTTACCGCCCTCAGCTCTTGAGGATTGACGAGCCGGCGTAACGCGCCTGGCTGCCGAGCTCCTCCTCGATGCGCAGGAGCTGATTGTACTTCGCCAGCCGGTCCGACCGGGCCAGCGACCCGGTCTTGATCTGCCCGCAATTGGTCGCGACGGCGAGGTCGGCGATCGTGGAATCCTCCGTCTCGCCCGACCGATGCGACATGACCGCGGTATAGGCAGCCTTGTGGGCGGTCTCGACCGCATCCAGCGTCTCGGTCAGCGTTCCGATCTGGTTGACCTTGACGAGGATGGAATTCGCGACGCCCATCCTGATGCCGTCCTTGAGGCGGGCGGAATTGGTGACGAACAGGTCGTCGCCGACGAGCTGGCACTTCTTGCCGGTCAGGTCGGTCAGCGTCTTCCAGCCGTCCCAGTCATCCTCGCCCATGCCGTCCTCGATCGAGATGATCGGGTAATCGCCGACGAGCTTCGCGAGATATTTGGCCTGCGCCTTCGGATCGCGGGTCTTGCGCTCGCCCTCGTAGACGTAGGACCCGTCCTTGAAGAATTCGGTCGCCGCGCAGTCGAGGGCGATGGCGACCTCCTCGCCAGGCTTGTAGCCGGCGGCCTCGATCGAGGCGACGACGAAATCGAGGGCGGCCTGCGCGCTCTTGAGATTGGGGGCGAAGCCGCCCTCGTCGCCGACATTGGTGTTGTGGCCGGCATCCTTGAGGCGCTTCTTGAGCGTGTGGAAGATCTCCGCACCCCAGCGCAGCCCCTCGCGGAACGAGCCGGCGCCGACCGGCATGATCATGAACTCCTGGAAATCGATCGGATTGTCGGCATGCGCGCCGCCGTTGATGATGTTCATCATCGGGACGGGAAGCACATGCGCGCCGGCACCGCCGACGTAGCGGTAGAGCGGCAGGCCGGCGGCTTCGGCGGCGGCCTTGGCCACAGCCAGCGAGACACCAAGGATCGCGTTCGCGCCGAGACGTTTCTTGTTGGCGGTGCCGTCGAGCTCGATCATCGTGCGATCGATCTGTATCTGGCTCTCGGCCTCCATGCCGCCGATCGCCTCGAACAGTTCGCCGTTCACCGCCTCGACGGCGCGTTCCACGCCCTTACCGAGATAGCGCTTGCCGCCATCGCGCAGTTCGACCGCCTCGTGGGCGCCCGTGGACGCGCCGGACGGCACCGCCGCGCGGCCCATCGATCCGTCTTCGAGGACGACATCCACTTCGACAGTCGGATTGCCCCGGCTGTCGAGGATCTCGCGTCCGATAATGTCGACGATGGCGGTCATGGAAAGGCTCCCTCGATGCGGCGTGCGAATTCGCGCCTCTCTTAACGGAAGCCCCGCAAAAGGCAATGCGCGGCAGACGTCAGGACGCGGTCGCCTTGAACTTGCCCATCAGATAGGGGCCCGACCGCACCGGCTCGTATCTGGGCGCCTCGCCCGGGCGCAGGCAGGAGGGAAGGCACACGATCTCCTTCTCCCAGTTCGGCTGGTGAAAGAATGCGAAGGACTGCCGCCTGGCCGTACCACGCTGCCCCGCGTCGGGATTGACGACCCGGTGAAGGGTCGACACCCAGCGGTCGTTCGTCCAGCGTGCCATCAGGTCACCGATATTGATGACAAATGCACCATCGACCGGCGGAACGGGACGCCAGTCGCCCTCGGGGCTGAAGATTTCGAGCCCACCCGACCCCTTTTGCGGCAGCAGGATGGTCAGGCTGCCATAGTCGGAATGGGCGCCGGCGCGAAGCTGTCCGGGTTGCGGCGGCCTGTCCTGCGCCGGGTAGTTGAGCGCACGCAAAGCGCTGACCGGCTGGTCGATTGCGTCGTCGAAGGTATCCCCGGGCAGGTCGAGGGCGAGCGCGAACAGACGCATGATCCGCGCGGCGAGGTCTTCCATGGCACGGTAGTAGTTTTCCCAGGCCTGCCGAAAACCGGCCGGCTCGTCGGGCCAGATGGTCGGTGCGTAGCAGAATGCGAGCGCCTCGGCGTCATCGAGCCCGTCGGGGACAGATAGCGGGCCGCCGTTGAAGCTTTCCTTCAGGTCCGGCGGCGTATCGACGTTGCGAGACTTTGCGAGCGCCTCCGAATCCGGCCCCAGATAACCGTAGGGATAACCGGGATATGGCGCCTTCACGCCCTGCTTGGCCTCGAACGGCAGGTCGAAGAAATCGTGCGCGGCATTCCACGCCCGGTCGATGACCCCTTGGTCGACGCCGTGATCGCGGATCGCCAGAAAGCCGGTTTCGCGACAGATCGCGTCCACCGTCGCGGCCAGCGACCGGCGGCGGGCCGAATCGGCATGTTCGAAATCACGCAGCGAAAATACCGGAAAGCTCATCGTCGCCCATCATCGACCGGGTTGTCCGCGCAATTGTGGCGCGGGCCGAAGCGCCGGTAAAGGCCGCCGGCGCGCGGCGGGACCGGCCCGCTGCCAAATTTCCATCTTTCAGCCGCGATCCGGCCACCATCCGGTCGCAGCCTCGATTGGCGCGGGGCGAAACGGAAGGGAGTTTCGCCATGTCACAGTTGGGAGCGTTGGTCAGTCTGTTCTTCATCGCCGCGGCCGTGGTCACGTCGTGCGACAACCCTGCTCCGCAGCAGCACGGAAGCGCCGACGGCGCCATCGTGGTGCTGGCCGATTGAGCTACGACAATGCGGCCTGGCCCTTGGCCACCCGGTCGAACGCCATCAGGCGTTCAAGAAGGCCCTCCAGACGGTCGATAGGCACCATGTTCGGTCCGTCCGAGGGGGCGTTGTCGGGGTCTTCATGCGTTTCGATGAAGACCCCGGCGACACCCACGGCCACCGCCGCGCGCGCCAGCGTCTCCACGAATCGGCGTTCGCCGCCGGTCGAGCCGCCCTGCCCGCCCGGCTGCTGGACGGAATGGGTCGCATCGAAGATCACCGGCGCGCCGATCTCGGCCATCAGCGGCAGGGCCCGCATGTCGGAAACCAGCGTGTTGTAGCCGAAGGACACGCCGCGCTCGGTCACCAGAACGTTCGCATTGCCGCTGTCGGTGATCTTCGCAACGACGTTCCTCATGTCCCAGGGCGCAAGGAACTGGCCCTTCTTGACGTTCACCACGCGCCCCGTGCCCGCCGCAGCAACCAGCAGGTCGGTCTGGCGGCACAGAAAGGCGGGAATCTGGAGAATGTCGACGACATCGGCGACGACGGCGCACTGCTCGACGGCGTGAATGTCGGTCAGCACCGGCACGCCGAACTCCTTGCGCAAATCGGCGAAGACGGGCAGCGCCGCATCGAGGCCGAGGCCGCGACGACCGGCAAGCGAGGTGCGGTTGGCCTTGTCGAAGGAACTCTTGTAGACGAAGCCGAGGCCGAGACGGTCGGTGATCGCCTTGAGACGGCCAGCCATGTCGAAGGCATGCTGGCGCGATTCCATCTGGCACGGTCCGGCAATCAGGGCCAGCGGCGCGTCATTGGCGAAAGCGACGTTGCCCGCTTTCACGGCGGCATTCGGCGTGGTCATGGCTTCTCCCGAAACGAAAACAGCGCGCCCTGTCCCGGCGCCGGCGGCACGGCGATCATGTCGTCCCGTCTGTGATACCCGATGCCGCCCTCATCAAGGGTCTTTTCCAGCGCCGGCAGCGACGCTACGTCGAAATCCACCGCACAGACAGTCTGGCCGTCCGGGGCGGCCGCGCCATAGCGTCGCTCGAACGCCGCCGCGGTGACGACGACGACATCGCCATTGGCAGTCCCGACAAGGGTTTCACGCCCGTCGTCCACCGGTTCGGCGTCGAAGAGAACACCCAGCACCGTGGCAAGCGGCTTCGCGTCGCCAGCCACCGCGACCACGCGCGAAAGCCGCGAGACGCCATTCGCATGCAATTCGAGCTCGGCGCGGTCGACTTCGGGCACGTTTACCCGCTGACAGGAGAAGAAGAAGGCGTCTGGCACCTCAGGAACGGCACAGAACGCCAGCCTGAAGGAAGCCGTATCGGACCTGCCGGACGCATCGGCAAAGGGGCGCGAAAAGTCGAGCATGTCGCCGGCCGAGACGCCGTGCTCCTGATATCCAAGATGATCGGCGGCTGCATCGTCGGTGGCCGCGACGATCGCCGAAATGCCCTCGTTGCCTAACAGATCGCGAAAATTGCGATCGCGGGTCACGAAGACGTTCCCGATGTCCAAAGCGGCGGCAACCAGCGCCTCGTCGCCCACGGCGAGCGGCTCCAGGAACGTGCCGCCACCGAGATAGACGCAGCAATTGACGGTGCCGAACGGGTGCCGGCCCGTCGGCGCGACATTGAAGCCGACCGCGCCGAGGCGGTCCCGCGCAGCCGAAAGATCGCGCGTGGGAAGCACGAGATGATCGATCCGGCGCGGCTCAAGGGCGACTTTGTCGTTCATGACACCGCATCTGCACGATGCGGACGGCAAGTTCAACTCGGTTGCAAAAGCGAAACACCTACCGACTATTGCCCATACCCGCCTTGAACCCGGGTTGAAACGCGGCGCGCGTCCTTTAGTTTAGCGAGCCGTCCCAGAATCCAGGCAATCAAGGGGAATCATGGCGGGTTTGGCGCGTTCGTTGGGCTTTTCCATCCGATCGAGACCGGCGGCCGGCCGGAAGGCATGGCCGCACGTGGTCCGATCCGCTGCCCTGGCCCTTGTCGGCATTGTCGCCGTAGCCTGTTCGACGACCGAAGCGCTTAAGGTCCCGGTCCCGGTATCGGACTCGCCGAAATATGCCGCGATCGTCATTGACGCCAATTCGCGCCAGGTCCTCTATGCCAAGAGCGCCAACGAGACGCGCTACCCGGCGTCGCTGACCAAGATGATGACGCTCTACATGATGTTCGAGGCGATCGATTCGGGCCGCATGTCGAAATCGACGCCGATCACCTGCTCCGCCAACGCAGCGCGGCGACCGCCTTCGAAGCTCGGCCTCAAGAACGGGCAGACGATCGACGCGGACACCGCGATGCGCGCCCTGGCGACGAAGTCGGCGAACGACGTCGCGACGGCCGTGGCGGAACATCTCGGCGGCACTGAAGAGAATTTCGCCGCCATGATGACGGCGAAAGCCCGCCAGCTCGGAATGTCAAGAACGGTGTTCAAGAACGCGTCCGGCCTGCCGGACCCGGCCCAACAGACCACCGCGCGAGACATGGCCCGGCTCGGCATGGCATTGCGCAGCCGCTTCCCGCACCATTATCACTATTTCTCGCTCGACGGCTTCAACTACAACGGACGCACCATCCGCGGCCATAACGAGGTGCTGCGGACCGTCGACGGCGCCGACGGCATCAAGACCGGCTACACGCGCGCCTCGGGCTACAATCTCGCGACATCGGTCAATCGCGGCGGACGGCGCATCGTGGCCGTGGTGATGGGCGAGGATTCGGCGAAGGAACGCAATCGCCACATGGAACAGCTCGTCGCCCGGTTTCTGCCGAGCGCATCGCGACGCTGAGCGCGGCCGGCACTGTCATCGGGCCGTCACCGAAATCACGCACAAGGCCATCACATGCGAGGGCGCGCGGCGAGTCGCCGCCGGCCTTCGGGATGATGACCGATAGATCCGGCCCGGCCCGGCAACAGCGGGAGCGTAGCCTTGCGCATCCTGATCGTGACAGACGCGTGGCGCCCGCAAGTCAACGGGGTTGTGCATACCCTCGAAAACCTGGCCCACTGGCTGTCGCAGGCCGGCGTGGAGACGCGGTTCATCACGCCGGATGCATTTCGTACCGTCGCCCTGCCCTCCTATCCTGAGATAAGGCTGGCCATTCCTTCGCCAGGAAGAATCCGGCGCATGATCGAGGAAGCCGGCGCCGATCACGTGCATATCGTGACCGAAGGGCCGCTCGGCTTCATGGCGCGACGCGAATGCCTCAGCGCGGGTCGTGTCTTCACCACCAGCTATCATACGAAGTTTCCCGAGTATCTCAGCGCGCGCCTGCCCGTTCCGGAGCGCTGGAGCTATGCGTGGCTGCGGTGGTTCCACAACGCCGCAGCCGCGACTTTCGTGGCCACGCAGTCGCTGGCCGACGAACTGACCGCCCACGGGTTCCGGCAGGTGCGGCTGTGGAACCGGGGCGTCGACCACGAACTCTTCACACCGGACCACCGGGCGGACCTCGGCCTCGAGCGACCGGTGTTTCTGAATGTCGGCCGGGTCGCCGTGGAGAAGAACCTTCCGGCCTTTCTCGATCTCGACCTTCCCGGCACCAAGCTGGTTGTCGGCGACGGGCCGGCGCTGGCCGATCTGCGGCAGCGCTATCCCGACGCCGTCTTCGCCGGCGAAAAGACGGGCCCCGAACTTGCCCGTATCTTCGCCTCGTCGGACGTCTTCGTGTTTCCGAGCCGGACGGACACGTTCGGCATAGTGCTGCTCGAGGCAATCGCCAGCGGGCTTCCTGTTGCGGCCTATCCGGTGACCGGCCCGGCCGACATCTTCGGCGACGGCGTCGGCGGCGTAATCTCGGAAGACCTGCGCCAGGCGTGCATCGATGCGCTTGCGATCACGCCCCGGGAAGCGCGCGAAAAGGCGATGCGGTTCGGCTGGAAGGCCTGCGCCGAGCTTTTCCTGCATCTTGTGGAAGACGCGCATGGCGATGGCCGCAGCCATCGCAGGAAACGGTTCGCGCGGTTCAGACCAGGCGCGATTGCTCAACAGCAGCAGCGATGAAGCTGGCGAAGAGCGGATGCGGTTCGAACGGCCTGGATTTCAGCTCGGGGTGATACTGGACGCCGATGAACCAGGGGTGGTCGGCATATTCCACCGTCTCGGGAAGCACCCCGTCCGGTGACATTCCCGAAAATGTGAGGCCGCACTCTTCGAGGCGCTTCATGTAGTCGATATTGACCTCGTAGCGATGACGGTGCCGCTCCGAAATGTCGGTTCCGCCATAGATATCCGCGATCTTGGTGTCGGCGACGAGCGTTGCGGGATATGCACCCAGCCGCATCGTGCCGCCCATGTCGCCGGCGGCCATGCGCTTTTCCAGCATGTTGCCCTTGAGCCATTCGGTCATCAGGCCGACCACGGGCTCGTCGGTGGCGCCGAACTCGGTCGATGACGCATGCTCCAGCCCGGCAAGCGATCGGGCCGCCTCGATGCACGCCATCTGCATGCCGAAACAGATGCCGAAATAGGGAACCTTGCGCTCACGGGCGAATTTGGCGGCGAGGATCTTGCCTTCCGAACCGCGCTCGCCGAACCCGCCGGGGACAAGGATGCCGTGCACCTTCTCCAGCCAGGGCGACGGATCCTCCTTCTCGAATATCTCGCTTTCGATCCAGTCGAGCTTGACCCGTACGCGGTTCGCCATGCCACCATGCGACAACGCTTCCGTCAGCGATTTGTAGGCGTCCTTGAGGCCGGTATATTTGCCGACGATCGCGATCGTCACGTCGCCTTCGGGATTGTGGATGCGGTCTGATACTTCCTGCCAACGCTCCATGCGCGGCTTCGGCGCCGGATCGATGCCGAACGCCGCGAGCACCTCCTCGTCCAGGCCTTCCTGGTGGTAGGCGAGCGGCACATCGTAGATGTGCGAGACGTCGAGCGCCTGGATCACCGCACTTTCGCGCACGTTGCAGAACAGCGACAGCTTGCGGCGTTCCTCGGCCGGTATCTCGCGGTCGGCGCGCACCAGAAGGATGTCGGGCGCGATGCCGATCGAGCGCAATTCCTTGACCGAATGCTGGGTCGGCTTGGTCTTGAGTTCGCCGGCGGCCGGAATCCATGGCATCAGCGTGAGATGGACATAGACGGCGGTATTGCGCGGCAGATCGTTGCCGAGCTGGCGGATGGCCTCGAGGAAAGGCATTGCCTCGATGTCGCCGACGGTGCCGCCGATTTCGCACAGCACGAAGTCGTAGTCGTCGTTGCCATCGCGCACGAAGTTCTTGATCTCGTCGGTGACGTGCGGAATGACCTGCACCGTCGCACCGAGATAGTCGCCGCGGCGTTCCTTCTCGATGATGTTCTTGTAGATGCGCCCGGTCGTGATGTTGTCGTGCTGGTTGGCCGAACGGCCGGTGAAGCGTTCGTAGTGGCCGAGGTCGAGATCGGTCTCGGCGCCATCGTCGGTAACGAAAACCTCGCCGTGCTGGTACGGCGACATCGTGCCGGGATCGACGTTCAGATAGGGGTCGAGCTTGCGGATACGCACGCGATAGCCGCGTGCCTGCAAGAGGGCTCCGAGAGCCGCTGCAGCAATGCCTTTTCCAAGGGAAGAAACCACGCCGCCGGTGATGAAAACATATCGCGCCATGGGATTCATCGCTTAACGCCGGCTGCCTGATTCCGCCAGCGAAAAAAGCCCGTTCTACAGATTTCGTCCGCGCCCGCCCAAAGGCGCTGCCGGCAAAAAAGAAAAGCCGGCTTGCGCCGGCTTTTCGTGGGAAGCGAATTCACGCTCACAAAACAACGACATCCGTGCCCATTTTCACGCGGTTGTACAGGTCGATCACATGGTCGTTGATCATCCTGAAGCAGCCGTTGGACGAATTGGTGCCGATGGTCTGGGGCTGGTTCGTGCCGTGGATGCGCACGTGGGTGTCCTTCTTGCCCTCATAGAGATAGATGGCGCGCGCGCCGAGCGGGTTTTCCGGACCGCCGTTCATGCCGTCCTTGTAGCGTCCGTATTTCGACGGCTCGCGCTCCTGCATGTCCTTGGTAGGGAACCAGCGCGGCCATTCCTGCTTGTCGCCGACCTTGGCCTTGCCCTTGAACTCGAGGCCCTCCCGGCCGACCGCGATGGCATAGCGCCGCGCCGAGCCGAAGGATTCGACGAGGTAGAGGTAGCGCTTCTGCGTGTCGATGACGATGGTTCCCGCCTTGTAGCCGCTGAACGGCACTGACTGCGGAACGAACTCGTCCTTCACCTTGAAGGTCTTCTTCTCCTGGCGCTTGCGCAGGACGTTGTCGAGCGCCCGGGTTTCGGGAAGCATCGCCGCGTCGGTCGGGCCGAGCGGGCGGCCGAAGATGCTTGTCCTGATCACCGGGTCTCCGCTGCGCAGCTCTCCGGTATTTTCCTTCAGCTTGGCGAGCTCGGCCGCGCTGAGCTCCTTCTTGTCATCCGCCTTCTTGGCCGCCTTGGCGGCCTTCGGGGTTTCTTTTGCCTTGGCTGGCTTCTTGGACCCACCGTAGTCCTTGGCCTCGAAAATATAGGTCTGGCCCCTGTCCTGCGCGGCGGCGATGCCCGAAAGCACCATGCCCGCCGCAAAGGTCGCCGCCATCAACAAACGGAATCCCATTGCCCGATCCCTCGAAATCCAGAATTGCCCTCGCTGCCATACGCATTCGCGCGCACGGCTCAAGCAAGCATTATAGGTGAAATCGGCTGGTAGCCTCAACAGCTCCAAGTCGCAGGACACACCGCGATGGCGTTCAAACGCGCAATTCTCACGCAGTGTTGAAATCCGGCAACTGCCGGACGACGCGCTTTAGCGCCGATTCCCGCGGGCCGTCAGTCCGAGGGGACCTGCGATTCCGGTGTGGCATCCGTCGGCGCCGCCGGCTGCTCGTTCGAGCCGCCAAGCTGGTCGAGCACACCCTCGCCCGCGGGCGTTCCCTGCTGCGCGGCGGGAGGCGTATCGAGAATATCGATCGGATTGTCGCCGTAGCGCGCGATGATCGAGAGCGCGAGCGACGTTGCGAAAAACGCCGCCGCAAGGATGCCCGTCGCACGCGTCAGGGCGTTCGCGGCACCTCGCGCTGTCATGAATCCGGAACCGCCGCCAATTCCCAAGCCTCCGCCTTCCGACCGCTGGAGCAGAACGACTCCGACGAGGCCGATAACGACCATCAGGTGAACGACGATAAGGACGGTTTCCATGACTACAACTTTTCCGGCGAAACTGGCCCATCCGGGCCATGACGTGACAAGTGGCGGGTCCCGTACACCGCTTTCGCGTCAATTCCAAGGCCCGCATGCCCCATATGGGAGCCCGGAACGCGGTTGCAACGATTTTCCAGTGTCCAGCGGACCGCCCGGAGCCGCCTACAGACGCTGGTAGACTTCCGCGATACCGAGAAAATCCGCGGCCTTCAGGCTGGCGCCGCCGACGAGCGCGCCGTTGACGTTCGCCACGGCCATGAGTTCCGCTGCATTCGACGGCTTTACCGATCCGCCGTAGAGAATGCGCATCCGGTCGGCTTCGCCGCCCAGCAAAGCCGAGAGTTCCCGGCGGATATGGGCGTGCGCCTCGGCGACATCGTCTGCCGACGGCGTCAGGCCGGTACCGATCGCCCACACAGGCTCGTAGGCGACGATGGTATTCTCCGGCGTCGATCCGGCCGGTACCGAACCGGCGACCTGTTCGGACAGAACCTTCAGCGTCTCGCCGCCTTCACGCTGCGCGCGGCTCTCGCCGACGCATATGATCGCCAACAGTCCTGCGCGATGGGCCGCGCGCGCCTTTTCGTGGACGTCCGCGCTGGTCTCGTGATGGTCGGCGCGCCGCTCGGAATGGCCGACGATGACGCAGGTCGCACCGGCATCGAGGATCATCTCGGCCGAAATGTCGCCGGTATGGGCACCGGAGGCTTCCGCATGACAATCCTGACCGCCGACATGGACGCTCGAACCGTGCGCCATCTCCGCCGCGCGCGAGATCAAAGTCGCCGGCACGCAGACAAGGCCGTCGGCCTCCGCGCTCAAGCCGTGATCGAAGCCGCGCACGATGGTCCGGAGTTCGCCCAGCGCCGCCGCAGTTCCGTTCATTTTCCAGTTTCCCGCGACGACAGGCTTTGTTCTCGCCACCATATTCCTCGACCTTCCGCACTGTGAAACCGCCGCATTCACTAGCAAAAACCGGACACAAAGCAATCGACACCGGCGCTGAAGGACGGTATTGCCGTCAGCGATCCACCCTGAACCGCGCAAAAACAGCCTGAGACCACGATGCTCGAGACCTTGAGAAATGCAGCCGGAACCTGGGTCGCGAAAGCGCTTCTCGCGCTGCTCGTCGTCAGCTTCGCGGTATGGGGCATATCCGGGTCGATTTTCGGCGGTCTCGGCAACAGCGTGGTGACGGCTGGCAACACCACCGTGTCGGTGCTTGAATACCGGCTCGCCTATGACCGGCAATTGTCGATCCTGTCGCAGCAGTTCGGAACCCGCATCACCCGCGAGCAGGCGCAGGCACTGGGCATTGACGCCCAGGTGCTGGCGCAGGTCGTGGCCGGCGCGGTTCTCGACGAACAGGCGCGCAAGATGGGCCTCGGGCTATCGAAGGAGAAACTCGCGCAGCTGACGTTCGACGACCCTGCATTCCAGGGCCCGGACGGCCGTTTCAACCGGCAGCAGTTCGAGTTCGTCCTGCGCCAGGTCGGCATGCGGCCCGAAGACTACCTCAAGAATCGCGAGCAGGTGGCGATCCGGCAGCAGATCGTCGAGGCCGTCTCCGACGGGCTCTCGGCGCCGGACACCTTCCTGCGCGCCGTGGCGCTCTATCGCGGCGAGGACCGTACGGTCGAGTATGTCACCCTGCCGCGCTCGATCGTGGAGCCTGTCGAGGAGCCCGACCAGGAAAAGCTCGAAAGCTTCTTCGACGAGCGGAAGGCGAGCTACGGCGCACCTGAATACCGCAAGTTCGCCTATGTGAAGCTGGAACCGGAGGACATCGCCGACCCCTCCGCCATCCTCGATGATCAGGTTCGCACCTATTACGAGAAGAACATCGCACGCTACACCACGGCGGAAAGCCGTACGATCCAGCAGATCGTCTTCGCGGACGAGGACGCGGCAAAGGTGGCAGCGGAGAAGATCAAGACCGGCTCGACCTTTGAGGAAATCGTCGCCGAGCAGGGCAAGACCGTGGCCGACACCACGCTCGGGACCTTCACCAAGGATCGCGTCGGCGACCCGGCGATCGCGGAAGCCGCCTTCGCGCTTGAGGAAAACGGGGTCAGCGGCGTCATCGCCGGACGGTTCGGACCGGTCATCATCCGGGTGACGCAGATCACGCCGGAGACCGTGAAGCCGCTCGACGAGGTCAAGGATACGATCCGCAACGAGCTGGCGCTCGACGAGGCGAGCCGGATCCTCTTCGACGTCCACGATTCATACGAGGACGCCCGCGC
The DNA here is from genome assembly GCA_023953775.1 of Rhizobiaceae bacterium. Lineage (GTDB taxonomy): Bacteria > Pseudomonadota > Alphaproteobacteria > Rhizobiales > Rhizobiaceae > JAMLJD01. The sequence goes on along the minus strand of JAMLJD010000029.1, from coordinate 17,161 downwards.
CGGCGGCGCCACGCTCGCCGAGGCGGCGTCGAAGCTGAAGCTCGACGTCAAGACCGTCGAGGCGATCGACCGTTCCGGTCAGACGCCGGACGGCACGATCGTGTCCGACCTGCCGCAGTCGGCGGAACTGATCCGAAACGTGTTCGAGACCGAAGCCGGCATCGAGAACCCGGCGATCAACATCGGCGCCTCCGGTTTCCTGTTTTACGAGGTCGAGGGGATTACGCCGGCGCGCGAGCGCGGGCTCGACGAAGTGCGCGAGAAGGTGATCGCCGACTGGAAGGATGCCGAGGCCCAGGAGCGGCTTTCAGCGCTCGCCGAAAAGCATCGCAAGGCGCTGGCTGACGGCGCCGCGTTCGCCGACGTCGCGACCGAGCTGGGGCTCGACGTCCAGACCAAGCGCGGGTTGAAACGGGACGCCGACGACGCCGACTTTGGCAAGACCGGCGTCGCCGCGGTCTTCGGCGTAGCGAAGGATCAGGCCGGCGTCGTGACGGCACCCGACGAGACATCGCAGGTGCTGTTCAAGGTGACGGAAGTCTTCGAGCCGGTCGGCGCGGGGCCGGATTCGCTCGACGAGGCGGCCCGCAACAACTTTGCTTCCGGCCTGTCGGACGATCTCCTGGACCAGCTCGTCGCCAAGCTGCAAACCGAATATTCCGTGACGATCGACCAGGCCGCGATCCGTCAGGCGTTGAGCTTCTGATGGGCGCCATGAGCGACTTCAAGACATACCTCGCGAAAGTCGCCTCCGGGACGCCGCTGAGCTTCGACGAAGCGCGCGCCGCCTTCGACATCGTAATGTCGGGCGACGCCACGCCGAGCCAGATCGGCGGCTTCCTGATGGCACTCAGGGTGCGCGGCGAGACGATCGACGAGATATCCGGCGCGGTCGCCACGATGCGCGCGAAGATGCTGCCGGTCAGCGCGCCGGCCGATGCCATCGACATCGTGGGAACCGGTGGCGACGCGTCGGGCACCTACAACGTATCGACCTGCGCGGCCTTCATCGTCTCGGGCGCCGGGGTGCCGGTCGCCAAGCACGGCAACCGGGCACTGTCGTCGCGCTCGGGCGCGGCCGACACGCTGGCAGCGCTTGGCATCAACATCGAGATCGGGCCGGAGCGCATCGGAGCCTGCATCCGCGAGGCCGGGCTGGGGTTCATGTTCGCGCCATCGCACCATTCGGCGATGCGCCATGTCGGCCCGAGCCGGGTTGAGCTCGGCACGCGGACGATCTTCAACCTGCTGGGGCCGCTGTCGAACCCGGCCGGCGTCAAACGGCAGCTTGTCGGCGTCTTCGCGCCGGAATGGGTGGAACCGCTCGCCCATGTGCTGAAGGATCTCGGCGCGGAAGCGGTTTGGGTCGTCCACGGCGAGGGCCTTGACGAGATGACGACCACCGGCCCGACCAGGGTCGCCGAACTCAGGAACGGGACGGTGAGGATGTTCGAGGTCGAGCCGTCGCAGGCCGGGCTCGCAACGACTACGCCGGACATGCTCAAGGGCGGCGAAGCGGCGCAGAACGCCAAGGCGCTCAAGGCGGTGCTCGATGGCGCGCCCGGCGCGTATCGCGACATCGCCATCCTCAACGCGGCGGGTGCGCTCGTCATCGCCGACAGGGCGGCCGATATCGCGGAAGGCGCGCGGATGGCCGCGCAATCGATCGACAGCGGTGCCGCCCGTGCGCGGCTCGACGATCTCATCCGCGTTTCGAACGCCTGAGGAGCGGAGCGATGGCCGACATTCTGGCGAAGATCGAGAGCTACAAACGCGAGGAAATCGCCGCGGCGAAGACCCGCCTGCCGCTTGCCGAGCTGACCGCACGCCTGCGCGACGTCGATGCACCGCGCGGATTTCTGGCAGCACTCCAGGCGAAGAAGGATGCCGGTGCGTTCGGCCTGATCGCCGAGGTCAAGAAGGCCAGCCCGTCGAAAGGGCTGATCCGCGCGGATTTCGACCCGCCGGCGCTGGCGCGCGCCTATGAGGCGGGCGGCGCGGCGTGCCTTTCGGTCCTGACCGACACGCCGTCCTTCCAGGGATCGCCCGCCTATCTCGGGCAGGCGCGCGACGCGACCGCCCTGCCCGCGCTGCGCAAGGATTTCATGTACGAAGCCTACCAGGTGCACGAAGCGCGGCTGTGGGGCGCGGATGCGATCCTGATCATCATGGCGGGAGTCCGCGACGACACCGCGCTGGAACTCGAGCAGACCGCCTTCGAGCTCGGCATGGATGTGCTGGTCGAAGTTCATGACGAGGCAGAACTCGAACGCGCACTGATGCTCGAATCGAAGCTTATCGGCATCAACAACCGCGACCTCAGAACCTTCGAGACGAGGCTCGAAACCTCGGAGAAGCTGGCGCCGATGGTGCCGGCCGACCGGCTGCTGGTCGGCGAAAGCGGGATATTCACGCATGACGACTGCCTGAGGCTTGCCCGCGCCGACATCACGACGTTCCTGGTCGGCGAGAGCCTGATGCGGCAGGCCGACGTAGCGGCCGCGACCGAGGCGCTCCTCAACGGCGAGGCCGCGCAGCGCGCGGCCGGCTGACATGGCCGACGCCTCGCGACTGACCCATATCGGCGCGGACGGATCCGCGCACATGGTCGATGTCGGCGCGAAAGCCGAGACCGAACGAACGGCCGTGGCCAGCGGCGCCGTGAAGATGAAGCCCGAGACCCTGCGCGCCATCATCGCGGGCGACGCCAAGAAGGGCGACGTGCTGGGCGCGGCCCGGATCGCCGGCATCATGGCGGCCAAGAAGACCCACGAGCTGATCCCGCTCTGCCATCCGCTGCTGTTGAACAAGGTGAGCGTCGACATCGAGCCGGACGACGCCCTGCCGGGACTGCGCGTCACCGCGCTTGCCCGCGTCACCGGCAAGACCGGCGTCGAGATGGAGGCGCTGACCGCCGCGACCGTCGCCTGCCTGACGATCTACGACATGGCCAAGGCACTCGACCGCGCCATGGAGATCGGCGAGGTCAAGCTCGTCTCCAAGACCGGCGGCAAGTCCGGCGACTACAACGCGGGCGGATAGTCTGATGGCGTTGATGCCGGTCGACGACGCGCTTGAGCGGCTCCTGTCCAATGCCGGACCGCTTTCCGCCGAGACCGTGCCGATCGCCGATGCCGCCTTCCGGGTCCTGGCGGAGCCGATCGCAGCACGTCGCACGCAACCGCCCTTCGACGCGTCCGCCATGGACGGCTATGCCGTGCGCGCCGCCGACGTCGCGGCGGTGCCGGCGCGGCTTAAGGTGATCGGCGAAGCCCCGGCCGGCCGCGGTTTCGCAGGCGCAGTCGGTCCCGGAGAAGCCGTCCGGATCTTCACCGGCGCGCCGCTTCCCGCCGGCGCCGATGCCATCCTGATCCAGGAGAATGCCGAGCGGGCCGAAGACGACGCGATTACCGCCATCGAAACCGTCCAGCCCGGAAGGCACATCCGGCGCGCCGGGCTCGACTTCGCCGAAGGCGACGTGTTGCTCGACGCCGGCCGGGTCATCGACCCCGCCGCCCTTGCCCTTGCCGCCGCAGCCAACCATCCTGCCCTTGCAGTCGTCCGCCGGCCGGTGGTGGCGATCCTGGCGACCGGGGACGAGCTCGTCGCGCCCGGCGACACGCCGCAACCGGACCAGATCGTGGCGTCGAACAGCTACGGCGTCGCGGCCATGGCGCAGTCCGAAGGCGCGACGGTCCTCGACCTGGGAATCGCGCCCGACGACCGCGCGGAGATCGCGGAATGCATCCAGACCGCGCTCTCGCATCCGGCCGACATCATCGTGACGCTTGGCGGCGCGTCGGTCGGCGATCACGACCTGGTCCGGTCGGTCCTGACGGGTCAAGGCATGGAGCTCGATTTCTGGAAGATTGCCATGCGGCCCGGCAAGCCGCTGATGTTCGGCCGCTTTGGCGACGTCCGCGTCCTCGGCCTGCCGGGCAATCCGGTGTCGGCGATGATCTGTGCCGAACTCTTCCTCAGGCCGCTGATAGCCAGTCTGGCCGGGCGGGAGCCGATCGACCGCAGCGAAACGGCGGTGCTGGGTGCGGACATGCGCGGCAATGACGAGCGGCGAGACTACGTTCGCGCACGGCTGGCCGACAAGGACGGGCAAATAATCGCCACGCCGTTCGGCACGCAGGATTCCTCAATGCTGAAGACGCTCGCCGCCGCCAATGCGCTGATCGTGCGCGAGCCGTTCGCGCCGGAGGCAAAGGCCGGGGATGCCTGCCGCGTCATCCGGTTGCGCTGAACAAAAGGTCAACAAATTCACTAAAATTTAAACTGTTGCGGAACACAACTGGAACAGATAGTGATTGTTCTGGGTTTGTTTTTGATCTGATTCCATGGGGCGCGCCGGCAATGCTCACTCGCAAACAGCACGAACTTCTCCTGTTCATTCACGACCGCCTCAAGGAAACCGGCATCCCGCCGTCCTTCGACGAGATGAAGGAAGCGCTGGACCTCGCATCGAAATCGGGCATCCACCGGCTGATCACCGCGCTCGAGGAGCGCGGCTTCATCCGCCGCCTGCCGAACCGGGCACGTGCGCTTGAAGTGCTGAGGCTGCCGGATTCGATCGCGCCGGGCCTCAATGCGGCACGGCGGTTTTCGCCAAGCGTCATCGAGGGCAGCCTCGGGCGGCGACCGGCGGAAAAGCCGCGCATGCCGGAACCGAGCAATGACGACGAGGCGACGTCGATCTCGATACCGGTTATGGGCCGCATCGCAGCGGGCGTTCCCATCGAGGCGATCCAGCACAAGACCCATTCGATTTCCGTCCCGCCGGAAATGCTGTCCGGCGGCGAGCACTACGCGCTCGAGGTAAAGGGCGATTCGATGATCGACGCCGGCATCTTCGACGGTGACACGGTGGTGATCCGCAACACGCAGACCGCCAATCCCGGCGAGATCGTCGTGGCGCTCGTCGACGATGAGGAAGCTACGCTGAAGCGCTTCCGCCGCAAGGGCGCCTCGATTGCGCTGGAGGCCGCGAACCCGGCCTACGAGACGCGCATATTCGGACCTGACAGGGTCAAGGTCCAGGGTCGCCTGGTCGGCCTGATCCGCCGGTACTAGGACTTGTCGGCGAGGTCTGGCGAAGTCGGAGCCTCGTTCTTCGCAGGCGCCTTCTTGCGCTGATAGGGGGCAAGCCCCCTCGCCTCCCGTGAATACCGCCTGTGGGCATGCCACGGCCGATATGGCCGGCTGATGGCGTAGATGACGTCCGGAGGCGAGCCGGGTGCGAGATGCAGCGCGGCGCTTCCCCGCTGCGCCAGATCGCGCTTGGTGATGACCAGCGTCTTCGTCGAGGCACAGAGGTCGCGCGCCGTCGCGTCGTCGATGACAAGGACCGATACGCCGCAATAGCGGGGCGCCGCTTCGGCCGAGACCGCGAAGCCGATCCTATGTCCACTGGCATGCGAGGCGATGCAATTGCCGTCGCCGTCGCACAGAAGTCGGTTTTCACCGGCTTCGCACCTTCATCGTCCGGCGGCGAGCCCGCATCTGGCTTGACCACCTCGCCAGCCATCGCGGCACGTATCCAGTTGTCGAGCGCGAAGGCGTTGGGGCGGGCCCTGTTGACGGCGAGGTTCCCGTCAGCGGTCCGCATGGCAACGAGGCGTCCGTCCTCCGATATGAACAGATCCGGCGTCGTTCGCGACACGAGCATAACCGTGCCTGCTACGATCAGCGGCAGCGCCAGCCAGCGCAGCCACGTGGTCGCCATGGTCAGCAGCACCAGTGCGACGGTGAGGATGACGACTGATGCCGGAGGAACGATGCCGACCTCGTCGATCGGCGACAACGAGGACACCCAGCCGGCCACGGCGAGGACGAAGACCGATGGCCTTGCCCATCACCCAGAACGGCAGCACATCAAGGCCGAAAGGCATCAGCAGCATGCCGCACAGGGCCATGGGCATCACGCCGAGGCTGACGAGCGGCATCGCCAGGAGGTTGGCAAGCAGCCCCAGCGGCGCGGCGCGCTGGAAATGCCATGCACCGTAGAGCCCGGTCGCGGTGCCCGCGATGATCGACGTCGTCGCGATGGCGAAGACGAACAGAACGGGCTTTCTCAGCACTTCCGATACGATCCCACGCGGCGGTGGCTGGGCGTCAACGCGTCCTGCCCTGCGATCCGTCCATGCCGAATAGGAGCCGATCAATGCGGCGGTCGCTGCGAACGACATCTGGAAGCTCGGGCCCAGCACTTCGTGCGGGCTGATGATGACAACGACGAAAGCGGCGATGGCAAGGTTGCGCATGGTCAGCGCCGCTCGGTCGAACAGCAGCGCGACCAGCATGACCGAGATCATGATGAAGCTGCGCTGGGCCGCGACCGCCGCGCCGGAAATCACGAGGTAGAGCGCCACCGCGAGGAGCGCCAGCATGGCGGCGTATTTCTTGACCGCGTGCCGCGAGGAAAAGGCGGGGAACACAGCAAAGATCTTGCGGGTAGCCACCAGCACCGTTCCCGCGACGAGCGCCATGTGAAGGCCGGAAATCGACAGGATGTGCGCGAGGCCGGTGCGCCTGAGGGCCTCGTTCGCCTCCTCGGGAATGCCGGCGCGAACGCCCGCGACCAGTGCGGCGGCAATCTCGCCCTCCGCGCCTCCGATGATCGAGCGCAGTCGCGCGGCCACCGCGAGGCGGGCGTTTTCGACCCATGCTGACAGAAGCGCGCCGCGGCCGGATACCGGTGGCGCGTCGGTCACGAGGTCCGGCCCGCGCAGGAAGAATCCGATCGCGCCGATCTCATCGAAGTAGTTTTCGAACGAAAAATCGTAGCTTTGGGGCCGCACCGGCCCCGACGGCGGCATCAGACGCACGATACCCACCACGATCGAGCCGGCTTGGGCGCCGGGCGGCAGGTCCCGGGCTGTGACGCGGACGCGGTCGGGTGCGTAGCGCAGATGCGGACGTTCGGTCGCCATGACGTCGATCAGATAGCGGTAGCGGCCGTTGGCGCGCTGTTCGATCGCCACGATGCGTCCCGTCAGCCGCGTCGAGATTTCCGAGCCGAGCATCGGCGTGTCCGTGGCGACGGTCTGGACCTTTCCAGCCAGGACACCGCACAGGAAGACCAGCGCCGCACAGACAATACGAAACAGTGCCGGCCTGCGACGCAACAGCACCGCCCCGAGCGACAATGCCAGCACGTAGGCTGCGAGCGGTATTGAGCCCGGTTCGGCGGGCAGGAGGAAATAGGTGGCCGCTCCGGCGCACAGGAGCACCGTCGCCGCGAGAAACAGGCCACCGCGTTCGCGTTCCAGGTCGAGCGCCGACGCCGTCGCGCTCGTAAGGGCCGCGAATACCGGCTTGCGCGATACGACGACGCCGGGCACGTCAACGGGTTCGCGTGCCGGATCGGTTCGCTTGGAGATGGCCGGCGCGCGCTCCGGCGGGTCGCTGATCGTCGCCGCGCCGTCGGCGGCAACAAAGAAGGCCCGCTCCCCCGCAGCATTGCCGACGGTATCGCCTGCCATGCCGGCGTCCGTTCCCGAAATGCTTGCGCCCCAATGCGCCTATGCTACATGAACGGCCAACGAATGCCACCTGCGCCGCACTTGCGGTCGCATCGGCCCATCCACATCTCCCGGATTTCCCATGACCGACACCGTGATTACACGCTTTGCGCCGTCCCCGACCGGCTACCTGCATATCGGCGGCGCGCGCACGGCGCTGTTCAACTGGCTCTACGCCCGGCATACCGGCGGCAAGATGCTGCTGAGGATCGAAGACACCGACCGGGAGCGCTCGACCGAGGCGGCGACCGCCGCGATCCTCGACGGGCTGACATGGATGGGCCTCGACTGGGAAGGCGAGCCGATCTCGCAGTTCGCGCGGGCCGATCGGCATCGCCAGGTCGCCGAAGAGCTCGTGGCGGCCGGCGGCGCCTATTATTGCTATGCCTCGCAGGCCGAACTCGAAGAGATGCGGGAAACCGCGCGGGCCGAAGGCCGTCCGCCCCGCTATGACGGCCGCTGGCGCGACCGCGATCCCTCCGAAGCGCCCGACGGCGTCAAGCCGGTGATCCGCATCAAGGCGCCGCGCGACGGCGAGACCATAGTCCGCGACAAGGTGCAGGGTGACGTCGTGTTTCCGAACAAGGATCTCGACGACTTCATCATCCTGAGGTCGGACGGGACGCCGACCTACATGCACGCCGTCGTGGTGGACGACCACGACATGGGCGTCACCCATATCATCCGCGGCGACGACCACCTGACCAATGCCGCGCGCCAGACGATCATTTACAAAGCGATGGGCTGGGACGTGCCGGTCATGGCGCACATTCCGCTGATCCACGGACCTGACGGCGCGAAGCTTTCCAAGCGGCACGGCGCGCTCGGCGCGGAAGCCTATCGCGCCATGGGCTTCCTGCCTGCCGCGCTGCGGAACTATCTCGCACGGCTCGGCTGGAGCCATGGCGACGACGAGGTCATGTCGACCGAAGACATGGTGCGCTGGTTCGAGATCGAGGATATCAACAAAGGCGCCGCGCGCTTCGACATCAAGAAGCTCGAGGCCATCAACGGAATTCACATGCGCCAGATGCCGGACGAGGACCTTTTCCGCATCTTCGTCGACACGCTTCCCTTCCTCGAAGGCGGCCCGGCGCTGGTGACGAAGCTGGACGAAGAGCACAAGACCAAGCTGCTCGCCGCCATGCCGGGGCTGAAGGAGCGCGCCAAGACCCTTGTCGAGCTGATGGATGGCGCGGCATTCCTGTTCGCCAAGCGGCCGCTCGCCTTCGACGAGAAGGCGCAGGCGATCCTCGACGGCGATGGCCGGCCGGTTCTGCAGTCGCTGCTGCCTGTCCTTGAAAAGGCCGAGGAATGGGACGCGCCGGCCCTCGAGACGGCGATCAAGGCCTTCGCCGAGGAACAGGGCCTGAAGCTCGGCAAGGTGGCGCAGCCGCTGCGCGCCGCGCTGACCGGCAAGAGCACCTCGCCGGGTGTGTTCGACGTGCTGGCGCTGGTCGGGCGCGACGAAAGCCTTGCACGGATACGCGACGCCGCCTGACGTCTCGACAAGCATCGGCCCCAAGCCATATATTGCATCGCACCATTGCCTCGGGGTCAGCTTGGCAGGGTGGTCCAAATCGGATAGCAAAGGCGCGCGCGGCGCCACCGGTCGCCCGGGACAGCGCCACACGCCTTTTTACCGCGATGATCATCGCGGCTTCTCGTAAACTGGAGGTGATTGCGATGACCAAGTCGACTGCGACGCTCGAATTCGGCGGCAAATCGAACGAATTCAAGGTTCGATCGGGATCGGTGGGGCCGGACGTCATCGACATCAGCGCGCTCTACAAGGACACCGGCGCGTTCACCTACGATCCGGGCTTCACGTCCACGGCCAGCTGCGAATCGAAGATCACCTATATCGACGGCGACGAGGGTGTCCTTCTCCATCGCGGCTATCCGATCGACCAGCTCGCAGAGCACGGCGACTTTCTCGAGGTCTGCTATCTGCTGCTCTATGGCGACCTGCCGACCAAGGCGCAGAAGGAGGATTTCGACTATCGCGTAACGCGCCACACCATGGTGCACGAACAGATGTCGCGGTTCTTTACCGGCTTCCGGCGCGACGCGCATCCGATGGCGGTGATGTGCGGCGTGGTGGGCGCGCTTTCGGCGTTCTACCACGATTCCACGGATATCTCGGATCCGCACCAGCGCATGGTGGCCTCGATCCGGATGATCGCCAAGATGCCGACCATCGCCGCGATGGCCTACAAATACCATATAGGCCAGCCGTTCGTTTATCCGCGCAACGAGATGAACTACGCCGCCAACTTCCTGCACATGTGTTTCGCGGTGCCGTGCGAGGAGTACAAGGTCAACCCCGTTCTGGCGCGCGCGATGGAGCGCATCTTCATCCTGCACGCCGACCACGAACAGAATGCGTCGACGTCCACCGTGCGTCTCGCGGGTTCCTCCGGGGCCAATCCGTTCGCGTGCATTGCCGCCGGCATTGCCTGCCTGTGGGGCCCCGCCCATGGCGGCGCCAACGAGGCGGCGCTGAACATGCTTGCCGAGATCGGATCTGTCGACCGCATCCCCGAATTCGTCGATCGCGCCAAGGACAAGAACGATCCGTTCCGCCTCATGGGCTTCGGCCACCGCGTTTACAAGAACTACGATCCGCGCGCCAAGATCATGCAGAAGACCACCCATGAGGTCCTCGGCGAACTCGGCATCAAGGACGATCCGCTGCTCGACGTCGCGATGGAACTCGAGAAGATCGCCCTGACCGACGAATATTTCATCGAGAAGAAGCTCTACCCGAACATCGACTTCTATTCCGGCATCACGCTCAAGGCGCTCGGCTTCCCGACCACCATGTTCACCGTGCTGTTCGCCGTTGCCCGTACCGTCGGCTGGGTGGCGCAGTGGAAGGAGATGATCGAGGACCCGCACCAGAAAATCGGCCGTCCGCGCCAGCTCTACACTGGTGAACAGGCGCGCGACTATGTGCCGATCGCGAAGCGCTGAATCCACATCACACCATGTCGAAAAGGCGCCGTCCGCGGCGCCTTTTTCATGTCCGGCGCGCGACTTCCGAAAGAACGGCCTCGGCGGCGATCTCACCCGATGGCCGCGGCGTCGCCATGCGCTCGGCCACGATATCAAGGCCTTCGAGCTGCGCTCGTCGCTGGGCGCTGTCGCGCCACAACAGCTCGGTATGGCGCGCCAGCATGCCCGGCCGAACGAACTCGTTGAAGTGTTCCGGATAGATCGGCCGATCGGCGATGATGTTGGGCAGGACCGACGACCAGATCGTCACCTTGCCGACCAGCATGCGCGCGAACCGGTCGAGCTTGTAGCAGGAGACAGCCGGCACTCGCGACAAAGCCAGTTCCAGCGTCACGGTGCCGGACGCGGCAATTGCTGAATCGGCTTCGGCGAAAGCGCGCGCCTTGTCTTTGGCGGTCGTGGTAACTGACGGCCTTACCGCCCAACCGGCGGTCTCTGCGCGGACCATCTGCTCCAGATGCGGCACCGTCGGCAGGGCGACGCGGAAGCTGTGGCCGCGCTCGGCCAGGATCTTCACCGCGGCGCCGAAATCACCGATGAGGCTGCGCACCTCGCTCGACCGCGACCCCGGCAGGACGAGCAGGGTCTTCTCGCCGCCGATGGCAGGCTCCCGACTGCGTTGCGCGTCCGCCGCCTCGGCAATGCCGGCGTCGCGCGAGAGACGATGACCGACATAGGTGCCGGGCGGGCCGCCGAGCCGTTCCAGGGCTTCGGTCTCGAACGGCAGGACGCACAGGATGCGGTCGACGTAGCGGCGCATGGCGGGCGCACGTTCGGGACGCCACGCCCAAACGCTGGGGCAGACATAGTGGATGATCGGGATATCCGGTGCGGCATCGTGGACGCGGCGCGCGACCCGCAGCGAGAAGTCCGGGCTGTCGACGGTGATCAGGCAATCGGGCCTGGCTTCCACGATGGCGCGCGCCGTCCGCCTGATCTTGAGCAGCAGCGCCGGCAGGTCGCGCAACACCGCGCTGATGCCCATCAATGCGATGGAGGATGGATCGACGAGCGAGGCAAGGCCGAGCGCTTCCAGGTGACGCCCGCCGATACCGACGAGGTCCGGTCGAGTACCCTCCATGCGCGCAATTGCCGAAACGAGGTCGGCGGCCAGCAGGTCGCCGGATTCTTCGCCGGCAACGACCGCGATGCGCAGGGGTCGCGCCATCGTCACGGTTGCTCCCCTGCTTCGAGGCCGACGACGAACAGGCCGTGGCGGTCGGCATCGGCGATCGTCTGCCCCGCCTCGAGGACCAGCGATCGACCCGCATCGACGGCGATCCCGACGAGACCTGCTTTTTTCGCCGCGGCCACGGTGGCGGGTCCGATGGACGGTAGATCGGCGCGCATCTCCTGACCCGGCTTCACGCACTTGACGAGGACGCCGCGGCTCATGCCCGCGACGCGGCCGTGGTTGCGCAAAGCCGCTGCGCGCTCGAGAAGGCCGTCGGTCCCTTCGACGCCTTCCAGCGCGATAACCCTGCCCCCGACGGCGATTGCGGCCTGGCCGATGTCGAGCGCCCCGATGGCGCGGGCGGCCGCTGCTCCGGCCTCGATATCGAGCCAGTCGGCCTTGGTCGGCTTCTTCTTCGTCAGCGGCCCGGCCGGGGCAAGCAGTTCCGGCACGACCTCGTGCGCGCCGACGATCACCAGGCCGACCGTTTCCAGATAGCGGACGATCTCGGACAGGATCGCGTTGTCGCCAAGAACGCGCGCGGCAATCACGCGCGGAACGAGACGAAGGAGATGGCGGCCGAGCCGCAGATCGCGCAGGCGCGGCCTGGCCGCGATCCCGCCGGCGAGCACCGCATGCGAGACGCCCGCCTTGACCATCGTGTCGATGATCGGCCCAAATTCGCCGATGCGGAACTCGACTTGATCGAAATCGGCGAAGTCGGCCGGGTCGGCCTCGCCGGAGATCGTCACGACAAACGGCGACCCGCCGCGCGCAGCGATCGCCCTGGCGACCTCGACAGGCAACGTTCCGCTGCCGGCCACGATGCCGAACCGGCGCGCATTCTCGAATGGCCCGGTGTCCATGACCTCAAAAAACCTTGTCGCCCTCGTCTTCCAGTGTGCCCCCGAAAGGCGGCACGGTCAGATAACGCTTCGGCCGCACCTTCATGAAGGCGATGATCTCGGCCACCGGCTTGACGTGGCCGAACTTCGCCTCTGCCTGCGGCAGGTTTTCGCTCAACGGCCTTGCCGCGTCGAATATCGCCCGGTAGGCCCCGCGCATGGCCATGATGTCGGCCCGGGGGAACCCTGCCCGCTTGAGGCCGATGATGTTGAAGCCGCGCATCTTGCCCGGCGCGCCTGAGACGATCGCATAGGGAATGACGTCGCCGCCGACGCCGGTATAGGCGCCGATATAGGCGCGATGCCCGATGCGCGTGAACTGGTGCACAGCGGACGCCCCGCCGATGGTCACGCCGTCGCCGACGTCGCAATGCCCGGCGAGCGTTGCGTTGTTCGCCATGGTGACGTTGTCGCCGAGGATGCAGTCATGCGCGACATGCGTGTTGGCGAGAAAGAAACCGTTCGAACCGACGCGGGTCTCGCCGCGGCTGGTGTCCGTGCCGACATGCATCGTCACGCCTTCGCGGATGATGCACTTGTCGCCGATGACCAGGGTTGTGCGGCCACCGCCATGCTTGACGCTTTGCGGGGGGAACCCCAGCGCTGCGTTGGGGAATATCTGGCATGCTTTGCCGATCGTGGTCGCGCCGGCGATCGCCACGTGGCTGATCAGATGCGTACCGTCGCCGATCCGCGCCTCCGCGGACACCGTGCAGAACGGGCCGATGCGCACGCCGTTGCCAATCTCCGCGCCGTCTTCGATCACGGCCGACGGGTGGATGAATATGTCGTCGCCCACGATCTACAGCGCCTGGTCCTGCGGGACCATCATCGCGCTGATTTCCGCTTCCGCCACCTTCACGCCGCCCACTTCGGCGGTGCATTCGTATTTGTAGATGCTGCCGCGCTGCCTGGTCTTCCTGACGTGCAGTTCGAGACGGTCGCCCGGCACGACGGGCTGCCGGAACTTGGCGCTGTCGATGGTCATGAAATAGACGAGCGAGGGGATGCTGCCGACGCTGCGGATGCAGATCACGCCCGCGGTCTGGGCCATGGCCTCGATGATCAGCACGCCCGGCATCACCGGCTTGCCGGGAAAATGGCCCTGGAAGAAGGGTTCGTTGATGGTGACGTTCTTGATGCCGATCGCCGAGTCGTTGCCGTCTATGTCGACGACCTGGTCGACGAGCAGGAAGGGATAGCGGTGCGGCAGCAGCGCCATGACGTCGGCAATGTCCATCTTGCCCAGCGCCGATCGGCTTTCGTCAGTCATCGGTCTCTTTCCTGCTACGGGTTTTCGTCATGCGCCGAAGCGTTGCTACATTGCGAAGCCATTCCTTGGCGGGCATGGCGGGATAGCCTCCGTAGACGGCCTTGGCCGGAATGTCCGCAGTCACTCCGGTTCCGCCCGCGACGCGCGCGCCACGTCCGATCGTGATGTGATCGCCGACGCCCACGCTGCCGCCAAGCATCACGAAATCCTCGATCCTGACGGATCCCGCAATGCCACAGCAGCCGGCGATCATACAATACCGTCCGATCTGGACGTTGTGCCCAATTTGCACGAGATTGTCGATCTTCGTCGCCTCGCCGATGACGGTGTCGGCGACCATTCCGCGATCTATCGTCGAATTCGCGCCGATCTCGACATCGTTCTGGATGACCACCCTGCCGATCTGCGGTATCTTCAGCGGACCCATCGGCGATGGCGCATAGCCGAACCCGTCCTGGCCGAGACGCGCGCCGGCGTGGATCATCACGCGATCGCCGATCAGGCTGTTCTGGACCGTCGCCCCCGGACCGATCATGCATTTGCGGCCGATCTGCACGTTGGCGCCGATCACCGCCCCCGCGCCGATCACCGTTCCCGACCCGACGGTGACGCCCGGCGAGATCACGGCACCCGCTTCGACCGTGACACCTGCTTCGAGAACCGCGCCGGGCAGGACCGTCGCGTGGTCAGAAACGCCTTCCAGCCCGGTTGCTGCCATCGGAGCCACGGCCTCAGGAAACAGGGCCTGACCCGCCATCACGAAGGCGAGTTGCGGATAGGGTGTCTCCAGCACGGCAATGCCCGGCGGCACCATCCCGGTCAATTCGGGAAGACAGAGAATTGCCGATGCCCGGCGCCCGCCGAGCTCGTCCAGGTACTTCCGTTTCTGGGCATAGATCAGTGCGCCGACGCATGCCTCGGAAACCGGCGCGATGCGTTCAACAGCAATTTCGGCCAATTCCGGTTGGACGAGCTTCGCCCCGGTAAGCGCCGCGATCTCCTTGACCGAGAACGCTCGCACCGGCCGAAAAAATACGGGATCGGACATATGAGCCTTGTGCCGCTGGCACAACTCCGGTTTCCGGACCTCCGGCCCGCTTCGCCTAGAAGCGGGTCGAAATGCCGAAATTGAAGTTCTGAATCGAGTCCGTCGGCCTCTTCAACACGGGTATCGCGTAGTCGACCCGCAGCGGGCCGAATGGCGACGCCCAGATGATGCTAGCGCCAACGGAGGCCCGGAACTTCATGCCGGTCGTGGACGGATCGACATTGACGAGCGTGTTTCCGTAGACCGTCGCGGCGTCCGCGAACACTGCGCCACGCAGACCAAAGCTCTCCGGAAGTACCGGCAGCGGGAACTGCGCCTCGGCAGTGGCATAGAAATAGGTCGTGCCGCCGAGATGCTCGCCGGTCGTCAGGTCCGCCGGGCCGATGCCGTTGTACTCGAAACCGCGGATGATGCGGGAATCCGATTCGAAGTGATCGAACACGCGCAGCGACCCGCCGCCGAGGCTCGCGATGTACCCGCCGCCGCCCGACAGAAGGCCGACGATGTCCATCTCTTCCGACAGCGTCTTGTAATAGCTGCCGCGCGCCGTGAATTTCACGAACTTCGCGTCGCCTCCAAGCCCAGCAACTTCGGTCGTGAAGTTCGCGAAGATGCCGTCATGCGGGTTCTTCGGATCATCGATCGTGTTGAACTGGACGATGCCGCTCACCGACGACTTCAGCCACGGGCTCTGGGTCTCGATCGCAGTCGCCAGGGCCGGCGCGATCGCGCACTCGCCCGGATCGCCGATCGTCGTCCCGTCGCCGTCGACATCGCAGGCCGAGCGGTACTTGTACTTGTCCTGAACGAGGTTGTAGGCGAGCGTCGTCGACAGCGCCTCGGTGATCGGCAGACCGAAGCGGACCGTCGCACCTGTCAACTCGGTGCTGTAATTGGTGTAGGTGCGGGTCTGGCGATAGATGTCGAAGCCCGCCGCGATGCGCCGGCCGAGGAAATACGGCTCGGTGAACGACAGCATATAATCGCGCGCATCCTTGCCGCCGGAAACCGAGAACCGGATCGACTGGCCGCGACCGAGGAAGTTGCGCTCCGCGATCGATCCTTCGACAGAGAAGCCACCCGAGCTCTCTACCGTTTCACCCGTCGAATAGCCGCCGCCAATGGAAATCTCGCCAGTCGACTTCTCGACCAGATCGACGATCAGGACGACCTGGTCCGGCTCGGAACCGGGAGCAGTCGAAATGTCGATAGACTCAAAGTAGTCAAGCGCTTCCAGGCGGCGCCTCGCGCGCTGGATGAGCACCTGGTTGAACGCGTCGCCTTCGCTGACATCGAATTCGCGACGGATCACGTAGTCGCGCGTCCGCGAGTTGCCGCGAATCTCGATGCGCTCGATATAGGCGCGCGGGCCCTGGTCGATCGAATAGACGATCGAGATTGTCCGCGTCTCGAAATCGCGGTTGCCGCGCGGGGTTACCTGCGCAAAGGCGTAGCCCTTGCCGGCGACGGCCTCGGTCAGCGCAATGATGGTGTCTTCGATGTTCTTCGCGCTGTAGGTGCCGCCCTCGCGGGTGGAGATCGACGAGCCGAGCGACTGCGCGTCGACACCCTCGATGGTCGTCTCGACGTCGATCGCGCCGAAGCGGTACTTCTCGCCCTCGTCGACCGTGATCGTGATGACGTATTCGTTCTCCGCCTCGTTGAGCTCGGCGAAGGACGACACCACCTGGAAGTCGGCGTAGCCGCGGTTGAAATAGAAGCGGCGAAGCTGCTCTTCGTCGGCGCGCAGCTTGTCCTCGTCGTAGACGTCGTTGCGGAACAGGAACGAGAGGAAGTTCGACTGCTTGGTCGCGATCACGTCGCGCAGGCGGCGGTCACCGAAGGCATTGTTGCCGACGAAATTGATGGTCGCGATCTTGGTCCGGTCGCCTTCCTGGATCTCGAACACGACGTTGACGCGATTGCCGCCGAGCTCGATCGTGCGGGCATTGACGATCACGTCCTCGCGGCCGATCCGCGCATAGGCGGCCTTCACCGTCTCGATGTCGGAATCGAGCGCGAGCTGCGAGAACGAGCCGCGCGGCTTCAGCTGGACCGCCGACGCCAGATTGGCGTCCTTAATCTTCTTGTTGCCCTGGAAAATGACCTGATTGACGATCGCGTATTCGTCGACCTGGACGACCAGCGTGCCGCCGGACTGCGAAATGCGGACGTCGGCGAACAGGCCGGTCGCGAACAGCCGCTTCACCGCCT
>JAMLJD010000028.1 GCA_023953775.1 Rhizobiaceae bacterium | reverse complement strand
ATCGGCGACGTCGACAGGCCCGTTTTCCCGCGTTCCGCGGTCAAGGCGGTACAGGCGCTGCCGCTGGTCGAAAGCGGGGCGGCGGATGCGTTCGGCCTCGATGCGCGAGAGATCGCCATGGCCTGCGCTTCGCATTCCGGCGAACCGGCCCACGCCGACTTTGCCGCCGCGATGCTCGGCAAGGCGGGGCTCGACGCCGGCGCACTCGAATGTGGCGCCCACTGGCCGACCAGCCAGGCGGCGGCGCTGGCGCTTGCAACCGGCGGACAGCCTTCCGCGCTTCACAACAACTGCTCCGGAAAGCATGCCGGTTTCCTCTGCACCTGCCGCCATCTCGGCATCGACCATCGCGGCTATGTCGGAGCCGGCCATGGCGAGCAGAAGCTGGTGCGCGAGGCGATGGAGGCGGTTACCGGCGCGGCCCACGGCGCGGATGTCTGCGGCGTCGACGGCTGCTCGATCCCGACCTATGCCGTCCCGCTGCGCAATCTCGCGACCGGCTGTGCGCGCATGGTGACGGGCAGGGGGCTCGGCCGGCAACGCGCCGCCGCGGCGCGGCGCATCGTCGAGGCCTGCATGGCAGAACCGTTCTTCGTCGCCGGCACCGACCGTGCGGACACGCGCATGATGGAACTCGGCAAGGGGCGGGTCTTCACCAAGACCGGTGCGGAAGGCGTGTTCTGCGCGGCACTTCCCGAACACGGGCTGGGTATCGCGCTGAAATGCGACGATGGCGCCACGCGCGCGGCCGAAACCATGGTCGCTTCCGTGCTGGCCGGCCTGCTGAAGGATGACGAAGAGCTGGCGTCGGGCCTGCGCCGTATCGCCAGCCCGGTCCTGAAGAACTGGAACGGAATAGAGGTCGGCGCGGTGCGCCCCGCCGGCGCGCTGGCCGCCGGCTGAGGCGTCAGCTCACCTGGTTGCGCTCGATCGTCAGCCTTCGGTAGCCGCCGGCGCCAGTCTCGGCAAGGTCTCCGGTGACCGCCTCGGTCCAGCGATGGCCGACGATCGCGCCCTTTCTGGCGCCTGAAATGACATTGTCGGAGATGACCGCAGATCCGGTGCCTTCGACCACAGTGACAGCGATGCCCTCGCCGACGTCGCGTATGACATTGCCCGTCGCGACCACATTGCGCATGAACTCGCCCCAGCCGATATGCATGCCGTAGCGCGGCGCGCTTTCGACGACGTTTCCGGTGACCGAGCAATCGGCTTCCACCGTGATGCCGACGCCGAAGCCCGGCGGATCGGCCTGATAGGGACCCTCGACCGACAGATTGCGCACGAGATTGCCGGAACAGACTCCCATGCGGCCACCTTCGTTGAAGTTGACGATCGAGATGCCGTTGGCGGCGCCGTCGACGATGTTGGCGGTGATGACCGCCCCGTCGAACGCGAATTCCGCGTAGATCGCCGTTTCGCCCGACCGGCGGCAATTGTTGCCGTTGACCTGCAGGTTGCTGGCGCTGTTGGCGCGGATCGCCGAAAACGCGCAATCCGCGACGATGTTGTTGGCGACCATCGTGTTGTTGGCGCGGAAGATATTGATCCCGTTGCCATACTGGCCCGTACCGCCATTGCGCGCGCCGATCCGCTCGACGCGATTTCCGGTGACCATCGTGCCGTCGTCCGCGACTTGCCAGCGGTGGACCAGAATGCCGCCATTGGCGCAGTCGGAGATGGAATTGCCTGCAATCGTCAGCCCGCTGCCTTCGACCGAGTAGAGGCCGGCATCGGCCGCACCGGTGATCGTCGTGCGCTCGACGCGCCCCGATACGCGTTCGAACGCGATGCCGTTCTTGCCGCTGCCGATGATGCGGCAATTGTCGATGACGAGATTGCCGACCCTGCGGGCATCTATCAGGCCCTGCGCGTGGTCGCCCAGCCAGCGGTTCGCACCATCGATCAGAAGGCCCGACAGTTCGACGTGATCCGACCCCTCGGCGAGGAACAGATGGCCGTCGCCGCCATAGATGATGCGCGATGCGCCGGGAATGCCCGAAAGCCGTACGCGATGCGGCAGCGTCAGGTTCGAAACGACATAATGGCCCGGCGGCAGGAACACCGGCATGTCGCGCGCGGCCGCCGTCTCGAGCATCCGTGCGAAGACCTTGCTCTGGTCGTCGAAAGCGCCCGGCAGCACGCCGAATTCGGTGGCGTAGATGGAACCGCGGATCGACGCGGTCGATATGCCCGCAAGATCGCCCGCCATCGACTTTGCCGGCGTGCAGGCCAGTGCAGCCGCCGCCGCGCCGGTTCCCAAGAGAAAATGCCGCCTGTCCATCATCGGATCACGCTCCTTCAGATGGGTGTCTGGTGGCAGGTTTCGTGCCAGGCCGGGTGTGTCGTATCGGGACGGTTGGCTTGTCTGAGGGCGATCGCGCCCCTACCTCCAATGAATGAGCAGGGCATTCACCAAGGAAGACGCCACCGAAACCGCGCTCGCCGATATCGGCGAGCGGCCGGTGAGCGGCAACAGGAACCTCGTGACCCCAAAGGGGCTGGCGATGATCGACGCCGAGCTCGCCGCGCTGCGTGAGCGGCTGGCAAAGGCCGAGGCCAGCGGCGATCGCGAGAAGATCGCGCTCGTCTCACGCGACCTGCGCTACTGGAACGCGCGCCGCGAGACCGCCGAACTCGTGAAGCCGGGTGCCGATAGCGCCGTCGTGCGCTTCGGCATGACCGTGTCGATCGAGAACGACGACGGGCTGCGCAGGAAATGGACCATCGTCGGCGAGGACGAGGCCGACGCCGCGGGCGGAACCATCAGCCATGTCTCGCCGATGGCGCAGGCCTTGTTCGGCAAGGCTGTCGGCGACGTCGCCACGGTCAACGGCGTCGACTGGGAGATCGTCGGGCTCCGATAGGAAAGTCAGGCAACCGGCTGGACGTGGTCGCGCAGGAACATCGCCGCGCCGTGCTCGTCGATCTCTCCCGACGCGACTGCCATCACGAATTCGTACAAGGTTCCCTGATTCACGACGATCTCAAATCCGTTGAAGATGAGAAAAGCACCGGCTGCGACGACAGCCGCGCGTTTGTTGCCATCCACGAAGGGATGGTTCCTGGCAATGCCGAAAAGATAGGCAGCGGCCAGTTCGTGGATATCGGGCTCACCGTAGACGGCCTTGTTTGCAGGCCGGGCAAGGGCCGATTCCAATGCATTTTCGTCACGTATTCCAGCAGCCCCGCCGTGTCGGCGGAACTGTTCCTGATGCATGGCATCGACCGCTTGACGTGTCAGGAACCTGTAGGTCACTCGGCCAGCTTCTGTAGCGCGACCTTGTACTTGTCCATGAAACGCCGCGCTGCTTCCATCTGCTCCTCGAACGTCTCCTCGGCTCCGCGCAGCGCTATCCCATCGGAGGTCTCTGAAATGACCAACGTATCGCCCGCCTTCAGGTTATGACGTTCGAGCAACTCCTTCGGCAGAATGACGCCCTCGGAATTTCCGATCTTGCGTATCACTGTATTCATGGGACGGGTCTCCGTTGCAACGCGAATTATAACGCGCGGTCAGCATATGTTGCAACGTAAATTATAACGCCGCCCGGTCAGGCTTCGAGCAGCATATCGATCAGCTTTTCCGCCGCTTCCGGGATCACCGTCCCGGGCGGGAAGATTTCCGCCGCGCCAGCCTTGCGCACCGCGTCGAAATCGTCCGGCGGGATGACGCCGCCGGCGATGATCAGCATGTCGGAGCGTCCGAGCTTGTCGAGCGCCGCCCGCAACTCGGGGATCAGCGTCAGATGGCCAGCCGCCAGCGACGAGGCGCCGACGATGTGGACGTCATGTTCGTCGGCGAGCCTGGCGACCTCCTCCGGCGTCTGGAACATCGAGCCGACCGTGACGTCGAAGCCGAGATCGGCGAAGGCGGTGGCGATCACCTTCTGGCCCCGGTCGTGGCCGTCCTGGCCCATCTTGGCGACGAGAAGGCGCGGCTTGCCGCCGGTCTTCTTCTCGAACTCCGCGACCTTTCCTTCCAGCCTGTCGACGACCGGGTTCTCGCCCAGTTCCTTGCGATAGACCCCGGAGATGGTCCGGATTTCCGCGACATGCCGGCCGAACGCCTTTTCGAGCGCCAGCGAAATCTCGCCGACCGTCGCCTTGGCGCGCGCCGCGCGAACCGCGAAGTCGAGCAGGTTGCCGTCGCCGCCGGCGGCATTCGTCAGAGCGGCTAGAGCGCCGTCCACGGCCGCGACGTCGCGGGTGCCCTTGAGCTGCTGCAGCTTGGAAAGCTGGCGGGCGCGCACCTCGGCATTGTCGACCTTCAGCACGTCGACCTCGGTGTCCTCGGTCGGCTGGTTGCGGTTGACGCCGATCAGCGCCTGCTCGCCGGAATCGATGCGCGCCTGCGTGCGCGCAGCCGCTTCCTCGATCCGCATCTTCGGCACGCCCTTTTCGATCGCCGCCGCCATGCCGCCGAGCTTTTCGACCTCGTCGATGTGCGACAGCGCGCGCGCGGCGAGATCATGCGTCAGGCGCTCGACGAAATAGGAGCCGCCCCACGGGTCGATGTGGCGCGTGATGCCGGATTCACGCTGCAGCACGATCTGCGTGTTGCGTGCGATGCGGGCCGAATGGTCGGTCGGCAGCGCCAGCGCCTCGTCGAAGGCGTTGGTGTGCAGCGACTGGGTGTGTCCCTGCGTCGCCGCCATCGCCTCGATCATCGTGCGCATGATGTTGTTGTAGGGGTCCTGCGCTGTCAGCGACCAGCCCGACGTCTGCGTGTGCGCCCTCAGCGCCAGCGACTTCGCGCTTTTCGGCGAGAAGTTCTTCTTCATCAGCGCCGCCCAGATCAGGCGGCCCGCCCGCTGCTTGGCGACTTCCATGAAGAAGTTCATGCCGGCGTTCCAGAAGAAGGAGAGCCGGGGCGCAAATTTGTCGATGTCGAGCCCGGCGGCGATGCCGGCGCGCGCATACTCGATGCCGTCCGCGATCGTGTAGGCAAGCTCGAGGTCGACCGTCGCTCCGGCTTCCTGGATGTGATAGCCGGAGATCGAGATCGAGTTGAAGCGCGGCATGTTCTGCGCGGTATAGCCGATGATGTCGGAGATGATCCGCATCGAGGGCTTCGGCGGATAGATGTAGGTGTTGCGGACCATGAACTCCTTGAGGATGTCGTTCTGGATGGTCCCGGCGAGCTTCGACTGCTCGACGCCCTGTTCTTCCGCCGCCACGATGTAGAGCGCCATGATCGGCAGCACGGCGCCGTTCATGGTCATCGACACGCTCATCTCGTCGAGCGGAATGCCGTCGAAGAGCTGGCGCATGTCGAGGATGGAATCGATCGCCACCCCGGCCATCCCGACATCGCCGGCCACGCGCGGATGGTCGCTGTCGTAGCCGCGATGCGTGGCGAGATCGAAGGCGATCGACAGGCCCTTCTGCCCGGCCGCGAGGTTGCGCCGGTAGAAGGCGTTGGATTCCTCGGCCGTCGAGAAACCGGCATACTGCCGGATCGTCCACGGCTGCTGCACATACATGGTGGGGTAGGGGCCGCGCACGAAGGGCGCGATCCCGGGATAGCCGTCGAGCAGCGACAGGCCTTCCAGATCGCTTTCGCCGTAGGCGCCGCGCACCACGATGCTCTCCGGCGTCGCCCAGCCGGCCGAGCGTGTCGCCGCGCCGATCGCGGCGGGCTTGTGCCAGTCCATGCGGGAAAAGTCGGGGATCATGCGCTCGCCTCGATAGCCTCGTCGATCCGCCGCGGCGGCAGCGGCCGGCAACTCGCGGCGCCGTCCTCGACCGGCGCATCGTGCTTTCCGTCGAGAACCTTGACCGGTCGTTCCGTCGCCGCCGGGAACAGCGTCGTGCCGATGATCGCCCGCTCGCCGGACCGGTAGAGTTCGGCACGGCGCGCCGCGGCCGCCTCGACACGGTCCTGGATATGGCCGGCTGCCAGGCTCGCCAGGACGCCGCCTTCCACCTCGATGCGTTGGAATTCCTCCCATGCGGAGGCACACAGCTCATCCGTCAGCGTTTCGATGCTGCCCGAGCCGGCGCCCGGATCGGTGACGAAGCCGGCATGGCTCTCGTGCTGGAGGATAAGTTGCGTGTTGCGCGCGATCCGCCGCGCGAAGCCGTCGGGCAGCCCGTGGGCGATGGTGTGCGGCAGCACCGCGATGGAGTCCGCGCCGCCGGCCGCCGCCGCGAAAGCCGCGATCGTGGAGCGCAGGATGTTGGTCTCGGGATCCTTCAGCGTCATCATACGATAGGATGTCTCGGCGTGGATGGCACAGGGCGATGCCTCGATCGAGCAGGCTTCCTGGACCCGTGCCCACAGAATGCGCAGCGCCCTGATCTTGGCCATCGACATGAACTGGTCCTGGTCGACGCTGAGCGAGAATCCGATATGCGGGGCGGCATAGACCAGCGGCTGGCGCGCCTCCTCGAACATCCGCAGATACGACACCGCCGAGGCGAGCATGCCGCCGAGCTCCTGTGCCTCGGAGGCGCCGGCATTGTGGTAGACGCGGCCGTCGGCCTCGATCAGCACGCCGGGAAGACCCATCGCGAAATAATGCGCCAGCGACTGCGGCAGCGACGCTTCGAGAGCCTCGATCGACATCCGCAGCCGGCCGGTGCCGGCAAACAGCGCCGCCGGGTCGATGCCGCAGGAAAGGCTGAGCTTGGCGGGGTCGACACGCCGCCGCGTCAGGATCTCGACGAGCCAGTCGACGGTTGCCCGGCTTGCGGGATGGACGTCGACCCGCAAATGCGTTCGGCCGAGCGGCAGGGCTTCCAGCACCGCCGACAGCGCGTCCTTGGTGGCCGGGATGCCGAGCCCGAAGGCGTTGGGTGCCCCTTCGAAGACGATGCTGACGCCGTCGGCGCCGTTATCCATGTCGTTCTGCGCCTGCCGTGCCGCCCGGGCGGTGTCGCGGTCGTCGACCCTCTGGATAACGCGCCAGCCCGGCTGGTCGCCGGCACGGCCGATCGCCGGCCGGTTGCGGGCGCGCTCGCGCAGCGCCTCGATGGCAAGCCCGTCGTCGGATCTCGAGATCATCACGCCGTCAAAGGATTTCTCGCCCAGCGCCTTTGCAACCAGCGCCAGCCAGTCCTCCCGATTCGCTTCGGCGAACCCGGCATTCCTGATGATCGATGCGTCCATTCCACCTCCCCGGCGACGCCTGCCGGTGCTGCTCGGGTGGCGCGTGGCGCGGTCTGAACGCAACGGCGGCCTCCCAACCTCTCTCGCAGGTTGGTAAACCGAAGAATGCGTCGTCATGCAAGGGCATTCCGACCGATCCGGCATGCAAACGCGCATTGCTTTCGCTGTGCGGGAAATAGGCCACAGACGGGCGCGTGGCGATCATTTCCGTTGAGGTGCGGCGAGGGGGTGACTATACCGGGGCGAGACCGGGTGAAGCCCGCGAAGAAACACGATACCTGCCGGGCGGATACATCATGGCCGACAACGACAGCATCTTTCTTGGCGCAAGCCGCCATCCCGACGATACCTACCAGCGTCCGGAAACGCTTCTGCTGAAATACGCAAATCGTCACGGCCTTGTCACCGGCGCTACCGGTACAGGCAAGACGGTGACGCTGCAGATCCTCGCCGAAGGTTTCTCGAATGCCGGCGTCCCGGTGTTCTGCGCCGACATCAAGGGCGACCTGTCGGGCATCTCGATGATCGGCGAGGCAAAGGACTTCCTGCTCAAGCGCGCCGAGACGATCAAGCTGGATCCCTACGAATTCCAGGAGTTCCCAGTCATCTTCTGGGACCTGTTCGGCGAGCAGGGGCATTCGATCCGCACCACGATCACCGAGATGGGCCCGCTGCTTCTGTCGCGGCTCATGGACCTGTCCGACGCCCAGGAAGGGGTGATGAACATCGCCTTCCGCATCGCCGACGAAGAAGGCCTCGCGCTGCTCGACATGAAGGACCTGCAGGCGATGCTCGCCAACATGGCGGAGCGGGCGTCCGAGATCGGCGCACGCTACGGCAATGTCAGCAAGCAGTCGGTTGGCGCCATCCAGCGGTCACTCCTGGTGCTCGAGCAGCAGGGCGGCACCCATTTCTTCGGCGAGCCGGCGCTGAAGATCGCCGACATCATGCGCACGACCCGCGATGGCCGGGGCGCCATAAACGTCCTCGCTGCCGACAAGCTGATGACCAGCCCCAGACTCTATGCGACCTTCCTGCTGTGGCTCCTGTCGGAGCTGTTCGAGGAGTTGCCGGAAGTCGGTGATCCGGATCGGCCGAGGCTCGTCTTCTTCTTCGACGAGGCGCATCTTCTGTTCGACGAAGCGCCGCGCGCCCTGATCGAGCGCGTCGAGCAGGTCGTTCGCCTCATCCGCTCGAAAGGCGTGGGCGTCTATTTCGTGACGCAGAACCCGCTCGATGTGCCCGAGACGGTGCTTTCCCAGCTCGGCAACAGAATCCAGCATGCCTTGCGCGCCTATACGCCACGCGAGCAGAAGGCGGTGAAGACGGCGGCCGATACGTTCCGGCCGAATCCCGAATTCGACTGCGCCGAAGCGATCACCCAGCTCGGCGTCGGCGAGGCTCTTGTGTCGACGCTCGAAGCAAAGGGCGTGCCGTCGATGGTGCAGCGAACCCTGATCAGGCCTCCGGCCGGCCGCATGGGCCCGATCACCGACGCCGAACGCGCCAAGCTGGTCGCGATGAGCCCGGTGGCCGGCCAGTACGACACGGCCGTGGATGCGGAATCGGCCTACGAGATCCTGCAGAAAAAGGCCGTCGAGGCAGCGAAGGCCGAGGAAGAGGCCAAGCGTCGCGAAGAGCAGGAAGAGGCCGAAAGCAACCGCACAGGCTGGACGTTCCCGGATTTCGGGGGCGGCGGTTCGGACTCGCGCTCCGGCAAGACGCGCAGGAGAACGTCGAACCGCCAGAGCGTGACCGAAGCCGCGATCAAATCGGTCGTGCGTTCGGTCGGTACCTCGGTCGGACGCGCGCTGGTGCGCGGCATACTCGGAAGCCTCAAGAAAGGCTTCTGAGCCGCCGCGCCACGTTTCTGGGGCTTTACTTGACTACGATCGGCGTCTTGTTCGGCACCCGGGCGTAGAGGTCGATGATGTCCTGGTTCATCAGCCGGACGCATCCCGACGAGACCGACTTTCCGATCGAGTACCATTCGGGCGAACCGTGCAGGCGGTAGAGCGTGTCCTCACCATCCTGGAAGATATAGAGCGCGCGCGCACCGAGCGGGTTGTCGAGGCCGGGCGGCATGCCACCATTCTCGGCGCTGTACTTCTCCAGCTCCGGCTGTCTGGCGATCATTTCGGCGGGTGGCGTCCAGGTCGGCCATGTCCGCTTCCACTGGATGATCGCGCGGCCGGACCATTCGAAGCCGGCACGGCCAAGGCCGACGCCGTAGCGCATCGCGCGCCGGTTCTCGCGTACCAGGTAGAGAAAGTGGCTGCTGGTGTCGACGACCACCGTGCCGGGCCGCTCGCCGGTCGGATCGTCGACCTCCTGGCGATAGAAGCGCGGATTGACCTTCTCGATGGGAATTGCCGGGATCACGTAGCCTTCATCGACGACCGACCCGTACATCTCGCGATAGAAGGCCGTCGCGGGGTCGGGCCGCGGCTGCTTGTCCTTGGGTTCCTCGCGGGGAATGGACGTGCATGCCGAAAGCAGGCCGGCCGCCGTTGCCGTCGAGGCGGCCGCCAGCACCTGGCGGCGCGAGAAGAGGGGTCTGGGTTCGGCGAATGCGGGCATGACAAGTCTGGCTTTCGGCAATGATGGTTGTTCGGATGAGCGCTCGCGTCCGTGGATCGAACGAAAGCGTGGCCGGTAGACGCTTGGATTTAGGCCGGAAGGTGGAAAACAAAAGGCTAACGCGTGGCGCGGCCACGACTGTTGCCCGCACGCCACAGCTTTATCAATCAACGTCGGATCACATTGCGGTGACCAGGCTGTTCAGCGACGGCAGGATCAGGTCGGGCGCGAAATCGGCGTATTCGTCAGGATTTCCGGCGCGGTTGATCCACACGGTGCGGAACCCGAATTTCCGTGCACCCGCGATGTCCCAGCGGTTCGAGGACTGGAACGACACGGCATCGGGATAAAGCCGCCACGCCGTGGTCACCAGGTCGTAGACATCCTGGTCGGTCTTGAACTTCCTGATCGCGTCGACCGAGAAGATCTCGTCGAAGATACCGTCCAGCGCGGCCGACTTGACCGCGGCTTCGAGCATCTTCGGCGAACCGTTCGACAGGATCGCCAGCCGCGCGCCTTCCGCCTTCAGCGATTTCAGCACCGCGGGCACTTCCGGGTAGCAGTCGAGATGGAAATAGGCGTCGAGCAGCTTCTGGCGCAGTTCGGGATTTGCGCTCGGCACCTTCTTGAACGCGAAATCGAGCGCGTCCTCGGTCAGCGCCCAGAAGTCCGCATAGGAGCCCATCAGCGTGTAGATCCACGAATATTCGAGCTGCTTCGCCCGCCAGATCTCGGAGAGCGCCTGGCCGTCCGGGCCGATGTCGGCGGCGTGCCGGCGAACCGCCGCATGGACGTCGAACAGGGTTCCGTAGGCGTCGAAAACGAAAGCGGAATAGCGCATGGCCGACTCGTAACGAGCGCGCGAGGCAAAGGCAACGGTCGCTGATTGCATGCTGGACCGATCATTTCCTTTGACGCCATGATTGACGGCTTTATCCATAGCCGCTTCCATGTCGCATCAATCAGATCGGGATTTTTCAGATGACAGTGTCAACCGCCGCGCAAAGCCTCACCTGGACATTCGTCGACGGCGACTGGCACGAGGGCAACGTCCCCCTCGTCGGGCCGCGTAGCCACGTGATGTGGCTCGGATCCAGTGTCTTCGATGGCGCGCGATGGTTCGAGGATGTCGCGCCGGATCTCGACCTGCACGCTGCGCGCGTCAACAGTTCGGCGCGTGCGCTGGGGCTGAATCCGACCATGAAGCCCGAGGAGATCGTCGGGCTCGCCTGGGACGGCGTGAAGAAGTTCGATGGCAACACAGCGATCTATGTCCGTCCGATGTACTGGGCCGAACATGGCGGCTTCATGGGCGTGCCGGCCGATCCCGACTCGACTCGGTTCTGCCTGTGCCTCTACGAGGCGCCGATGCTGCCGCCGAGCGGTTTCTCGGTGACGGTTTCTCCATTCCGCCGCCCGTCGCTCGAAACGATGCCGACCAACGCCAAGTCAGGCTGCCTCTACCCGAATAACGGCCGCGCCATCATGGAGGCGCGCGGTCGCGGGTTCGACAACGCGCTGGTGCGCGACATGCTGGGCAACGTCGCCGAGACGGCCACCTCGAACGTCTTCATGGTCCGGGACGGCGTGACCTATACGCCGGTGACGAACGGAACCTTCCTGAGCGGAATCACCCGGTCGAGGGCGATCGGCCTGTTGCGCGATGCCGGGCAGGAGGTGGTGGAAAAGACGCTGTCGGTGGAGGACTTTATGTCCGCCGACGAGATATTCTCGACCGGAAACCACTCCAAGATCGTGCCCGTGACCCGTATCGAGGATCGTGACCTCCAGCCGGGACCGGTGGCGAAGAAGGCTCGCGATCTTTATTGGGAATGGGCGCATTCCTGACGGCCGGAGACAGAACCGTTTCAATCGCGATGCGTTTTGCTTTAGACCATTCCGCGGCGAGGTGGATTCACCTCGGGCCGCAAAATGATCGAAAATTGACGAGGTGGACCATGGTCCCGTCCGAAAACCGGTATCCACTTTTCGCGAACATGGTCTAGAAGGAACCCGCTGCGGAGGCCCGCGTTCCTCTCACGGGCGTACCCGCTATCCGTTCACCAGCGGCACTTGCCGATTACCAATCCAACGAGGGAGATGACACGATGGCTTTCGAACTGCCGGACCTGCCGTACGACTATGAGGCGCTGCAGCCCTACATGTCGAAGGAAACCCTGGAATATCACCACGACAAGCACCACAAGGCCTATGTCGACAACGGCAACAAGCTTGCCGCCGAAGCGGGCATGGAGAACAAGTCGCTGGAGGAGATCGTCAAGGAATCCTACGGCAAGAATCCCGGCCTCTTCAACAATGCCGGCCAGCACTACAACCACATCCATTTCTGGAAATGGATGAAGAAGGGTGGCGGCGGCAAGAAGCTGCCGGGCGCGCTGGAGAAAGCCGTCGAAAGCGATCTCGGCGGCTACGACAAATTCCGCTCCGACTTCATCAACGCCGGCACGACGCAGTTCGGCTCCGGCTGGGCATGGCTCGCCGTCAAGGGCGGCAAGCTCGAGATCATGAAGACGCCGAACGGCGAGAACCCGCTGGTCCACGGCGCGACGCCGGTGCTCGGCGTCGATGTGTGGGAGCACTCCTACTACATCGACTACCGCAACGCGCGGCCGAAATATCTCGAGGCCTTCGTCGACAACCTGATCAACTGGGACTACGTCCTGGAGCTCTACGAAAAGGCCTGAGCCCGACTGCGGCCAGACAGAAAGCCCGGCGTCGTCGCCGGGCTTTTTTCATGGTGCGGACGTCGTCGTCATCGAGGCTTCACGGAAGCGTGAATAGGTCGTGGGGATTTTTACCACGTAGGAATCCGTTCGTGTTCGGCGACCCGCGCACAGTCCAACCGGAGGTTTTCATGAGGATTCTGATAGCAGCAACATCGGCCATCGCGATCTTGGCCACCACGGCCATGGCCGGCCCGATCGAGGATCGCATCGCGTTGATGAAATCCAACGGACAGCAGATGGGCATCCTGGCGCCGATCGCGAAGGGCGAGAAGGACTTCGACGCAGCCGTGGTGAAGACCGCGCTCGAGCAGCTCGCGAAGAACGCCGAGATGCTCGATCCCGCGACGCTGTTCCCCGAGGGCAGCGACATGGGCGCCGAAACGATCGCCGCCCCCGCGATCTGGGAGAAGCCGGACGACTTTATGGCTGCGATCGAGAAGTTCCGGGCCGATACTGCCGCGGCCGTTGCAGCCGACCCGCAGGACGTAGAGACATTTCGCGCGCAGTTCGGTACTGTGGCTTCGAATTGCGGCGGGTGCCACCAGACCTTCCGCGTGAAGAAGGGGTGACGATCGGCGGATGCGGTTCATCAAGAGGCTCATCGGACTCCTCGTCCTGCTTGCCATCCTGGGTGGCATTGCCTTCTGGTTCGTGACCGCACCGCAGACTGTCGACGCATCCGTTATCGCCGGCCTGCCGGAGGGCGACGCCGAAAGGGGCGAGCGCATCTTCTGGGCCGGCGGCTGCACGTCATGCCATGCCGCTCCCAAGGCCGAAGGCGACGATCGCCTTCGGCTCGGCGGCGGCGTGGAACTGGCGACCGAGTTCGGCACCTTCGTGGCGCCGAACATTTCGCAGGACGCGACCGACGGCATCGGCAACTGGTCGGCCGGCGATCTCGTCAACGCGATGATGAAGGGCGTTTCGCCGGATGGCCGGCACTACTTCCCGGCATTTCCCTATACGTCCTACGCACGCATGAAGCCCGCCGACATCGCTGATCTCCATGCATTCCTGAAGACGCTGCCGGCGGTTCCGGGTGCCGCCCCCGGCCACAGGCTTTCATTTCCGTTCAACATCCGTCGCGGCGTTGGCGCATGGAAGCTTCTCTACATGCGCGACGAGCCCGTCGTGGCTGTCGACGAGACGAACGAGCAGCTGGTGCTGGGGCGATACCTCGTCGAGGGCCCGGGACATTGTGGCGAGTGCCATACGCCGCGGCTGTTCTCGGGAGGTCCGAAGCTCGACCGCTGGCTCTCCGGCGCCAGGGCCGCCGAAGGCGACGGCGTCGTGCCGAACATCACGCCGGCTGAGCAGGGGCTCGGCGGCTGGTCCGCCGGCGACATCGCCAACTACCTCGAAACCGGCTTCACGCCGGACTTCGATTCCGTTGGCGGCGCGATGGTCGAGGTGCAGAAGAACATGGCCCTGCTTCCCGCCGCCGATCGCGAGGCGATTGCCGCCTATCTGAAAGCCATCCCGGGACATCCGAACGGCTACACGCGCAACTAGGCCACGGACCGTCGGTTCGCTTATCTACAGTTCCACCGGCACCGGCGGCTTCTCTCCGCCATGCTGCGCATGCCCGGCGCCGGCTTCTTCCGGTTGCGGCTTCGACAGCAGGAACACCATCACCGCCACCACCGCGAATGCTGTGATTTCGTAGATCAGCGCATCGTCGAGGCCGGCAACGAAAGCCGCATGCTGCGCGTGGCCGGTCGCGAACATCTCGGCGAGCCGCGTGAAGAAGATCTGTCCGGAGATGGCGATCCCAAGGGCGCTGCCGATCTGCTGGAACGATTGTAGCGCGCCTGCGCCGGCTCCGGCATCGCGCGGCGGCACGTTGGCGAGAACCGTCTGGAAGAGCGACGAGATGCCGATGCCCATGCCGAAGCCGGAGATCAGCAGCGGCGGCATGAACTGCCAGTGGTCGACGGCGTCGCCGACCTCGCCGACGCGCAGCTTCAGGAACGCCATGCCGCCCGCCACGATGATCGATCCGACCGCGACGCGCCTGCGCGGCCAGCGGCCGCCGAGACGCCCTGTGACGAGGGACGCCAGGAGCACGCCGACCGGAAAGGGAACGGTGGTCAGGCCGGACTGGAGCGCCGAAAACCCGAAGCCCGTCTGGAGAAAGACGGCAAGGATCAGGAAGAACCCCGCCATGCCGGAAAAGAACAGGGTCGCCATCGCGACGCCGATGAGGAAGTTCCTGTTGCGCAGGAGCGATACCGGCAGCAATTCGCTGGCGCCACGCCGCTCCTGGTGGCGTTCGTGGAGATAGAAGCAGCCGAGGCCCACGAACGAGGCGGCGATCATCGCGAAGGTCCACCACGGCCAGTCCAGCGCGTGGCCTTCGATCAGCGGAAAGACCAGAAGCATGATCGACACGCCGGCGATCACGATGCCGCCGATATCGTGCTTCAGGTCGGGGTGGCTCGGCAAGTCGGGGATCAGAGCCCGGCCGGCGAATATCGCGAAGATGCCGATCGGAATGTTGACGAGAAAGATCGGCCGCCAGTCGAGCCCCCACAGGTCGGCGCTGATCAGCAGGCCGCCGACCAGCGGCCCGGCGACCGAGGCGAGCCCGGCGGAAAGCCCGAAAAAGGAGAATGCAAAGCCGCGCTCGTGCGGTGGGAACATCAATTGCGCGATCGCCAGCACCTGCGGCATCATCATCGCGCTGGCGAAGCCCTGGAAGATGCGCGCGACGATCAGCGCGTTCATGCTCGGCGCCATGCCGCATATCGCCGAAAAGACGGTGAAGGCGGTGATCCCGATCAGGAACATGCGTTTGCGCCCGACCGCGTCGCCCAAGCGGCCGAACGGCAGAAGGCCGAGCGCGAACGCCAGGACATAGGCCGCGACGACCCATTCGATTTGGCTGCTCGTGGCGCCGAAACCGGCCTGGAGCCGGGGCAGGGCAACGTTGACGATGGTGACGTCGATAAGGTTCATGAAAGCCGCGATCAGGATCACGGCAAGGCCGATCCAGCGTTGCGGGTGGGCCTCGATCTGGTCGACCGATTGGGGAGGGGTGTTCATGGTGTCTAAGTCCCGGGGAGGATCTGGGGACCGGGCGGGTCGTCCCGTCCGGGATTGATGATGGCGCGCCACAGTTCGGCTGCGATGCGGTCGAACGCCTTCGGATTGGGGCCTTCGAAGCGCGGAAAGGTCGTCAGTGTGCCGATCACCATGATCGCGGCAGCTTCCGGGTCGAGATCGGTCCGGAAGCTGCCGTCGTCGCGGCCCTCGGCCAGGATCGTCTCGATCTGAGTGCGCCAGTGTTTCTGCATGGGCCGGATCGCCGCGGCGACGTTCTCGTCGCGCCGCGCCCGCTCGATGAGTTCGGCGAGCGCCAGCATCAGTTCGTAGTCGGTCTCGAGCGTTTCACGGAAATCGTCCAGTTCCATGCGCAGCCGTTCCACCGGCGGACGGCCTTCGCGCGGCCGCGCGATGTTCTGCGCCATGAAGTCGTCGCGCATCGACAGCGCGAGCAGTTCGATGAGCGCCTCCTTCGTCGGTACGTGGTAGTGCAGCGTCGCGATGTTGATGCCGACGCGATCGGCGATATCGCGCGTGCGCAGACCTTCGAAGCCGCGTTCGGCGACCAGCGACCGAGCCGCCGCCGCGATCTCGCGACGCCGGCCGGTCAGTGGTTCGGGGCAGGGAATGCTCATCAATCAATCAATTGATTGAGAGTCGACGGAATGTCAATCCCGGTCGCGTAGGGCGGAAGGATTGTGATGTCCGGCGGACGGATCCGATCCGAGTGGCGGCACCCGCATGGCTGCGGCGCCGGCCAAGCCGCTTCTGTGCTGTCAGCTTTTCGGCGTCGTGTCGGCGTGCCCTGTCATCTTCAGCGCGAAGGCGTAGTTGCAGGCGATCTCGTGCAGGCGCGAGAATCGGCCCGACGCCCCGGCATGGCCGGCATCGAGGTTGATCTTGAACAGCACCGGATTGCCGCTGGTCGAGTTGTCGCGCAGCTTCGCGACCCACTTGGCCGGTTCCCAATAGGTCACGCGGGGATCGGTCAGGCCTGCGACCGCGAAGATCGGCGGGTAGGGCAGTGCGGCGACTTTGTCGTAGGGCGAATAGGACGCGATCGTCGCGTAGTCCCGCTCGGACGTGATCGGGTTGCCCCATTCCGGCCATTCCGGCGGCGTGAGCGGCAGGGTTTCGTCCAGCATCGTGGACAGGACGTCGACGAACGGCACCTCGGCGACGATCGCCGCGAAATCCTGCGGCGCCATGTTGGCGACCGCGCCCATCAACAGTCCGCCAGCCGAGCCGCCCTGCGCGACCAGCCGGTCATGCCGCGTGAAGCCCTCAGCCACCAGGTGCCTGGCGGCGGCGATGAAGTCGGTGAACGTGTTCGTCTTTCGCTCGCGCTTGCCGGCCTCGTACCAGCCGTAGCCCTTGTCCTTGCCGCCGCGAATATGGGCGATCGCGTAGATGAAGCCGCGGTCGACCAGGGACAGGACGTTTGTGTTGAAGGCAGCCGGTATGGCGATGCCGTAGGCACCGTAGCCATAGATCAGGCACGGCGCCGTGCCGTCGAGCGGCGTGTCCCTGTGGTAGAGCAGCGAGACCGGAACGCTTTCCCCGTCCGCAGCGGGTGCCATCAGCCGACGGGTGACATAATGCTCCGGCTCGTGGCCGGACGGCACGTCCTGTGTCTTCAGGAGCGTCCGCTCGCGCGTCCGCATATTGTAGTCGAAGAGCTGCGCCGGCGTGGTCATCGACGAGTAGTTCAGGCGCACAATGTCGGTGTCATATTCCAGCGACCCGTGAAGGCCGAGCGAATAGGCTTCCTCCTCGAACGCGATCATGTGCTCCGCGCCGCTGGCACGCTCGCGGATGACGATGCGCGGCAGGCCGTCCTTGCGTTCGAGCCGTACGAGAAAGTCGCGAAAGCCCATGATCGCGAGGATCAGCCGGCCCGGTTCGTGCGGCACGAGCTCCTGCCAGTTCTGGCGGCCCGGCCGGTCGACCGGCGCCGTCATCACCATGAAATCCTTGGCGCCGTCGGCGTTGGTGAGGATGAAGAAGATGTCGCCGCCTTCCTCGAGATCGTACTGAACCCCGGTCTCCCGCGCGGCGACGAGCAACGGCTGCGCGTCATCATCGCCCGCGGGCAGGACCCGGTATTCCGACGTCTCGTGGTCGGAGATCGAGATGAAGATCCAGTTCTTGTCGCGCGTTCCGCCGACGCTCATGAAGAAGCCGGGATCCGTTTCCTCGTAGACGAGCCGGACTTCGGTGTCTCCGATGCGATGGAACAGCACCTTGGACGGCCGATGGTTGGGGTCGACGCGCGTGTAGTAGAAACCGGACGCGGCGGCGTTCCAAACACCCGAGCCGCTGGTGTCGGTCACCGTTTCGGATGAGTCCGCGCCGGTCGCGATGTCGCGCACCCGCAGCGTGTAGAACTCCGATCCCTTGTCGTCGTAGCCCCACAGCAGGCGTTCGTGGTCGTGCGAATGGTCGACGCCGCCGATGCGGAAATACGCCTTGCCTTCCGCCTCGCGGTCGCCGTCGATGAGGATCGTTTCCTGGCTGCCGTCGCGCGCCGTGCGCAGGTAGCGTGGGTGCTCGCCGCCTTTGACGTAGGACGTGCCGTAGGCATAGGGGCCGTCCTTCATCGGCACGGAGGAATCGTCCTCCTTGATGCGGCCACGCATTTCGGCGGCCAGCGTCGCGCGGAGCGCCGCAACATCCTCGAGCATCGCAGCCTGATAGGCGTTCTCGGCCTCGAGATGCGCGCGGATTTCGGGATCGAGCAGCCCGGGGTCGCGAAACACCTCCTGCCAGTTGTCCGCCCTGAGCCAGGCATAGTCGTCGCTGCGCGTTATCCCGTGCCAGGTATCGGAATGCGGCACCTTCTTCGGCGCAGGCGGCAGAAATGCGTCGGTGCTCGTCTTGTCCTGCATCGTTCCTCGCAGTCGGATTTGTTTGAACGTCGTATGAACACCGGGATCATCACCGGTTCAACGGCAATTCGTCATAAGGCGTCATCACCAGCTGCCCAAAGGGAGGAGCAGAAAGATGAATACATTGATGAAGGCGGCCGCGGTCGCCGTCGCCTTTTCCACGCTTGCCGGTTTCGCCGGCGCCTCGCGCGCCTCGGCATCGGCCTTCGTGGCCTGGGAGGTCGCGAACGTGCCGTGGGGCGATACGCTGAACGTGCGCGCATACCCGTCGGGCAAGTCGCGCAAGCAGGCCGCCTATCCGAACGGCACGCCGATGCAGATGACCGGGCGCTGCACCGGCAATGTCGACCTGTTCGACATCTCGGGCATGCCCAACTGGCTCCAGGCCCAGGAGGTCCGCTACCAGTGGTGCGAGGTCTGGCACGATCCGGCCCGCGACGGCAACTACGTCACCGGCTGGGTCTACGGGCGCTACATCGCGCCGATGTGACCGGCGCCCTCAGTCCTTCTCGAAATCGAGCGCGTGGCCGTTCATGCAGTAGCGCAGGCCGGTCGGCCGCGGCCCGTCCTTGAACACATGGCCGAGATGCGAATCGCAATCCGCGCATCGTATCTCGGTCCGTGTCATGAACCACGACCGGTCGGAATACTCCGACACCGCTTCGTTATCGACCGGTGCGTAGAAGCTCGGCCACCCGGTGCCTGAATCGAACTTGGTCTCGGAGCGGAACAGCGGCTTGCCGCAGGCGACGCAGCGGTAGAGCCCCTCATCCTTCGTATCCCAGTTCGGCCCGGTGAACGCGCGTTCGGTGCCGTGCTCGCGTGTGATGTGATACTGCTCCGGCGTGAGCTGCTCGCGCCATTCCGCATCGGTCTTGACCACTTTCGCTCGCACGGTGTCCTGCATCGCTGATATCTCCGGTAAACTGTGCCGGTAATGTAGTGCGCCGCTTGCCGTTTGTCAGCGCCGGGGCGATGCTCAACTCTTCGTGCGCAAGTGCGTGACGGTTGGGTCCTGATTGTCGCACCGGCCTTGCTCCGCCGGGAACGAGCCGCTATTTGACGGCCAACAAACAAGCCGGCGCCAGGATAAACGGGGACAGCTGAGGGGAATGCAGACGACGGGGCAATCGCTCACATTTCTTGCGCTCTTTCTTCCGTTCATCGCCGCGGCGGCGGCGCCTTTTCTCACGCGTTACCTGAAACACAATGCCGCCTGGGTGCTGGCTCTGGCCCCGGCCTGGATATTCTTCCACTTCACCGGATTCCTCGAAACCGTCGGAAAAAACGGCGCCGTTACCGCCGGATATGACTGGATTCCGAGCCTCGGTGTCAGGTTTTCGTGGTTTCTCGACGGTCTTTCGCTGACTTTCGCGCTGCTGATCTCCGGAATCGGCACGCTGATCGTTCTCTATGCCGGGGGCTACCTGAAGGGCCACGAGCATCAGGGCCGGTTCTTCTCGTTCATCCTGATGTTCATGGGTGCGATGCAGGGGTTGGTCGTCTCGGACTCGTTCCTGATGCTGTTCGTCTTCTGGGAACTGACCTCGATCACCTCGTTCCTGCTGATCGGCTTCGATCACGGTCGCGAGGCGTCGCGCCGCGCCGCCCTTCAGGCATTGGTCGTCACCGGCCTCGGCGGGCTGTCGCTGCTGGCCGGCCTGCTGGTCACCTGGATGGCGACCGGACAGTCCGAACTGTCGGCGCTGGTGACGAGCGGCAGCGTGCTTCGCGACAGCCCGTTCTATCTCGCCGCCCTCGTTCTCGTGCTCGGCGGCGCGTTCACGAAATCGGCGCAGGTGCCGTTTCACTTCTGGCTGCCGAACGCGATGGAGGCGCCGACGCCGGTCTCCGCCTACCTGCATTCGGCGACCATGGTGAAGGCCGGCGTCTATCTGGTCATGCGCCTGAACCCGGTGATGGGCGAGACGGCGGAATGGGAGACGATCCTGCCGCTGTTCGGCGGCGCGACGCTTTTGACCGGCACATTGCTGGCGGTCCGCCAGACCGACCTCAAGCTGATGCTCGCCTACACGACGGTCGCCTCGCTCGGCCTCCTGGTGATGCTCACCGGCTTCGGCTCGGAGAAGGCGGTCGAGGCGGCGGTGCTCTACCTGATTGCGCATTCGATGTTCAAGGGCGCGCTGTTCATGGTCGCCGGCACGATCGACCACGAGGCCGGGACGCGCGACGTCCGCAGGCTCGGCGGCCTGCGGGCCGCGATGCCGGTGACCTTCGCCGCGGCACTGGTGGCGGCGATCTCGATGGGCGGGCTGCCGCCGCTTTTCGGCTTCCTCGCCAAGGAGGAGATCTATGCCGCCCTCGGCTTTTCCGACGGCTGGACGATCTTCCTCCTCGTCGTCGCGATCATCGGCAATGCGCTGATGTTCGCCGTCGGCTTCGCCGTCGCGCTGAAGCCGTTCCTGGGGCCCCATCGCGACACGCCGAAACACGCCCATGAGGGCCCGGTGCTGTTGTGGCTCGGACCCGTCATTCTGGGCCTGGCCGGTATCGTCGCCGCGCTGTTTTCGGAATGGAGCCACGGCCTGTTCTCGAGCCCGATGGCGACCGCCGTCGCCGGCACGCCTGTCGAGGTCCACATCTCGGTTGTACCGCATCTGAGCGTGCCGCTGGCACTTTCGGCCGTCACGATCGTTCTCGGCGTGCTGGTCTATCTGGCCATCGACCGCCTGCGCGATGCCATCGCGGCCACGCTGACGACCGTAGGGTGGGGGCCGGACAAGGGCTTCGACCAGGCCATGCGCGGCCTGATCCGCGGATCGCGCGGCGTGACGCAGGTCATCCAGAGCGGCAAGCTCGATATCTACATGACGATCACCTTCGTGCTGGTCGCAGCCTCGATGCTCGTGCCGATGGTGGTGTTCGACGAATTGCCGGCGGTCCCGGACTTCCCCGACATGCATTTCTACGAATGGTCGATCATCGCCATTGCCGTGATCGGGCTGGGCGCGGTCATATACGCCAAGGACAGGCTGACGGCGATCGTGTCGCTGGGCATCCAGGGTTTCGCCGTCGCACTTCTGTTCATGATCTTCGGCGCGCCCGACCTGTCGTTCACGCAGTTCATGGTCGAGACCCTCTCGGTGGTTATCCTCGCGCTGGTCATGACGCGGCTGAAGCTGACGCCGGCCGATCATCGCCCTACCGTGGAGAAGCTGGTCGACATCTCGGTCGCCGCCGCCTGCGGCGCCGGCTTCGGCCTGACGCTGCTCAAGGTCACGCAGGGACCCTTCGACGCGACGCTGACCGAATTCTTCAACGCCTATTCCTACACGATCGCCCATGGCCGCAACGTCGTGAACGTCATCCTCGTCGATTTCCGCGGCCTCGACACGCTGGGCGAGATCGCGGTCGTGATGGTCGCGGGCCTGTCGATCCTGGCACTGGTTCGGATCCGGACCCGCAAGCCGCGCGCCGACGAAGTCGCGGCGAAAGGAGCAGCCTGACATGCGTACGGTGATCTTCCGCACGACGGCGCCTTATCTCACCAGCCTGATGGTGCTGTTTTCGATCTTCGTGCTGCTGCGCGGCCACAACGAGCCCGGCGGCGGCTTCATCGGCGGCCTGATCGCCGCGTCGGCCTTCGCGATCTACGGCATTGCCTGCGGCGTCGCGCCGGTGCGGCGTGCGATGTACTTCCATCCGATGGCGATTTCGGGGTTCGGCCTGCTGCTGGCGGGCCTGTCGGGCGTCCTGTCCTTCTTCCTCGACGTACCCTTCCTCACCGGGCTTTGGGCGACGCCTGAATTCTTCGGCCTTTCGGTGGATCTGTCGACCCCGCTGTTCTTCGACATCGGCGTCTATCTCGTCGTCGTCGGCTCGATCACGTCGACCGCGCTGGCGCTCGAGGAAAGGGATCACGCCTGATGGAGACCGCGCTCGCAGTCCTGATCGCGGTGTTCTTCGCCGTTTCGATCTACCTGCTTCTGTCGAAGCACGTCATCCGCATCCTGCTCGGCGTCGCGATCCTCGGCAATGGCGTCAATCTTCTGATCTTCACCTCCGGCCGGCTGACGCGCGAGATCCCGCCGATCATTCCGGACGACCTGGCCGTGTCGGTCATCCCGACGGCGAATCCGCTGCCGCAGGCGCTCGTCCTGACGGCGATCGTCATCTCGTTCTCGTTCTTCGCCTTCCTGCTCGTGCTCGGCTACCGCGCCTACCAGACGCTGGGCACCGACGACACCGAAGGCATGAGGCTCGCCGAGCCGGAGGGCGAGGAACTCCCGCCGCTGGGATACTGAGGTCGCCATGGCAGTCGAATCCACCACCGGCGTGAACCTGTCCGATGCGATGATCCTCGCAGACGTTCCGCTCGGCGACTGGCTGGTGATCGCGCCCGTCGCGCTGCCGATCCTCGCCGGCGCCGTGCTCCTGATGTTCCGGCACTACACGCGCACCCAGGGCCTGATCGCGATCGCCGCGCTGGCGCTGCTTCTGGCCGTCGATATCGGTCTTCTCGTCCGCGTGCTCGATCAGGGCCCGGTGGTGATGACGATGGGCCGCTGGCTGCCGCCGTTCGGCATCGCGTTCGCGGCCGATGCGCTGGGCGCGACGCTGGCCGCGGCGTCGGCGCTGGTGGCGCTGGTGGCCGCCGTATTCTCGCTGTTCGACATCGATGCGACCGGCCGCCGATACGGTTTCTATCCGTTCCTGCTCCTGATGATGGCGGGTGTCAGCGGCTCGTTCCTGACCGGCGATATCTTCAACCTCTATGTCTGGTTCGAGGTCTTCCTGATCTCGTCCTTCGGCCTGATCATCCTGGGGTCGGAACCCAAACAGATCGATGGCGCGACCAAGTACGCGGTGCTCAACCTCGTCGCCACGACTTTGTTCCTCATCGCGACCGGGTTGCTCTACGGCGCGTTCGGCACGCTGAACATGGCCGACATCGCGCGCAAGGCTGCGGGACTGCGCGAGACGGCGCCGCTGATGACGCTCGGCGTGATGTATCTTCTCGCATTCGGCATGAAGGCCGCGGCCTTCCCCGTCAATTTCTGGCTTCCCGCCTCCTATCATACGCCGCGGATCGTGACCGGCGCGCTGTTTGGCGGACTGTTGACCAAGGTCGGCATCTACGCGTTGCTGCGTACCGAGGTGATGCTTTTCGCGCCCGAACGCGCGGCGCTTGCGGAACTGATTTCGTGGATCGCCGCGGCGACTATGATCATCGGCGTCCTGGGTGCCTTGTCGCAATCCGATATCCGCCGCGTCCTCGGCTTCATCGTGGTGTCGGGCATCGGCGTGATGCTCGCGGGCATCGCCATCTCGACGCCTTTGGGAATCTCGGGCACGATCGTCTATGCCGTGCACTCGATGATCGTCATGACCGCGCTCTACATTCTGGCCGGCGTGATGCGCGCGCTCGGCGGAAGCTACTCGCTGCACGAACTGGGCGGTCTCTACCGCCAGGCGCCGCTGCTCGCGGCCTTCGCGCTGCTGCTGTTCTTTTCCGTCGCCGGGCTTCCGCCGGGCTCGGGGCTGTGGCCCAAGGTGATGCTCGTCCGCGCCTCGCTCGATGACAGCGCATGGTGGCTCGGCCTCGCCATCCTCGCCAGCGGCTTGCTGACCACCATCGCCATGGGACGCGTCTTCATCCTTGCCTTCTGGCGTCCGAGCTCCGCGGACGCGCAGGAACGGGAACCGGCCGCGGCACCGCTGGTCGGCTATGTTTCACTCGGCGTGCTGACGGCGGCGGCGTTCGCGATCGGGATCTACCCCGAGCCGCTGGTCGGGATGGCCGACATGGCGGCGGCCGGCCTGCTCGATGCTTCGGGTTATATCGACGCGGTCTTTCCAGCCGGGGTCCGGTAATGGCGCTGTTTCTCAACAACATCCTTCTCGCCGTCGCCTGGGCCGCCGTTACCGGATCGTTCAGCTTCCTGAACCTGTTCTTCGGGTTCGTGCTCGGAACCGCGGCGCTGTATCTGATCCGCGAGCAGGTCGGCTCGACCGGATATCTTACGCGGTCCTACCGGATATTCGCGCTAGCGTTGTTGTTCGTCTACGAG
Organism: Rhizobiaceae bacterium; assembly: GCA_023953775.1. Classification (GTDB taxonomy): domain Bacteria; phylum Pseudomonadota; class Alphaproteobacteria; order Rhizobiales; family Rhizobiaceae; genus JAMLJD01. Next base: position 23,291 of record JAMLJD010000028.1, on the reverse strand, counting down.
CTCGTTCTTTCGGCATGGCGCGTCGCTGTCCTCGTCATGTCTCCGAAATTGGACATAAAGCCGGGCATCTTCGCCTATCCGCTGAAGGTCGACCGCGATTTCGAGATCACTCTCCTTGCCAACCTGATCACGCTGACGCCGGGGACGCTGTCGGTCGATGTTTCAGAGGACCGGCGCACGCTCTACGTCCACGCCCTCGACTGCTCTGACCCCGAGCAGTTGCGCCGCGACATCGCCGAAGGCTTCGAGCGGCGGATACTGGAGGCATTCCGATGAGTTTCGCCCAGGAGTTCCGGCAGATCGCGGAAATCGTCGCGCTCGTGTTGCTGAGCTGTTCTTTCATCCTGACGATGTGGCGCGTCATCCTCGGGCCGACCTTGCCCGACCGCGTACTGGCGCTCGACACACTGACCGTCACCGCGATCGGCTTCATTGCGGTAGTGGGGATCAAGACCGGCTTCACGCTCTACCTCGACATCGCCATCGCGCTCGGTCTGGTCGGATTTCTTGCCACCGTCGCGTTCGCGCGGTTCATCCTCAGCCAGAAGGTCAAGGAAGAGTTCGCACCCGGACCCGGTCAGGAAAAGACGGAGGATGGGGCGTGATCGCCGATTTGCAGAACTACATCACCGGTATTCTCCTCATCGTGGGGGCGGCTTTTGCGCTTGTCGCGGCGATCGGGCTTTTGCGGTTTCCCGACCTGTACAGCCGGATGCACGCGGCCTCCAAGGCAGGCACGCTCGGCTCGGGAACGATGATGATCGCGCTTGCGGTATTCGCCGACGATCTGGCCGTTTCGACCCGCGCGTTGGCGGGCGTGGTCTTCTTCCTGCTGACCGCGCCGGTTGCCGCGCACCTGCTCGCCAAGGCCGCCTATGCGGCCGGATATCATTTGTGGGACGGTTCGGTGCTCGATGAGATAGACAATGTATCGTCGGGCGATGCCGACCGAGTGAATGGGCCGCAATCAACGTAAAGTTGCGGTTGCATCTGATAAAAAATCTCTATGAAGAATAAGCTATTCTATTGAGACGCGGTTCTTGCAGTGATCAATAGCCGCAAAAATCACCTCTCTGTTACGTTTATGTTCACCATGCATTGCAGATGGACGGAAAGAATGAGTTGACTTGCAATATTTGTAGTTTCATGAAGTTATTGTTTCAACGATTCGCAATCGTTTAGGGCGCGCGGGACTGAGCGCGCCGCTGCTTGACAAAACAGAACATCGAAAAAAATCCGCAGTTGAATTGGGGCATGAAATGGACGCAACGGAAACGACCGTGCAAAACAATGACGCACTTATCGAACTGACGGCGGATGTGGTCGCCGCCTATGTCAGCAACAATCCGGTTCCCGTCGGCGAACTACCGAACCTTATCGCCGACGTGCATGCCGCGCTCGGCCGCGTGGGGTCGGTCGCCGAGCCGGTTCAGGTCGACAAGCCGAAGCCGGCGGTCAACCCGAAGAAGTCGGTGCATGACGACTACATCATCTGTCTCGAGGACGGGAAGAAGTTCAAGTCGCTCAAGCGGCACCTGATGACCCACTACGGCCTGACGCCGGAGCAGTATCGCGAGAAGTGGGGTCTCGAGGCGTCCTATCCGATGGTCGCCCCGTCCTATGCGGCGGCACGGTCGCAACTGGCGAAGAAGATGGGCCTGGGCCGCAAGAAGCGCAAGACCCGCTGAGCCGCGGCAAGCGTCCGGCCTCGCCGGAACGACCGGATACACCGACAACGGCGCCTTGGGGCGCCGTTCGTCCATCTGCGCCCGGCGCGTGTGTGGGTCGCCGAACCGCTGCCCCGGCAGGTTCGGGTTTCCCGTCGTCCGGCTCGCCACGGAGACAGTTCAGCGCCTCCGCAAGTGCGATGTGACGGTTGAGGTCGTAGGACCAATGCCGCCCCGCGCCCTTGAGCCGTTCTCGCTCGACGAGACGGGACACCCTTCGCACGATGCGTTCCCGCTCGCCGGGTGGCGCGGCAAGCGCCTGCGCCAGATCCAGACCCGTGGCAAGCTGGAAGGCGACGAGGCGCCGCGCATGGGAAGCAGCCTCCCTGCCGGCGCGGATGAACTCGAGCGCCTCTTCAGTGGTGACAGGCATGGTCATGTCTCCGCGGTTTCGTCCGCGGAACTATTGCCGCGGGCACGGAATGCGGGGACAAATGAAACCGAAATCAACCCTGGATTGAGAGATTAATTATTTAGTTACAAGGAGATAGCGGGAAGCCGGCCTGATTTTGCCGGCAATTTGTTCCCTCACTCGATGTGGCGCGATATAAGAAAACATTCCTACAATCCAAGGATGCATATCGTGCCAGCTCTATCCTTCGCGTATACGTTCCCTTCTCAACCGTCCTCAGTCGGATTGTCGGGCCCGGAAGTGCGTCCCAGGCGTCCTGCGGTCGGCAATCGGGAAGAGCGCTCGATCGAGATCTGCGAATGCCTGATCGACGTGGCTGCCGCGCTCTTCAACGTATCGGGCCGCGACATCCGGGCGCCGGGGCGCACCGCGCTGCGCATCGCGCGTGTTCGCCAGATCGCCATGTACGTCGCCCATGTCACGCTGCAGCTCTCCATGACGGATATCGGCCGCGCTTTCGGGCGCGACAGGACGACCGTCCAGCATGCCTGCCACATCGTCGAGGACCTGCGCGACGACGACGAGTTCGACCGGCTGGTCACCGTGACGGAGCGGATCGCGGCGGCATCGCTGCGTGCGCGGGCGCCGGGGCAGCGCCATGAAGGCTGACGCGGATGCGCAGCGCCTGCTGCGGCACCTGGAAGCCGGCCGGGCAAAGGTCGGCACGGCGGCCGTCGCGGGAAAGATCGTCGTCGAGCGCGACGACGGCGCGGCGATCACGCTCTCTGCGAGGGCGCTCGCTGCCCTGGCGCGGTCGGGCCTGGTCGAACGGCGCGGCGGAACCATCGCGCTGACGCCGGCGGGCTACGCGCGGCTGCGGCGCGGCGAGGGCGGCGACGGTTTCCAGGACCAGCATCGCATGCTCGAAGCCGCGACGCTTGCCGGCCCGGCGGGGCCCGAGCAGGTCGTCGTCAATCTCGCCGAATCGCCGCTCGCCCAGATCGCCCGCCGCAAGGCCCGCGACGGCCGGCCGTTCCTGTCGGCGGTGGAGGTTGGTGCCGGCGAACGGCTGCGCGCCGACTTCACCCGCGGCCAGCTGATGCCGCGTCTCGGCGCGAACTGGCAGGCCGTGGCGGCCGGCGGGCGGCGCTCCGGCGGTGCCGGCGGACAGGCGGAACTGACCGACGCGGCGATCGCGGCGCGGCGACGGGTCGAGCGCGCGCTCGACGCTGTCGGCCCCGAACTGGCCGGCGTCCTGGTCGATGTCTGCTGCTTCCTGAAAGGCCTGGAGACGGTGGAGATGGAACGCCAGTGGCCGGCGCGCTCGGCGAAGATCGTGCTCAAGGCCGCACTCGGCGCCCTGTCGCGCCACTACGAGCCGGCGCGCGCGCCGCGCGGCCGCACCGACGCGATCCTCCACTGGGGCGCGCAGGGATACCGGCCGTCGCTGTGAAGTCCGGGCGGTGTAAGCCGTCAGGCGGAGGGGCGGGCGGGCTCGAGCGCGGCCTCGGCCTCCTGTCTGATCCGCTCGATCATCGCTCTCAGCCCGTTGGCGCGCTGCGGCGTCAGATGTTCGTCGAGGCCAAGCTTGCGCATCGTCTCCTCGGCGTCGATGGCGACGATCCGGCTGGCCGTGCGGCCCGAATAGAGCGCCAGCATGATGGCGACGAGCCCGCGCACGATATGCGCATCGGAATCGCCGCTGAACTCGAGGACGGGATCCTCGCCGGCGCCGCGCACCGTGTCGAGCCAGACCTGGCTGACGCAGCCGCGCACCTTGTGCGCGTCGTCGCGCGCCGCGTCGGGATATGGTGGAAGGTCGTTGCCGAGTTCGATGACGTAGCGGTAGCGCTCTTCCCAGTCGTCCAGGAATTCGAAATCGTCGAGGATCTGCTCAATCGTGGCGGTCATGATGAGGCAGGATATAGTCACCCGCGCTGCGCCCGTCACGAAAAAACCGGGGCGAACGCGCCCCGGCGAAGGTCCGGTCGAGAGGCCGGTGGGATCGGGTCAGTCGGCCTGCGGGGCCACCGTACCTGTGGTGATGTGGTCGCTGGAGGCAACATCCGCAGGCGCGTCGGCGGCCGGCTCGTCCTCGAACATTTCCATTGCATAGCGCGCGCTCTCGCGGGCACGCACCGTGATGGTCGACAGCGCCAGCCTGCCGGTGACGCAGACGTCCGGCTTGCGCTCGCACATGCCGGCGATGTCGCCGACGGCTTCGCGCGCGGCGAAGAATGCCTGGATGGGACCGACCGTCTCGGTCGTGTCGTCGCCGCCGACCGGTATCAGCAAGAGCACCAGCGACAGCCAGAATGCGGATTTGATGATGAAACCCATCGTCCCACGTCCTCTCAATTCCCCTCGGGCCTTCCGGCCTTCTGACCGCACTATCGCGCACGGAGCCGAAAACCCGCTTTCAGGCGACTGGCGTGTTTGAGGCAAATTTGCATCGAATTTTATCGATCTGCCTTCGAACCAAATTTCGCGACAATTCGATCCTTTCCGTTGCCGGTGCGTTAGCTGTTCAGCCTGCTGAAATCATTGGGATTTTTCGAGGAAAGGTCGGCATGGGGCCGGAAATCGCAGCCGCGACGGGCAGCCGCCGGGTCTTACCCTCTGTTTACCATGCACTGAATTGCATGCCTTTCGCGGGCCTCGAAACGGGTTTTTCGCCGCCCGCATCCCCGTTTCGGCCACGCCATTTATTCATTCATTAAAGGCTCGATGCGAACCTTCGGGCAAACAAATCGACCCGAGAAAACGGGCCAGGCGAGAGTGCGTTGCGTTGAGTTTCACGGCTACCATCATCGGTGAACGGGCAGGTCAGTTGACCGCCGCCTGCGATCGCCTCGTCCGCCCGGAAATCACCGACGCACGGACGCGCGAGCATCAGCGGCGTTTCATCGCCACGGTGCTGGCCGCACCGTTCATTGCCGGCCTGGCGCTGTGCATGACGATGCCGTCGCTGTTCGGCATACCCCTGACGGTCGCCGCGGTATCGGGGACGTTCGGCCTGTCGTGGTCTCTGGCCCTCATGGTCGCCTGGCTGGGCTCCACCGACATCGCCGAGAAACTCGCCTTCGCGCTCGGCGTGGCATTCTCGACAGCCGTTGTAGCGATTGCCGGCGGCGTCGCATCGCCAATGTTCCTTCTCGCCTTCGCGCCGGCCATCGAAGCGGCGCTCCTGCGCGGCAGCGCCAAAGCGATGCGCGCCAGCGCAATGGCGACGGCCGGGATGATCGCAGTGCTGATCGCGGCCTCGGCCGGCGGAACGCTCGCAGTCGCGGGCAGTGCGTGGCAATGGCTTGTGATCGCAGCCTACGGCGCGTCGGTCCTGCCGCGCGTGACAAGCTTGCTCAGGGCAAGGGAAGACGCCGCGCGGGCAGCGAACGCCGCCATCGCGGGGCCGGAAGACGATGCGCTGGTCCTGGCGATATCGCCGGCAGGTGACGTGACCGAAATCCACCGCGACACCGCCGGCTTCATCAATGTGCCGTCGGACATGCTTCTGGGACGGGGCCTGTTCGAACGCATCCATGTCGCCGACCGCGTGACCTACCTTTGCGCGCTAGCCGACGTGAAGCGCGGCGCCCCGCATTCCGCTGCCGAGGTCAGGCTTCGGCTGCCGGCAGGCAGCCCGCCCGAACAGGCACCCCGTTACCTGCCCGTGACGATCCGTTTCGCGGTCGATGGCGAACGCGCGGGCGCGTGCGTCGCGACCATCCGCGACGATTCACGCCATGCCGCGCTTCGCGAGGCGCTGGAGGCGGAAAGGGAGCGCGCCGACAGCACGGAGGCAGCCAAGAAGCGCTTCCTCGCGACGGTGAGCCATGAATTGCGCACGCCTCTTAACGCCATCATCGGCTTTTCGGAGATGATGCGACGGGGGATGCTTGGCGAGTTCGCCGACCCGCGCCAGCGCGAATATGTGGCGTTGATCGAGGAGTCGGGAAACCACCTCCTGTCGGTGGTCAACGCGATCCTCGACGTCTCCAAGATCGAATCCGGCTCCTATGCAGTGAACTGCGAACCGTTCGCGGTCGCTGAAGCTGTCGAGCTCTGCCGCTCCATGATGACCGGGCATGCCGCCGCCAAGCAGATCGAGCTGGAAACGCGCATCGCGGCGAGCGTCGGCGAGATACAGGGCGACCGGCGCGCCATCCAGCAGATGCTCCTCAACCTGCTGTCGAACGCCATCAAGTTCACGCCGCAATCGGGCCATATCTCGATCGAGGCGTCGCGGTTGGGCAGCATGCTTCAGATCAGGGTTTCGGATAACGGCATCGGGATCGCGGACAGCGACCTGACGCGCCTCGGCGAACCGTTCGTGCAGGTGCAGAACGACCTGACACGCCAGTTCGAGGGCACGGGTCTCGGCCTTTCGATCGTCAAGGGGCTCGTCAAGCTGCATGAAGGCTCGATGTCGGTCGAAAGCGCCCCGGGCGAGGGCACCACGGTGACGATAGGACTGCCGGTAGCAGGGCCCACGGGAGCGACGGAGAAAGTGTCGGTCCTGCACAATCCGGCCAATCAGGCAAAGAAAGAAGAAACAGATGGCTCGATCCGCAAGATTGCTTGATCTCGACGACGAACCGCCGGGCCTGCTTCGGGAAGGCCTTGCACTGTCGGCCCGCGCCGTGACGCAGAACCCTGCGCTGGTCGGCGGCATCACCGCGTTCGCAATCACGCTGTTCTACGTCTCGGCCAACGCCCTGTGGAACCAGCCGCATTTCCATTCCGGCGCGTTCTTCCAGACCCGCGTCGCCAAGGCGGAACGGATCGATCCGTCGCCTATGGCGGATGACGGCGACGTCACCCGGTTTCGCAGCGTTCTGCCAGCGCAGCCCGGGATATCGGATGAGCCCGTCAATTCCATTCCAGTTCCGGCCGAGCCGCCGACGCGTGGCGCCGGCGAACTCCCGGCCAATGCGGACAGGACGGTTTTGCACGTGCAGCGGATCCTGTCCGAGCTCGGCCTGTACGATGGCGCGGTCGACGGGCTCACCGGGCCGAAGACGCGCGCGGCGATCGGCAACTACCGGCAGATCGTCGGCCTGGGGACGGGCGGCGAGATCGATGCCGCTCTTCTGAAGCAGCTCGGCGCACCGGTCGAAACGGACATGCCGGCCCAGGCGCCGATACCGACCGGCACACCCGGCCGGGCAGAAAGCGCCGAACCGCAGGCGCCCGCGACGGAAGCGGCCCTTCGCGACACGCCCGCGACGTCAGTGAACAATGCGCAGGTCGTCCGCATCCAGGCGGGCCTCCGCGCCTTCGGCAATGACGGCATCGTGATCGACGGCATCGCCGGCAGCGACACGCGCGCGGCCATCCGCGAGTTCCAGACCCTGTTCGGGCTTGAGGTGACCGGCGAGCCGGATGACGCGCTCTATGCCAAGATGAAGGAAATCGGTCTGACGGATTAGGCCCTGTGGACAGTTAGGATTTGGAGCGCGGTATGAGGCAAGATCGCTCAGTTTCAGGAGCAGGACCGCAGGAAGGCTGGGGGCCTTTCAAGGTCGTGCGACGCCAAAATGGGCGATTTTGCCCATATCCCGGCGGGACGCGGCGTATTTTGTCCCTGACTTTGTTGAAGAGCCCTTGTGGTGGGATTCACCACGGCGGTCTCTTCGCCTCGTCAGGAACAAAATCCGTCTCGCGCCGCGCCCGAAACCTAACTGTCCACAGGGCCTAACGCCGCCGGACGGGTCTCAGCAGCCACCAGACGAAGGAAGAGCAATGCGGCTGACCAGCGACTTCTGGGTCTCCGCGTTGACGCGGCGCGTGTTCGACCGGGGCGGGTTCGCGGCGGTCGTCAGGCGTGGCGCGACCGAGGCCGGCGCGATATTCCTGATCGTCCGAGAGCGTACCGGAACCGTGACGCTTTTCGGACCCGCGCCGCAGACGAGCTACGACGACACGAAGCCGCAGGAGCGCGTCTTCACGCAGGTGCTTTCGACGGAGGACGATGGTCTGGTCGCGGACAGGATCGCCCGCGAAAGCAAGTTCGATCCGGACCTGTGGCTGGTCGAACTGGAAACCGACATGGATGTCGAGGACCTGATCTCGCTCACGAAGCCCTGAGCATCTTTCCGCCGCCGGCATTCGCGGGATGCTCGTGGACCGGCGCGGGGTCCGCCCGGGCGGGCGCCGGCGTTGGCTTGGCGGCCACGGCGGTCTGCCCGATGGTCTCTGCCTTCCACGACCGGACGGCGTCGCGCGCCTTGTCGCGGTGGACGAGTTCGAACTCTTCGAGGAAGCGGCGGATGGCTTCCGGGCGCGGGTAGCGCGTCGGGAAGGTGGCCGCAGCCAGCAGGAACGCATCGCTGGGCGCGAGGTCCAGCGCCCGCAGGGCGAGGATGAGGTGCTTGTCGGTCTGCGTCTCGGTGATCGAACGGGCCTGATGGAACCCGATGCCCAGAGCGTCGGCGAGCGCGGTCTGGAAGAGGCCGGCTACACCGGTCAGCGCGGTGGAGCGCAGCTTGTCGAACAAGCCAGGATGCGACGGCCAGTGGATCGCGACCGTTTCGCTCTCGCCCGCGGTTTTCCGCTCGGTGCCGGCCGGGCGCATCATCATGCGCAGCCTGTCGCGGGTTTCTTCCGCCGCCTGTCCGCTTCCGGCGCGCTGCTCGGGGGCGGGTTCGGCGACCTGTGGGAGGGGTTTTTCGGCGGCGATCTTCATCGACGGTATCTCCAGAGCCCTGACGAGGGCGGCAATGGTGCTGTCGAGGTCCGGCCGCCGCGCAATCACCCGCGCATGCGGCAGCCCGTGGCGCCCGATAAGCGCCACCAGATCGATCTCGCGCAGCAGGGACGAACGGATCAGAAGCGGAGCGGCGATCTCGACATCGTCGTCGCACAGCCGGCGCACCAGCAGGGCCGGCGCGTATTCGCACTCCGACAGCGCGGCCGCCATGTAGCGGCGGGTCTCGACCGAGAGCTGGTCGTAGAGCGGCATGGCGAGGTCGTCGAGCTGCGCGATTTCGTTTCGCGAGGGGCGGGTCAGCGAGCAGAAGGCCGTGACGGCCGCGCGCACGAGCCGTTCGGCCCGCATGGAACGGTCGGATTCGGGGACTTGCCTGAAAAGCTGAGATGACACCGGGTACGCCTGATACTCGAACTCGAACACACCCGGCGGGCACAGACTGGTGCAATGCCGGGTAATTCCGAAATCTAGCGCGAATCCGTTAGCAACCCATTAACCCTACAGGTGTCTAACTGTCGCTGGAGGTGTTGCGTAGTGCTCCGTTCCTTTGAGGGGATAACGCAGACATGGGCCAGGTTTTGTCATTTCCGCAACGAAGCGCCGTCGGTTCGCGCCGCAACGGCAGCAATGGCCGCAGCGCGGAGATCGTGTTCTTTTCGGGCGTACGTTATGAACGGCCGGATGGACGCGCCGCCGGCACCGCCGCGACATCGGACACGCCGCCGGCGGACAAGCGGCGAACCGACCGCGGCACGGCTTAGGGGTAACCCACTTAGCTCTGCCGCAGCCGAATCCGGATTGCCGACGGAACTACGTCGCTTCGCAGTCGACGCCCTTGAGGAATTCCGACACGCTGGCCGACCACGTCGCATCGGGAACGAAGCTGCGCACCACCACGATGCCCTGATCGACCTCGGCCTCCACGAACACCGAACTCTCGAATTCGGGCGTCAGCCCCTTGCGCACGTCCAGCATCTGCGCCGAGGTGAGGACGACGACATCGAGCGCGCCGCTCGCCGCCGTCCGGTCGTTGAAGCTGAAGATGGTGTGGCCCGACCGATTGTAGACGGAGACCGACCAGAACGGAACGCGGCCCTCGGCATGAACATGGAGCACGCCGTCGGCAAGGTCGAACCGGCAGGCGGCCGCCTGGAACAGCGGATCGATCGACCCGCTCATCGGAATGGGGGTGCCGCCCGCGTCGACGCGCGTCACCTGGTAGAGGTCGGAACTCTCGGCCAGCCGCGACCAGGCGTTCTGCTCGGTGAATGTCGGCACCAGGAGCAGGACAGCGATGTGGACGATGCCGGCGCCGACCAGGCCAAGCAGGATGGAATAGGCGAACTTACGCATCGCAGTCGGTTCTCAGAACCTGCGGGAGTTCCATCCGCGCGATGTCGGCATTGCTGGCGACGGCCGTGTCGTAGAGCGTCATCACCAGGAAGACCGGGCCCTGGCCGGCGACGGGAAGCCAGTTGCCGGGCATCGCGTGCGGTCCGACGGCGATCGCGAACGACCCGTCCGTGTTGCGCAGCAGGCGCTGCGAATGGATGGCCGGGGTGCGCCTGCCGATGGGCGGCAGGACCTGCCGGTCGCCGCCGGCGACGTAGAGCGTCCAGAACCGCGCCGGAGGCACCGCGCCCTCGACCCGGTAGGCGCAGTCGCGCCTCAGCCGCGCGCCCGCGGCGTCGAACTCGGTGAAGAACACGATGCCCTCGGACTGGCCGAGCGCCAGCGCGCCCTCGCGCGCGAACCGCGCCTGCGAATAGGGATCGGCGTCGACGGTGCCGTATTCCGGCATCGTGGTCCAGTTGCCGACCTGCACCGCGCCGACGCCTTCTTGAAGCTGCAGCGCGTACCACGCGCTTCCCGCACCGCCGGCGACGGCGATGGAAAGGGTCACCAGGAAGAGGAAGGCGGTCTTGAGCATCAGCTACCGGCGGGGCAAAGGCCACCGATACTGTAGCCGGGCGCGAGATGGCAAGACGGGTGACGATCCACGGCGTGCGGGAAATCTACAATGACGAGAGCGTGTCGGGCTCGACGGGGACCGACAGCGGCGGCGCGTTCTTGAAGCGCTCGGCGAGGCGGCGCAGCATCCGCGTCGTCGCTTCCGACAGCACCAGCGGGCGCTCCGTCTCGGTCGCCTCGTCCCCGGCATCATCGCCGGCGGCGGCGACCTCCTCGCCCTCCTTGTCCTTGAACGTGTCGTCGACGCCCGGGATCGGCTTCAGCTCGATGTTCTGATGGGCATACATCATCAGCCGCTGCCAGGTCATGGCCGGCAGCGAGCCGCCGGTCATGTTGCGGGTGCTGGTGAAGTCGTCGTTGCCGAGCCACACGGCGGCGGTGTAGTTGCCGGTGAAGCCGACGAACCAGGCGTCGCGATAGGCCTGCGTCGTCCCGGTCTTGCCGGCGACACGCGTCATCGGCAGCGCGGCGCGGCGCCCGGTGCCCCATTCGGGCACCTGCACGAGCATCGAGTTCATCGACCTGACCGCTTCGGGCGACAGCACCCGGCGCGGGGGCGGCGCGTCGCGCCCGAAATCGTAGATGACCTCGCCGGACCGGTTCATCAGCTGGGTGATGCCGTGCCGCTTGCCGACGAAGCCTCCGGTGGCGAGCGTGTTGTAGCCCGTCGCCTGATCCATCACGGTCATGCCGGAAATGCCGAGCACCATCGTCTTGTGGCTGCTGATCTCGGACTCCACGCCCATGTCCTCCGCCATCTTCTTGATCGGCGCGATCGACAGGTGATCCTTGGCGAGCCGCACCGGCACGGTGTTGATCGACTTGACCAGCGCGGTGGTCAGCGTCACCCGGCCGGCATAGCCGCGTCCGTAATTCTTCGGCGACCAGCCGCCCCACGAGATAGGCCCGTCCGAGATCACCGATTCCGGCGTGAAGCCGTTCTCCATCGCGGTGGCGTAGACATACGGCTTGAACGACGAGCCGGTCTGCCTGAGCGCGTGGGTGGCGCGGTTGAACTGGCTGGCGCCGTAGTCGCGGCCGCCGACGATGGCGCGCACCGCGCCATTGTTCTCCATCAGCACGATGGCGCCTTCCTTGACGCCGTAATTCTTGCCGAACTGGCGCAGGTGGAACTCGAGCGATTCCTCGGCCGCCGCCTGCAGGTCCATGTCGACCGTGGTCCGCGCCACCATCGAGCGGATGCCGTAATCGTCGCCGAGCTTCTTGGCCTCCTCGAACGCCCAGTCGAGGAAATAGTCGGGGCTGTCCTTGCCGCCGCGGTCGACGGCGGTGGCCGGGTGGAGCCTGGCCGACAGGACCTGGCCCTCGGTGAGGAAGCCGCTCTCGACCATGCTGTCGAGCACGGTGTTGGCGCGGGCGCGCGCCGCCGGCAGGTCGAGATGCGGCGCGTATTTGGCCGGCGCCTTGAACAGGCCGGCGAGCATCGCCGCCTCGGCCAGGTTCACGTCCTTGATGTCCTTCTCGAAGTAGAAGTCCGCCGCCGCCGTGATGCCGAACGTGCCGCCGCCCATATAGGCGCGGTCGAGATAGAGCTGGAGGATCTCCTTCTTGGTCAGGTTCATCTCCAGCCACAGCGCCAGGAACGCCTCCTTGACCTTGCGCTCGACCGTCCGCTCGTTGGTCAGGAACAGGTTCTTGGCGAGCTGCTGCGTCAGCGTCGAGCCGCCCTGGACTACGGAATTGGCGCGCACGTTCTCGCTCATGGCGCGGAACAGGCCGATGAAGTCGATGCCGAAATGCTCGAAGAACCGCCGGTCCTCTGTCGCCAGCACCGCCTTGATGACGTGGTCCGGCATCTCGTCGACCGGCACCGAATCGCGCTGGATGATGCCGCGCTGGCCGATCTCGTTGCCGTAGCGGTCGAGCAGGGTGACGGCGTAGTCGCCCTGCGTGCGCCAGTCCTTCGCGGTCTCCTCGAAGGCCGGCAGCGCGAGCGCCAGCATCAGGATGGCGCCGACCGTGCCGAGCGTGAAGCCCTCGCTGGCGAGCTCGAAGAAGCCCCGCCGCCAGCCGGTGACCCGGAAGCGGCGGGAAAAGATCGTCGCGTTCTCCCAGAAAACGCCGAGCTTGAAGCCGAATTCGTAGAGCGTCGAATCGAGCCACGCATCCGCCGCGAGCAGCTTCGTCGCCCGCGGTCCGCGCCTTTTCCTGGGTTCAAACGGGTTGTCCATCCAGCCCCACGCCAGTGATCAGTCCTGAAGCTCGCCTGACAACCGGGCAAAATAACGACAAGGCGGTCATTTGCCCGGGCGGCCTCCTTGTCCCCGATTTTGAACCGCCGGACAAGCGAAAAGCTGCGTCATGGTAACTCGCGGTGAGGAAATTTTCCTAGGAATATGTTCCTAGTCGTATACTTGGCGTACCACAATGAACAGCCCTAGTGATTCGGCCGACAGGCCGGCATCTGAGATTGAGGTTAGCCCTGAGGTTCTTGATGAGTTTGAGGGCCTTGTGAAGGATTGGTTTCTTGACTTGAGGAGTCAGGGGACAATTGAGGCTGGAGCTCTTCCGGATGTAAGGCCCCTAGCTGCAAAAGTCCCGTTATTGTCGCGCCGTCTTTTGCCTGTCGGTCGATAAGGGCCTTTATGACATCCATTTGCCCAAACAGAGTTGCCAGACGCATCAGTTTATCTCTAGCGGACAGCAATTTGTCGGACTTTTCCTCTACCTCATCAACTGTCCAGAAGGTCTCTGGCATCCGCAATTTGCCTTTCGCTTTCGCAACAAGAAATTCGACGCCACCTTTGGCCGGGTGTGCGCCAAAAAGTTCGTGGGCAACCATGTTCCTGTCAGCCGAGTAGCGCCCAACTTCGTTCAACATCTCGTCGTGTGTTTTTATTACGGCGCTAGTCACGGGGCTAATGCTCAAGAGCGTCCTGAGGATGTGAATTTTGTCGCGGAATGATATGTTTTTGCAGACAATGATGCCTTGGACAGGGTCGAGTTTTAACGCCTTGGAGATCGCAGAGTTTACTGCGCTTTCCATCATCGCGAAGGATTGCAGGTAATGCCCCACCAAGGCCATGGCGCGAATTTCAGGTGGCAATGTGTTGAAGACCTCTTTGCCACCCATTGGTAAATCTCCAAAGAACAAAGACCAGGAAAAGGGCGACGAGGTATTGCGCCGCCTGCTCGAGACCCCACCTGATCCCAAGCCGGGGTCAAATGCGCCCACCAAGGATGCCGCGAAAAAAAAGACGCGGAAAGGAAACAAAGGGGGTACGGACTGATTTGCCAAATGTTGCAAATTGCAACAGGGTGCGAATCGCAAAAAAAGACCCCGCCGAAGCGGGGCCAAGTTGGTACTACCGGGCCGGAAGGCTCCGGCAATGTTCTCGGACGAATTCGAGTCGTCCGAAACGTACACGCAGATACCACCTGACGTGTACGCCTTTGGGCCATGAACATGTCATCATGTTCTTGTCTCCAGCCGGGATTGTCCCCGGCATGACCGGAGCACGGGATTGCGCCCCGCCCCGTTAAGGGCGCTTTCCGTTCCCGGTCTGGAGTTGCCGAATCAGACTCATAGAGGAATCGAGCCTCAAAGCGGAGTCGCTCTCGCGGCCATCAACGCTTTTTCACACGTTTCCACAGAAGCCTTCGCGCCTTCTGCTTAGGCGTGACTGGCTTCACCAGACCGCCGATAGGTAAGGCGCTTGTCACGGGCACCGCGAAGAATGTATTCGGCGCGCGCCGCATCGCAGATCTTCAATGCGGTGCGGCGCCAATACCTGAAACTGAATTCGGCAACGTAGCGATGCAGGTGCGCTTCGCCGCAATGCTGATATACGCCGACCATGCCACGCTTGAAGGCTGACGGGTTCCATGCGGACTCTCCCGAGTATATAGAGTGCAAATTTTCCTAGGAATATGTTCTTGACACCGTGACGGTGATCCTGTAGGGTTCAGCTATCGTCGGACAGTTGCGGCCATCGAGGCCCACGCGGCGGGCCGGCGCGATACCGGATCACGACATCGGATCACGGTGGCGCAAGCCGCGATATCGCAGGGCAGGACCTCAGCCGGCGACGTCGCAAGGCGAGACAAGAACAAGACAAGACAAGACAAGACAGGGCATCCAGTCGCGGCATCGCAGAGCGCGACGTTGCAAGGCACGACAGTGCAGGTCAGGGCATTAAGTCGCGACCCGACAAGCCGCGACGCCGCAATGCGAAACGTCGCATGGCACTTCGTCACCATTCACGACCCAACAAGGCAGGATCAGCGCATGGCCGGGAAAGCGGAGGCGATGTGGGCGGCGGCGCGCGCGCTCTATGCGGGCGATGCGGTGACGTTCGAGAGCCTGGCGGCGGTGTCCGGCAGGCCGGTCAGGAGCATCGCGCGCCGGGCGGCCAGAGAGCACTGGCGCCGCGCCGAAAGCACGGAGCCGGCGCTGCGCGAGCGGCTGCGCGAAATGCTGGAACGCCTGCTCGCGCGGCTGGAAACCGCGCTCGACGGCCTCAAGGACGGGCCGGCGGGAACCGAGAAACTTCAATTCGAGATCATGTCGCTGATGAGCAGGACCGCGGAAAAGATCGGCGAATTCACGCGCCACGGGGACGGCGCGAAAGAGAAAAAGAAGACCGATGCAGAAAAACGCGCGATCCTCAAAAGGATCGACACCCGTATCTTCCAGCTTGCCGAGGAGATTGCGAAGGGCATGGGCCCGCGCAAACCTGACGCCTGACGAGGCCGAGCAGGCCAGCGACGGATGGTGGAACCGCGCGCTGAAGTGCCAGTATCCCTCGCGCGCCGTCGAGGACATTTGGCTCGTGATGGGCGGGCGCGGCTCGGGCAAGACAAGGCTGGGCGCCGAATGGACCTGCGGGCTGGTCAAGGCCTACGCGCCGTTCTCGGACGACACGTACCATCATATCGCGCTGGTCGGCGAGACGCTGGGCGACGTGCGCGAGGTGATGATCGAGGGCCCGTCGGGCATCCTGGCCGTCGCCGGGGACGACCGGCCGCGCTTCGAGCCGAGCCGGCGCAGGCTGGTCTTCGACAACGGCGCGGTGGCGCAGATGTTTTCCTCCGAGGACCCGGAGAGCCTGCGCGGGCCGCAATTCGACGCCGCATGGTGCGACGAGCTGGCGAAATGGCGGCATCCGCAGGAGACGTTCGACATGCTGCAGTTCGGCCTGCGGCTGGGCAGGAGGCCGCGCCAGCTCATCACCACGACGCCGCGGCCGATCCCGCTGATCAGGAGGCTGGTGGCCGAGCCCGGCGTGACTGTGACGGGCATGCGCACCGAGGACAATGGCGCGAACCTTGCCGCCGGGTTCCTGGCGGCGGTGAATGCCCGCTATGCGGGCTCGCGACTCGGACGACAGGAACTCGACGGCGAGCTGATCGCCGACCGCGAGGACGCGCTGTGGCAGCGCGCGGCACTGGAGCGCTGCGTGGCAACGCCGTCTGCGTCGCTCGAGCGGATCGTCGTGGCGGTCGACCCGCCGGCAAGCTCGGGGCCGAAATCCGACGCCTGCGGGATCGTGGCGGCGGCGCGCGACGAGAACGGCCGCGCGGTCGTGCTGGAGGATGCGACGCTGGCCGCGGCAGCCCCCGGCAGATGGGCGCGCGCGGCCCTCGCGCTCTACAACCGCCACGACGCCGACTGCATCGTCGCCGAGGTGAACCAGGGCGGCGAGATGGTGAAGGCGGTGATCGCGCTGGAGGACCCGCGCGCGCCGGTGAAGGCGGTGCGGGCGCGGCGCGGCAAATGGCTGCGCGCCGAGCCGGTGGCGGCCCTCTACGAGCAGGGCAGGGTGATCCATGCACGGCACTTTCCGGAGCTCGAGGACGAGATGTGCGATTTCGGACGCGACGGGCTGTCCGGCGGGCGCTCGCCCGACCGGGTCGACGCGCTGGTCTGGGCGATCACCGAACTGATGCTGGGAGCACGCGGCGACCCGCGCATCCGCGATTTCGAGTAGGGGTGCGCCGATCCGGGCGCGCGCGACGCTTCATTCCCTTGAACCACGCATGCTTGCGGATACCGGGCGATGCCGCCCGGCCGCGGGATGCCGCAGAAACGGACAGCGACATGGCTTGGACTTGGCCCTGGGCGAAACGCCCGGCGGGGCGGACGACCGCTTATGAGCGCAAGAGCGGCGCGACGCCGGGCTTCGTGGCCCTGCACCTGCAGGGCGAGGCGAGCTGGACGCGGCGCGACTACGCGACGCTGTCGCGCGAAGGCTTCATGCGCAATCCGGTCGCGCATCGCGCCGTGCGGCTGGTCGCCGAGGCCGCCGCCTCGATCCCCTGGCTGCTCTACGAGGGCCGCCGGGAACTCGACGATCACCCGATGCTGGACCTCCTGGCGCGGCCCAACCCGCATCAGCCGGGCGAGGGCTTCATGGAGATGCTGTACGGGCATCTGCTGATCGCCGGCAACGCCTATGCCGAGCTGATCGAGGCGGCGCCGGATGCGCGCGAGATGCATCTGCTGCGCCCCGACCGCGTGTCGGTGGCGGCCGACGCCGCGGGCTGGCCGGTGGCGCTCGACTATCGCGAGGGCGGCTCGAAGCGGGCAATCGCCTTGGGCGAGGGTGGGCCGGGCCTGCACATGCGGCTGTTCCATCCGCTCGACGACCACTACGGCTTCGCGCCGCTGGAAGCCGCGCTCACCGCGCTCGACATCCACAACGCGGCGGCGCGCTGGAACAAGGCGCTGCTCGACAATTCTGCCCGGCCCTCCGGCGCGCTGCTCTATGCGCCGAAGGAGGGCGGCAACCTGACCGACGAGCAGTATGAGCGCCTGAAGGCGGAGCTCGAAAGCGGCTATGCCGGGCCGGGGCGGGCGGGGCGGCCGCTGCTGCTCGAAGGCGGGCTCGACTGGAAGTCGATGGGCCTGACGCCGAAGGACATGGACTTCGTCGAGGCCAAGAACACGGCCAGCCGCGACATCGCGCTGGCGCTGGGCGTGCCGCCGATGATCCTCGGCATTCCGGGCGACAACACCTATTCGAACTACCAGGAGGCGAACCGCGCCTTCTATCGGTTGACCGTGCTGCCGCTGGTGGCGCGCACCGCGAGCGCGCTGAGCGGCTGGCTCGCGCCGGTCTTCGGGCGCGAGCTGCGGCTTGGTTTCGACATCGACCGCATCGAAGGGCTGGCTGCCGAGCGCGAGGCGCTGTGGTCGCGGGTCAACGCGGCCGGCTTCCTGAGCGACGACGAGAAGCGCGAGGCGGTGGGCTATGGCGCGGGCGGCTGAGTGCCGGGCCGCGAGGAACGGACGAACCGCGATGAGCATGATTTCCGAGACCGCATGGATCTGGCTGGCCAAGGGCGCCGGCGCGGCCGCCGGTTCGGCGGTATCGCTGGCCTATGTGCTGCCGGCCGGCCGCCGCGAGGCTGCCATCCGGTTTTCGACCGGGCTCGCCTGCGGCCTGGTGTTCGGCGGCACGGCCGGCCTGAAGATCGCGACCGAACTCGGGATCGCCGACGTGCTCGGCGCGGGCGAGGCGGCACTGATGGGATCGGCGGCCGCGAGCCTGTGCGCCTGGTGGGCGCTGGGCCTGCTGATCCGGCTGTTCGAGCGCGCACCGCGCGGCCGGCAGCTTTCGAGGAACGACAAGGAGCATCGCCCGTGACGACTTCACAGGCCCCGCAGCGCGAGCGCAAATTCGCCGAACTGGATCTCGCCCGTCTCGCCGAGGACGGCACGTTCGAGGGCTATGCGAGCCTGTTCGGCCGTGTCGATCTGGGCCGCGACGTGGTCGAGCCGGGCGCCTTCGCGCGGTCGCTGGCCCGGCGTGGCGCGGCGGGCGTGCGGATGCTGTTCCAGCACGACCCGAACCAGCCGATCGGCACCTGGACCGACATCCGCGAGGACGCGCGCGGCCTTCTGGTGCGCGGGCGCCTGGCAAGCGGCGTCGGCAAGGCGCGCGAGGTGCTGGAGCTGATGCGCGGCGGCGCGCTCGACGGGCTGTCGATCGGCTTCAGGACGGTGAAGGCGCGGAAGGATGCGCGCAGCGGCGTGCGCCACATCCTCGAGGCCGATCTGTGGGAAATCTCGGTGGTGACGTTTCCGATGCTACCCGAGGCCCGCGTGGCATCGGTCAAGGCGGGCGGCGCGCTGCCGACGGTGCGGCAATTCGAGCGCTGGCTGACGCGGGATGCGCGGCTGTCGCGGCGCGAGGCGCGGGTGGTGATCACCAAGGGCTTCGCGAGCCTCCTTGGCGCGCGGGACGCCGCCGGGGAGCCAGGAGCGGACCTCGCGGCGACGATCCGCCGGGCCGCGCGGATGATATCAACAAGGAACGACGAGCATGACAGACACGCATGAATGCGCAGCGCCGGAGGCCAAGAGCGCCGGCGCGGACGCCGACGTCAACGAAGCCTTCGAGGACTTCATCACCACCTTCGAGCGGTTCAAGGAGACCAACGACGACCGCCTGCGGCAGATCGAGAGGCGCATGAGCGCCGACGTGGTGACCGTCGACAAGATGGAGCGCATCTCGGCCGCGCTGGACGAGCAGAAGAAGGCGCTCGACGGCCTGACCCTGAAGCGCGCCCGGCCTGTGCTGGGGCGCGGCGGGGCGGGCGCGTCGCCGGAGCACAAGCAGGCCTTCGAGGCCTATATGCGGCGCGGCGACGAGGCGGCGCTGCGGACGATCGAGCAGAAGGCGATGTCCTATGGCTCCGCCCCCGACGGCGGCTATCTGGTGCCGGACGAGACCGAGGCCGAGATCGGCAAGCGGCTTGCCGCGATCTCGCCGATC
The DNA here is from genome assembly GCA_023953775.1 of Rhizobiaceae bacterium. GTDB lineage: Bacteria > Pseudomonadota > Alphaproteobacteria > Rhizobiales > Rhizobiaceae > JAMLJD01. The sequence goes on along the minus strand of JAMLJD010000028.1, from coordinate 3,791 downwards.
CGCGCGATCGCCTCGGTGCGGCAGGTCTCGGGCGCGGTGCTGAAGAAGCCCTTCGCGCTCTCGGGCCCGGCCGTCGGCTGGGTCGGCGAGACCGCGGCGCGGCCGCAGACGGCGAGCAGTACGCTTGACGAGCTGCAGTTTCCGACCGCCGAGCTCTACGCCATGCCGGCCGCCACCGCGGCACTTTTGGAAGACAGCGTCGTCGACCTCGACCAGTGGATCTCATCTGAAGTCGAGACCGCCTTCGCCGAGCAGGAGGGCGCAGCCTTCGTCGCCGGCGACGGCACCAACAAGCCGCGCGGCTTCCTCGACTACGACCGGGTGGCCGAAGCGAGCTGGGCCTGGGACAAGCTCGGCTACATCATCACCGGCGTGTCGGGCGCGCTGCCCGCCGCCGATCCGTCGGACGTGCTGATCGACACGGTCTACGCGCTGAAGGCCGGCTACCGCCAGAATGCGAGCTGGGTGATGAACCGCAAGACCCAGGCGACGCTGCGCAAGATCAAGGATGCCGACGGCAACTATCTGTGGCAGCCGCCGGCGACGCCGGGAAGCCGCGCCATGCTGATGGGCTTCCCGCTGGTCGAGGCCGAGGACATGCCGGACATCGACGTCGACGAGACGCCGATCGCCTTCGGCGACTTCCGCCGCGGCTATCTGGTGGTCGACAGGACCGGCGTGCGGGTGCTGCGCGACCCGTATTCGGCCAAGCCCTACGTGCTGTTCTACACGACCAAGCGCGTCGGCGGCGGCGTCCAGGACTTCGACGCCATCAAGCTCCTGAAGTTCGGCACGGCCTGATCGCGGCCGGGCGGACCATGTCCGCCGCCGCCCATGCCTGCCGACGCGGCCCCGGTTTCTCCTCCCGCCGGGGCCGCACCCTATTCCTCGAGCCGGACAGCTTCCCATGGCCCTTTTCAGAACCGACGGCCCGGCGGCCGAGCCCGTCACGCTCGCCGATCTCAAGGCGCATCTGCGACTGGACGGCGATGGCGAGGACGACCTTGTCGCCGGGCTGATCAGGGCCGCGCGCGAGGATTTCGAGGCGACCACCGGCACGGTGCTGGTCGAGCAATCCTGGCGGCTGACGCTGGACCGCTGGCCTGCTTCGCACATGGTCCTGCTGCGGCGCTGTCCGGTGCGCGAGATCGTAACGGTGACGACCTACGGACAGGACGGCGTGGCCACGGTCCTCGGTCCATCGGCCTATCTGCTCGACGCCCACGCGCAGCCGGCGCGGCTCCTGTTCTCGCAGACGCCCGCGACCGGCGCGGCGATGAACGGCATCGAGATCGACTTCACCGCCGGCTATGGCGAAACCGGCGCCGACGTGCCGGATCTGGCGAAGCGGGCGGTGACGCTGCTCGCCGCGCACTGGTTCGAGTTCCGCGCCGCCTTCGGCCCCGACAGCCAGCCGGTGTCCTATCCGCGGGGCTATCGCACGATCATCGCGCCCTTCATGCAGCGGAGGATCGCATGACGCTGGAGTTCATCGATCCCGGGCGCTTCCGCACGGCCCTGGCCCTGGAGGCGACCGCCCCGGTGCCGGACGGCGCCGGCGGGCTTGTCGACCAGTGGACGGAAGTGGCGACGGTTCTCGCGCTGGTCGAGCCGGTGCGTGCGACGGCGGGCTTCGGCGCCGGGCAGAGCCTCGAGACGGTCAGCCATCGCATCACCCTGCGCTTCCGCAGCGGCGTTGCGAGCGGCATGCGGTTCGTCAGGGGCGGTCGCGTGTTCGACATCGTCACCGTGCACGATCCCGACGAGACCGGCCGTTACCTGGTCTGTCGCACGCAGGAGAAGGGCCTGTGAAGCTGGCGATGCAACTGACGCTGGACGGGCTGGTGCAGGCGCTGCGCTGGCGCATGCATGCGATTGCGGAGAAGGCCGAAACATCGGACAACAAGGACGCCCCGCGCAACAAGGATGCGATGACGGCGCGCGGCCGTGGCCGCAGAAGGGATCGCGACGATGACATCGCCGGCGCTTGAACTGCAGAAGGCCGTGTTCGACGCGCTTGCCGGCGATGCGGCGCTGACCGCCGCGCTGGGCGGGGCGCGCATCCACGACCATGCGCCGGCCAACGTCGCCTTTCCCTACATGACCTTCGGGCGCACCAGCATCTACGACTGGAGCACGGGAACCGAGACGGGAACCGAGCAGCTCTTCACGCTGCACGTGTGGTCGAAGGCCAAGGGCAAGAAGGAAGCGCTCGAGCTGATGGAGCTGGCCCGCGCCAGGCTCGAGGCGGGCGGCCTGACGCTTTCCGGCCAGAGCCTCGTCAACCTGACCTTCGAATTCGCCGAAGTCCGCTACGACGAGGACCTCGCGGTCCATCACGGGCTGCTGCGCTTTCGCGCCGTGACCGAGCCGGACGCCTAAGGGCAGCCGACGTTACTTGCGTCACTCGGGTTTCGCGGCGTGGCCCCGGAATGACCACTGGTGGCTGACCAGAAAACATCTGAATTTCAACGACATGGAGGCCGATCGTGGTCGCTCAGAAGGGCAAGGACCTTCTCCTCAAGATTGACGGAGACGGTCTCGGCAATTTCGTGACGATCGCCGGGCTGCGCGCCCGGCGTCTCGCGTTCAACAGTGAAACCGTCGACGTGACGGACGCCGATTCCGCCGGACGGTGGCGCGAGCTGCTCGCCGGGTCCGGCGTCCAGCGCGCCGCGCTGGGCGGCTCGGGCATCTTCAAGGACGCGCAGTCCGACGCGCTGGTTCGCACGACGTTCTTCCAGGGCGCGATCGCGACGTGGCAGGTGGTGATCCCGTCCTTCGGCACGGTCGAGGGACCGTTCCAGATCACCGGCCTCGAATATTCCGGCAATCACGACGGCGAAGTCGCCTTCGAGATCGCGCTGGAATCGGCCGGCGCGATCAGCTTCGAGGCGGCCTGATGAACCCGAACCGCAGACGCGGCGAGGCGATGATCCGTCTCGACGGGAAGGACCATCGCCTGCGCCTGACGCTCGGCGCGCTGGCGGAACTGGAAACCGCCTTCGCGGTCGACGACCTGGGGGCGCTGGCGACGCGGTTTTCGACGGGAAGCTTCTCGGCCGCCGACCTGACCCGCATCCTCGGCGCAGGCCTGCGCGGCGGCGGCAACGCGATCGCCGACGACGAGGTGGCCGCGATGGCCTGCGACGGTGGCATCGCCGGTTGCGCAGCCGCGGTGGCCGATCTGCTGAACGCCACCTTCGGCGGCGGCGAAGGGCAGCCGCCCCAAAACCCCTAGAAGCCGCAGCAGGACCGGCAGCGCCGTTTCCGTGGGACGAGGCCGCCGGCTTCGCCTGCGGCCTGCTGCGGCTTTCACCGGAACAGTTCTGGGCGATGACGCCCGCCGAACTCGCGATGCTGGCGCGGGCGCTCGCGCCGCGCGTCGACATGCCGACACGACAGGAGCTTGGAACGCTGATGGCGCGATATCCCGACCGGACTGCCGGCCCCGACGGGCGACGCCGCGATGACTGACGACGTGACGGTGGCGGTGCACGCCGACGTGAGCGAATTCCAGCGTGCCCTCGAGGGTCTGACGCCGCTTGCGGCCGAATTCGGCGCGCAGCTGACCAATGCGCTGAAGAGCGCCGTCGTCAGCGGCAGGTCGCTGGAAGAGGTGCTGCGCCAGATCGGCCTCAGCCTCGCGGGCTCGGCGTTGAACCGGGCACTGCAGCCGCTGCAGACGCTGGCGACCACCTTTTTCACCGGCTTGTTCGGCGGCATCGGCGGACAGGCCGCCGGCGCCGCCGCGCCGCTGCCGTTTGCCGCCCCGGCAGTGGCAGCCGCGC
>JAMLJD010000027.1 GCA_023953775.1 Rhizobiaceae bacterium | reverse complement strand
CTGCCGCTCGATCCCTATGCCCATGTCGGCGATCTCTCGGTCGGTGAGCGGCAGCGTATCGAGATCATTCGATGCCTGCTTCAGAAGCCTGAGCTGATAATCCTCGACGAGCCGACGTCGGTGCTGACGCCGCAGGAGGCCGACAAGCTGTTCGAGACACTCGAACGCCTGCGCTCCGAAGGCAAGTCGATCCTCTACATCTCGCATCGCCTCGACGAGGTGAAACGGCTGTGCGACCGGGCCACGGTGATGCGGCACGGCAAGGTGGTTGACCATTGCGACCCACGTCAGGAGACGGCAGCCTCGCTCGCCCGGATGATGGTTGGCAACGAGGTTCAGACGATCGTGCGCGAGGCGCCGGAAGGCGGCGCGGGCGAGCCACTGCTCGAAGTGCGCGGGTTGAGCCGTGAACCGGCGGGCCCGTTCTCGATCCGGCTTCGCGACATCTGGCTGTCAGTGCCAGCAGGGCAGGTGATCGGCATTGCCGGCGTAGCGGGCAACGGGCAGGGCGAATTCTTCGAGGCGGTGTCCGGCGAGGCGCGCCAGCAGGGCGCCGGCACGGTCCGCATCCGCGGCAAGGACGCCGGCAGGCTCGACATTTCCGGACGCCGGCTTCTGGGCGCAGCCTTCGTTCCCGAGGAACGGCTCGGGCACGGCGCGGTGCCGCAGATGCGGCTGACCGACAATCTGCTTTTGTCGCGCTACCGGACCGACTCCAAATCGCTGATCGGCCTGCTCGGCAGCATCAAGGACCGAACGATCGCCGAGGCCTCGAAGCGTATCGTCGGCGAGATGGACGTGCGCAAGAGCGCCGAGAATCCCGAAGCGGCATCGCTTTCGGGAGGCAATCTGCAGAAGTTCATCATCGGCCGCGAGCTCGACCGGCAGCCGGCGGTGATGCTGGTCAATCAGCCGACCTGGGGCGTCGACGCGGGTGCTGCCGCGCGTATCCGGCAGGCGCTCATCGATCTGGCGCGATCAGGTTCGGCGGTCGTGGTGATCAGCCAGGACCTCGACGAGCTGTTCGAGGTGTCGGACGCGATTTCGGTCATGCATGACGGGCAGCTCTCGGCGCCGATACCGATCGCGGAGGCGACCTATGAAAAGATCGGCCTGTTGATGGGCGGCGCGGGAGCCTCCGGCCATGCCGCGGCCCAGAATTCCGAGGAGCACGCCTGATGCGTATCGAACTTGTGAAGAGGCCGCAGCGCTCGGCGCTGTTCGGCGCCATCTCGCCGCTCATCGCGCTGGCGCTGACGATCGTCGCGGGCGCTGTGCTTTTCTCGCTTCTGGGCAAGAACCCCGGCACTGCGCTCTATTATTACTTCATCGACCCGCTGCGCGAGACCTGGTCGCTGCACGAACTGGCGATCAAGGCCGCGCCGCTGATCCTGATCGCGGTCGGGCTGTCGATCTGTTATCTCTCCAACAACTGGAACATCGGCGCGGAGGGCCAGTTCATCCTCGGTGCCATCGCCGGGTCGATCCTGCCGGTGATGTTTCCGCAATTCCAGAACGCGTTTGTCCTGCCCCTGATGCTGTTGATGGGGATAATCGGCGGAGCGGCCTACGCCGCCATTCCCGCGCTTCTCAAAGCTCGCTTCAACACAAACGAGATCCTGACCAGCCTGATGCTGGTCTATGTCGCCCAGCTCTTCCTCGACTGGCTGGTGCGCGGACCGTGGCGCAATCCCGAGGGCTTCAACTTCCCCGAAACGCGGACCTTCCACCAGTTCGCCGTGCTGCCGGAGATACTGCCGGCGTCCGGGCGCGCCAATCTGGGCTTCGTCTTCGCCATTCTCGCGGCCATCGCGGTGTGGTTCATGCTGACGCGGACGCTGAAGGGCTTCGAGGTCAAGGTGATCGGGCAAAGCCCGCGCGCCGGCCGCTTCGCCGGCTTCTCGCAGAGCCGCATGATCTTCTTCGCCTTCCTGCTGTCGGGCGCGCTCGCGGGGCTGGCGGGCATCTCCGAGGTGTCCGGCGCCATCGGCCAGCTGAGGCCGACGATTTCGCCCGGCTACGGCTTCACGGCGATCATCGTCGCCTTCCTCGGCCGGCTCAATCCGCTCGGCATCGTCGCGGCAGGTCTGATCCTCGCGCTGACTTATCTCGGCGGCGAGGCGGCACAGATCTCCGTCGGCCTGTCCGACAAGGTGGTGCGGGCTTTCCAGGGCATGATCCTGTTCTTCGTGCTCGCCTGCGACACGCTCATTCTCTACCGCATCCGCATCGTCCGGCCGCAGGCCGCCGCCGCGGGGGAGGCCGCACATGTTTGAAGATATCCTCATCACCATCGCCACCGCCGCGACGCCACTGCTGATCGCGGCGATCGGCGAGCTCGTCGTGGAGCGTTCCGGCGTCCTCAATCTCGGCGTCGAGGGCATGATGATCATGGGTGCCGTCACCGGCTTCGGCGTGGCCTGGACGACGGGGTCGCCCTGGCTGGGCGTGTTCGCCGCGATCGCGGTCGGCATCCTGTTCTCGCTGCTGTTCGGCTTCCTGACCCTGACGCTGGTGACCAACCAGGTCGCGACGGGACTAGCACTGACGCTGCTGGGGCTCGGCCTTTCCGGCATGATCGGCGAGAATTTCGTCGGACTGCCGGGCGTCAAGCTGACGGCCATCTACATCCCGGTCCTGACGGACATCCCGTATGTCGGCAGGCTGTTCTTTGGACAGGATCCGCTGTTCTACGTCTCGGTCGCCCTCGTCGCAGCCGTGTCCTACTTCCTGTTCTATTCGAAGGCGGGCCTGACGCTGCGCTCGGTCGGCGACAATCACGGCTCCGCGCATGCGCTGGGCATCAAGGTGATCGCCATCCGCTATCTGGCGGTGATGTTCGGCGGCGCCTGCGCGGGCCTTGCCGGCGCCTATCTTTCGCTGGTCTACGTGCCGCAATGGGTCGAGAACATGTCGGCGGGTCGCGGCTGGATCGCGCTGGCGCTGGTCGTGTTCGCCTCGTGGCGGCCCTGGCGGGTGCTTACCGGCGCCTATCTCTTCGGCGCAGTGTCGATCGGCCAGCTCCACGCGCAGGCGCTGGGGATAGGCGTGCCCTCGCAACTGCTTTCTTCGCTTCCCTATCTGGCGACCGTCGTGGTTCTTGTTCTAATCTCCAGGAACAAGAGGCTGACGCTGGTCAACACTCCGGCTTCCCTGGGGCAGCCGTTTGTGCCGGATCGATAAGCTAGAACAAAAAGACGGGACAAGGCTCCAGGTTTCAAGCAACCAAAAAAGGCAGGATCTACCATGAGGAAAACACTATTCGCGCTTGCCGCATCGACCGCCGTGCTGTTTTCGGCCGGCGCCCTTGCGCAGGAAAAGACCAAGGCGTGTTTCATCTATGTCGGCCCGATCGGCGATTTCGGCTGGTCGTATCAGCACGACCAGGGCCGGCTCGAGGTCGAGGAAGCGCTCGGCGACGCCGTCGAGACCTCCTACCTGGAGAGCGTGCCGGAAGGCGCCGATGCCGAGCGCGCGCTGGAGCGCCTCGCACTTTCGGGCTGCGACATCATCTTCACCACCTCGTTTGGCTACATGGATGCGACGAACAAGGTCGCGGCCAAGTTTCCCGACATCAAGTTCGAGCATGCGACCGGTTACAAGCGCGAGCACGCGAACGTCGCGACCTACAACTCGAAGTTCCACGAGGGCCGTTACGTCCAGGGCGTGATCGCGGCCAGCCTCTCCAAGGCCGGCGTGGCGGGCTACATCGCCTCGTTCCCGATCCCCGAGGTGGTGATGGGCATCAACGCGTTCGTGCTCGGGGCGCAGTCCGTCAATCCCGACTTCAAGGTCAAGGTCGTGTGGGCCAATACCTGGTTCGACCCGGGCAAGGAAGCCGACGCCGCCAAGGCGCTGATCGACCAGGGTGTCGACATCATCACCCAGCACACCGATTCGACCGGTCCGATGCAGGTGGCTTCCGAGCGCGGCATCAAGGCGTTCGGCCAGGCGTCCGACATGATCAAGTTCGGCCCGGAGACCCAGCTCACCTCGATCGTCGATGACTGGGGGCCGTACTATGTCGAGCGGGTCAAGGCGGTGCACGAAGGCACCTGGGAGCAGGTCGATGTCTGGGCCGGCATGAAGGAGGGCCACGTCGTCATGGCGCCCTACACGAACATGCCCGACGACGTGAAGAAGCTCGCCGAGGAAACCGAGGCCAAGATCAAATCGGGCGAGTTCGATCCGTTCACCGGTCCGATCAAGAAGCAGGACGGTACCGAGTGGCTTGCCGAAGGCGAGGTCGCCGATCCCGGTGTGCTTCTCGGTCTCAACTTCTACGTCGAGGGCGTTGACGACAAGCTGCCGCAGTAACCTGTCGGTCGTCGCGACAAGATCGGAGAAGGGCGCCGGACGGCGCCCTTTTTCTTTGCCGCCGCGGCCAGTCTCCTGACAGTCCCCTGTCAGGGGCGGCTGATAGTATCGGTCATCTGCACAACAACGAGGATGTCGGGATGCTGAAATTCTATCACGCACCATGGTCGCGCAGTTCGGGGATGCTGTGGCTGCTGGAGGAGCTGGGCGTCGATTACGATCTGATCCTGCCCGATATCCGCGCCGAGGGCGGGGCGCCCGAGGATTATCGCGCCGTCCAGCCGAACAAGAAGGTCCCGGCGATCGATCATGATGGAACGATCGTTACCGAACGGGCCGCGATCACGATCTATCTGGCTGATGTCTTCGTAAAAGCCGGGCTTGCGCCGGCGATCGGCGATCCGGCGCGCGCCAAGTACCTCACCTGGACCGTATACAGCGATTCGGTGTTCGATCCGGTGATCTGCGCGAAGGCGCACAAGCTCACCTATGTCAGCAACGACTATCCGTTCGGCCTGTTCGACGACATGGTCGCGAATGTCGAAAAGCACCTGACGCGCAACGAGTATGCGGCGGGCAGCCGCTTCACGGCCGCCGACACCCAGCTTGCCTCCGGAGTGGCGTTCACCATGAACGTTCTCCGGGTGCTGCCGGAAAGGCAGGTCTTCAAGGATTATGTCGCCAGGATCGAGGAGCGACCCGCCTATCAGCGGGCGCAAAAGCGCGACTACGAGCTTGCCATGCAGATACCCCAATTCCGCGACGCGGGCACTCACCCGGCAGCCGGCTAGGCCGGCCGCGCGGCCGAGGTAGTCGACAAGCGCGTGCGGGGGAATTATGCAGGGTCAGTGCCATAGTAGGTAAAGCAGTTTCCATGACCGGCCGCACGCTCATCGCGCCATCGGTGCTCGCTTCGGATTTTTCGCGCCTCGGCGACGAAGTGGAAGCGGTTGCCGCCGCGGGCGCCGACTGGATCCATCTCGACGTGATGGACGGCCATTTCGTGCCCAACATCACCTTCGGGCCGCAGGTGATCAAGTCGATCCGCGGCCGCACGGACAAGGTGTTCGACTGCCATCTGATGATCGCGCCGGCCGATCCCTACCTCGCGGCATTCGCCGATGCCGGCTGCGACATCATCACGGTGCATGCGGAGGCCGGACCGCATCTCGACCGCTCGCTGCAGGCGATCCGCGATCTCGGCAAGAAGGCTGGCGTTTCGCTCAATCCTTCGACGCCCGAAAGCGCCATCGAATATGTGCTAGACCGGCTCGACCTTGTCCTGCTGATGACTGTCAATCCCGGCTTCGGCGGGCAAGCCTTCATTCCGTCCGTGATCGAGAAGACGCGGCGCGTCAAGGCGATGATCGGGCGCCGGCCGATCCATATCGAGATCGACGGCGGGGTCACGCCGGATACGGCGCCGCTGGTGACGGCGGCAGGTGCGGACGTGCTGGTCGCAGGCTCGGCTGTGTTCAAGGGCGGTACGGAAAGCGCCTATCGCAGCAACATGGACGCGATCCGCGTGGCTGCCGATCGCGCCGCCGAAGCGGCCTAGCGCGTCGTGGCCGCCAATCCTCCGGTGTGCGATTTCGGCTGGCGGGCGGTGGACGCCATCCTGCCCGGAACCGACGGCAACGAGCACCAGATCTCCGAAACCGCGGGGCCAGGCGGGCTCGTCGTGGTCTTCATCTGCAATCATTGTCCCTATGTGAAGGCAATCACCGACCGGCTGGTTCGCGACGCCCGGGAGCTGTCGTTGCAGGGCATCGGCTTCCTGGCCATTAATTCAAACGATGCGGACACCTATCCCGAGGACTCCTTCGACAGGATGAAGAGCTTCGCGCGCGAGAACGGCTTTTCGTTCCCCTACCTCCACGACGAGGACCAGTCCGTCGCGCGCGCCTATGGCGCGGCCTGCACGCCGGACTTCTTCGGGTTCAATGCCGACCTTCAACTCCAGTATCGCGGACGGCTGGATTCGGCCGGCAAGGGAGCGGCGACCGCCGAGACACGGCGCGAACTCGTCGAGGCGATGCTTCAGATCGCGCAGACGGGCGAAGGCCCGCGCGAGCAGACGCCGTCGATCGGCTGTTCGATCAAGTGGAAGAGCGACTGACGGCTGAACCTCTCAGCGGCGCGATCCGGGCAGAGGGTTGTTCCAGTGGATATCCTCCAGCGCCTGGATGCGATGGCGGGAGGCTTCCCAGTCGGCGGTGCTGACGCGATCGATCAGCGCCTCCGCCAGCATCAGCAGCGCGACGCTCGAATCCCAGGCGCGGCCTGAGTCCACCGCGCAGGGCAGAACCACCTTGGCGTGTCGGGAGATCGGCGACAGCCAGAGATCGGTTATCAGGATGATGCGCGCCCGCCGCTCGGCGAGCAATTCGGCGAGCTGGACGAGGTCGCGCTGATAGCGGCGGATGTCGAACAGCACCACCACGTCGCCGGCGCGCACGTCGAGAAGCTGGTCGTCCCAGGTCGACGTCTGGTCCTGGAAGCGGCGGATGTTCGGCCGCACGATGCGCAGGTGGGACGCCATGTAGCGGGCGACGGCGTCGGTGAAGCGCCCGCCGAGGCAGTAGCACGAAGCCTTGATGTCGGCGAGCAGCGCGCAGGCGGCCTCGAACTCGCTGGCGGGGATGGACCCCAGCGTCGCCTCCAGGTTGGCGCCGGCGCGAGCGAAATAGGACCCGAGAGCCGAGCCGTCCGGCTGTGGCAGGCCGGACTGTTCGCTCTTCTGCAACGGCGAAAGGAGCTCGTCCTGGATCGCTGAGCGCAGCACGCGCTGGAATTCCGGATAGCTGTCGTAGCCCAGCCTGGCTACGAAACGCAGAACGGTCGGCGCGCTCGTGCCCGCCGCCGCGGCGAGTTCGGCGACCGTCGACATGCCGCTCATCGGATAGTTGGCAAGCACGGCGTGGGCAACGCGCCTCTCGGCGTCGGTCAGCCCGCCGAGGGCCTGATGTATCTGTTCCTTGGGCGTCAATTCCGATGCTCCGGCCGCCGGTTTCCGCTTAGTACCAGAAATTACAATATTGACATCAATGCCGGATTGCTAACCAATATTACAAACACGGTTTCCATCGACCAAGCCAACGGAGCGGCGACGCGCAGATGACGCGAACGGGCGTGCTGAATGCGGACGAACCCGACCCGGTCGCCATCGAGCGGCCACAGGGCGCCTCACGCATTCTGCTGGTCTGTGAACACGCGTCGAACCGCATGCCGCGATCGCTGGGCACGCTCGGGATGGTCGCGGATGCGCTTGAAAGCCATGTCGCCTGGGATATCGGCGCGCTCGGCGTGTCGCTCCGGCTTTCGGAGATTCTCGACGCGACATTGATCCATCAACGGTACTCGCGTCTCGTCTATGACTGCAACAGGCCACCAGAAGCTACTGATTCCATTCCGGAAAAAAGCGAAGTCTTTCACATTCCTGCAAATGCGAACCTGACTTTGGACGAGCGGCGGGACAGGGCGCGGATGCTTTACACGCCATTCCAGGAGGCGATTGGCGCGGAGCTCGACCGGCGTGTGGCCGAGCGTCGTGAAAAGCCGGTCCTGGTGACAGTCCACTCCTACACCGGGCGTTATTTCGGCGTCGACCGCGATCCCGCGACGGGCATCCTGCACGACGAGGATTCGCGGCTGGCCGATGCCATGCTCGATATCGCTTCGCGGACGAGCGGCGTCGCGTACCGGCGCAACCACCCGTATGGCCCTGAGGACGGGGTGACCCACACGCTGAGGCGCCAGGCGCTTCCGCGCGGCATCCCCAACGTCATGATCGAGATATGCAACGCGCATATCGCGGACGAGGTGGGACAGGGCGAATGGGCCGAGCGGCTTGCCGATCTGCTCACCGCAGGGATCGAGCGGCTTGATCACGCGGCGCGCGGCGACAGGAGCGTGGCGTGAACGCGAGGGCGAAACCGGAAGCGGGAAGCGGATGCCGAAAGCGATAAGACACTATGTCCGGCTCGTCGACAGGACCAACGAGGCCGTCGGTCTCGTGGCGATGTATTCGGTGTTCCTGATCGTCGGCATCCTGCTTTACTCCTCGGTGATGAAAGCGGTGTCGATCCCGCCGCTGTGGACACTCGAAATGGCGCAGTTCGCCATGGTCGCCTACTACATGCTGGGCGGTGGCTGGTCGATCAAGCATGACGCGCATGTGCGCATGGACTTGGTCTACGACGTATGGTCGCCGCGTACCAAGGCGATCGTGGACAGCGTCACGGTCCTGTTTCTGATCTTCTTCCTCTGCATTCTGCTCTATGGCGGGTTCTCCAGCACGGCCTACGCGCTGAAATACGGCGAGAAAAGCTATTCGTCCTGGGCGCCCTACATGGCGCCGATCAAGATCATCATGTGCATCGGAGTGTTCCTGGCCCTGCTGCAGGCCATCGCGCAGTTCTTCCGTGACGTCGCGCACATCCGCGGGGAGGAGCTGTCGTGAGCTACGAGATGACGGCGATCCTGATGTTCGCCGGGATGATGGGTCTCCTGCTCACCGGCCAGCGCGTGTTCGGCGCGATCGGCTTCATCGCCGTGGTCTTCGCGCTGCTGCTGTGGGGCACGGGCGGCTCGGAACTCGCCTTCAGCGCCGCGATGAAGCTGATGAAGTGGTACGCGCTGCTGACGCTGCCGCTGTTCATCTACATGGGCTACATGCTGTCGGAATCGGGCATCGCCGACGACCTCTACAAGATGTTCCACGTCTGGTTCGGCCCGATCCGCGGCGGCCTTGCGATCGGCACCATCGCGCTGATGGTGGTGATCTCCGCGATGAACGGGCTCAGCGTGGCCGGCATGGCGATCGGCGCGACCATCGCGCTGCCGGAACTTCTGCGGCGCGGCTACGACAAGATCATGGTGACCGGCGTGATCCAGGCCGGCTCGTCGCTCGGCATCCTGGTGCCGCCCAGCGTCGTGCTCGTGCTCTATGCGATGATCGCGCGCCAGCCGGTGGGCCAGCTCTGGCTCGCGGGCGTCTTTCCCGGGCTGATGATGGCCGGCATGTTCGTGCTCTACATCGCGGTGCGCTGCTGGTTCCAGCCGAAGCTCGGCCCGGTGCTGCCGGCCGAGGAACGGGCGATTCCGCTCGGCGAGAAACTGAAGCTGCTTTCGGCCGGCATCCTGCCCTTCGTGATCTTCTTCCTGATGACCGGGCTCTTCGTGATGGGCTACACCAGCCTGGTGGAAAGCTCGGCCATCGGCGCGGTGTCGGCGACGGCCGCGGCCTGGCTGCGCGGCCGGCTGACATGGCAGGTCGTCCACGACACGGTGCGCAAGACGCTGTCGGTCTCGTGCATGTTCATGTGGATCATCCTCGCCGCGCTCTGCTTTGGCGCGGTGTTCGACGGGCTCGGCGCAGTGCGCGCCATCGAAGGGTTCTTCGTCGACCGGCTCGGGCTGTCGCCGTGGGAAATCCTGATCCTGATGCAACTTTCCTACCTGATCATGGGCATGTTCCTCGACGATACCGCGATGCTGGTAATTGTCGCGCCGCTCTACGTGCCGCTGGTCAAGGAACTCGGCTTCGACCTGATCTGGTACGGCGTGCTCTACACGATCACCTGCCAGATCGCATATATGACGCCGCCCTTCGGCTATAATCTGTTCCTGATGCGGGCAATGGCGCCGCCAGGCATCACAATCCACGACATCTACCGATCGATCATCCCCTTCGTCGCGGTGATGGTCCTGGCGCTGATCACGGTGATGCTGTTCCCGCAGATCGCGCTGTGGCTGCCGCAGCACTTCTACATCCGCTCGTGACCTCAAGGGCACGGGCAGCCTCGACAGACCGAAGCAGGAAGGCCGGATCCAGCCGGCGAAACAAACAGAGGAGAACGACATGCAGAACAGACGCGACTTCCTGAAGAAGGCCGGCCTCGCCACGGTGGCGACCGCCGGAACCACCGCGCTCGCGACGCCCTATGTGCGGGCGCAGGCGCCGATCAAGTGGCGCCTGCAGACCTATGCGGGCCCCGCGCTTGGCGAACATGTCATCAAGCCGGCCATCGACGCCTTCAACAAGGCGGCGAATGGCGAGATGGAGATCGAACTCTATTTCGCCGACCAGCTCGTGCCGACCGGAGAGCTGTTCCGCGCGATGCAGAACGGCACCATCGATGCGGTGCAGTCGGACGACGATTCCATGGCGGCCCCGGTCGACGTGCGCGTCTTCGGCGGCTACTTCCCCTTCGCCACGCGCTATTCGCTCGACGTGCCCGCGCTGTTCTACAAGCACGGCCTCGCCGAGATCTGGGAAGAGGCCTATGGCGAGGTGGAAAACGTCACCTGGCTGTCTGCCGGCGCATGGGACCCGTGTCACTTCAACACCAAGGACCCGATCAACAGCCTTGAAGACCTCAAGGGCAAGCGCGTCTTCACCTTCCCCACCGCCGGCCGGTTCCTGTCACGCTTCGGCGTGGTGCCGGTGACGCTGCCTTGGGAGGATGTCGAGGTGGCCGTGCAGACCGGCGAACTCGACGGCATCGCATGGTCCGGCATCACCGAAGACTACACGGTCGGCTGGGCCGACGTGACCAAGTACTTCCTCACCAACAACATCTGCGGTGCATGGGTCGGCCATTTCTTCGCCAACAGCGAGCGCTGGAACGCCATCCCCGAACATCTCCAGACGCTGTTCAGGCTGGCCACCGATTCCTCGCATTATTACCGCCAGCACTGGTACTGGTCGGGCGAGGCGGACCTGCGCGTCAATGGCGGCAAGATGGAGCTGACGACCATTCCCGACGCCGAATGGGCGACGGTCGAGGCCGAGGGCGAGAAGTTCTGGGACGAGATCGCCCAGGAAAGCGAGCGGACGGCGAAGGTCGTGAAGATCCTGCGCGACTACCGCGCCCTCATGACCAAGGCCGGCCGGCCTTATCGCTACGGCTGACCCCGCGAGGGTGCACGAGAAAACGATCCCGGGGCTTTCGGCCCCGGGATTTCGCGACTAGAGCTTGCGCGACGGCATCTGGCCGTCATTCCAACGAAACGACCGGGACGGAACCATGCCGGGCAAACTGACGCTCAAGGACCTGAAGGCCGCCGCCGCGGCCGGAGATATCGACACCGTGCTGGTCGCGCTGATCGACATGCAGGGGCGCCTGATGGGCAAGCGCTTCCACGTCGATTTCTTTCTCGACAGCGCGCATGAGGAAACGCACAGCTGCAACTATCTCCTGGCGACCGACCTCGAGATGTTCACCGTCGAAGGCTTCAAGTCGACGAGCTGGGCGGCCGGCTATGGCGACTACACGATGAAACCGGACCTTTCGACCATGCGGCGCATACCATGGCTCGAGGGGACGGCCCTGGTGATTGCCGACGTGCTCGACCATCACACGCACGCCGACGTTCCGCATTCGCCGCGCGCGCTCCTGAAGCGGCAGATCGCCAGGCTGGAGGCGATGGGGCTCAAGGCCATGATGGCCTCGGAGCTTGAGTTCTTCCTGTTCCGGGACTCCTTCGAGGAGGCGCAGGCCAAGGGCTATCGCGGGCTCGAGCGCATCAGCGCCTACAACGAGGACTACCACATCTTCCAGACCACCAAGGAAGAAGGAGTAATGCGGGCGATCCGCAACGGGCTCAACGGCGCCGACATTCCGGTCGAGAACTCCAAGGGCGAGGCCGATGCCGGCCAGGAGGAGATCAACGTTCGCTATGCCGACGCGCTGGCAATGGCGGACCGTCACGCGATCATCAAGAACGCCTGCAAGGAGATCGCCTGGCAGCACGGCCGCGCAGTCAGCTTCATGGCCAAGTGGAACTATGCGGCGGCCGGCAGCTCTTCGCATATCCATCAGTCGCTGTGGTCGCTGAAGGGCGAGCCCACCTTCTTCGACAAGGCCGGCGATCACGGCATGTCGGCGACGATGCGGCACTACATGGCGGGGCTGTTGGCCCACGCCACCGAAATCACCTATTTCCTCGCCCCCTACATCAATTCCTACAAGCGCTTCATGGCCGGCACCTTCGCGCCGACCAAGGCGGTCTGGTCGATGGACAACCGCACCGCCGGCTATCGCGTGTGTGGCGCGGACACCAAGTCGGTGCGTGTGGAATGCCGGATCGGCGGGGCCGACCTCAATCCGCACCTGGCCTTCGCGGCGCTGCTCGCGGCAGGCATCGACGGGATCGAGAACAAGATGGAGCTGGAACCGGCCTTCGTCGGCGATGCCTATTCCGGACGCGACGTCCGCGAAATCCCGTCGACGCTGCGCGATGCGATCGCCGCGCTGGACGGATCGAAATTTCTCCGTGCCGCATTCGGGGATGAGGTGGTCGACCACTATATCCACGCGGCCCGCTGGGAGCAGACCGAATATGATCGCCGCGTGACCGACTGGGAAGTCGCGCGCGGATTTGAAAGAGCCTGACATGACACAGACATTGAAATGCATCTCGCCGATCGACGGATCGGTGTTCGCCGACCGTCCCGTGATGGCGCCCGACGTCGCGGCCGAGGCGGTCGCGAAAGCGCGCCGCGCGCAGAAGGACTGGGCAAAGCGCCCGCTGGACGAGCGGATCGCGCTCGTGAAGGCCGGAATCGCGCGGCTCAACGAGATGAAGGACGAGGTGGTGGTCGAGCTTGCCCACATGATGGGCCGGCCGGTGCGCTATGGCGGCGAGTTCGGCGGCGTCAACGAACGCACCGAATATATGGGCTCGATCGCGGCACGGTCGCTGGCGCCGCTGGTGGCGGAGGAGTCCGACCTGTTCGAGCGCCGGATCGAGCGCGAGCCGCACGGCGTCGTCTTCGTCATCGCGCCCTGGAATTACCCCTATCTGACCGCGATCAACACCATCGTGCCGGCGCTGATCGCCGGCAACGCAGTGGTGATCAAGCATGCCACGCAGACCCTATTGGTCGGCGAGCGGATCGTCCGCGCCTTCCACGAGGCAGGCCTGCCGGAGAATGTCTTCGTCAATCTCTTCCTCGACCATGCCGGGACCGAGAAGCTGATTGCGGCCGGCGCGTTCGACTTCATCAACTTCACGGGATCGGTCAATGGCGGCCGCGCCATCGAGCGAGCCGCGGCGGGCACCTTCACCGGCCTGGGGCTCGAGCTCGGTGGCAAGGACCCGGGCTATGTCATGGAGGACGCCGACGTCGACTGGGCGGTCGACGTGCTCATGGACGGTGCGCTCTACAATTCGGGACAGTGCTGCTGCGGCATAGAGCGTATCTACGTCGCCAGGCCGCTGTTCGATGAATTCGTCGAAAAGTCAGTGGCCTGGGTCTCGAACCTCAAGCTCGGCAATCCTCTGGACGAGGCGACCACGATGGGGCCGATGGCCAATCGCCGCTTCGCGGAGGAGGTACGCGGCCAGACACGCGACGCGATCTCCCAAGGTGCCAAGGCGCTGATCGACGCGCAGCTCTTCCCGCAGGACGATGGCGGGACCTACCTCATGCCGCAGGTGCTGGTCGACGTGAACCACCAGATGCGGGTGATGCGGGAGGAGAGCTTCGGTCCCGTCGTCGGGATCATGCCGGTCAGCGACGATGCCGAGGCGCTGATGTTGATGAACGACTGCGAATACGGGCTGACCGCGTCATTATGGACGCAGGACGTGGAGCGCGCCGCGCGCATCGGCGCGGAGATCGAGACGGGCACGGTGTTCATGAACCGTGCCGACTATCTCGATCCGGCGCTGTGCTGGACCGGCTGCAAGAATACCGGGCGGGGAGGGGCGTTGTCGGAAATCGGCTTCCACAATCTCACCCGGCCGAAATCCTACCATTTGAGAAAGCGCAAGCCATGAGCCTGAAGGCCAACTGGAGCTACCCCACCTCGATCCGGTTCGGCGCCGGGCGCATCGCGGAACTGCCGGACGCCTGCCGCGCGGCGGGCACGGCCAGGCCGCTGCTCGTCACCGACCGTGGCCTTGCAGGCATGGCGATCACCACCAATGCGCTCGACATCCTCGAAGCGGTCGGGCTCGGCCGGGCGCTCTTCGCGGACGTCGATCCGAACCCCAACGAGAAGAACCTCGAGGCGGGTCTGGAGGTCTTCCGGAAGGGCAACCACGACGGCGTGATCGCGTTCGGCGGAGGCTCCGGCCTCGACCTCGGCAAGACGATCGCCTTCATGGCGGGCCAGTCGCGCCCGGTCTGGGATTTCGAGGATGTCGGCGACTGGTGGACGCGCGCGGAGTCTTCCGGGATCGCCCCGATCGTCGCTGTGCCTACGACGGCCGGTACCGGGTCGGAAGTCGGCCGGGCAGGGGTGATCACCAATTCCGCAACCCATGTGAAGAAGATCATCTTCCACCCGAAGATGCTGCCCGCGCAGACGATCTGCGATCCCGAACTCACCATCGGCATGCCGAAGGCGATCACGGCGGGGACCGGTATGGATGCGCTGGCGCATTGCCTCGAGGCCTATTCGTCGAACTTCTACCACCCGATGAGCCAGGGCATCGCGCTGGAAGGCATGCGGCTGGTCAAGGAGAACCTCCTGCGCGCATATCGCGACGGCGCCGACATCGAGGCCCGGGCCAACATGATGACCGCGGCGGCGATGGGTGCCGTCGCCTTCCAGAAGGGGCTGGGCGCGATCCATGCGCTGTCGCATCCCGTCGGCGCGCTCTACAACACCCATCACGGCACGACCAATGCCGTAGTCATGCTCGAGGTGCTGAAATTCAACCGGTCGGCGATCGAGGACCGGATCGGACACGCCGCCGCCTATCTTGGGATAGATGGCGGGTTCGACGGGTTCTGCCGGTTCGTCGATACGCTGCGTGCGGATCTGGGCATTTCCGAGCGCCTCAAGGATCTCGGCGTCGGCACGGATCGCATCGATGAAATGACCGCGATGGCGCTGGAGGACCCGACGGCCGGCGGCAATCCGGTCAAGTTGACGCCTGCGAACACGCGCGCGCTTTTCGAGGCCTGCATCGGCTGAGCCGCGCGGCAGCCGGTCCGTCGTTCAGACGACCCCGCCGTCGACGATCAGCGTCTGGGCGGTCATCACCCGCGAGGCGTCCGACGCCAGGAACAGGCAGGCGCCGACCATGTCTTCCGCCTGAAGCTCGGTCTTGAGGCACTGGCGGTCGATGTGCGCGGCCAGCGCCTCCTCCGTCACCCAGAGGCGGCGCTGGCGCTCGGTCAGCACCCAGCCGGGCGCGATGGCGTTGACGCGGATGCCATGCGGGCCGAGGGCGCCTGCAAGGCTCTTCGTCAGGCCGACAATGCCGGCCTTCGCCGCCGCGTAGACCGGATAGGCGCCGCCATTGATCATATAAGCCGTCGACGTGAAATTGACGATCGAGCCGCGGCCCAGTGCCCTCATTCCGGGCACGACCGCCTGCGCGGTGAAGAAGTGCGGGCGCAGATTGATCGCGTGGTTATCGTCCCACGAGCCCTCCGTCACCGCCTCGACGGCGTCCCGGTCATCGCGTGCGGCATTGTTGACCAGCACCGACACCGGCCCGTGGACGTCCGCAGCTTCCGCTGCCGCCGCCTTCAGCGCATCGAGGTCGCGCAGATCCGCGTGGAGAAAGCGTACCGCGCCGCCCTTCGATGTAACTTGTGCGACCAGCGCTTCGCTCGCCTCGCGGTCGTAGTCGATGAAGGCGACCTTCGCGCCCTGGTCGGCGAAGGCTGTGGTCAGTGCCGCGCCGATACCCGAGCCGCCGCCGGTGATCAGAACCGATGCGCCTTCGAGGTCTGGATGTCTGGCCGAGGGATACATGCTTTCGTCGCTCCGGGTCGTGCTGGGTCAGAAGGACCGTGGCAGGCCGAGGATATGCTCGGCGACATAGGACAGGATCAGGTTGGTCGAGATAGGCGCGACCTGATAGAGGCGCGTCTCCCGGAACTTGCGTTCGACGTCGTATTCCGATGCGAACCCGAAGCCGCCGTGAAACTGGATACAGGCATTGGCGGCCTCCCACGAGGCATCGGCCGCGAGCAGCTTGGCCATGTTGGCCTCCGCGCCGCACTCCTCGTTCGCGTCGAATTTGCGGGCGGCCTCGAAACGCATCAGATTGGCGGCCTCGACGTTGACGTAGGCGCGCGCGATCGGGAACTGTACCCCCTGGTTCTGGCCGATCGGACGGTCGAACACGATGCGTTCTTTCGCATAATCCGTCACCTTGTCGATGAACCAGTAGCCGTCGCCGATGCATTCAGCCGCGATCAGGGTTCGTTCGGCGTTGAGCCCGTCGAGAATATAGCGGAATCCCTTGCCCTCCTCACCGATCAGGCTGTCGGCGGGGATTTCCAGATTGTCGAAGAAGAGTTCGTTGGTCTCGTGATTGACCATGTTGCGGATCGGCTTGACCGACATGCCGCGGCCGATCGCCTCGCGCAGGTCTACGAGGAAGACCGACAGGCCCTCCGACTTTCGCCTGACCTCGGCCAGCGGCGCGGTGCGGGCAAGCAGGATCATCAGGTCGGAGTGCTGGATGCGGCTGATCCACACCTTCTGGCCGTTGACGACGTAGCGATCGCCCTTGCGCACGGCCGTCGTCTTCAGCTTCGTCGTGTCGGTGCCGGTCGAGGGCTCGGTCACGCCCATTGACTGCAGCCTGAGTTCGCCCGAAGCGATCTTTGGCAGATAGTGCGCCTTCTGCGCCTCGGAGCCATGCCGCAGCAGGGTCCCCATATTGTACATCTGGCCGTGACAGTGGCCCGCATTGCCGCCCGACCGGTTGATTTCCTCCATCACGATCGTGGCCTCGGTCAGGCCGAGGCCGGAGCCGCCATAGTCTTCGGGGATCATCGCGGCGAGCCAGCCGGCTTCGGTCAGCGCATCGATGAATTCCTCGGGATATGTCGCGGCAGCATCGTGGGTCCGATGGTACTCGGGAGGAAACCGGCCGCACAGTTCGCGCAGCGCCTCGCGCATCTCCATATGCGAGTTGTGTGTCGATCGGATCACGGTGCGCAATGTCCCTTCTATGTTGCCGCCGCGAAGGCGGCGCGGTCGCAGCCGAATTCTTCCAGGATGGCGGCCGTATGTTCGCCCAGCGCAGGCACGGCATCCATGCGCGGTTCCCAGCCGGCGCCGCCGGGCGGTTTCAGGGCCGGGATCGGCCCAACGGGTGTTGCGACGTCGATCCACCTGCCGCGCGCGGCAAGCTGCTCGTGCGACCACAGCGCCGCCATGTCGTTTACGCGAGCCGTGCCTATACCGGCGTGTTCCAGCCGCCGCACGGCTTCGGTTGACGGGATGTCGGAGAACACGGCTTCGATCGCCGCGTCGATAGCGACGCGGTTTTCGGCACGCGCGGCATTGCCGCGGAAACGCGGATCTGCGGCCAGTTCCGGTTTGAGAAGGACCATTTTCGCGAAGGCTGCCCACTCGCGATCATTCTGGAGGCCGAAAAGCACCGTACCGTCGGCGGTCGCATAGGGGCCGTACGGAAAGATCGTCGCATGGCCGGCGCCCGCACGCGGCGGCGGCGGCGCGCCGTCTGTCGCATAATACATCGGAAAGCCCATCCACTCGGCCATCGCCTCGAGCATCGAGACTTCGACGTGGTCGCCCGCGCCCGTCGCGCCGCGATGGATCAACGCTGCGAGAATGCTCTGGTAGGCCATCGTGCCGGCCGCGATGTCGGCGACGGATATGCCGGCTTTCACGATCGTGTCTGGCGTTCCTGTGACGGAGAGAAAGCCCGCCTCGGCCTGGACGAGCAGGTCGTAGGCCTTGCGCCGTTCCCACGGTCCACCCTTGCCGTAGCCCGAGATATCGCATGTAACGAGCCGGGGGTGGCGGTCGCGCAGCGTCTCACTGCCTATACCCATGCGCGACGTCGCGCCTGGCGCGAGATTCTGGACGAAGACGTCGGCGCGGGCAACGATGGCCTCCAGAGCCTTGACCTGGGCCGGGTCCTTGAGGTCAAGCGTCAGGCTTTCCTTGGAACGGTTCGTCCACACGAAATGGCTCGACAGGCCGCGCGCCCGGGTGTCGTAGGCTCGTGCGAAATCACCGCCGTCCGGCCGCTCCACCTTGATGACCCGTGCGCCGAGATCGGCGAGCTGACGCGTGCAATAGGGAGCGGCGATCGCCTGTTCCAGCGACACGACGAGAATTCCGTCCAGTGGCCTGCTCACTCAACCGCCCTCCGCGAGCGTCACCTTCGCACGCATCAAGAGGCCGCCGTCGCGATTGGCTGCCCACAAATCCACCGTTCCGTCGGAGCTCGGTCGCCCATTAAGGTGAAGTTCGCCTCCGTCGAACAACGGCGACATTGCGCGGAACGCAAAGGTCGCGACCGTCGCTTGAGGCCGATTTCGCTGGACGAGGTCGAGTAGCAGGGTGGCGATGAGCGGTCCGTGAACGACGAGGCCTGGATAGCCTTCCTCATGTGTGGCGTAGTCGCGATCGTAGTGGATACGGTGGCCGTTGAACGTGAGCGCGGAATAGCGGAACAGAAGCACGGCGTCGGGCACGAGCATGCGGTGCCACACGCCGGGCGCGCCCGCGGGGCTGGCCGGCTTGGCCGCGGGTCCGCCCATGCCGCGATAGACGATATCGTGTTCGTCAACGACCAGAACCGGACCTCCCGGCTCGGCGATCTCGTGTCGGACCGTAACGAAGACCAACAGCCCGGCGCCGCCCTGCTTGTCCTCGATCGAGGCGATGGTGGAGCGCCGTTCTAGCGGCACACCGACGGGCAGGGCGCCGTGAAAGGCGAGCCGGCTGCCGGCCCACATGCGCCGCGGCAATTCGTGCACAGGCGGCAGGAAGCCTCCGCGCTTCGGGTGACCGTCCGGTCCGATGTCGTGCTGGTTCTCGTCGGGCAGGAAGCAGAGCCAGTGCGAAAGCGGCGGCATTGCCGTACCTGCCGCGTCCTCGGGACGCCGGTCGAGCGTCGCTAGCAGCCGCGCGATTGCCGAAGGGGTGAGAATGTCGGTTCGGACCTCGGTGCGGCCGAGCCAATCGCGGTAGTCCTGGCGTGTCGTGGTCAAAGGCGGAAGCCTCAATGCTGCGTGATCCGGCACCTCCTGTTTGGCGGAGGGAAGGGAGTGGTGTCAAACCATCTTTGCAGCAGCGGGACCGAGGGCCTTCCGGCGGCCGTCGGACGTGTTCTACGTCCTCGGCATGCCTTTTGGACGCATGCCACGCTTCTGGGCCGCGATGCGGAATTGCGCATTGGCTGCGCCGTAGCCGGCATATCCATCTCGGCGTTCGACGATCTCGAAGAAGAAACCTTCGCCGTAGCTGCGGCTGTAGATCTGGAAAAACTCGCCATGCTCGTCGCGGTCGTAGAGGACGTTCCCGGCCCTCAGCCGCTCCAGCTCTGCCGGTTCGAGGCCCATCCGGGCTTCGAGATCGTCGTAGTAATTGCCGGAGATCGTCAGCGGCTCGAAGCCGTTTTCCCTGAGAGCCGCCGCCGTGTCGAAAATATCGCCGCAGGCGAACGCGATGTGCTGGACGGCCGAGCCGAAGCTTTCGGCGAGGAAGTGGCCGGCGAGCGTACGCCTGCTTTCCGCGCCATTGAGCGTAATGCGCAGGCCGCCGTCCTTGCTCTCGACGGCCTGGCTGCGGACGAGACCGCCGGGATCGACGACGTCGACCATCGCCGTCTTCCGCGTCTCGAAGATCGAGGTGTAGAACAGCAGCCAGGTGAGCATTTCCTCGTAGTTCATCGTCTGGGCGAGATGGTCGAAATGCGTCAGGCCGACGCCGGAATGGCCGAGCTTGCCGGTCACCGGCTGGAACTCGATGTCCCAGACCCTGGCAAGTTCGCTGTCAGGATCGACGAAGTGCATCACGCCGCCGCCGACGCCGCGTATCGCCGGTATCTTCAGTTCGCCGGGACCGACACCCTGCTCGAAGGGTTCGGCGCCGAGTGCGCTTGCCCGCGCAACCGTCGCGCCCGCGTCGGCAACCTTGAGGCCAATATCGCAGACGGAAGTGCCGTGGACCAGATAGGAGGAATGCGCGAAGCCTTCGCGGTCCGTGTTGATGACGAGGTTGATGCCACCCTGGCGCCACAGCGCGACATCCTTCGAGACGTGATCGCCGACATGCTCGAATCCGAGGGTACGCAACATTCCGCCCAGTTCCGCCGCCTCGGCCTCGTCGGCCGCGAACTCGACGAACTCTATCCCCTCGGCGCGGATGCGTGGCGGCATCGGTACAACGTCGATTCCGAGATCCGGCTCGGCACGGGCCACCTGATCCATGAGGTAGAGAAGCGAGCGATGGCCGTCGACCGCGATCGCGCGTGGCGAGCCACCGCGGAACTGGTCGTTGAAGATTTCGAGCGACAATGGGCCAGCATAGCCGGTCGCCGCGACGGCGCGCATGAATGCCGTGACATCGAGATCGCCTTCGCCGGGCATGTTGCGGAAATGCCGGCTGAGATAGAGCAGGTCCATGTCGATGCGCGGAGCGTCGGCCAATTGGACGAAGAAGATCCTGTCGCCGGGAATCGAGCGGATTGTCTCGGGATCGATACCTCGCGCGAGCGTGTGGAAGCTGTCGACGATCAGGCCAACATTGTCATGGTCGGCGCGCCGCACGATTTCCCAGGCGTCGCGATGGTCGTCGACATGACGGCCCCAGGCAAGTGCCTCGTAGCCGACACGGATACCGTGTCTGGCCGCGCGCTCGCCAAGCTCACGAAAATCCGCGGCGGCGCGATCGATGCCGCCGAGGGCAAGCGGCGACACGTTGGAGCAGACGAGGACGGTATCCGCGCCAAGCTCGCCCATCAGGTCGAACTTGCGTTCGGCGCGCTCAAAGGCGCGCGCACGTTGCGGCTCCGGCATGCCCTCGAAATCCCGAAAAGGCTGGAAAAGCAGGATTTCCAGCCCGTGATCACGGACCATGCGGCCCACCTCGGCGGGGCCGCCGTCGAACGCGAGAAAGTCGTTCTCGAAGATCTCAACACCGTCGAAGCCGGCGGCTGCGATTGCGGCGAGCTTCTCGCGCAAATCTCCGCTGATCGAAACGGTCGCGATGGAGGTCTTCATGGGTCTTCGCCTCCCAGCCAGCTTACGTCACGCGGTAGACATCGACGACGATCCCGTCGCCGTGGCGGGCGAGGCTGGCGACGAAGATCGTGTCGTTGAGCCATCCATGCGGCCCGCCGGGCGCTTCGAAGCGCGGCGTCGAGCGAAAATAATACTCCGACGGATCCACGGTCTCGCCGGCCCGCAGGCGCGCCGTGACCTCGGGCGCCGACACCCTGAGCCCGTCATTGACGACCATGATCGGCGTCCCGTCGTCGGCGATGATGGTATAGCGCGCCGATATATGCGTGCTGCCGTCGCGACGCAGCAGCGCCCAGTCGGAACCGCCGGGCGCTATCGTGCCTGCGAGCGCCGGCCCTTCTACGCGACCGCCGGTGATCGGAATATGCAGCCTGTCGCCGAGCGGCGTCTCCGCGCCCGCCAGCGGCTTGCCGATCTCCGCCCGGATCGTGAAGGCGTAGTCCAGGCCCGGCAAGGTCGTCAGACGGGTCATGCGTCTTCCCGGACGCGGGCATAGTGCGAGGCCAGCCAGCCGCACATCCTCTGGAGGCTTTCGCGCGAGGCGGCGCAATATTCCATGGCGCGCAGGTAGCCGTGGATGAGGCCCTTGCCCGCGTCGAACTCGACCGGAACGCCGGCGGCGCGCAGCCTGTCGGCATAGGCGTAGCCGTCGTCGCGCAGCGGGTCGTGTTCGGCCACGGCAATGAAGGCCGGCGGCAGGCCCGCGTGATCGTCGGCATGGAGCGGCGCGACGAGCGGGTTCTTCCTTTCCGCCTCGTCAGGACAATACATGGCGTTCACGCCCGGCATGCCCTTGGTCTGGAGCAGCGGCGCATAGGCGTTCTCCACATAGGACGGGAACGACATCTCGAAGTGCACGCAGGGGTAGACGAGAAGCTGCGCAATCGGTGCGTGAGCCGTTCCGCGCAAGGCAATCGACACCGCCGCGGCCAAGTTCGCCCCGGCACTGTCGCCGCCGATCGCGATGCGACCGGCGTCGACGCCGAGTTCGGCCGCATTGCGATGCAGCCAGATCATCGTGTCGCGGCACTCGTGAACAGCGCGGGGAAAGGGATGTTCAGGCGCCAGCGCATAGTCGACGCTGACGACAGTCTGGCGGTTTGCCGCCGCGATGCGCATGGTGATGTCGGCATGGGTCATCGGGCTGCCCTGCATCCACGCGCCGCCATGCATGTAGACGAGCGCCGGTTGCGCGCCGCCATCCTCGTGACGATCGATGCGGACGGTGACGAGATGGTCGCCGCTCGGGACGAACCTGGCCGACGTACGCACGCCTTCCGGGCGCGGCAATGCCATGTCATTGGCGATGTATTCGAACAGGATGCGCCGTTCGCGCGGGGTCGCGCCCTGCGGCAGGACGGACCACGCCTCGTTCCAGACCTTGAGGAAGGGCTCAAGTTCAGGGTTTATCATGGCGTGCTTCCTTTCTGGCTATCCCGTGTAGCCGAGGAGGCGCGGGATGAAGAGGACGAAGTCGGGGACGAATGTGATGAAGGCGAGAGCGCCGAACAGGGCCACCAGGAAGGGCAGAAGATCGCGGACGATCCTGCCGAGCGGCTGTCCAGTAATGTTAGCGACGATGAACAAGAGCAGGCCGTAGGGCGGCGTCACCAGCCCCAGCATCGCGTTGACGACCACCACCACGCCGAAATGCACCAGGTCGATCCCGAGCGCCTGGGCCGTGGGAATGAAGATCGGGATGATGATCAACAGGATCGCGCCGCCTTCCAGGATACATCCAAGAAGCAGGATCAGGATGTTGATCGCGATCAGAAATCCCCATTTGCTCAGCTCGAACTGGGCCATGAAATCGGCCAGCGAATTGGGAACGTTCTCGCGCGTGATGACATAGTTGAAGGTGAGCGCGCCGGCGATGAGGATGCCGACCGTCGCGGTGGAGCGCGAGCTGTTCAGAAGCGTGGAGTAGAACTGGCCGAGCGTGACCGACCTGTAGAACAGGACGGAAATGGCGAGCGCATAGAATGCGGCGACGGCGGCAGCTTCGGTCGGCGTTACGATGCCGCTGTAGATGCCGCCGAGCAGGATGACGGGAAGCATCAGGGCCG
Organism: Rhizobiaceae bacterium; assembly: GCA_023953775.1. Lineage (GTDB taxonomy): Bacteria > Pseudomonadota > Alphaproteobacteria > Rhizobiales > Rhizobiaceae > JAMLJD01. The sequence goes on along the minus strand of JAMLJD010000027.1, from coordinate 24,719 downwards.
GGAAGGCCTGGCCGGTGACGCGCGGAATGTCGGCCAGCGGAACGCTGTTGTCGACCGGGAAATTGCGCCGCCGCGCGACGATGGTGTTGGTGATGCCCATCAAGAGTGCCATCAGCAGGCCCGGCGCCATGCCCGCGGCAAACAGGTAGCCAACCGACTGGTCCGAGACGAGCGCATAGAGCACCATCGGGATCGACGGCGGGATGATCGGGCCGACGGTGGCGGTGGCCGCCGTGATCGCGGCGGCGTAGCTCTTGGTGTACTGGCCGTCCCTGGTCATCATGTTGATGATGATGCGGCCCATGCCGACGGCGTCGGCGACCGCCGAGCCGGACATTCCCGAAAAGATCAGCGAGGACACGACATTGACGTGACCAAGGCCGCCGCGGAAGCGGCCGACGAGTGCCTGGCAGAAGCGTAGCAGGCGGTCTGCCAGGCTGCCGATGTTCATGATGTCGGCGGCCAGGATGAACAGCGGGATGGCGAGCAGCGTGTAGCTGTTGAACAGGCCCTGCAAGAGGGTTTCGGCGGCGATCGACGGATCGAAGCCCTTCATCGCGAGGTAGACGGTCGAGCCGCAGATCATGGCGATGCCGATCGAGGCACCGCACAGCGACAAGGCGACAATCAAGAGCAACGACAGGAAAAACGGGTCAGTCATAGTCGTGACCTGCGGCGGACGCGCCGACAATGTATTTCGGATGGATACCGCGTATCGCGTGCCAGACGTCGAGCAGGCAGCGAAGCGACACCCAGATCGCGAAGGGGATGTAGATGGCGAAGACGTAATCGAAGCGGATGCGCATATAGGCGGTCCGTTCGATCTCCATGAAGGTCACGTAGTCCCAGACCTTTGGCAGCGACCACAGGAATATCCCCGCGCAGACGAGGCCGGTGAAAACATCCATGGCCCGGCGGACCGCCGTGGGCACCGCGCCGTAAATGAGGTCGAGACGGATGATCTCCACATCGCGCACGACGAAGGCGTAGCCGAACAGGATGCCCCACAGCCAGGCGATCGAGACGTATTCGATCGTCCATCCCAGCGGCAGGTTCAGGACGTAGCGGAACACGATCTGGATGAGAAAGGTGATGAAGAGGCTGGCCAGCACGAGGGCCAGCACTTCCTCGGCGCGGCGGCCGAGCCAATCCCTGATGTTCGACAGCCGATGCATGTCCGGTCTCTTGTGGATAGCCGGCCCGGCGGAGCGGTCCGCCGGGCCGAAATACGATCAGAGCGCGTCGATCTTGTCGAGCAGGCCTTCCGGCCATTCGGCGGAGTATTTCGAGTTCTTGTAGGCGTCGAGCACGTGCGAGCGGAACGCTTCCTTGTCGGGCTCGTAGACGTCGAGGCCTTCACCCTTGAAGAAATCGACCAGCTCGGCTTCCTGGTCCAGCGTGATCTTGTCGAGCGCGTTCTGGAACTGCATCGCGCATTCCTTGACCTTGCCCTGCTGTTCCTCGTTCAGCGAATTCCACTTGGCCAGCGAGATCGTGAACTGGTTGTTGGCGATCAGATGGCCGGTGAGGATGATCTGGTCCGTCACCTCGTAGAACTTCATCGCCTTGTCGGCCGGCAGCGGGTTGTCCTGGCCGTCGATCGCGCCGGTCTGCAGCGCGGTATAGACCTCGGTGAAGGCGAGGGGGGTCGGGTTGGCGCCAAGGGCCTCGCCGACGAACTGCCAGCCTTCGCCACCCGGCATGCGCAGTTTCACGCCGTTCAGGTCGGCCGGCGTCATGGTCTTCTTGTCGCCTTTGATGTTGACGTGGCGCGTGCCGATATACGGGTTTGCCAGGATCTTGACCTTCGCCTTCTCCTCGATCTCCGCATACAGATCGGCAAGTACGTCGCCGTCCATAACGGCGCGCATGTGATCATAGTTGCGGAACAGATAGGCCGTGCCGAGAAGCGTCGTGTGCGGAACCTGGTTGTAGAAGTCGAAGATGGCCAGCGATCCCATGTCGAGATTGCCGCGCTGCATCGCGGTGAGCTCGGTGCCCTGCTTGAACAGGGTCGCGCCGTGGTACGACTTGAAGTCGAAACCGTCACCGAGGCACTCGCCAAACTCCTTGCGGAGCGTCGTGGTGCGGATGTCGGTCTCCGGCACCGTGTCGGAATAGACCAGTTCGACCTTGTCCTGCGCCCATACGGGCGATGCGGTCGCCGCCAGCGTGATCGCTATGGCGGCCGTGCCGTTGGCCAGAGCCTTCATTGTATTGCGCATGGATACCTCCCTTTTTGCGCGGTAGCGGCCACCGGCCGCTGACCTTGTTCCGGCGTCGCGTCCTGCGCGCCGGGTTTGCCGGATCCCGTTAGCCGGGACCATCTTCGTCGAATGCGTTGAATGCGGCCTCCATCCGGCCTTCGTCGGGTGCCAGCCCAGTGAAATGCTGGAAGGCGCGCACGGCCTGGAACACCGCCATGCTCGACCCCGGCAGAACCTGGCAGCCCTTGGCGCGGGCGATCCGCAGGAGCTCGGTTTCGAGCGGAAAGTAGACGATGTCGGCGACCCACAGATGCGGCGTCACAAACTCCGGCGGCACCGGCGTTCCCGGCACCGAGGCCATACCCACCGGCGTAGTGTTGACGAGACCGTCCACGTCGCCGGCGACCGGTGCCTGGAGCCCTGGCACAGCCTCGGCGCGGCCGGCGCCATGGGCCGCGACGATCCTGGCCGCGAGCGCTTCGGCCTTGGCCATGTCCTTGTCGACGATCAGCAATTTCCCGACGCCGCTCTCGGCGAGCGCGTGGGCGACCGCCGCCCCGGCACCGCCGGCGCCGAGCTGGAGGACACGGTCGCGCTTCGCCTGCGGCATCCCGCGCCGGAAGGCCTCGGAAAAGCCCCACAGGTCGGTGTTGTGGCCGCGGCGCTTTCCGTCCGCGAACACCACCGTGTTGACGGCGCCGACGGCACGCGCGGCAGGCGACAGTTCGTCGAGATGAGCGATCACCTCGACCTTGTAGGGGTAGGTGACGTTCAGCCCGGAGAAGCCGCACAATTCCGCCGCGCGCAGCATCTCGGCGACCGAGACTTCCGCTTCGATCTCCGCGGTGTCGAGCAGGCGGTAGATGTAGGCCAGGCCCTGGGCGGCGCCTTCGGCTTCGTGCATGGCCGGGGATCGCGACAGGCGGATCCCGTGGCCGAGCAGGCCGGCAAGGACGGAGCCGCCCGCCGGCGCCCGCTCCAATCCCTCAATCGTCCGTGCGACCGCACCGATGCCCAACGGCTTCCTCCCCGTTCGTTGCGGGCAGTTATGTACCGTCTGGTTAATTTGTCAACTGTTTTGTACTAACTAGTTAAAAATGACGTTGGCAGGCGCATCGTATTGGCGCTAAACAGGGGCATGGATGCCGTGAGAGATTCCGCAGAGGCGGGCGCCAACCGACGGACGCGGTGGAAGCAGGACCCCGAGGGCGTTCGCCGCGACATTCTCGTCGTGGCGATGAACGAGTTCGCGGAGAATGGTCTTTCGGGCGCGCGGATCGACGAGATCGCGGCGAAGACGCGCACGTCGAAGCGCATGATCTATTATTATTTCGGCGACAAGGACGGTCTTTATCGAGACGTTCTGGAAGAGGCCTATCGGCAGGTCCGCGCCGGCGAAGAGAACCTGCATCTCGCCGATCTAGAACCCGTCGCGGCGCTGCGCACGCTGACCGAGTTCACCTTCGACCACCATCGCGACCATCCGAGCTTCATCCGCCTGGTGATGATCGAGAATATCCACCACGGCGACTATCTGAAGCACTCCGAGGTGATCCGGAAGCTTAACGAGACCGCCATCTCCCGCATCGAGGGCATTTACCGCAAGGGCGTGGCGTCAGGCGACTTCCGGCCGGACCTGACGCCGTTGGCGATCCACTGGCAGATCTCGGCGCTGTCGTTCTTCAACGTGTCGAACCGCGTCAGCTTTTCATTGCTGTTCGGGCAGGACCTTTATACCGAAGCGGGCCAGGCGGGCCTCAAGGCGCAGGTGGCCGAGACGGTGCTGCGCTTCGTCGCGCGGCGCTGAAGCGGCCAGGCTGTGCCTTTGGGCGGGGGCGGCCGCGACGATCACAGCTGCAACTGCTCTTCCGCCTTGCGACGAACATGGTCGAGAACCAGCCGCGCGGTTGCTTGATCCTCATCGCTGATCCCGTCAATCAGACGCGTCGTTACGGAGGAGACGGCCTTCCGCCCGGCGGACAATTCGGATTGGCCAAGAGGCGTCAGCAGGCCGTCATTGCCAACCAAGCCGGCGGTGGCAAGCTGGGAGAGCAGTCGGTCAACGTCGTCCAGGCCGGCTTTGAGGGCGTCGGCGATCATGTGGCGCGAACCCTCGGCCGCGTCATCAGAGCTGTCCACAATGTTCATGACGACCCAGGCCGAATAGGTCCGGATCCGGGTCGTCGACAGAACCCTGGCGAGCAACGCCCGCAACGCGTTCTCCGTCGGTCCGATTACTGTCGGCAAGGGGCGTGCGGTTCCCATCTTTCTCTCCTATAATGTTGGTGCAGCCAAGATATTATTGGTATCACCAACATAAGGCAACAGAGATGTCTCTACCGCTCGCATCGCTCCCGACCTGGATACTGAGCTCGGCTGCAACGCGATCGCATCAGGCATTGCACCAGAAACTTACCGAGGCCGGGGTCAACGGCTACGAGTATCGCTGCATTGCCGCACTGGCGGATCGCGGCGAATTGAGCCAGGTCGCTCTCGGGAGTGCCGCGGCGCTTGATCCGCGAGACGTGACCGTGACGGTCCGGGCGCTTGAGGCTCGCGGTCTCGTGACACGGAAAGCGGACCCTGAACATGGTCGCAGAATGCTGGTTTCGCTGACCGAAGAGGGCCGGAAAGCCGAAGTGCGGTTGTCTCTCGTAATCGCGGACGTCCAGGACAAGGTATTCGAGCGCCTTAATTCGGAGGAACGATCCATGCTGCTGGAACTCCTCGGACGCGTCGGCACCTAGGGATGCCGCACGCCACCGCCTGTCTTCAAACCCGGCCGGGCAGGCGCGTGGCAGGGAGGCGGGTCATCGCGTCACTTGCGGTCGCGCAGTGGTCGGCGGAATATGGCGGAGGGTAGCGGCGACCAGAGGGCGTGGGACCGGCGTCCAAAATTCTCTCATCTCACGTTGATTGCGACGCAATACGCCAAACATCGTGTGATCGAGCAACTGTTACGACGAGAAGCCACTTCGCATTTCACGCGTTCGTTGGTACGGGTTGCTTCTTGTGCCTCCAAGAGCCGGGCGCGATTTCGTCTGGACACGGTTAGCTTCGATCCAGGAGACGAGGTCGTCGACAACTTCCGTGCGATTCAGCTCGTTGAGCGTTTCGTGCCGGGCGCCCTTGTAGATTCTTGCGTTCACATTGCTGAGCCCAGCGGACTTATAGCGGCCCATCAGCACCTCGAAATAGCGGACATAGCCGTTCACGGGGTCCATCTCTCCGGTGAACATGTAGAGCGGCAAGTCCTTGCGGATGAGATTCAGCTCATCCGAATTGCGGAGCCTTGGGGCGACCGAGAATATTGTCTTTCGGGTGGTCGTCGAGGGCGTAAAGCCGCACAGCGGATCGTCGAGATAACTTGCAACGACGGCGCGGTCACGGCTCAGCCAGTCGAAATTTCGAGGGTCGCGATTCAACACCGCGTTGCCATCGTTTTTCATAAGACCATCCGTCACGAGGCCGCGATAGCGCAGGTCCATTGCTGAACCGCCTGTCAGTGCGACGCCTGCCAGATTGGTGCTGTTGTCGAGGATATAGAGCTGTGCTGCATAGGATCCCATGCTGTGGCCAAGCAGGAAAATCGGCGCGCTAGGATGCTGGGTCGCCGCGAAGAAGATAACCTGGCTCATGTCCTCGACCACACGTGCAAAACCGCCGTCGCCAAATTCGCCAAGCAATTCGGGCTTCGTCACCGCAAATCCATGTCCGCGATGGTCGTTGGAATAGACCGCGTAATCATATTCGGCGAGAAGTTTCGCCGCCGGGCGATAACGAAGAGCGTGTTCTCCGAGGCCATGCGAAATGACAATGACCGCGCGGGCGCCATAGTGCTTTTGCCAGCGGTGAATCGGGATCGTGGCGCCATCATGCGCCAGGATCGCGAAGCTCTCCTCCCTCACGATCATGCGAAATCCTCCAGCGCGAACGATAATGCCGCCATCGGCCAAAAGACCAGAATTATTTTCGGATTTCGCGCGAGATGTTTCGTTTCGGGTTCAAATAATGAGGTGCCGGTCTTGTGCTTCCGTTTCCGAAGCCCCCGAAAATAGCTTGACAAGGGGTAGGTTGGCAGCAGGTACCGCCGGAGAGAGGTGGGTCTGCGGCAGCACTTCCACCAACGGCATACGCGATGCCACCGATCCATAACCAAGTCGCGCTTTAATTCGCTCGGCAATCACAGAGCCAACCGATACCGGGGGTGCAATTTTCAGATAGACCTGCTGGAGATCGTGCAACGCATGTGCTGCGCCGATCGCCATATGCAGCGCATCGGCTGTTTCCTCTAGCCATCGCTCAAGGACATGGGGATTGTCCTGGGTCGCCCGGAAAAACTCTTCCGTCGAATGGTCGAGGGTTCGCTCCGCCCCAAGACGATCGGCAAGAATGTTGAAGCCGACGATATCGCCCAGTGTAGTTGTGGCGGATACTGGCAATTGCCGAAAGTGGCTGCCTCGGGATAGCTGGCCAGTCTTGACCGTCCCGTCGAGTACGACGCAGCCATCCACCGTGGCACCCACTGTCACGACTATGAAATTTGCAGGCAACGGTGTGTCCGGGGCGGACGCCAGAAGCAGTGTTTCGGCAACCGCATGACGGTCGACCAATACCTGGCAGGTGATAGCAGCATTTCGAAACACTGAGATCAGCACTTCGAGCGGGGCCATAAGTGCTAATTCGTCCTCGATGCCAAGTGCGGCGACGATTCCGGCGCCTGTGATGCGATCTTCTTCGATGCCTGATCGCGACGCATGGTCAAGGACCGACTTTGTCGCCGAGAGGATCGTTTCCGCAATCTCGTGTCCGTTCCGCGAGCGATGTTCGGCCTGCCCCCGATACACAACTTCGCCGGTCAAATCGATCAAGGCCGTTTCAACTTTGTTGCGGCCGATCTCGACGCCGACGCCATAGGCGCCGCCTGGACGGATAGCGTAGAGCGCGGAGGGATGGCCTACCTTGCCATCGCGGACGCCACCCTGTTCGACGAGACCCGCGCCGACGAGACCGTCCACGATGCCGTGGACGGCCTGGGGCGAAAGCGAGATGTGTCTCGCGATGTCGGGCTTGGATGCCAGTCCGGAACGGCGAAGACATGAGAGGACTATCCTCTCGTTTTGACGTGGCGGACGCCTCCTCGCGGCGTCGCCTCCGTGATCGACTTCCATTGCACCTTCTTTCGCACTTAGCGCCTGCTGCGGGGTGGGCGACATAATCTGCCACCAGACAGAAACGACCAGTGGAATCAAGGCTCATGGACCAAGTAAATTTATTTATCAAGGCGCTTGATAAATTACTCTGCCTGTGATGAGCTTTTGGCAATTCAGGGCTCGCTAGGGAGGAACCATCCATGAAAATTCTGAAAGCGTTTGCGTTGGCGGCGCTGCTTGGCAGTGCAGTGATCGCCCGGGCAAGTGCCCAGAGCGATGACGTGCAACTCCTGCCAGAAGGCCTTCTCGCACCGACGTCAGACGACATGACCCAGCCAGACCAATACAAGAAGGACGGTCCATGGACGATCGGCATGTCCTTCCCGGGCCTCGGCAACACCTGGATCGTGCAGATGGTCCATGAAACCAAGTTCGAAGCGGCCAAGAGCAGTGAGATCAAGGAGTTCGTTTTCACGGAGGCGGGCTGGCAGACGACGAAGCAGGTGGCGGACCTCGAAGATCTGATCGCGCGGAAAGTTGATGCGATCATCGTCGCGCCGATGGCCCCACCGACGGTTCAGAAGCAGATTCAGGCGGCGGTCGATGCCGGAATCCTCGTCGTAACCTATGGCTCAACAGACGGGCTGCTGCCGTCGGCGGTCGAAATAAACCTCGGCGGCGAGGCGTTCGGAAAAGCGGGCGGCGAATGGCTGGTCAACAAGCTGGACGGGAAGGGGACGATCTGGGTGTTTCGCGGCATCGCCGGCGTTGTCGAAGAGACGCTGCGCTATGATGGCCTCGTAAAGGCACTTGAGGGCAGCGACATCAAGATCGGGTCGGAGGTCTTCGGCGACTGGAACTATACGAAGGGCAAACAACTGTGCGAGAACCTCGTGCTCTCTGGCCAGCCGGTCGACGCAATCTGGTTTTCCGGGGCCGACATGACGCGCGCCTGCGTCGATGTCTTCAAGGATACCGGGAAGGAACTGGTCCCGATGACCGGCGAAGCCAATAACGGCTTCCTGCGGATATGGACCGAGAACGATCTCGACTCGATCGCACCGATCTACGTTCCGGGAATCGGTCCGTCGCTGGTGCGCGCGACGGTTGCGCTCCTTGAGGGCAAGTCACTGCACAAATCCTACTACTCGGATCCGGCTCCGATCACCAACGAAACGCTCAAGGACTACTATCGGGAGGACCTGAACGATTCATTCTGGGTGCCCTCGACCCTGCCGGAGGAAGAAATCCAGAACATGTTCAAGCGCTGATCCGGCGCCGGGACATGGGTGATATCTCCGTCGTTACGCCCGTGCGCACCGCGCGCGCGGGCGAGGACGATCCAGTCGTGATGTTCGATCGCATCACAAAGCGCTTCGGCTCCACAGAGGCCCTGTCTGAAGTATCAATCATCGGACTGAGAGGCAGCGTCCACGCCGTCACCGGAGAAAACGGCGCAGGAAAATCGACGCTTATGAACCTGCTTGCAGGCGTGCATCTGCCGGACACTGGAGAGATACGCCTTGGCGGACAGACTGTGAGCCTGCGCTCGCCAAACGAGGCTCGCGGCTTTGGCATCTCCACGATTTTTCAGGAACTGACCCTTCTACCCAATCTTTCGGTCGCGGAGAACCTGTTCCTCGGGCGCGAACCGAGGCGGCTCGGCATGATTGACCGGACCGCCATGCGCGTGCGCGCGAGATCCGCAATGGAGCGGCTCGGCAGCACCATCTCGCCAGACAGCTACTGCGGCGATCTTTCCGTCGGCGAACAGCAACTGGTGGAAATTGCCAAGGGCATCTCGGCCGACGCCTCGGTCTTCATCTTCGATGAACCAACCGCGGCGCTCAACCAGCCCGAAGTCGAGAAACTGGCCGAACTGATTTCCTCCATGCGCGAGCAGGGCAAGCTGATCTTCTACATCAGCCATCGGCTCGACGAGATATTCCGGTTTTGCGACACGGTTTCGGTTCTCAAGGACGGCCGTCACGTCGCGACGCAGGACGTTGCCTCCCTCGACCGCGACACGCTGGTCTCGATGATGGTCGGGCGCGAATTGGGCCAACTCTATCCGGAGCGCCGAGCACGGCGACCGCAGGCTACGCCTGCGCTGTCGATCGGCAACCTGCGTCCCGACGCCGGTGCTCCGGAGGTTTCCTTCGTACTCGAGCGCGGCGAAATCCTCGGGCTGTCCGGTCTGGAAGGGCAGGGGCAAAGAGACATACTTCGTGCCGTCGCCGGCATGCAGCAACCGTCCTCGGGCGCGGTGACGAAGCATGATGCGGCGGGCAGCCATTCCCGCGCGGTTTATGGTGGGGTCGTTTCGTCGACGCTGGCAGGAATCGGCTTTGCGCCTGAAGACCGCAAGACCGAAGGGCTTTATCTCCCTCTTTCGATTGCCGACAACATGGCGCTCGGCATGCTGCGCGGGCAATCAGTTTGGTCGCGAGCGCGCGTACGTATCGACGAGGTCGCCAACCTTTTAACGCGTATGAAGGTCCAGGGCGCGATGCGTGGACAGCCTGTCGCCGCGCTATCCGGCGGCAATCAGCAGAAGGTGATGGTTGGCCGGTGGCTCGCCTCCGGCGTTGACGTCCTGCTGATCGAAGAGCCGACGCGTGGCGTCGATGTCGGCGCGAAGGCGGAAATCTACGCTCTGTTGCGCGATTTCGCCGACCAGGGAGGCGCTGTGCTCATTACTTCGAGCGAACTGACTGAAGTGCTCGGGCTTTGCGACCGCATCCTCGTCGTCAGGGGTGGTGCGCTCGTCGCCGACTTTGACGGGACGAGCGCCACAGAAGAACAGGTCATGCGCGCAGCCTTGACGGGCGCCGCCAAACCCACGGCACAGGAGGCGCGGGCGTGAATTTTCTTCTTTCTACGCGGCCGGGACGGAGCGGGCTCAGCGGTATCGCGGTCGGGCTCCCCATCCTTCTGTTTATCGTGCTTGGGGTCGCATCACCGAATTTCCTCAGCCTGCAGAATTTTTCGAACGTGAACAGCCAGATCACGGCGCTGATGATCGTTTCGCTCGGACAGCTTGTCGTTGCGATAAGCGGTGGTGTCGATCTTTCGGTCGGTTCGACGTTGAGCCTTACCACGGCGATCCTGGTTTCCGTAGACCCGGCCCTTGCGGTTCCCGTGGCGCTTGCCGCGGGCGTTGTCGTTGGCCTCGTCAATGGTTTCGGCGCCGCTGTCTTCAAGGTGCATCCATTGGTGATGACTCTTGCCACGCTCACCTTTGTACAGGGGCTTGCGCTGCTGCTCCTTCCGGTGCCAGGCGGCGATATTCCTGATTATCTCGAAACGCTCGCCACATTCTCCATTCTGGGCATTCCGGCCGCGTTCTTCTGGTGCGCGGCATTTGCCGGTGGAACCGCGTTCCTCCTGTGGCGAACGCGGTTCGGGATGAGAATCTTTGCGATCGGTGCGGATGCGCACAATGCCGCGCGTAACGGCATCTCCGTCATTCCGTACAAGATCGCCTGTTATGTCCTTTGTTCCACCGCAGCAGTGATTGCGGGGCTTTTTCTGGCAGGGCGCGTGTCTTCGGCCGATGCAACGATAGGCGCAGCCTTCGCGCTGGAATCGGTTACGGTCATCGCGCTCGGCGGCGTCCAGCTTGCCGGTGGAGTGGGTAGCGTCGCAGGGGTGATCGCTGGAACGATCTCGCTGGGCCTGATGGCGAACGGGATGAATCTCGTCGGCATTTCGCCCTTTATCAGGACCGCTTCCACCGGTCTTCTTCTGCTTGCGGCAGTCAGTCTCCAGCCGCGCAAGGCGATCGGCGCATGAGCACAGCTACCGTCGCACCGAAGGAAGGCTTTGGCTCTGGCGTTCGATCCGCCGGCCGCTTTCTTGTATCGCTGCCGTTTGCCTACGCCGGAACGGCAATCCTGCTGATGTTTGCGTATTTTTCGCGGCCGACGCTTCTCTCTCCGCTGCTCTTGCTTCTGATCGCGCGCCAAGCCGCCCCGCTCGGCATCGCCGTCATCGGTCAGTCGCTGTGCATGAGGGTGCTGTCGCTCGATCTTTCGATCGGCGGGGTGGTGGTCTGTGTCAGCTACATCCTGACCAGCAACATGGTGCCGTTTTCCGAACCGGTCCTGATCGTGGTGTGCCTGCTCTTCGGACTTTGCGTGGGCCTCGCGAATGCGTTTTTCATTACGTGGCTCAGAGCCTCGTCGGTCATCGTCACACTCGCCATGGCTATGGTGCTCAGCGGCATCGTCATCTCACTCAGCCAGTATCAGGCGCCGAGCGATGCGCCGGATATCATCCGCTACTTCGGACAGACCCGGATCGGCATTTTTCCGATCGCGCTTCTAGTCTGGCTGGCATTGCTTGTCCCCGCAATCGTGTTTCTGCGCATTTCGGTATTCGGTCGCTATGTCGACGCGATCGGCGCAAATCCGCGGGCGGCATGGGCTTCCGGCATTCCCTATGTTCGTGTCGTCACTATCGTACATGTGATGTCGAGCCTGTTCGCGGTGTTCAGCGCCTTTCTGCTGATCGGCTTCGTCGGCGTCGGGAGCATGGATATCGGTCGCGATCTCGCATTGAACTCGCTGGCGGCGGTCATTCTTGGCGGCGTCACATTTGGTTCTGGGAAAGGCGGCATTCTGGGTCCGACGGTCGCTGCCTTCATGCTTACCTTCACGTTCAATCTGCTCACGAGCCTGGGCCTCGGTGAACCTGCAAAACTCATGATTCAGGGTGCCATCATCGCTGCCGCGGCGATTGCCTATTCGGCCCGCCGAAGCGAGTAAGACCCAGCTTTCAAGCACGCGACCATTGTCACATTGGCAGAGGAGATAAGAATGACTGATATCATGCCGGGCGCTGAACCGTTCTTTTTTGACGGCAACGATTGCGCCGTACTCCTGGTTCACGGATTCACCGGATCGACGCAGAGCATGCGGTTCATCGGCGAGCGGCTAAACCGGGATTTCGGATTCACCGTCAGTGGACCGCGGCTCGCCGGCCACGGCACTTCACCGGACGATATGGAGAAAACCGGCTATCTCGACTGGTTGAAGTCGGCCGAAGACGCAATGCAAGACCTCGTCCGCCAGAAGAAGCGGGTCTTCGTTTCGGGGCTTTCGATGGGAGGGGGTATCACACTCAACCTCGCGGCGCGCTTTCCGGAAATCGTGAAAGGGATCGTCCCGATCAATGCAGCCGCGGGCATTCTCGACGGTGGCATGGCGGACCTGGTCATGATGGCCTCCGCGCCGGCACGCGTGCCGGGCATCGGTTCAGACATCAAGATGCCGGACGTCGTCGAACTTGCCTATCCTGAAGTCCCGGTGAAATGCATCAAGGAAGTGTACATCCTGCTCGCGGCCACCGGCGATCTTCTCGACCGCGTCACGTGTCCTACGCTTGTAATCCAATCAGTCGACGATCATGTCGTTCCGCCGGAAAACGGCCGCAGGATCGCTCAGCGGATCAAGTCCGCCGACCTTAGGATGCTCTGGCTGAAAAACTCATACCACGTGGCGACACTCGATGCGGACAAGGAACTCATCGCCAGGCGGTCCGGTCAATTCTTCTCGGAGTTGGCCCAATAGTACTCAAACACAATGAGAGATCCCGGCCGCAGCCGGGGCGGGAGGCAACCATTGAATCCGTCCGGAACCGGACATGACCAGGAAACCTGCCCTAAGACTGAGATGGGGCTAGGAGCCAATCGATGTTGTCGAATAGGTCACGGCAATGCCTGGCCGATTGTCCATTCGCTGATGATGCGCATGCGGATTGTCTGCGATCGCCATGACTTGACTGAATCCCGAAGCATGACGACAATTTCCTTCTAGGGCTGGCAACGAGCCTTGGAGGAACAATGACCAGCTCGATCAAGCTGTTCGATGGTGCATTCGGCCATGTCTCTGTCCTGAACGTGGCCAATGATCTCGTGACCCATGCGCACGAGGAAGTGCACATCATTATCTGGCTCGCCGGCGATGGCGGCGAAATGACGGTCGGCAAAGAGCGCATTCTACCAGGCCGCAGCATCGCGGTTGGCGTAAATTCGCTGGTGCCGCACCGGCATGACTTTCCGGCGGGTGGCTCGGAAGGACGTTTTTTAGCGTTCTACATCGATCCCGACTGGGTGGCGGAGCGGCGCAGTACGACGCGTGAAGAACGGGTCTTCGCGTGCAGCGCGATCCGTATCGACAACCGCCTGAACGATCAGGCACTGGTGCTTCTGGACGTGCTGACCGACGGTGAGAGGCCAGATCATATCGCCGAATACGAGACCGAACGTTTCATCGAAACGGTATTCGATGCAGCGCTTGCCCAGGGTCGCAGACGCGACGCCCGTACCCGCTCCAGGGCTCGCGACTACCGCGTACGCAAGGCTGCGGCCCTGATGAAAACCAACATGTATGAGCGTACCTGTCTGGACGAAGTGGCGCGCAGCGTAGGCCTGTCACGGCCGCATTTTTTCGCGCTGTTCAAGGAGCAGATGGGACTGACGCCGAATGTTTACTGGAATTCCCTGCGTATGGCGGAGGCGGCACGGCAGCTAAGGGCATCGGAACAGCCACTCATCGACATCGCCTGCGGGTTGGGCTTTTCGACCCAGGGCAATTTCTCCCGCTTTTTCCGGGACCATTTTGGTGTTGCACCCAACGCATATCGTTCGGCCGCCCGCGAGCTGAGGCAGTAGGCGCCGTATTTTCAGACGCATTGATAGGCTCGCCAGACGCTTTGATAAGCGCGGCTGCGGCGGGTCGCTACCCTGCCTTTGCACGCATGCAGCAGGGAGGGAATTGTCATGGCGTCCGTCACCGTTTCCAGCGTAATAGACGCTCCGGCCTCGGAAGTCTGGGCCGCGATCCGTGACTTCAATGGCCTTCCCGACTGGCATCCCCGCATGGTCAAGAGTGAAATCGAAGGCGGCGGACCGTCGAGCGAGATCGGCTGCGTGCGCAAGTTCCAGGTCGCCAGCGGTGCAACGCTCAGGGAAAAGCTGTTGGCGATGTCCGACAAAGACTACAGCGTCACCTATTCGATTCTCGAGACGCCGCAGCCGATCTCCAACCACACCGCAACGCTGACTCTCATCCCCGTCACCGATGGCGATCGCACCTGCGCTGTCTGGTCCGCGACGTTCGACGCTCCGGCCGACGAAGCCGAGGAGCTCGCCAAGGGGATGGGCGCCAATGTGTTCCAGGGCGGCTTCGATGCGCTGAAGAAGCGCTTCGCCTGAGTGGAGGATCCGCCATGGGTCTCAGCCTGCAGACTTTCCCGACGGCAGCCGAGGCGCAGTCGGCGCTCTCGGAAGCCGGCACTTGCTACATGGGCGGCGGAACGCTGGTCATTCGCGCCGCAAATGAGGGTAATCTCTTCTTCTCGACCATTGTGCGAACAACCGATCCCGCCCTGTCCGAAATCGAGGTTGCGGGCGGCAAGGTGACGATCGGCGCCTCGGTGACGATGAGCGCCATCCTGGCCCACCCGGACCTCGGTTTTTTGACGCCTGCGGCGCGCGCGGTCGGCGGCCCCGCCGTGCGCAACATGGCGACGGTCGGCGGCAATCTGTTTGCGCCAGCGCCCTTTGGCGATCTCACAGTCGCATTGCTGGCGCTCGACGCCACCGTGTCGGTCGGCGGCAATGACGTCTCGCTCGAAGACTTCGTTAGGGGGCGTGACAAGGCAGGTGGGCTGGTGACTTCGGTGACGTTCCCGGCCTCCAGTGGCCTGCGCTTCCTGAAAGTCAGCCGCGTGCATCCCAAGGGCGTCGCGGTCCTGACCATCGCTGCAGATCTCAATGTAGATGACGACAAGGTCGGTAGCGCCCGCATTGCGCTCGGTTGCATGGCCGGTCACGCGATCCGCGCCCGTGCGGCCGAAAGGGCGCTGGCGGGGCAATCGCTCACAAGAGATGGCATTGCCGGAGCACTTGCCGCTGCCACCGGAGGCATCGATCCGCCAACAGACGCCATCGCCAGCGCTTGGTATCGGCGCGAGGTGCTGCCGGTGCATCTGGGCCGGCTGCTGCTCGGCTAGACAAGCGCCAAGCCACCGATCGGGAGGAAGCGATGGCGAAAGTACCGGTTCAATTCACGCTCAACGGAAGCGAGCGGGCCGAATTCGTGGAAAGCGGCGCGACGCTGCTGACCACGCTCCGCGACAGGATGGGCGACACGTCGCCGAAGGGCGGCTGCCACCAGGGCACCTGTGGGGCCTGTACGGTCATGGTCGACGGCGAGTTGCGGCTCTCCTGCCTGACGCTTGCCGAAACCTGTGAGGGTGCTGATGTCCGCACCACGGCAGGCCTCGCCAATGGCGAGGTGCTCACGCCGGTTCAGCGCGCATTCGAGGATGCGTTCGCCGCGCAATGCGGCTTCTGCACGCCGGGCATGATCATGGCAGCGACGGCACTTCTGGAGCGGAATCCGAAGCCCGACCGCGCCGAGGTGATCGAGGCGATTTCCGGCAATGTCTGTCGCTGCACCGGCTACGAGCCGATCATTCGCGCGGTGCTTTCGGCCGCTCGCGCCAACTCCACCTCCGCCGCCTGAGGGACGCGCCATGAAGCTTTCCAAGAGCTATTTCGCCGACGAGCGCGATGACGACCTCGTCGAGGTCGGGCAATCGCGCCAGCGCTCCGACATTCGGGGACATGTGACCGGCAAGACCGCATATTTCGGCGACCGTACCTTTCCCGGTCTCCTGCATCTGAAAATGGTGCGTAGCCCGCATCACCACGCCCGCATCAAGCGCATCGACACCAGCGAGGCCGAAAAGCACCCCGGCGTGGCACGCATCGTCACCGCCAATGACGTGCCGCACAATCTCTACACCATTCTGATCCTGATCCAGGTCGGGCCGGAGGACGAGCATGTGCTCGCCGTGGACAAGGTGCGCTGGAAAGGCGAGGCGGTCGTCGCCGTACTGGCCGACACCGCACGTGCCGCAGAAGAGGCAGCCGCCAAGGTCAAGGTCGACTACGAGGTGCTCGACCCGGTGCTTTCGATCGAAGACGCGCTGAACCCCGGCGCGCCGATCGTCAACGAGCATCACGGCCGCAACTACTATCTCTACGACAGCGGAGAGTGCCGGAAGGTACGCTTCGGCAATGTCGAGGAAGGCTTCGCGAGCGCGGACCACATCCTGGAAGAAACCTACCAGTCCGGTCCGATCGAGCATGCGCCGCTGGAGACCAGCGGCTGCATCGTGGCGCCGGAGGCGAACGGCCGCTTCACCTGCTACACCAACACACAGGCGATGTTCTTCACGCTCGACAACGCCTCGATCATCCTGCAGATGCCCGGCCACAAGCTGCATATGGTCGGCGGTACGGTTGGCGGCGGCTTCGGCGGCAAGGTCGACGTGACGATCGAACCGATCGCGATTCTCGCGGCCAAGCTCACCGGCCGTCCGGTTTCGTTCATCTACTCCCGTGAGGAGGAGATGCAGGTCTCCTCGCCGCGTGCGGCAGAGAAGCTGGTCATCAAGGACGGGGTGATGAATGACGGGCGCATCGTTGCGCGGCAGGTCACCGCCTATATCGACGCCGGCGCATATTCCCGCCATTCGCCCTACGGCGCACAGAAATCGGCGGCACACTTCCCGGGTCCCTACACGATCCCCAACGTCTCGGTGGACAGCTACTGCGTCTACACCAACCGCACGCCATCTTCCGCTATGCGCGGCTTCGGCGTAACGATCGGCGACTTCGCGCTCGAAGTTCAGATGGACAAGCTGGCGCGGAAAATCGGGATGGACCCGCTCGAATTCCGCTTCATCAATGCCTATCGCGACGGCGACATGAAGGCCCATCGCCAGCTGACCGAGGGCGCCGCGCTGATCGAGTGCATGCAGGAAGTCTCGATCATAGCCGACTGGCCGGTGGACGAACGGTTCATGGCGATGTCCTCGCGCACGAGGGAGAACTGAACGATGGCGAAGAAGCGCGGACGCGGCGTTGCCGCGGTCAATTATCCGACCGGCATGAATCTCGGCGGCGATCCCACGCAGGCTCTTGTGCACTCAACGCCGACCGGCGGTATTATGGTCACGCTGTCGAGCGTCGATCTCGGCCAGGGACTGCGGCAGATCATTGCGCAGATCTGCGCGGAGACGATGGGCGTGCCGACGGATGCCGTCACCATCGATACCGCCGACACCGACACCGGCCCGCACTGCATGGGCACCTTCGCCTCGCGCGGCACGCACCGCGTCGGCAATGCCGTCATCCAGGCGGCGCAGGAAGCGCGGCAAGTGATGCTTGAGGTCGCTGCCGAAGAACTCGAGGCCGATCCCGTCGATCTCGAAACGGACGGCGTCGGCAACATTCACGTGAAAGGCGCGTCCAACCGCAACATCTCGATCTTCGATACGGCGCTTGCCGCCCACTTCAAGCACGGACGCTCGATTTCCGGACGCGGCATGTTCCTGGTTCCGCGCTCCTATCCCGAGACCGAAACGGGCGCGATGAAGCCGTCCACCTGCTACGCGCATGCCTGTACGGTGGCCGAGGTCGAGGTCGACGACGAGACCGGCGAAGTCGCAGTGCTTTCGATCAAGAACGTCTTCGAAATTGGGCGTGCGCTGAACCCCAAGATGGTTGAGCAACAGCTCGTCGGCGGCTCGTGGATGGGGATCAGCCACGCGCTCTACGAGACGACCGAACCCTACTATCCGAAGCGCGACCATGGCGGGCGCGACTACAACGAGTATCTTATGCCCGGCCCGGGCGATCTCGCTGAAACGGAAATCGCAGTGTTGGAACGGCCTTCGGGTGACGGCCCATATGGCGCCAAGGGCCCGGGCGAGATGTGCGCCAACCCGCAGATACCAGCTGTCGCCAATGCCATCTTCGATGCAGTCGGCGTGCGGATCGACACGCTGCCGATCACGCCGGAGCGCATCTTGCGGGCGCTGAAGCAGCGCGAAGCGGCCTGACAATGCAGCCGATCATCGACTCACACTTCCACATATGGCGCCGGGACGATCTGCCCTGGCTGCGTGGACCGATGGTGCCACGCATCTTCGGCCCTTACGAACCGATCCGCCGCGACTATCCGATTGAGGAGTTCCTCAAGGATCAGAAGGATTCCGGCGTCGAGAAGGCTGTCTACGTCCAGACCAACTGGGCCAGGGAACGCTTCGAGGACGAAGTCGCATGGGTGCAGGCTACCGCCGACGAAACCGGCTGGCCGCATGCAATCGTCGGCTATGCCGACATGACGGTGGACGACGTTCGCCCGCAGCTCGACCGGCTGAAGGCCTACCCACTGATGCGCGGCGTGCGCATGCAACTGCACTGGCACGAGACGCCGGACTACCGCTTTGCGCCTGCCGCGGACCAGGTTGTTGACCCGAAGGTTCGCGCCAACATAGCGCGGCTGAAGGAGTACGGGTTTTCCTTCGACTTGCAGCTATTCCCCGGCCAGATGGCCGACGGCGCGCGTCTTGTTGAGGAAAACCCCGAGACACAATTTATTTTGACGCATACCGGTATGCTGACCGACATGTCGTCGGCGACAGTCGAGGCGTGGGAAAGCGGTCTCGCAACGCTGGCAGCACAGCCCAACCTGAACGCCAAGCTCTCGGGCCTCGGCACGTTCGTTCACCGCAACGATCCCGAGCTGATCTTCTTTGTGGTCAGGAAAGCCGTCGAAATTCTCGGCAGCGGCCGGCTGATGTACGGCTCCAACTTCCCGATCGAGAAGCTCTGGACCAATCACCTGACGATGACCAACACCTATCGTGCCGCCGCGGCAGCACTGCCGACCAATGAACAAGCTGACATCTTCTGGAAGACCGCCGAGCACATCTATCGTCCAGTCTGAGTACGGTTCGGATCCGAATCAAATGCGTACGCCTCTCAGTTCCAACCTCCTTTCCCGACGAAGACTGCTGGCCGCAGCTGCGTCGGTGCCGCTGACGACAGACTTGAGATTTGCGGGTCAAAGGTCTGGTTCGACCGCGACGCCACGACATGTCGTTATCGTTGGCAGCAACCAGCTCGACAGCGCTCTGAAGTGGACGGAGATAATCACTGAATTTGGCGACAATGGCGTTGGACGCGGCACGCTCCTCGGACTGGATCGCGGTGATCCCGTTAGCGACCGGGAGCTGCTTCGGCGTATTCCTGACGATGCCTCCAACCTTGTGCTGGCGGTCGGCCGGGAGGAATTATTTCGCCTGGAGCGTAGAACCTCCGGTGTCATGGACACATTCACCCGCCTGTCGACAATTGCGCAGCAATTCGCCGCGTTTTATTCCTCGACGCTTGAAGCTGCGTTTGCAACGGGGATTCCGCTGACGGTGTGCACGCTTATGGGTGAACGTAATGCTGATCCCTTCCGGCGGCGTATAGCCAACGTCTCACTCGCGATCGCCAATGACTCGATAACCCTCGCGGCGTCGCGGCATAATCTCCCGATGCTGGATCTGCGCCTGGTCGGCCGGTCAGCGACACCTCGGAAGATCGCCAGCTCATTGTTGATTGCATTATCCCAGACAGGCTGATGACCGGCAATCGTGACTACCTCCTGCGCATCGCGGCACGCGACACTTCGGAGTTCGAGCATCCCTGACTGGCAAACTCACGAAGGTCCCGCCGGTTGCCGCAATCGAGAGCTCGATCCCGCTGCGGCGCGTGAAGTCAGGCATCTCACGATGTGGTAGGCTGCTTTGCGGGACTTCTTGTTTGAAACAGACCGTCAGTTCACGGCCCCCAACTTGCCGGTCGGCAACGCTCCCACGGCAGACCTTTTCAGCATGCTCTAGCAGGGTCGCACCAGTGCTCAGGCTGCCTTGGATCACGAAACCGTGCCCTCGTTTGTTCGCATCTCGACTGGTCGACCGCTGAAAAGACGCTAAGCTTTCGCACAGGTCATCATTGAATTCGGGAAGGAGATCAGCATGTCTGACATCCGCTTCGAGCGCCGAACCGTGCTTGCCACTGGAGCTGCCTTTGTGGCGGCCGGGCTTGCCGGCCTCGCAATTCCTGCCCGCGCTGGCGGCCTTGCCGCGACACCATCGATGCGCGGCGGCGCCAACAACTATATGCCCGGTGCGCCGATAGTCGAGCGCATCGGCGGCGGTGGCTTCTGGATGTCGGGCACCGTGCTCCGCGCCGGCGACGGCGCTCCGCTGGCAGGCCAGCGTATCCAGGTCTGGGCCCATACGACCGAAGGCAGCGAGCGCGACTGGCATAGCCATGGCGCTACGCTGACCGACGCCAATGGCGCGTTCCGGCTCGAAATGCCCCAGATCGTGCCGGCGCTGGGCCAGGCGCATGCGCACCTTGCCTATGACAGCGGCGAGTACGAGACCGTATTCCTTCGCCCCCTGCTGTCGAGCGCGAAGGACACCAGCCTCAAGGCGCATTTCGTTCTGCAGCCGGTCTGACACGACCTGATGGGTATGATCAGCGCGCTGCTGATCTGGGCCGGTCTCGCGTTTGCGATCATCATGCCGCTCGCCTTTGCCGCGACGAGCGAGTACCTGGCTTGGCGCGATCCGATCTATATCGCCGCCGGATTCGCGGGTGTGGTGTCGCTGTGTCTCGCGCTGGTCCAGCCCCTGCTCGTGGGTGGCTGGCTGCCCGGCCTGCGCCTGCTTCGCGGACGTCGTGTTCATCGCGCGGTCGGCGTCGTCCTGGTCGCGGCAATTATCCTCCATGTCGTCGGCCTGTGGATCACCAGCCCTCCCGACATCGAAGACGCGCTGCTCTTGCGCGCGCCGACTCCATTTTCCGTCTGGGGGGTCGCAGCGATGTGGGCGCTCGTCGCAGCCGCGCTGCTCGCGGCTTTCCGGCGCCGCATCTCGCCTCAGGTCTGGCGTGTCGGCCATACGAGCCTCGTCAGCATCGTCGTGCTCGGCGGCGTGGTCCACGCAATGTTGATCGAGGGAACGATGGAGACGATATCGAAAGCCGTAATCTGCGGCTTGATCGTTGCCGCTACCATGTCTGCGGTGGCAGCCCCGTGGATGCGTGCGAGAAGGCGGACACTGGGCAACAAATGAGCTAGATCAGCTGCGTGTCTGCTTCGATGAACACGGCGACCGGCGGCTGTGGGGGAAGTTGACTGAATGCTTGCAGGTCGCGGATCTTTCCCAGAACCGGACCGTTTGTTCATGGCCCCAATGCAGACACGCGCTGCAGTCTCGATACCAGTCGCAATCGGTATTCGCACGGAATAGCCAACGGCGCCGAATGTCCTATTCGAAAATCAGCATTCATTCAGACACTTATCGCCTCGTCACCTGATCGCCTTGGTGGACAGCTTTGGAGAAAATGGCGCATCAGAGATGCAACTCGTCCTTGCGACGAGGGATATGGTGGACAGCCCCACCCGCATAACCCTCGAAAACAACGGAAAAATCCGGCCCCGGCCGCATGGGGAGAACGCTTTCGCGAGGGCAAGTGGCGGAGGGGATGGGTCTGAAAGACAACCTTCTCTACTTTTAACATACTGATTATATTTATAAAAATTAAGCCGTGCATGAACCCACACTATGGCGGCTGGGAAGATTGTCCCGCTTCTCGACCTCTCAGTCGGAAGCGCAGGGCAGCATCAGCTCCGCGGTGAGGCCGCTTGTAGAGCCGGGGCGCGGGGAGGTCAGCTGCAGGCGCGATCCGATGCGCTCGGCGATGGTGGCGACGATGGCGAGGCCGAGGCCGCTGCCTTCGGCGCGGCTGTCGGCGTGGGCAAAGCGGGTGACGAGACGGGCAAGCGTTTCGGGAGGGATGGGCGGGCCGTCATTGGACACACGCAGGATGCCCTTTGAGGTGAGCGTCACCTCGACCGGTTTTGCCGGATCGCCGTGGCGCAGTGCGTTGTCGATCAGGTTGCGCAAGATGATGGCCACCGCATCCGGGTCGAGGTCGGACAGAACCGCCGCTTCGGGCAGGCAAAGACGGATGCGCCCGTCGCCCGCGTCACGGCCCTGTTCCTCGACCAGTATCCGCAACACGGGGCACAGATCGGCGGCGCTGTCGCGACGCAGCCTCGCCCCCTCGGCGCGGGCAAGCTGCATCAGGCGCTCGCTGACCCGCAGCAGGCGTTTCAGCGCCGCCTCCATCGTGGCCGCGCGCATCCGCGCGGCCGGGTCCGCCGTCTCGGCCTGAAGACGCTGTGCTTGGGCGATGGCGCCGGCCAGCGGGGTGCGCAGCTCATGCGCGGCGTTGGCGGCGAAACTGCGCTCGGCCTCGAAAGCGGCGGACAGGCGGCAGAGCACATCATCGAGCGTGGCGGCGATCGGGGCGAGTTCCGAAGGCAGATCGCCCGCGGACACAGGCGACAGATCCCGCGCGCCGCGCGCCGCCAGCCGCTCGCGCCAGCGTTGCAGTGGCGCAAGTCCCGCCCGCAGCGCCAGCCATATCGCCGCGAAGGCCAGCGGCACCACCACCAGAAGCGGCAGCAGCAACATCCACAGCGCCTCGCGCGCGATGCGGGCGCGGTGGGCCAGCGGCTCGGCCACGGTCAGGCGCACCGTGTCCTGCAAGGCGGCGATACTGTAGAGGCGAAGCGTCGCCGTGCTGCGGAACCCCGGCCCGTCCCAAGGCGGAAACCCGGCCGGATCGACCGCGTGCGATTGCAGCAGCACCCGACCGGCCGGGTCGCGCAACACATAGGTCAGGAACTCGTCATGCGGAGCGATGACGCCCAGAATGCGTGGATCGTCCTCGTCATTCTCGTCCGCCGGGCCGCGGCCCAGCACATCGTTGACGGCGAGAGGCAGCAGGCGTTCGGCGCTTTCCTGAAGCGCCGAGTCGAACAGCGCGTCCAATTCACGCCGCATCAGTCCGGCGGTCAGCAGGGCGGTTGCCAGCCACAGCGCCACCAGCGCCAGCCCCAGCCAGAGCGCCAGCCGGCCCCGCAGGCTTGCGGGCGCCCTCATCCGCGACCCAGCCGATAGCCGAGGCCGCGCTCGGTCTCGATGACGCCGGCGCCCAGCTTCTTGCGCAGGCGGCTGACATGGACCTCGATGGTGTTGCTTTCGACCTCGGCGCCGAAGGCGTAGAGCTTGTCCTCGAGCTGTGCCTTCGAGAACAGTTGGCCGGGATGGCTCAGCAGGGCCTCGAACAGCGCCCATTCGCGCGCGGTCAGCGGCACTGGCCGGCCGGCGCGATGGACGCTGCGCGCGGCAAGGTCGATCTCCAGGTCGCCATGCGCGATCAGCGGGTTGGGGTTGCCGGAATAGCGGCGCGCGACCGAGCCGATCCGCGCCGAGAGCTCCGCCAGATCGAAGGGCTTGACCAGATAGTCGTCGGCCCCCGCGTTCAGGCCTTCGATGCGGTCCGAGACCTGATCGAGCGCGGTGAGGATGATTACCGGCGTGGCGTCGCCCCGACCGCGCAACGCGCGCAGGAAGGGAATGCCGCGCCCGTCGGGCAGCATCAGATCCAGTAGCACCAGGTCGTAGGGGATGGTTCGCAGGTGCTCGCCCGCCGCGTCGAGCCGCTGCACCCAGTCGGCGCTGTGGCCATCGGCGGCGATCTGGTCGCGCACCGCCGCACCCAGCACCGTGTCGTCCTCGATCAGCAGGATGCGCATGGTGGTTCCTCTCACGGCTCGCTTCCAGATTGCCCGATGTACCTGACAGCGGGCTGATCGTGATCCTGTCAACGCTTCAGTTTGCCGTCAGCTTTCCATGCCATCAGGGTACGAACGGGTTGGCAAGGAGGAGTGTGACCAATGCGTAAGGCGCTGACAATGCTGGCTCTGGCTCTGGTGTTGCCAGCAGACGCGGCACTGGCTGACGACGATTGCCGCGTCCCCATGGCCGACTGGCAACCGCGCGAGGCGGTCACGGCGCTGGCGCAGGAGCGGGGCTGGACGATTTCGGGTATCAAGATCGACGACGGCTGCTACGAAGTCCGGGGCACGGACGCCGAAGGCCATCAGATCAGGGTGAAGATCGACCCCGGCAATCTCGATCTGGTCGAGATGCGCATCCGTTATCGTGACAGGGATGGACGACGGACCGGCTCACCAAGAGACGGTGACGACTGATCGGGTCCACCCGCCCAGGATTTCACACATCTGCGCCCCACCGGACACAGGCGGGGCGCTTTGGTTTCATGGACCGCCGTCGGCACCTCCCCTCGGTTCACCCGCCGCCCTGACAGCAAGCTGAAGCAGATTCCCGGCGGGCGTCAGCACCCCGTCAGTCGCGCCCTCCAGGTTGGTCACATCAAGCAACCCGAACCGAGGAGAAACGCCATGAAGACCCTGCTCGCCGCCGCTGCACTTGCCCTTGCGATCCCTGCCGGGGCGGCGCTTGCGGACACCCATTGCGACGTGCCTACCGCCAACATGCAGTCCTGGGAATCGCTCATCCAGCTGACCAGGGATTTTGGCTGGTCCATCTCGAAGATGGAGCT
>JAMLJD010000026.1 GCA_023953775.1 Rhizobiaceae bacterium | reverse complement strand
CTTTCATAGTTGATGGGTGACTGATAGCCGAGGGCGGAATGGCGCCTGGCGGGATTATACCAGCCCTCGATGAACTGGAAGACGGCCATGCGAGCTTCTGCCTTTGTCTGGAACTTGCGCCGGTCGAGCAGCTCGCATTCCAGGGTGGCGAAGAAGCTCTCGCACATGGCGTTGTCATAGGCATCGCCGACCGACCCCATCGACGGCCGTACGCCGGCTTCCTTGCATCTCAGGCCGAATGCCACCGACGTGTATTGCGATCCCTGATCGCTGTGATGGATGACGCTGACCGGCCGGCGCTGGGTCAATGCCATGTTGAGGGCATCCAGCACCAACTGGGCCTTCAGGTCGTGTCCCATCGCCCAGCCGACAATGCGCCGCGAGAAGGCATCCAGCACGACGGCCAGATACAGGAACCCGGCCCAGGTCGGGACATAGGTAATGTCGGCGACCCACAGCGTGTCCGGCGCATCGGCGTAGAAGTTGCGATCGACCAAATCACAGGCCGGACGAACGCGATTGTCGCGGAAGGTGGTGCGAGTACCCCTGCGACGACTGACGCCCGCTATGCCCGCCGCTTTCATCAGCCGCTCGACACGCTTGCGAGCGACATGCACGCCTTCATCGGCGAGTTCAGCGTGGATGCGTGGTGCTCCATAGGTCTCCTTCGAGGCCCTGTGGATCGCCTTGATGCGCCCGGTCAATTCTGCGTCGGCATTGGCTCGAGCGCTCGGCCGCCGTCCCGCCCAGGCGTAGAAGCCCGAGCGGGAGACGCCGAACGCGTTGCACATGGCATGGATGGGGAACATGGCCTGGTTCGCCGTCATGAACTTGAAGACTGAGACGACATCGCGTCGCTCTGAGCAAACCAGGCCGCGGCCTTTGCCAGGATATCTCTCTCCTGTCGAAGCTGGCGGTTCTCCCTGCGAAGGCGGCGAAGCTCCTCGCGCTCCTGGCTGGTCGCGCCGTCATCGCGACGGCCGCCATCCCGATCGGCCTGTTTGATCCAGCCATGGATCGTCGCAGCGCACGGTTCGAACTCGCGCGCCAGATCCTCCACACTGCGCCCGGCTCGCGCCAGGGCAACAAGCTGTTCCCTGAATTCAGGCGGGTAAGGATTCCTCGTTCTCGGCATGATGACACTCTCCTCTCACAATTCGGATTGTGTCCATCAAACCGGGGGAACTCCAACTCCACTCCTAGGATTATCCGTAGGGCTTCCGACGTTCGCGCTCAGCCCGCAAGGCGACCTTCAACGGAAGGATACGACGCTATCGTGGTTGAGCTGCGTTGGAAAGCACGCTAGTTACCGCTCCGGTGGCGGGTAAACGAGCCCAGTGAAGGCGGTGTGAATGACAACAGAAGAGCTACTTTCGAGAGAAGGGCGCGATGTCAAGGTGCCATGCGAGGCAATGGCCTTTTATGAGGCTAGGTTCCGCTTGCGAAAGCACAAGAAGGACGGTCTCAACGCTGCGCTCGTCCAATTTCTATTCGAAGACGAGCGCCCTATCTTCGAGGAACACGTGTCGCCAAACGCTTCGCCTGAAGTCGGCCGATATTGTTATCTGAAAACGGATCCGACGAGCGGGCTTGGGATAGTGCGGTTCTTTGCTCCCGCCGGCGGCGGAACCATCATATTGCGTTTTCGTGCATGGGCAAATCGACACCCGATGCACTTCGGGCCTGATGTTCCGGTGCGTAGGCTTTCAGGGTGGACGATCGCGGCAGAACCGGGCAATCGCGAACCGGTCCGCATAACGTCGGTTGCGAGGCCGCTTTCGGTGCCTGTTCCTGCAGCCGGCAGAGTTCGACTAGGCGTTACCCTTCGCTCCGAAGCCGATGGTGACAGCATCGTCCTTCATGCGCCTTGCGCGATGACGATCGACGGGGGGCACGTGAAGCTGGACGAGACTCTTGGAGAAGTGGGATGCCTGAGACCCTTTGCCCGTCGTGGAGCACATGTCGTGCTGGATTTGGAAAATCTCGGCCAGACACCCGTCGCTTTGTCGATTGCATGTGAAGGACCCAGGGTTGTCGACATTAAAGAGATTGTCGTAGCCATCGGGCCCGACGGCGGCAGATGACGTGGCAAGCAAAAGCCAGCCTTCTCCTTCAGGCTCCTCGCCAGCACCCACCACAGGCAATAGCGAGAAAATCCGCTGGACTACAAGGGTGGGCAACCGGCTGTTTCTGCGCTCGACGATCATCGACACCAGGCAGGAGTTGACGCGCACTGCTGACAAGGTGTCGCAGATCAAGCGTACGCTGGAAGATTCGCTGCTTCTGGTCGAAAAGAAGGTGGACTACCTTCTGGCCAAGATCGACGCCTATGCGGAGGTTGACGACAGGAACGGCGCCGCACTTCACGACGGGCTCGCCGTGGTCCGGCAGGTTACCAAGGACCTTGGCAAAATCGTAAGCACCAATCAGGCAGAGCTGCGGCACGGGCAGTACACGCTCGACGCCCGGCTCACCAGTATCGAAAGGGGAAACGCCGATCTGGCAAGCGAACTCGCCGCCGTCAGGCAGGCGGGACAGGACCTCGGCGAAGCCGTCAATGCCAATCGGGAAGCGATGAGCCCGCAGCTCGCCGCAATCGAACTGGGCAACGCCGATCTAGCAAGCGAACTCGCCGCCGTCAGGCAGGCGGGACAGGACCTCGGCGAAGCCGTCAATGCCACTCGGGAAGCGATGAGCCCGCGGCTCGCCGCAATCGAACTGGGCAACGCCGATCTAGCAAGCGAACTCGCCGCCGTCAGGCAGGCGGGACAGGACCTCGGCGAAGCCGTCAATGCCAATCGGGAAGCGATGAGCCCGCGGCTCGCCGCAATCGAACTGGGCAACGCCGATTTGACCAAGCGGCTGGATGCTGCAATTGAACGGCTCGCCGCAATCGAACTGGGCAACGCCGATCTAGCAAGCGAACTCGCCGCCGTCAGGCAGGCGGGACAGGACCTCGGCGAAGCCGTCAATGCCAATCGGGAAGCGATGAGCCCGCAGCTCGCCGCAATCGAACTGGGCAACGCCGATCTAGCAAGCGAACTCGCCGCCGTCAGGCAGGCGGGACAGGACCTCGGCGAAGCCGTCAATGCCACTCGGGAAGCGATGAGCCCGCGGCTCGCCGCAATCGAACTGGGCAACGCCGATCTAGCAAGCGAACTCGCCGCCGTCAGGCAGGCGGGACAGGACCTCGGCGAAGCCGTCAATGCCAATCGGGAAGCGATGAGCCCGCGGCTCGCCGCAATCGAACTGGGCAACGCCGATTTGACCAAGCGGCTGGATGCTGCAATTGAACGGCTCGCGCGCATCGAAACAGCGCACGCGGATACTGTTGCCAATATTGAAAAAAGTGCGAATCACACCGTCGCCGACATCAACAAAAATGTGGAGAAGACCGCGTTCAATGAGTTCCGTCAGCATGAGGCGCTGGGCACTCTTCGGCAACTTCTGAAGTTCGATCTACCACTACCGGCCACACGAGGCTGGGCGGCTTCGCCAGACTTTCTGCTGCACCTTTATCAGCATGTTGCAACCCACCGACCAAAGACGGTCGTGGAACTGGGCAGTGGCGTTTCAACGCTGGTGGTCGCGGCTGCGCTGGCTGCCAATGGAGACGGCGGCCGGCTCTACAGTCTCGATCATGATGGCGCCTATGCCGAGGCAACATTGAAACTCGTTGCGCAGCATGGGTTCCCGAACGTTGCTACCGTGTACCATGCCCCGCTCGCGCCGTGGAAGCCTGCCCGACCAACGGAACTGGGTGAGGAGTGGCAGTGGTATGCCGTGCCCCGCACAGTGAAATCGTTGAAAGCGATCGACCTTCTGGTCGTCGACGGCCCGCCCAAGACGACCGGCCCGCATGCGCGCTATCCGGCTGTTCCGCATTTTCACGGCCGTCTGGCGCCGGATGGTGTGGTTCTGCTGGATGATGCTAGGCGGTCGGATGAACAGGCGACAGCCCAAGCATGGAGTCGTGAGAAGAACCTGAAGCTCAAGTTAGCAGTTGGCCCGGATGATGGTTTCGAAAAGGGCCTCGCGATCCTCAATGTCGAGAGTGAGACTTCCAAAGCTAACTCTCAAAAGGAACGCCGAAAAGGCAGAAAACATACCACGCCTGCGGCGGAGAAGTGACCCAGTTGGAAAAGCCTCACGGCTGACCTTGCCCGTCTCTATGTCTGGAATCCCGCTGGGTCGAAAGTCTCCGCACCTCGTCGGCAAGCATAGTGAGCTGTTTTGATTCTTCCGCATAAAGCCGACGGGACAGGTGCTGACTAGTCGCGATCATACGATCATATGTTGGCTGGTTGCGCGGCACACCCGACTCTGCCCGCACGGCATTCCATTTTTCGTAAGCCCGCTCTTGCGTCTGGCGTGCCTGCAAAAGCTTTTGGCTTCTATCCCGGGCTGGCAGACCTGCCCCGAGAATATCCAAAGGTTCAGGAACTTGCGCGGGTGGTGCCTTGCCGGAAAAATATAGATTCAGCTCCGCGACGGCACTCTCTGTATTGTCACATGAGAGCAATGACGCTTGCTTTCCAACTTTCCTAAGCTCGTTCAACTCAGCTTTACTCAGGTGTTGCGTAATGTTCTTGACGCCCAATACGGCTGATTCTTTTTGAACCGCACTCTGTTCCGAAGTCATATTTCTATCATGAATACGCCGCAGGAGGCCGAAACTCCTAGTATGTGCGAGCCGAAGGCCTTGATAAGAAAGAAAGAAAAGTAATGCAAAGTCAATTCCAGCAGAACGGCTTTCATCATATCTGTAAGAGCGAAGTATAGATGATTCAATCATCAAACCAGCGTGTACTATAACCCGCCCTTGTGCCAACATGGCTGCGAAGGAATGTTCTTTCCCAGGATGGAAGCCTTCGGGCGATTGCCTTTCTTCATTGAAGTCGATCCAGCCGCAGTAGGTGCCGTGAAATCGCCCTCCATTCAAAGCCGCTAGATGACTCTCCAGCCGCGTAGAGACCATCATATCGTCATCGTCCTGAATGACTATGTAGCGTCCACGCGCTTCGCTGTTTCCGATGTTGCGCGCGGCAGACGCACCGGCTTTCCCGGTCTTGATATAGCGAAAGCGCGGATCGGCGAATGATTGGCAGACTTCGGCGCAGACATCTGAATCCCCATTCTCGACAACAATGACCTCAAAGTTGGAGAACGTTTGCGCCTGACATGATTGAAGAGTTTGCCGAAGAAATTCGGGGCGGCGGTAAGCAGGTATTACAATTGATATTAGAGGATTCGAATATCTGAAAATCCTGCGCAGATTCCGAACCGGCGTATGATCGTCAGTGTATATTCTTTTGTTTGAATTGACAGCTTTCCGGGTCTCCTCGTTCTCATTTGCCTGCTTCTGGCTGGACTCGTGCCAAACATGAAATATGACGGTTCCATTTCGGCTCATCCAACGCACCGGCATCCGATTTAGTCGGAAACGCTTGGCAAAATCACTATCCTCAGCGCCCCAGATTTTCATCCGTTCGTCGAGACCATTCAAACGGAAAAAGGCTTCCAGCCCAAAGGCTGCAAAACCGCCCATTCCCCAACGGGGGCGCAGTGTTGAGACGCCATCGAGTTCCTCGAAATCGATCGCATGGCCGGTGGCGAGGATGTTCTCAAAAAAGGCGACGTCATGAGACGACGGCAAATCTCTGCACTGTACGAGATAGAGGGCGTCAGGATTGCGGCGCACGGCATCAAGTGCGTCAAAATAACATTGAGGTGAAAAAAGTATATCGGCGTCGGTGGTTATGATCACCTCGCCCCTAGCCGCCTCGACGCCCGCGTTGAGAGCTGCCGCCCGGCTCCATGGCATATGGGCTGTATTGCTCCGGACAACGCGCCCTCCCGCCTCTTCGACGCGTTGTCTGATAATATCCGGTTCGGCCGAGCCATAATCAGAGACGATGACTTCCGTTTCCAACGGGCTTGAATTGACAAGGTGAAGCTTCACGTTCGCAAGAAGCTTGTCGAGGCCCCAGTCCCGAAAGCAGACAACGACGGAAACAGCAGGCTTAGATGAATCAGTCTGCACGGCTCATCCCCACCAAGGAAAGAAGATTCAAAATTCCAGTCAGACCCGAACTCTCTTCCCTTTCCAGGACCAACCGATAGGCGTCGAACACATCGCATATCATCACCGCAAGGATGCCTCGCTCACGGCCGGCTGCCTCACTTTCTGAAAAGGAGCAGAAGAAACGGAGATTGGAACGGAGCGGATGAGAGCCCTGCGAAAAGCCGCTCAAATTATAACCATAGGGCGTTCTGCACACCGACAAGCGCTCCTGATGCTGGGGCTGGCTCGAAGTGCAGAACGCCCATTCCTGCAGCCTCGCCTCTCCAAACACGATTCGCTTCGGTTGGTTCTCGAGAGGGCTAGGAAAGAGTTCGTGTTCAGCAAAATCCTCTCGAATCGCAGCAGCCATGTACGCTGGAAATCCTGCCCCGACCAATGTCAGTTCGTTTCCTATGAACGGCTTTGCAATGAGGTAGGCCATCAGAGCAAGACGATCGGGCCGGACCTTATTCAGGTGCTCACCTCGAAACGATACCTCCGGCAACGGCGGAACGGCATCAGTTTCGTCGGGTGTGAGGGTGAATGAAAGACGCTCGCGGTCTGATCGATCAATGGAAATCTGCATTAACAACTCTTGTATGATAAACCTTCCGCATATTTACATGCCCTGTTCCTAGAACCGACGACTACCTGACCGAAATCCAAATCGGTTTGGCCAGTGAGAAATCCGTTTTTGAGGCATCACAGCCCATGACAATCTTCAAGGACAGCTTGACATGTTCATGTCTCTCATAATGACGCAGCGCAGGTGTCCCCAAGATCAGAGGGGGGCTCTTTTAGAGGTCTCGGCGCAAAGCTGCTTGTATCGTTGCTCGAAAGATGGAACCCAAGGGTGTATAGAGTGCAGACGTTCGATTCGTTGAAATGACTTGTTATGACTTCGGAAAGTGGTCGGTAGGAGCAGATAAATTTACAATTAGGCCACGTCTCAGCAACCTTTAGTACGAAGTCATCATTTCCAGGATCTTCGTATTTCATCGCGACAATACCATTGGATATAAGGTATTCTATGTCGGATTCTACCGAGAACTCCCGCTGCTTCTGTTCCTTTTTAGAATCGTCACTGCGGGCTCCGCTTATTCGAGCCCGAGTTCGCAATCTAGAAGGGCCGTAAAGTGCTGCAGTAAGCCCCCAGACGAATTGGCTCCCAGTTCTGCTGCGCGTGGGCCAAACGACTTTCATCCCTGCTCCTTCGATCACATCATATTTGGTCGCTCCCATAACACATGCAGAGCGGGCCTCCAACCCCGCCACCCTGTCGGCAATGACGGACAGGAGAACTACTGCCATGTTATGGAAGAGAGTTAATGCCGACGTGCCCATCAAAGACTGGCGGGTTATGTTCATGTCCTCGATGCAGCGGCACAGGCAGCAGGAGCGTCAACTTGCCGTCGAAGCTGACGCTCCTCTAGCAACTGCCTGCCTTGTCAAAACAGCGCGAGCCCGGCTACAATTTTTCGAGGAGGGCTGCTTCGATGAACGTTTTTGTCCTGTGCACCGGCCGCTGCGGCTCGGTCACCTGTGTTTCGGCGTGGAATAAGGACCCCGTTTCAGGGGTGATCGGCATCCAAAAGGGACCCCTGTAACGGCAGGTGTTTCACACTGCCTCCGGTTTGATCGGAGGCATTTGTTTTGGATGTTGGTCGTGGAGACGATTGCGAAGATACGTCGGCTGTCGCTGGTTCAGGGGAAGTCGATCAAGGAGATCTGCCGTGAGTTGCGGATATCACGGAAGGTGGTCCGCAAGGTGCTTCGTTCCGATGCGACCGAGTTCCGGTATGAGCGTCAGCACCAGCCGAAGCCGAAGATCGGCCCATGGCAGATGCAGCTCGATGCCCTGCTGGACGGCAACGACGCGAAGCAGAAGCGCGAGCGGCTGACGCTGATCCGCATCTATGAGGAACTGCGGGCGCTGGGCTACGAGGGCAGCTACGACGCGATCCGGCGCTACGCCAAGGGCCGGGAGAAGGCTCGCGGTGCGGCAATGGCCGAGGCCTACGTGCCGCTGTTCTATCCCCCGGGCGACGCCTACCAGTTCGACTGGAGCCACGAGATCGTCCTGATCAGCGGCGTCACCGTGACCGTGAAGGTCGCCCATGTCCGGCTCTGCCACAGCCGCATGATGTTCGTCAGGGCCTATCCGCGCGAGACGCAGGAGATGGTGTTCGACGCCCACGACCGGGCCTTCGCCTTCTTCGGCGGCGCCTGCACGCGCGGCATCTACGACAACATGAAGACGGCGGTGGAGACGGTCTTCGTCGGCAAGGAGCGGCAATACAATCGCCGTTTCCTGCAGATGTGCAGCCATTATCTGGTCCAGCCTGTCGCCTGCACGCCGGCGTCGGGCTGGGAGAAGGGTCAGGTCGAGAACCAGGTCGGTCTTGTGCGCGAGCGCTTCTTCACGCCCAGGCTGCGCTTCAAGAGCTACGAGGAGCTGAACGCCTGGCTGCTCGACAAGTGTGTCGCTTACGCCAGGGCCCACCGCCATGTCGACCAGCCGGAGCGCACGATCTGGGAGGTGTTCGAGGAGGAGCGCGCCAAGCTGGTGGAGTATCGCGGTCCCTTCGACGGATTCCACACCGTTCCCGCCTCGGTGTCGAAGACCTGCACCGTGCGCTTC
The DNA here is from genome assembly GCA_023953775.1 of Rhizobiaceae bacterium. Lineage (GTDB taxonomy): Bacteria > Pseudomonadota > Alphaproteobacteria > Rhizobiales > Rhizobiaceae > JAMLJD01. Next base: position 41,879 of record JAMLJD010000026.1, on the reverse strand, counting down.
GACAACAACAAATACTCGGTGCTGTCGACCGCGGTCGGCCGGCCTGTCGAGATCCATGCCTATGCCGATCGCATCGTCATCCGCCAGGACGGCACGATCGTGGGCGAACATGCCCGCTCGTTCGGCCGCAACCAGACGATCTACGATCCATGGCATTACGTTCCGGTTCTGGCCCGCAAGCCCGGCGCGCTGCGCAATGGTGCGCCGTTCCAGGGCTGGGAGCTGCCGCCGGGAATGGAGCGGGTGCGGCGCAGGCTGAAGGCCGCCGACGATGGTGACCGGCAGATGGTGGCGATCCTGACGACGGTGCTGTCCGACGGTCTCGACGCCGTCGAGGCTGCCTGCCAGCAGGCGCTCGCCGAGAACGTCTGCTCGTCCGCCGTCATCCTCAACATCCTGGCCCGCCGGCGCGATCCGGCGCCGGCCGTCACCATCCTCACCCCGGATGCGCTTCGCCTGGCTCACGAGCCGCAGGCCGACTGCGCTCGCTACGACAGCCTCAGGAGGGCAAGCTGATGGAACGCACCCAGGTTCTGGACCTGATGGGAACGTTGAAGCTCTACGGCATGCGCGGCGCTTACGACGAGATCATGGCCACCGCCATCAAGCGCCAGCACGAGCCGCCGAGGGTCGTCGGCGACCTGCTGTCGGCCGAGATCGCCGAGAAGCAGGCCCGGTCCATCAAATACCAACTCACCGTCGCCAAGCTGCCGCTGGCCAAGGACATCGACGACTTCGACTTCGCCGACACGCCCGTCAACGAGGCCCTGGTCCGCGACCTCGCCACCGGTGCCTTCATTGCCGACCAGCGCAACGCCGTCCTCATCGGCGGCACCGGAACCGGCAAGTCGCATCTGGCCATCGCGATCGCCCGCGCACTCATCCGCAGTGGCGCCCGCGGCCGCTTCTTCAACGTCGTCGATCTGGTCAACCGCCTCGAGACCGAGCATCGCGCCGGCAAGCAGGGACGCATCGCCGATTACTTGACCCGGCTCGACTTCGCCGTGCTCGACGAGCTCGGCTATCTTCCCTTCGCCCAGGCTGGCGGGCAACTGCTCTTCCACCTGATCAGCCGGCTCTACGAACGGACCTCGATCATCGTCACCACCAACCTCGCCTTCGGCGAGTGGCCAGCCGTCTTCGGCGACGCCAAGATGACCACGGCACTGCTCGACCGCCTCACACACCACTGCGAGATCATCGAGACCGGCAACGAATCCTGGCGCTTCAAGAACCGCTCTCAAAACTAAAGCCGGGGAGCCTAACCAACGCGCCCGACCGGGCTGCGCATCCCCGACCAGCTCCACCCGGTCGGGCGCTTACCGTCGTGCCCCCAAAAGGGGTCCCGTTTGCACGCCGATCCAGGGTCCCCATTCCGAGCCGATTGACAGATCAGTCCGGCCGGATACGTATCGACAGCCTCGGCGCGACGCGAGACAACCGCTACACGCTGACGGCCTACTGCAACAACCCCGAGTGCCGGCACCGCGCCGAACTGAACCTCGACGCACTGATCGAGAAGCTCGGCGCGGGCCATTCCAGCCTTGCCGGCGATCTCGTCCCGAAGCTTCGCTGCTCGAGATGCAGGGGCAAGCGGCTTTCATTGAGCCGCAGCCCGCCGACTGGCTATGACGCATGGCGGGCCGACCGGTGAGTGGAGATCGACCAACGCCGCCGCCGCGCGACCACCCTAACTTCGAGATGCTCTGCCAGGAGCGGCTCGAGCCTGAGTATCAGGCGCTGGCCGAGAGGCTTGTAGCCGCCGGCTGGGACGGCATGGATATCGCGCTCGCGATGATCGCGCTTGCCGAGGCGCATGCGCGGACGATCGAGGTCAACGAGGAAACCGAGGCCGCCATCCGCCGCGCGAAGAAGATCTAGTCCTTATGCTGGCAGATTGGCCGGAGCAGGCTCCTTGCGATCGAGGATGATCACCTCGCCGACATCCTTGGGCCGACCCCCGGAAATCGTGTAGGTCAGCGGTACTGGAACAATGTTGAACGCCGCGAATGTCTCGCGCACCTCCGGACGGTCGTTGAGCGAGAGTACGAAGCGTCCCTTCAAACCCTTGAGCGTTGCACCCATGTCGGCGAAGTCGCCGCGCGAGAAGACGCCTGCGCCATAGTCGCCCTCGTTTCCGAAATAGGGCGGATCGAGGTAGAAGAGCACGTCTTCGCGATCATAGCGCTCGAGGAAGGCCCGCCAGTCGAGATTCTCGATCACGACGCGCGCCAGACGCTCATGCACCTCTTCGAGGACAGATCCCACCGTGTTGAGATTGAAGCGCGCCGGCCCGTTCTGGTCGACCCCCAAATTGCGGCCGGTCACCTTGCCGCCAAAGGCAAGCCGCTGAAGATAGATGAACCGCGCCGCGCGCTCGAGGTCGGTCAGGGTGGACGGGTCGCAAGCCGCCAGCCGTTCGAATTCGCGGCGAGACGTGACCTGGAATTTCAGCGTGTCCATGAACTGCGGATAGTGCCGCTGCAGGATCCGGAACAGCGTCACGACGTCGCCGGAGCGGTCGTTGATCACCTCAGCCTTCGGCACGAGCCGCCGGCGAACGAACACACCGCCCATGCCGACGAACACCTCGGCATATTGGCGGTGCGGGATCTGCTCGAGGATCGATGCGATGCGCTGCGCAAGCTGTTTCTTGCCGCCGATATAGCCGGCGGGCGGCGCGACCGGCGTCAGGGTCTGGAACGGAAATGCCTCCTGCATCAGGAATTCTTTCAGGATCATGCCGCATTCTGGTGTCGCCCTTCGTGGGCGGCGGGTGCGGCAATTGTCCTTTCGGGCTTGCCGGGCGGAGATCTGCCAAGATCAGGCCGCCGTACCGGAGTGGCAACTCCGGGCCGCCCGTCGGCCGGGCGGGCGAAAAAGCCCCGCCACCCTCGGCAGCGGGGCGCTTCTAGAGACGTGCGGCCGATCTATCCGGCGGGCGAGAAGTCGAGATAGTAGCTCTTTCCCGGCTCGAACTGGATCGCGGCGTTCGGGTTGTCGACCGTCATCCGGAACTCGTCCCACGGGGTCGCCTTGGTGAAACGTCCATCCTCCGACTGGATGTCTTCGGAATAGACGGTGTGAAAAAACACCGTGGTCCCTTCCTTGCCGCTGCACATGAATTTCGCTCGGACCGTCATCGGTCTTCTCCTTCTCAAAATGCCGGGAACCGCCCGGCGCGGATTTCGTCACGGCGGCGGGCGGCCCGTCAGCGCGACCAGGCGGCGGCGGCGCCCGCGGCCGCGGAAAGCAGCGCCTTGCCGACCGACCAGAGCGTCTGGCCGAGCCTGCCGGCGAAGACGACATTGTTGCGCCCCAGCTTGTATTCCTCCGTCGTCGGCCGGATCGCGTCGACGCTCTTTTCCACCGCGTCGAGCCGATGATGAATGTGGATGATCTCGCGGCCGGTGGCCTTTTGCGATTCGTAGACCTTCTTTCGGCTCTCTCTCGCCGCCTTCATCTCGTCGAGCACGGCCGCCATGGAGCGGTCGATCGAATTAAGCCGCTCGTCGAGCCGCGCCACCTGTGTCTGAATGCTTCCGGCCATCCTGTCCCCCTCATGCCACCAGAAGAACCGCGCCGACCGGCAGCAGCGCGATCACGGTCCAGATCGGCCAGTCCCAGCCGGTCATCGCCAGCAACCCCGGCCCGCGCCGAAACTGTTGTGCGCGGCCACCTGCTCGGCGACAGGCCGGTCGTTCTTCACGATGAAGCCGCGCGTGACCGACGAGGGCGCCAGTTTGCGCCAGCCGTCGCATTCACTCGCACCGCCGCTCGTCTGGCACCCAGACGCCGCCAAGAGCAGCACAAAGAGCGGGATCGTCCATGCCGCTTATTTCGTCATCGGTCGCGTTCCTTTCGCGGAGGATTTCGAGGGATCGTTCGAGGATGGCCGTGCTCTCGGCCGCGCGGCCGGCAGAGTAGGCGGCGAGATGCGACCAGGTCAGCGCGGCGAGAACCGCGGCGGCGAGGCCGAGCCTGATCTATGTACCGATCGCGAGACCGAGCATCACGCCAGCCCCTCGCGGATATCCTTCACCGCGCCGACGATCTGGCGACGCAGGACGAGGATCAGCAGCAGGATGATGATGGTGGCCCCTGCGAATACGGCGAACGTCTGCCACTCCATGCCCCAGAGAAACCCGCCGGCGGTGCCGCCAAAGCCCAACGCGCCGGTCAGCTTCTGCCAGAAGCCGGTCTTCTCTTTCGCCTTTTCCTCGACCTTCTCCTCGATCTCGGCCGGAATGTTCGCCGGCTGGCCTTTCTTGTGGCGGCGGCGTACCTCCGCCAGCACGGCACGCACCTTGTCGGGCTTCACCGCTGCGTGCTGCCCGCCATAGTAGCCCTTGCCCTCCGGCGTGGGCAGCGAGGCCCATTCCTTGGCCAGGTTGAGCAGCATGGTTTCTTCCGAGAGCCGGCCGGCGAGATATTTGTCGATGCCGCGCTGTCCGAGCAGGAAGCAGGCCATGCGGTCCTGCATCTCGGCGTCGAACAGTTCGCTTCCCGAAAGCCCCAGCGTTTCCTTGATCGACCGCAGCGTGGTCCGAACGATCTGGAAGCGACCGATCGCCGACGAGTTCCAGCGATTGTCGGGATCCTTGAGCATTCGGGTCTGTAGCTTGTCGACCTGGTCGAGCGTCATCGCCGTCAGCACGACGTCGGTGCCCTTGCCCTTCGACACGCGGCCGTCGAGCATAATGCCGTACCCCAGTGTCTCGTTGTAGCCGTCGCCCTTGTCGGTGCCCTCGGTGAAGCCGGTCAGATCGAGCAGCGGCCGATAGACAAAATACTTGTCCATGGTGGCCTCCAGATTGAAGTTTTCGAAAGGGTGTGCGAAACGCCCGCCATGCAGGAGAGCTATTGATGGCAGCAAAAGGCTATGACGACGCGTGACGGCAAAAACGCGCCGCCGGATATCTTGAACATCTGTCCCGGCACTTCGATCTTCACGGCAAGCGCGTACTGGAAATCGGCCCCTATAGGCGATTGTATATTTGACAAACCCGGCTAGCTGCCATAACGGCGGATAGGGACGCAGCGAAGCAAGCCTTCTTGCTGGAGTGCCGAGCGATGTGCGATACCAGTCGCCCGCTAAGCGAGAGGCAATGCCAATGACGACTGACGAGGCAACACGGACCCTGAACACCATCCGCGAGGATATCGAGATGATGAAAGAGGCCCTTGAATTCGGCGATGACGACGAGAAGCGCGAAGCGATCAAGCGCGTTATCGCGTGGGTGCCAAAGCTGGCGAATTAGTCAATGCGCAAGATTGCTATCCAGAACCTTTCCGACCAGCGCACCATCAACATCAGGATCACCGGAGACATTGAACGCGGAACCGTCATCCGGTCCGAAGGCTCCGCGCCTATGTCCATCAAGACCACTGAACTCCGCGTCAGCGGCGGCGGCGTTGACTACTCGCGCATCCATCCTGATTTACTCGCGCTGATTGCCGTCCTCGCGTTCCACCCCGTATTGCCGCAGGATCGATTCAACCTGCATTTCGACTTCCCGATATCAGAGAACGTCACGGCTGCTTTCGTCCAGCCTCACATCGTACCAGCCGCACTCATCACCGGATCGGCGGCCGGCTCCCCGTACTCTCCACCCGAAAAGACGGTCTTGAGCTACGGCGGTGGCATCGATTCCCTCGCCGCGCATATGCTGGTGCCTGACGCGCCATTGGTTCACGAGACGCCGATGCAAGAGGAAGGAAAAGAATACCGTGATGTTGTGAACGACATCATGCCGACGCTGACAGGCAGGCATCATTCCATCGCTGACAATCTGAGATCCCTGTATTCGATATGGGGCCTGCCGCTTTGGGTGTCGGTTTACGTCGCATCGCTCGTCACACAGCCCCGGTACATCATGTCCGGCTCCGAAATGACCGGGACCTACCTGAACGGCGGCAAGGGTTATTTCCCTCGGTATGCGAACCGCTGGTATGACGTGTTTCGCAAGATCGGAGTAGACGTGCTGCCTACGTCCTTTCTCTCGGAAATCGGCAATGCACGGATCGTGCACAAGGCCGGCAGGATTGGAGACGCAGCCTATTGTGCCTTCATCCGCCAGAAAGATTGCAACCAGTGCAGCAAATGCCTGCGCAGGCGAGCCATCCGGGCCATGTTGGATGAAACCGAAAGCCACCTTGTCGAGGGCTTCAAACGAACCGATGCAATCGACACGTTCATGAGCAAGAGACCCCTTTACTACGGGGACATCTTTACCCATGCGCTGGCCGCGACAAAGAAAAGAACATGGCTGCACGAACACGCCGCAGACCTAATCGAGCGGCATGGGCCGATTTCATTTCATGAATCGTACTATCCAGCCACATTCGACCATTTCCAATATCCCTTTGAGATACGGGAGGCGGTCGAACGAAAGCTGGAAGGTTTTGGGGTCGCGCCCTTTTCTGCCGAGCAGGAAGTTGGCTTCCGCGAATACCAGCAACTAGGCTAGGATGCCACGTTGTTCGCTTCGACGGTGTTCGCCGCCGCCGCTACGTCGATAACAGCAGCACAGCCGCGTCCATTAATGCCCGTCGCCCATATGTAATCGACAGTCCCGGTGGCACGGACAGGATACTGATAGCCGGTGATAATCTCGCCATTGACACTGATGTCGTTGCTTGTCCCGCTGATTGAAACCCCCGCCGAGCTTGTCGAGGAGCCGCCGCCATCGTAGAAGCCAGCGCGAGTGTGGACTTTCGTGCAGCTTGATATCGTGACACCGTGAACGGTCGCGCCGGAAGTCTTAATGCGCCCACCAGAGATGTCGACCTCAGTGCAATTCGTGAAGATAATTCCGGCGCTAACGGTATCCCGAATGTTGTTGTTTGCTGCCACCAGGTGGCCTGACCCCATGTGGTGGTCAGGTTTCAGTCTTAATGCATGATGGGCTTCTGAGCCATCATCTGCGCGGATGATGACGCCGATCCGCGCAGTGGGGCGGGCCAGATAAGGGCCTCCGGCGCTGGCGGCTTATAGCCGAGCGATGAGTGTGGCCGCTCGGTATTGTAGTAGCGTCGCCATGCCTCGATGATGACCTTTGCCTCGGCGAGGCTGTAGAAGATCTCGCCGTTGAGCAGTTCGTCACGCAGCTTCGAGTTGAAGCTCTCGCAATAGCCGTTCTCCCAAGGGCTACCCGGCTCGATGAACGCGGTCTTGGCACCGACAGCCACGATCCACTCCCGCACCGCCTTGGCAATGAACTCCGGGCCGTTGTCGGAACGAACATGACCCGGCACACCGCGCAGGATGAACAGGTCCGACAGAACGTCGATGACGTCGGTCGAGTTGAGCTTGCGGTCGATGCGGATCGCCAGGCATTCCCTGGTGAACTCGTCGATGATGTTGAGCATGCGGAACTTCCTGCCATTGTGGGTCCGGCCCTCGACGAAGTCATAGGACCAGACATGGTTGGGGTGTTCTGGCCGAAGCCGGACGCACGATCCGTCATTCAGCCAGAGCCGGCCTTTCTTTGGTTGCTTCTGGGGAACCTTCAGCCCCTCCCGACGCCAGATGCGTTCGACGCGTTTGGCGTTAACCGTCCAGCCCTCGGACCGCAGCATCACCGTGATCCTGCGATAGCCATAGCGGCCATACCGAGAGGCGAGCCGAATGATGTCAGCGGTCAGCGCCTCTTCATCCGGTCGGCCTCTGGGCTTCTTGCGCTGGGTCGAACGGTGCTGGCCGAGAACCTTGCAGGCAAAGCGCTCCGAGATAGAGAACTTGGCTACGACATGGTCGACGCAGCGGCGACGGCGGGAGGGGCTTAGAAGTTTCCCGAGGCAGCCTCTTTCAGGATCAGCTTCTCGAGCGTCAGGTCCGAAACAGCCTTGCGCAGCCGGTCGTTCTCTTTCTCGAGCTCCTTCAGCCGCTTCACCTGGTCACCCTTCAGGCCGCCGAACTCCTTGCGCCAGCGGTAATACGTGAACTGCGTCACGCCGATCGTGCGAACCGCCTCGCCAACAGACCTTCCTTGCGATAGCAGAACATCCACCTGGCGCAGCTTCGCGACAATCTCTTCCGGCTTGTGCTTCTTCTGGGGCATTCAAACGTCCTCTCCTAGGCTCAATAGCCTACTTCACGGAGGACCACTTTTCAGGGAGCAGACCACGCGTCTCGGGGAAATGCTTCATGAAATCGACACGCTCGTTCCAGGCAAGCCAGCCCGCGTTCGGATCGACAAGCTCGATCGGACGTCGAAGGAACGGCTGAAACGCGCTCGGGATACCGCCGAGTTGCGGCGGCGCATCGAGACGCTTGAACAGGACAACAAGATGCTTGCGGCGCGCGCTGTCGTGCCCGGAACGACAATCGACACCGCCGGGGGCGGAGCGGAGATCGGCATCGGATCACCGCGCGGCGGCGTCCTGCGACGCTTTCGACATCTGCTGAGACGCCACGATCCCTGAGCGGCTTATCGTCTCGGGGAACCTTCCGCTCACAAAGACGTTTATTTGCAGGAATTTACAGGCCGCCGATCAGGCTGACTACCGCGTCGCGGTGGCCGACCTTCGGCGGAATTTTTTCACAGCCGGGCGTTTGAAGCGTATCCGGCCATTCCGGAAAGGGGAATATGATGGAACAGAAACCTGCGGAACGCACGACGGTCGTCACCACGGGCGGCGGGGGTGGAGCCGGCTGGTTCATCGTCGGCGCGCTCGTCGTCGCGGCGATCGTTGCCGTCTGGCTCTTCGGCGGCGGCATGCTCGGCGGTGGAGACAAGAATATCGACGTCAATGTCGACCTGCCCAAGGTCGAGACCCCTGCCGACAACTAAGGCTCCGACGTTTTTTCCAAAGAGGCCGCGATCACCGATCGCGGCCTTTTTCATTGCTGCATGTCTCTCCTGTTCACGCGCCTAGGCGGGCCAGCCACCCATGCACATCCGCGGTCGACCGGAGCCTGAATGGGGCCTCGGTAATCCCGGAGCCATCCCCGACATGGATCGAGACGCCGCCTTGCCGGTTGACGACGCGGAACGCGTCTTCGTCGGTAATGTCGTCGCCGATCATCACGGGCCGCCGGCCTCGAAATGCGTCGAGTTCGAGAAACTGCGTGACCGCGCTGCCCTTGTCGACCCCGGCCATCTTGACCTCAAACACGCACTTGCCGGGGACGAGCGAAAGAAGACCGCCATATGCGGCGACCAGCGCGCGCACCGCTTGTTCGAGTTCGTCTCCGTGTTCGGGTGCCGCGCGGTAGTGCAGGGCGGCGCTCATACCCTTGTCCTCAACGAAACTCCCTTCGACACGAGCCGACAGTGCTTGAAGCTCTTCCCTCACGCCCGCCGGCAGGTCCTGCGCGCCCCCGGTCAACGAAGCGTCGCCGCCAGGTTCAAGGCGGAGTTCAATGCCGTGCTGGCCCGCGACGCGTATCGGCAGTCTGCCCAGTAGGTCATCGATCTCGCGGATCGGGCGTCCGGAAACGATTGCCACCGCACTGCCTGCCGCGTTGGTGACGGCGGACAAAAGGTTCGCAAGGTCCGGCGCTACGATGACGGCATCCGGCCGTGAGGCGATGTCGACGAGGGTGCCGTCGAAATCTAGGAAGTAGCACCAGTCGGGCGATGGTTCCGGCGGTGACGCCTTCGGGTCAGTTCGATAGCCATGACCCGAATCCGTCTTCCCAGGACTGAAGGCCGGGCGCACGGGGCTTTCAGCGCGAGGGAGCATGGGTGGCGATCGGCGACGACAGCGGGGAAGTGGACTTCGCGACACTGCCGGGCTGACGCGATACTGACGGGGAGGCCGTGATCGGCGCCGGCTTGCCAGCTTCGTCGAGAGCTGTGAGGAAGTCGTTGCGCCAGCGATGGACGTCCTGGGTGCGGACAACGTCGAGAAGTGCCGCATGCCGGCGCCGGCGCTCGTCCAGAGGCATGGTGAGCGCCTGATCGAGCGCTGCCGCCATCTGCCCGACGTCGTGCGGGTTGACGAGCACGGCGTCGCGCATGGCCTCGGCCGCGCCGGCGAACCGCGACAGGATCAGGACGCCAGGATCGTCGGGGTCCTGTGCCGCCACATATTCCTTGGCGACGAGGTTCATGCCGTCGCGCAGCGGTGTGACGAGGCCGACCCGGCTGGCACGGTAGAGCGCCGCCAGCTTGGGGCGGGGGACCGGGCGACGGATATAGCGCAGCGGCGTCCAGTCTATCTCGGCGAACTGGCCGTGGATTTCGCCTTCCAGCCTGTCGAGTTCCTCGCGCACGGCGGCATAGGAATCGACATCCTGCCGCGACAGCGGGGAAATCTGCATCAGCATGACCTTGTTGCGATGCTGGGGATAGTCCTGCAGCAGCGAACGGTAGGCCTCGAGGCGTTCGGGCAGACCCTTGGAATAATCCAGCCTGTCGACGCCGATGATCAGCGCACGCTCCCCGGTGGACGCCTTGATCTTGGCAATCTGCTTGCCGGCTCCGGTCTCGGCCGCAAGGTCCTCGAACACGTCGGCGTCGATCCCGATCGGAAAGGCGCGCACGTCGATATCGCGGTCGGCCGCGCGCAAGCGCCCGTCCGGCATCAGGCGGGCACCGAGTTCACGCTCCGCATAGTTGCGGAAGCAGGCCGCGTCGTTTTCCGTCTGAAATCCGATCACATCATACGCCAACAGCGTCTCGAACAGCCGCTTGTGGCCGGGAAGCGTGGCAGTGACTTCAACCGGCGGAAACGGGATGTGCAGGAAGAAGCCCATCGGGTGGTCGCACCCGCGCTCGCGCAGCTGCGCGCCGAGCGGGATCAGATGAAAGTCATGAACCCAGAGTGTGTCGGCCGGCTCGAGCGAGCGCGCAAGAATCCCGGCGAAGCGATCGTTCACCGCGCGGTAGGCATCGGCGAAGTGCTGCTCGAAATGGATGAGATCCGTCCGGTAGTGAAGAAGCGGCCACAGACACTGGTTGGAGAAGCCGTGGTAATAGCCATCGAGTTCTTCAGCGGTCAGATCGACGGTCAGCAGATCGATCCCGTCGACGGTCTGCGTTTGCGGGTCGCATCCCGTATCTTTTCCGGCGGTCTTGCCGCTCCAGCCAAACCACAGGCCGCCATGCGCCGCGAGTGTTTCCGCGATGGCGACAGCCAATCCACCGGCCTTGCGATCCTGTCGCGGGTCGGCGACACGGTTGGATGCGATGACGAGACGGCCGCCTTCGCGGTCCTTGGATCCGGGACCGCGCTGGCCGCGGCGGATCGTGTAGGCGAGCGGACCTTCCAATGGAGATGGCCTGAACACCGCTCGGTCCGATGCCGTATCATTGCGAAGAGGGATCGGCGCCGACCCGCGTGATGGTCTGTCGGATGGCTGTGTTGGGCCGGTGATGGTCATCGCTCCTTGTCTCGCGCCGGGTTCGTGTCGGGCAGCTGCACATCCTGCTCAAGGCCGAATGGCGCTCCGCTGCTTCCACGCTTCTAACGCTTGTTCCGCATGCTGGTTCCCCGGCGTTTCTGCCTACTTCTTAGACGTGCATGGGCGCTGCCTACAGTATAGGCGGTTTGTGCTGCGATGCAACAAAGGCGAGCGCCCATGGTGCCTCGCGACGTTGCCGTTCATGCGAGCCCGGATGTGAATGGCTTTATTTTTCAGATAGTTATGCGCAGCTTGATCACTGCGATGCTTTTCGCAGACGCAATATCCGATCGATGCCGAATTACCTCGGACAGGCTGCGCGGTGCGCCTCTCGCGTCGCGCGAATCAAAGGTCGGTCAATCTTCGCCGGGCGTTCCCGTCGTGCCGGGTGTCCTTGCCTGTACCTTGCGGCGCATCGCGATGCGCTCCTCGCGCTCGACTGCGATCAGTTCCGCCACCCGCCAGACGATATTGTCCTCCAGTTCATGGAGTTCTCCGTCCGCCAGCACGATTTCCCACAGAATCTCGATGAACTCGACGCGTGCCGCGTGATCCAGACGGTTCTTGATCACGCTGGTAAAGGCATAGAGATCCACGGCCTCGCGGTCGGCCGCCTCGCCGGCGGCGAAGATGCCGTCTCGCTCGTCGCCAGACAGGTCGAAATGCTGCGACAGCATGGAGAGGATCCGCTCGCGCTCCTCCGGCGTGCGCTCTCCGTCCGCGTCCATGACATGCACCATCAGCGCTGCCGCGGCGACACGCGGGTCGTCGGGGCCTGCCGGCGACGCGCGGTCCTGATCGCCCGGAAGCTGTCGAAGGAAGTCGAGGAATCGATCGAACATCGCGTGGATCCGTTCAGCGGGCAGGGAATGTTGTGGCGTGCGGCCGGGCAATCACAAGTGCGGTTGTCTTCAAAATGGCCGGAAACGGGAATTTGTTCCGTCCTCGTTCTATGCCGACGCCGGGTCGTCGGCGGCGCAAGCTTGTCGTCGCCGTCGCGCGCTTGTCCTTCGCGACGTCAGCGGGGGGCGATTGCTTCTCGGGCACCTTGCTTTCTGCGGTCTGCTCCGTGACTTCGGGCGTGTCCGGTTCCGGCGCCTCGACCGCGCCTCCTGCGCCGGGATCACGGTCTCTGCTTCCTCGGCGATTTCCGCATCGACGACCGGGTCGGCCGGTGCAAAGGGGGCGGCGGCGCGAGGCTGCGCGCGCCGGGCGGCGGCATCGCGCCCTCCTGCTGCTCGATCATCGGGCCGAGCCGTTCGACAGGCACCCGCCATTCGAACGCGTCGAGACGCCCGGTAACTGGCGACACCGGCGCCCAGCGCTCGGAAACCCACGGCGACCCAGGCGGGATCACGCGGCGCACGCACCGCCTTGGCGAGCGCCTCGCGCACGCGGCCCTGGTCGCCGGTCTCGGCCCTTGTCGATGTCGGCGAGGATCAGATAGGCGCTTTCGGTCGGCCGGATCCGGATCGCGGTCTCGACGGACTCGCGCGGTCGCGAAATCATCGGCCTCAAGGGCGGCGCGGGCGACTGCCAGGGCCGATTCCGCATTGTTGATCCGCATGCCCGCGAGCTTCTTCGCCCGGGCGAGGCGGTCGCCGGTCGAATCGCCAGGGCGTGCATGGATGTAGACGTCGGCGACCCGGGATGTGGCTCGGCCTTCCACGCGGCCTCGAGGATGCGGGGCGCCTTGCGCAATCGTCCTGTTTGAACAGGCTCCTGGCCGCGACGACCGCAGCCGGTGCGAACTTCGGCTCGAGCTTGACGGCCTCCAGCGCAGCCGTACGGGCGGCCTGCGGGTCGGAATCGATAAGTGCCATCGCCTTGGCGGTCAGAAGCACGGCGCGCTTGCGCGCGGCCGCCTCGCGGTCGATCTGGCGGGTCGACTTCAAGGCGTCGACCAGCTTCAGCGCGCCGTCCCAGTCGCCCTCCGCCGCGCGATCCTCAATGGTGGCTTCGGCCGCCCATGAAAGTTGCGGCGCGATCTCGGCGGCGCGCGCAGCGTAGTGGCGCGCAGCCTCGCGTTCACCGAGGCGGCTTGCCTCCAGAAACAGGCCGCGCAGACCGAGAATACGCATCTCCGGATCGTCGACCATCGCCTGAACTTCTGGCGCGCATCGTCGTGGTTGCCCTCGAGCAGCGATGTCTGGGCGTCGAGAAGATGGATCAGCGGCTCCTGGTCGGAGCTGATCAGCTTCGCAGCCTGCTTCATGCGCCGCGCCAACGCCGCATCGCCCGCACCGGCGGCGATCATTCCGGGTCGAAAGGCCTTGGTAGCCGCGATCACGCCAGCACCGGACCCCTGAAGTACCGGGCGATGGTGTAGGGCTGTTCCATATGCTGCGGACGAGCCACCAGGTGAACATGACGGCGGCGACGACGGCTGTCACGAGCACGGCGGCGACCATCAGCGTGACCTGGTACTGGTAGCCGCCGAAAGTCACCACCAGTTCGCCGGGCCGTTCGGCGAGCCAGGCGAAGCCGAGCCCCAGCGCAAAGACGAGAACGACAAAAAACAGAATGCGGAACATCAGGCGATCGCCCTCTCTCAGGATGCGGCCAGCGCTGTCGGCCATGAGGCGTGCGACGAGCTGATCTGCCTCGTTTCGGGCGCGGACCCTTGCCATGAACTCGGCGCCTGCGGCCTTGGACGGCTCCGGCAGCGTCTCATACTCGGCGATCGCCTTGTCGTAATTTCCCTCGTCCAGGGCCAGCTCCATCCGTGCGACGATCGCGGGGACGTCCGTGCCGGCGACATCGCCGATCGGACGGACCTTGATGAGCGATTGCGCGCTCTCCCAGAGGCGCGCGAAGAAGCCGCCTTCGGCAGCCCGCGTGTCGTCGGCATCGATCATCGCGATCGCATTCGTTCGGTGCCGGGCCGCGATCGCCGCACGGGTCGGAATTCCCCGGCTGCGTATTCGCGAAGGGCCTCGACAGTGTCCGAATCGGGGGCCAGCGCCGCAAACGTCTCGAGTTCGGCCGTAAACGGCGTGCCTCGATCGATGGCGGAGCGCAACGCCGCGGCGGCGATGGCAAGCGCCATGTCCGGTTTTTCGGCCTGCTCGTCGAGACGTGCGCCCAAGCTCCTGACTTCCTGTTCGATCGCGATCCTGTCAGATCGGTACCGGCGAGGGAAAGTCGTTGGCGAGGCGCAGTGTTTCGCGCATGTCGCCGATCTGTCTCGATCGCAGCGACACACGTTGCTCCACCGCACCGATGTCCGCGTTCCCCGCGCCGTCGCCGGGTCCAAGCGCCGCCAACGCGGTCTCGACGTCTGCAAGGCGCTTTTCGAGAGCGGCAAGGCCGGGCGCCTCTCCGCCTTCGCCCGCCGCGAGAGCCGTGCGCAGATCGGCCAGCTCGGATTTCAGCCCGTTGACGTTCGCAGACAGGGTGTCGATATGCTGGGCAGGACCGGCGACGCCGCGTCCAGGTCCTCGCGGGACACGCCGCCGGCGCTCTCGATCGCCGGCGATTTCCTCACGCATGGCGGCAATCTCGCCACGCAGGGCTTCGACCGCGCTGTCGCCGTCGGCACCGCCGGGCGAGGGCAGCATGCCCGTCCATTGAAGCGCACCGGCTCCGGCAAGCGCGATGACCGCGCCTACAAGTCCGGCCGCGTAGACCGGCGCCCTGCCCGGCTTGCGATCCGCGTCCCTTGCGGCGCCATCTGTCCCTGTCGGGGGCGGGGACCTGTCCGCCGTCCTTCTTGCCGTTGCGGCCGAAGCTGACGTGGCGGCTGGCTCTTCCGTCTTCCTTGCAGCGGAGGGTCCGGCGGTCGCCTCAGCGGTGGATTTTCCCGGCGCCCTTCCGGGCGCTCCGTCGTCGTTCCGGTCGGGCGGTCTGGCGCGGCGGGCGACGGGGCTTTTGCCGCCGTGTCCACCTTCCTCGCCGTCGCCCGGGCCTCTTCTTCGATGTCGATCGGCGGTGACCTGATCGGCGTCCAGGTCGATGGTCAGCGGTTCCGTCCGGGGCTTAGAGTGTCGCGTTTTCGGTGTCTTCACCATCGGGCATCTCCGGGCGGTTATTCTGCAGGCGACCCCATGCGGCCGCTTGCGTGTCGATCACAATGTCCCAGCACCCCATCACTAGCATATCGGGAAAGGGCTGGAAGGTCTGGCAGTCCTACAAATCCCCGAAACGGGACTCGAGCACGGACAGTATAGCGGTTTCGGACGGTGTTGCCGCGACAAGCGGTGCGACCTCGGGCCGCGCTTCGAACCGCGCCGCAACTGCTGGGGAAATGCAGACGAAGACCATATGTTCCACTGCCTTGGAGCCGTCGGGACGGTCCGTCAGCGCGAGAAACGCGTTCGCCGCGCGTGGCGAATACAGCAGCACGGCATCGGGCGGGTCGGCCAGGATGGCCGCGATTTCCGCATCGGCATGGTCCTCGATGATGGCGTCGTAGGTGGCGAGCTCTTCCGTTACGATGTCGTGCCGTGACAGCGTGTCGGCCAGTCCGCCGGCGACATGCCGGCCGCACAGATGCAATACCCGGCCTCTCGGACGTGTCGTCTCCGCGATCAGATGTCCAAGTGCCGCCGCGTCGGCTTCACCGACGATCGCGACATCCAAACCGGCGGCTCGCGCGGCCGCTGCGGTCCGTTCGCCGACAACCGCACAGGGAAGCGACGCGAGCCGGCCAAGCAGGTCTTGCGGCGCGTGGCGGATGGCATTCGCGCTGGTGACCGCCACCATGTCGAACCGGCCGGGGTCAGGGGCTTGAGGATGCAGCGCGACGATCCGTGTCAGGGGCAGGACGATCGGGTCGAACCCAATGCGCGTGAGACGGTCTGCCGTTGCCCGCGCCTCGGGCTCGGGGCGGGTGACAAGGACCCGGCCGCGCAATCAGGTCCATCCTTCGAAAAAGCGCGCGCCCGCCTTTGCGCGAACGTCTTCGCCCGCCTCGCGACCCAGCCTGGCGGCGTCGGACGCAGGGCCTTCGGTACCGATCTCGTGAACTTCGGCACCGTCGGGGGAGAGGATCATTCCCTTGAAGTGAAGGTGATCGCCATCGACGCGCGCAAGGCCGGCGATCGGCGTGCGGCACGAGCCGTCGAGAGCGGCCAGAAAAGCGCGCTCGCATGCGAGCGCGGTCGCGGTGGTGTCGTCGCCGATCGCGTCGACCAGACGGCGTGTCGCGGCATCGCCGATCCGGCTCTCGATACAGATCGCGCCCTGCCCCGGCGCGGGCGGAAAGACATCGGGCGACAATATCTCGGTGGCCACATCCGCCATGCCGAGACGCTTTAGGCCCGCAAGCGCGAGCAACGTGCCGTGAACCGTTCCCTCCGAGAGCTTGCGCAGCCTGGTCTGGACATTGCCGCGAAACATGACGACGGCAACATCCGGACGAAGACGGCGTATCAGCGCCTGCCGCCGCAGCGAGGACGACCCGACCGTCGCACCGTCCGGCAGGCCGGCAAGGGTTTCGGCTGCACCGCCGATAAAGGCGTCGCTGACAGCCTCGCGTTCGAGGAATGCGGAAATCTCGAGACCATCGGGAAGCCGGGTCGGCATGTCCTTGGACGAATGAACCGCTAGGTCGATGCGCCGGTCGAGCATGGCCTGTTCGATTTCCTTGGTAAACAATCCCTTTCCGCCGGCTTCCGAAAGCGGGCGGTCCTGGATGCGGTCGCCGGAGGTCTGGATCACGACGATCTCGAAAGCCTCTTCCGGCAGGCCGTGCGCGGCCATCAGGCGTGCCCGTGTCTCGTGTGCCTGGGCCAGTGCCAGCGGACTGCCCCTGGTCCCGATCTTCACCCGATCTGTTTGCATCCACATCCGTCCATGGTAACCGCTGGCCGTCGGCCGGGTTCACGAAATCCGGCCCTTCCTATCGGGGAAAATCCGACCGGGCAATGATGGCGCAATCCGACCCAATCCGCGTTCTCGGTATCGAGACGAGCTGCGACGAAACGGCGGCCTCCGTCGTCGCGGTCGAAAGTGGCAGTCCGGTCGTCGAATCGAACATCGTGCTGAGCCAGGTCCACGATCACGCGGTTTTCGGCGGCGTCGTGCCGGAAATCGCGGCCAGAGCCCATGTCGAAGCGCTGGACGGGGCCATCGATGCGGCATTGCGCAAGGCGGGGCGTTCCCTCGGCGACGTCGACGCGATCGCGGTGACCGCAGGTCCCGGGCTCATCGGCGGCCTCATCGCCGGCGTAATGACCGCGAAGGCGGTCGCGGCTGCGACCGGCAAGCCGCTGCTGGCGATCAACCATCTCGAAGGGCATGCGCTGACGGCGCGGCTGACCGACGGTATCGCCTTTCCCTATCTCCTGTTGCTCGTGTCGGGCGGGCACACGCAGACGGTGCTCGTCGAGGATGTCGGACACTACCAGCGCTGGGGTACGACGATCGACGATGCGCTCGGAGAGGCATTCGACAAGACGGCGAAGCTGCTCGGATTGCCCTATCCGGGAGGCCCGAGCGTCGAGCGGGCCGCAGGGAGCGGCGATGCGTCCCGGTTTGCATTCCCGCAGCCGCTAAGAGGCGCCGAGCGGCTCGACTTCTCCTTTTCGGGGCTCAAGACCGCGGTCAGGCAGGCCGCGACTGCCCTGGAGCCGCTGACTGACGAGGATATTTCGGACATCTGCGCGTCTTTCCAGCGCGCGATTGTGGACACGCTCGAAGAGCGGGTCGGTCGCAGCCTCGACAGGTTCAGGACGGCTTTCCCGGGCATCGACAGGCCGCAGTTGGTCGTGGCCGGCGGCGTCGCGGCCAACCGGGCGATAAGGGCGTCTTTGGAGGCCCTGTGTGCCGACAGGGGCTTCGCGTTCGTCGCGCCGCCGATCGAACTGTGCGGCGACAACGCCGTCATGATTGCGTGGGCCGGTATCGAGCGCGTGCGGCGAGGTCTGGTCGAGACCGACATCCTGGATTTCGCGCCGCGTCCCCGCTGGCCGCTCGACGAGACCTCAGCGCCGCGGGTCGGCGCCGGCAAGCGTGGAGCAAAGGCGTGAGCGCCGCCCGCAAGATCGCGGTCCTCGGCGGCGGCGCGTGGGGAACCGCGCTGGCGGCGACTGCGGCCCGGGCCGGTCACAGAGCGGTTATCTGGGCGCGGGATGCGGCGATCGCCCGCGCGATCAACGAACGGGGCGAAAATCCGCGCTATCTTCCGGGCATTCACCTTTCCGATGCACTCGAGGCAGTTTCCGATCCGGCGCTGGCGCTGGACGGCGCCGAGATCGTGCTGTCGGTCGTCCCCGCGCAGGCGCTGCGGAGGGCATTGTCGGATATCGGCCCGCTGATCGCACCGGGAACGCCGATCGTCATCTGCGCCAAGGGAATCGAGCGGGACAGCGGCAAGCGGATGTCGGAGATCGCCGGGGAGGTGCTGGCCGGCAGTCCGCCCGCGATCCTGTCCGGCCCGAGCTTCGCCACCGACGTGGCACGCGGCCTGCCGACGGCCGTCACGATAGCGGCGCGTGACGCAGCACTCGCGGCGCGGCTGGCGGCCATTCTCTCGACGCCCAGTTTTCGCTGCTACTCGACCGACGACATCGTGGGTGTCGAGATCGGCGGCGCACTGAAGAACGTGCTGGCGATCGCCGCAGGCGCGGTGTCGGGGGCCGGGCTGGGCGCTTCCGCGCAGGCTGCACTGGTGACGCGCGGCTTCGTCGAACTGCGCCGTATCGGGACGGCATTCGGTGCACGTGCCGAGACGCTCATGGGCCTGTCAGGCCTTGGCGACCTGATCCTGACCTGCGGGTCGCCGCAATCGCGCAATTTCGCCTACGGGCTGGCGATCGGGCGCGGCGAGGCTCTCGACGGCCTGCCGCTGGCCGAGGGCGTGGCCACGGCGGCGGTGGCGGCGCGAATTGCACGCGAGAGCGGTATCGACGCGCCGATCATCGATGCGGTACATGCGATACTGGAGCGGTCGGTGACCATAGGCGAGGCGGTTGCAAGCCTGTTGTCGCGGCCGCTCAAATCTGAATTCGAATAGATGGACATTACGAAAGGGCGTCGCCGATGATCTTCATATTGCTGTGCAAGGACCGGAAGGGCGGCCTCCAGACACGTCTCGACACGCGTCCGGATCACGTGGCGTTCCTCGACAAGCTGAATGCCGATGGAGCGCTGCGTTTCGCCGGCCCGTTTCTCGATGGCGACGGCAAGCCCTGCGGCAGCATGGTTGCCGTCGAGGCCGCCGATCTCGCCGCTGCGGAGGCGATCGCGGCCGCCGATCCCTACGCCAAGGCAGGGCTCTTCGAGGCGGTTGAGATCAAGCCGTGGACCTGGGTCTTCAACAAGCCGGAGGGGCTTTGATGGCACGCTGGCTGTTCAAATCCGAACCCGACGCATGGTCCTGGGACAAGCAGAAGGCGAAGGGCAAGGCCGGCCAGGAATGGGATGGCGTGCGCAACTATCAGGCACGCAACAACATGCGCGAGATGAAGGTCGGCGACCTCGGCTTCTTCTACCATTCCAACGAGGGCAAGGCGGTCGTGGGCATCGTCGAGGTGGCGGCGCCGGCGCATCGCGATTCCACCACCGATGACGAACGCTGGGAATGCGTGGACATCCGTGCCGTCCAGGATATGCCGACCCCGGTGAGCCTCGACGACATCAAGGCCAATCCGAAGCTCGCCGACATGGTTCTGGTCAAGAATTCGCGGCTTTCGGTTCAGCCGGTGACGGATGCGGAATGGAAGGAAGTCTGCCGGATGGGCGGGCTGGATCCCGCGCCCTGAGATACCGGTTTGGACCGTGAAGCCTTCATCCGGGCCAACACGACGGCGATGGCGCCGCCGCACGTTCCGGAAATCCGCCTCATGCTGGCGCACGAGGCGCATGAGCTGTGGCAACGAACCGAGGAAGAGCTCGAGGCCATCGGCCTGCCGCCTCCGTTCTGGGCCTTTGCCTGGGCCGGCGGGCAGGGACTTGCACGCCATATCCTCGATCACCCGGAGACCGTGCGCGGCAAGACCGTGCTCGACTTTGCCTGCGGCTCCGGCATCGTCGCGATCGCCGCCGCGCTCGCGGGCGCGAAGCAGGTGCTCGCCGCCGACGTGGATCCGTTCTGCGGGACGGCACTACGGCTCAACGCCGCGCTGAACCGTGTCGAGATCGGGTTCACGGATACCGATGTCATCGGGACCGATACGGGGTGGGAGGCGGTGCTGGCCGGCGACGTCTTCTACGACCGGCCACTGGCGGAGCGGTTGCTGCCTTGGTTCGGGGCGCTCAGCCGGCGAGGGTCCGCCGTGCTGGTCGGCGATCCCGGCCGTGCCTACCTCCCGAAGCAGGGGCTGGAGGCGGTGGCCACCTACAGCGTCCCGGTCACGCGCGCGCTCGAAGACGCGGAGGTGAAGCGGACGACCGTCTGGCGACTTGCTTGACGCGGTCGCCGCCCGGGCGTTCAATCCCGCCGAACCATCGACCGATCGGAGGGACAGGGATGGATTTCGCAGGCGCCAACTACATCGCCATCGTAGTCGCGGCTGTCGCCGCGTTCGTCTTCGGAGCGGCCTATTACGGCGTGCTTGGGAAGCCCTGGATGAACGCAGCGCGCATCGAGCCGAAAGACGGCCCAGGAATGCCGCCGCCGAGCCTGTTGATCAATTCGATCATCTGCGAGCTGATCATGGCCTGGGTGCTGGCCGGCGTTATCGGGCATCTCGGCGATGGCCAGGTCACGCTGTGGAACGGCATCGTCTCCGGCTTCTTCGTCTGGCTCGGCTTCATGGCCACGACGCTCGCCGTCAACCAGCGCTACGAGGGATTCGGCTGGGACCTGACGATCATCGACGGGCTGCATTGGCTCGGCGTCGCGCTGATCATGGGCGCGGTCATCGGTGGGTTCGGCGTTTGAGGCTCAGCGCAGGACGCGCAGGACCGTTCGGTTAGACAGGCGCGGCAGAAGCCTGCGCATCAGCGCCGGGCTGACCGCGATGCAGCCCTCGGTCGGCCCGAAGCCCGGCCGGGCGAGGTGCAGGAAGATGGCGCTGCCGCGACGCCGCATGCGCGGCCGGATGTTCCAGTCGAGCACGATGACGGTATCGTAGAGGCTGTCATCGCGCTTCATGCGCTCGGCGCTGGCAGGATAGGGAAGCTCGACCGGTCGATTGTAGTTCCTGTCGGCGGTCGCGTCACACCAGCCGGACCCTTCGGCGATCGGCGTCAGCGCCAGTCCGCTCTGGCGCCAGACGCCGGCGCGGTCATTGCGGAAATAGCCGCGAAGCAGCCGCATCGCGGCCATCGGTGTGCCGCCGTCGCCCTCGCGCTTGACCGAGACGATCCCGCCACGCCCCAGCGCGCATTCGAATGTGTGGCTGCCGACGACCAGCAGGCCTCTCGTGCGGCATCCGGGCTTCGGTCGGACGGTGATCCTGCGGATCGCGCCCGCCTTTTTTCCGGAGGCAGGATTGCGTTCACGAAAAGTCCTGTATGATCGCATCGCGGAACAAATCACCGTGATATTCTTCCCCACCGGGTTCGTTCCGCATAAAGGGGGCGTGGTCAACCCGAATTACGATTGCAAAACAATGGATAGCGCATGACCTCACGGACAATTCTCATCGTCGACGACGACGAAGACCTTCGCGCGACGCTGGTCGAGCAACTGTCGCTCTATGAGGAGTTCGACGTGCTGCAGGAGGGCACCGCCACGAAGGGCATCCACGCCGCGCGTGCCGGAATGGTCGATCTCCTGATCATGGATGTCGGGTTGCCTGACATGGATGGCCGTGAAGCCGTCAAGCTTCTGCGCAAAGGCGGCTACAAGCCGCCGATCATCATGCTGACGGGCCAGGACACCGATTCCGACACCATTCTCGGCCTCGAGGCGGGCGCCAACGACTATGTGACGAAGCCGTTCCGCTTCGCCGTTCTCCTGGCACGGATCAGGGCGCAGCTGCGCCAGCACGAGCAGAGCGAGGACGCGACGTTCACGGTCGGGCCCTACACGTTCAAGCCCAGCCAGAAGCTGCTGCTCGACCAGCGCGGCGGCAAGGTCAGGCTGACCGAGAAGGAAGCGGCGATCATCAAGTATCTCTACCGCGCGGACCAGAAGGTCGTGACGCGGGACGTCCTGCTTGAGGAAGTCTGGGGCTACAATTCCGGCGTGACGACGCATACGCTCGAAACGCATGTTTACCGCCTGAGACAGAAGATCGAGCGCGATCCTTCCAATGCCGAAATACTTGTGACAGAAAGCGGCGGGTATAAGCTCGTTCCCTAGGTAGGGGATTCGCCCGGACGGGCCAATCCGGGAACGAAGACGCGCAATCGGGGACCGTATGGCGCTGGAGGACGACATTCGCACGCTTTCGGGCGTGAAACTCTTCGAGTCCTTCACCCGTGAGCAGATTCGCCTTATCGCGTTCGGGTCCGAGAATCTCGAGGTTCCGGCCGGCCGCGAGATCTACAGGGAAGGCGCGGAGGGCGACTGCGCCTTCGTCATCGCTTCGGGCACCGTGGACCTTGTCCACGACCGGGATGGAAAGCGCGTCGTGCTCGGCAAGGCCGAGGTCGGCGAGATCCTTGGCGAACTGGCGCTGATCACCCCGACAGAGCGCCTGACGGGAGCCGTCGCGCAGGACGACACGGTGCTGATCCGCATCAACCGGCAGTTCTTCCGCAGGGTGCTGGAGGAATATCCCGAAACGACGGCGATGCTGCACGATCAGATTTCGCGCAACTTCCAGAGCATGGTCGAGAGAATAGAGACGCTGGCACGCCACTTCTCGGCCTGAGGCAAGATTATCCTCTATCAGTCGAGATCGAATGTCGCGATGACCGGCACATGGTCGGACGGCCTGTCCCACCCGCGCGCTTCCTTCAAGACGCTGACGTAGGCCAGCGCGTTGCCGAGATCGGGTGACGACCAGACATGGTCCAGCCGCCGCCCGCGATCGGAGACGTCCCATTCGCGGGCCCGGTAGCTCCACCAGGTGTAGAGCTTTTCCTCGGGCGGGATATGGCGTCGCATCAGATCGATCCAGCCGCCCTTATCCATCATCCGCGTCAGTCCCTCGGTCTCCACCGGCGTGTGGCTGACCACGTTGAGAAGCTGTTTGTGCGACCAGACGTCAGTCTCGAGCGGCGCGATGTTGAGATCGCCGACAAGGATGCTCGATGCGCCGTCGCCATTGTCGGCCCGGATCGCCTCCATCTCAGTGATGAAATCGAGCTTGTGTCGAAACTTCGGGTTGATCTCGGGGTCCGGTTCGTCGCCACCAGCCGGAACGTAGAAATTGTGCAGAAGAATGCGCTTCCCGCCTGCCTCTACCGTCGCGGACAGGTGACGGCTGTCGCGGATGCCGCAGAAGCGGCGTTTCTCACACAGTTCGAGCGGCCGGCGGGAGAAGGTCGCCACGCCGTGATATCCCTTCTGTCCGTGGAACAGCACGTGCTCGTAGCCAAGCTCCTTCACGGGGTCCGCCGGGAACAGTTCGTCAGGACATTTCGTCTCCTGAAGGCACAGGATATCCGGCTGATATTCCGAGAGAAAACGCTGCACGAGGGGCATGCGGAGGCGCACGGAGTTGATGTTCCAGGTTGCGATGGAGAAGGGCATTTTGGCGTGTCCGGCTGAATGAGCAGGGAATGTGCCAGCCGCGATCCGGCATGACAAGCAGAACGGCCGCCTCTCGCGAGACGGCCGCCTGCATTCGTGACTTTTGACGAACGTTCCTAACGACCGGTTTTCGGAGCGTTGTTCTCATTCACGGCACGGTAGTTGATCTTGAACATGCCGGGATCGAGGCTGACACCGTTCTGCACATTGTAGATCATCACGGTGGTGTCCTTGCCCTGCGCATCGGTGACGGTCCACTGGCGCAGATCGTAACTCTTGGGATCGAACATCATGGTTATGGTGGCATTGCCGAACACGGACTTGTCGGCAAGCGTTATCGTTGTGAGGTCGGCTTCTTCCTTGATGCTCTTCACTTTCTTGCCCGACAGGTCGATGCGCTCGTCGAGCAGCAGCTTTAGCGGCGTCTGGGACAACGAATAGAGTTCCGACGTCTTCAGCTTCGGGTTCTCGATGACCACGGACTTTCCGTCAGCGACCACGCGGAAGTTCGACGGCGCCTCGTAGTTGAACCGTATCTTGCCCGGACGCTCGATGAAGAACTTGCCGCCCGTCTGCTCGCCCCGCGGGCCGAACTGGACGAACTCTCCGGCCATGGACTTCACCGAGGAGAAATGATCGGCGATGTTCTGGGCCGCGTCTGCGCGCGCCTCGGCAATCTGGACGACGCCGGAGACGGCAAGGGCGCTCGCCAGCCCCGCGATCATGGTGCGGCGGGTGAGAAGCGGGCGGATGCCGAATTGGCTCGGGATCTTTGTCATTCGCTTTTGGCTCCTGATTTCAGATGGCGGGTAGACCGCCAGTTGGGCCGAAGTGGGGCGGCCCTTAGAAGTCGGCATCCTCCGTCGGGACGAGAATCTCGCGCTTGCCGGCATGGTTGGCGGGCCCGACGATGCCTTCCTCCTCCATCCGTTCGATGATCGAGGCGGCGCGGTTGTAGCCGATGCCGAGGCGGCGCTGGATGTAGCTGGTCGAGGCCTTGCCGTCGCGCAGCACGACCGAGACCGCCTGGTCATAGGGATCGTCGGACTCCTCGAACTTGCCGCTTGCGCCGCCGCCCGAGGGGCCGTCTTCCTGGTCGTCCTCGTCCTCGGTGATGGAATCGAGATACTCGGGCACGCCCTGCAATTTGAGATGGGCGACGACCTGCTCGACCTCGTTGTCGGATACGAAGGGCCCGTGCACACGCTGGATACGGCCGCCGCCGGCCATGTAGAGCATGTCACCCATGCCCAGAAGCTGTTCGGCGCCCTGTTCGCCCAGGATGGTGCGGCTGTCGATCTTCGACGTGACCTGGAACGAGATGCGGGTTGGGAAATTGGCCTTGATCGTACCGGTGATGACGTCGACCGATGGGCGCTGCGTCGCCATGATGACGTGAATGCCGGCGGCGCGGGCCATCTGCGCGAGCCGTTGCACCGCGCCTTCGATATCCTTGCCGGCGACCATCATCAGGTCGGCCATCTCGTCGATGATGACCACGATATAGGGCATCTGCTCGAGATCGAGATCCTCGCTCTCGTAGATGGCCTCGCCGGTCTGGCGGTCGAACCCGGTCTGCACGGTGCGGGTCAGCCGCTCGCCCTTCTTCTCGGCGACCGCGACGCGCTGGTTGAAACCGTCGATATTGCGCACGCCGACTTTCGACATCTTGCGGTAACGGTCCTCCATCTCGCGGACCGTCCATTTGAGCGCCACCACCGCCTTCTTGGGATCGGTGACGACCGGTGTAAGCAGGTGGGGAATGCCGTCATAGACGGAAAGTTCCAGCATCTTCGGGTCGATCATGATCAGCCGGCACTGCTCGGGGCTCATGCGGTAGAGCAGCGACAGGATCATGGTGTTGATGGCGACCGACTTGCCCGAGCCGGTGGTGCCGGCCACGAGAAGATGCGGCATTTTGGCGAGGTCGGCGATGACCGCCTCGCCGTTGATGGTCTTTCCGAGGCTCAGCGCGAGCTTGGTCTTGGTGGTTTCGAAGTCGCGGCTGGCCAGCAGTTCGCGCAGATAGACGGTCTCCCGCGTCGCGTTTGGCAATTCGATGCCGATCGCATTGCGTCCTGGCACGACTGCGACGCGGCAGGCGATGGCGCTCATCGATCGGGCGATGTCGTCGGCAAGGCCAATCACACGGCTCGACTTGATGCCCGGCGCGGGCTCGAGTTCGTACAGGGTGACCACCGGTCCCGGGCGGACATGGATGATCTCGCCCTTGACGCCGAAGTCCTCCAGCACACCCTCGAGAAGCCGCGCATTCTGCTCCAGCGCGTCCTTCGACAGGCTGGGATCGCGGGCGACGCTCTTTGCCTCGGCAAGAAAATGCAGCGAGGGCAGTTCGAACTCTCCGGTCCCGATCAGCGAGCTTTGCGCCTCGCGCTGCAAGCGTGCGCCAGGCTTCGGCGCGGCGACCGGGTTGTCGACGCGGGCCGCGGGCTTATGCGCAACCGGACGAGGGGCGGGGGCGTCAAAGGAATCGTCGACATCGAACGGCACCATGTCGTCATCGTCGTCGAAATCGGAATCGATCGACGGCGCGGATGGCGGATGAGCGAAATCCGGCTCGATCCGGCGGTCGTCGAATGCATCGTCGATGACGTGGGGATCGGCACGGTCGCGGCGCTCGACGCGGTCGGGAGACCGGCCGGCCATGCGGCGGCGGACGAAGGCACGGGTCGAGAGCCACCAATGGGTGAGAGCGCCGAGGGCTAGGAATCCGTCGTCCTCGTCTTCGTCTTCGTCGTCGATGGGCGCCGGGGCGGAGGCCTGCTTGCGGCCGCGCTTGACGGCGGGCTCCGGGGCGGAGGCCACGCGGTTGCGCAGGGCCGCGGCGTGCGCGAACAGCCACAGGGCGGGGGCGATGAGAAGCGCTCCGATCAGGAGTGCCGGCCAGCCGGACGGGTAGCCGCCGAACAGGAACCCCGGCACCGAAAGGATGAGATCGCCGAAGACGCCGCCCAGCCCGGTGGGCAGCGGCCAGGTCGGCGGCGCGGAGACGCATCCGGCGATGGCCGCGCACAGCAGCGCGTAGCCCGCCCAGGCACCGAGCCGCAGCCGCAAAGGTGCAAGCGAGGCGCCCGTGACTAGGAACCAGCCAAGAAAGATCGCCGGAACCAGCGCGCCGACGGCGCCGAGGCCGAAGAACTGCATCGCCAGGTCGGAGAAGACCGCGCCGGCATAGCCCATGGCGTTGGTGACCGGATTGGCCGTCGCATGGCTGAAACTGGGGTCGGCGACGTTCCAGCTCGCGAGGCTCAAATAGGCGAAAGGCGTCGCGCCGATCAGAAGCGCGCCGACAAGCCGGCCCACGAGGCGACCCACGAAGCCGCGCAGGCCCTGTCCGCCATCCAATGCCAAAGATACCGAATGCCCCGAACGCATGCCGTTCCCCGTCTTGCCATCGCCATCGGCGAGCGCCGAGGACGACGCCCGTCATGATGGCGCGAGACTATCGCCGGGAAGGTTAAGGGCCCATTAACCATGGCGGTCGTGCCGATGGCTACCGCAGACAAAAAGAGGCCCGGATCGCTCCGGGCCTTGAAGGTGTGGCGCCGTTTCGGGCACCACGACGGGATCGGGCGGCCGGGCTTCTGCCCGGCCGATAGCGTCATGAGTGATAGGCAACCTCGCCGTGCGAGGAGAGGTCGAGACCCTGCCGTTCGGACTCTTCCGAGGCGCGCAAGCCCATCAGCATGTCGACGACCTTGAACAGGATCGCCGAAATGATGCCGGACCACAGGATCGTGACGACCACGGCGACGATCTGGACCCACACTTGCGAGGCGATCGAGAAGTCCTCGGCGCCGGTGCCGCCGAGTGATGGCGCGGTGAGGATGCCGGTGCCGATGGCGCCGACGATGCCGCCGATGCCGTGGATGCCGAACACGTCGAGCGAATCGTCGTAGCCGAGCTTGATCTTCACCACGGCGACGAACCAGTAGCAGACCGCGCTGGCGACTGCGCCGAGCACGATGGCGCCGACAGGGCCGACCGAGCCGCAGGCAGGCGTGATCGCGACGAGACCGGCGACGATGCCCGACGCTGCGCCGAGCATCGACCCCGTGCCACGAATGAGCGCCTCGATGACGACCCAGGCGACAAGGGCGCCAGCGGTGGCGACGAAGGTGTTCATCATGGCGAGAGCGGCACCGCCATTGGCCTCGAGATTGGAGCCGGCGTTGAAGCCGAACCAGCCGACCCAGAGGATCGATGCGCCGACCATGGTCAGCGTCATCGAGTGCGGAGCCATGTTGTCCTTGCCGTAACCGAGACGCTTGCCGAGCATCAGGCAGCCGACCAGCGCAGCAATGCCGGCATTGATGTGAACGACCGTGCCACCGGCGAAATCAAGCGCGCCGAGGTTGAAGAGGTAACCCGCGCCGTCCCAGACCATGTGCGCGATCGGGAAGTAGACGAAGGTAACCCAGAGGACGACGAAGACCATCAATGCCGAGAACTTTGCGCGTTCGGCCAGGGCACCGACAATCAGGGCCGGCGTGATGACCGCGAAGGTCATCTGGAAGCAGATGAAGACGTATTCCGGCAGGACGACGCCATCGGTGAAGGTGGCGGCCGTTGAGTCCGGCGTGACGCCGGCGAGGAAGACCTTGCCAAGCCCGCCCCAGAACGGGCTCGTGCCGCCGCCGAACGCGACGGAGTAACCCCACAGGACCCAGACGATCATCACGATTCCGGTGATCATCGAGCACTGCATCAGCACGGAGAGCATGTTCTTGGAGCGGACGAGGCCGCCGTAGAAAAGCGCGAGGCCCGGCATGGTCATGAACAGCACGAGCAGGCTCGAGGTCATCATCCAGGCGGCATCGCCCTTGTCCATGACTTCGGCGGCAGCCGGAGCCGTCTCCTGGGCATGCGCCGCCACGGCGCCGAGCGCTGCGAGAGCGATACCGCCCAGTATCTTGCGCGCGAGCGGCGCGGTAAGGAAAGGAACGTTCATTTCATTCTCCTTGGAGGGACGGTGCCGCTTAGAGCGCGTCGGTGTCGGTTTCGCCGGTGCGGATGCGAACGGCCTGATCGATCGGGTAGACGAAGATCTTGCCGTCGCCGATCTGGCCGGTCTTGGCCGCGCCGGAGATCGCCTCGACCACCTTCTCGGCGAGCTCTGCCCCGACCGCGATCTCGATCTTGATCTTGGGAAGGAAGCTAACGGCGTATTCCGCGCCCCGGTAGATCTCGGTATGTCCTTTCTGACGCCCGTAGCCTTTGACTTCGGTGACGGTCAGGCCCTGGATGCCGACCGAGGTGAGTGCCTCACGCACCTCGTCAAGCTTGAATGGCTTGATGATTGCCATCACGATTTTCATAAGGTTTCACCCTTCGCTAATGCGGGTCCCCGCGTTTGCATGACATCTCCGGAACGCGCGGCGTCCGGCGAGTACACACAGAAGAATCAAGCTCCGTGCCAACTGGCGACGAAGCCCGCTAACCCGTTTGAAACGTTTATGAATCCCGGGAAGGTGCGATTATCTATTCGCAGGTGCAGCAATCAAGATGCACAAATATTAGGCAAAAATCGAAAAATGCCTAACTACTGGGCCGTGTCCGTTCGCGAATCAGGCCCTCCTGGGCAACCGACGCGATCAGCGCACCATCACGGGCGTAGATGAAGCCGCGTGACAGGCCGCGAGAGCCGATCGAATTCGGGCTGTCCTGGGCATAGAGCAGCCAGTCGTCGAGCCTGGTCGGTCTGTGGAACCACATGGCATGGTCGAGGCTCGCCATCTGCAAATTGGGGTCGAAGCCAGTCCGTCCGTGCGCGAAATTGGCGGTATCGAGCAGCGTCATGTCCGACATGTAGGCGAGAAGGGCGGCGTGCAGCGCCGGATCGTCGGGGGCTTCGCCGGTCAGCCGCATCCAGACCGACTGGCGCGGCGGCAGCTTGTCGCGGGTCATGTAGTGCTCGACGTTCACCGGCTTGATCTCGAGCGGACGCTCGCGGCCCCAGAACTTGCGGATCGCCTCGGGGACGTTGTCGCCGAAGTCGGACAGCAGCTCGCGCTGGGTCTTGAGGCCCTCGGGATCGGGAATGCCTTCAGGCATGGCAAACTGGTGCTCGGCACCCTTCTCCGTCACCTGGAACGATGCCTCGAGGGAAAAGATGGCATGACCGTGCTGGATCGCCACGACGCGACGGGTGGTGAACGATCCGCCGTCGCGGATCCGGTCGACCTCGTAGATGATCGGGACCGCGGGGTCGCCCGGGCGCATGAAGTAGCAGTGCAACGAGTGCACGTGGCGTTTCTCGTCCACCGTGCGCTGCGCGGCCACGAGCGCCTGGCTGATGACCTGTCCGCCGAACACGCGCTGCCAGCCGGTCTGGGGGCTGCGACCACGATACAGGTTGTGTTCGAGCCGCTCGAGGTCGAGTATGGCCAGAAGTTCCTGCATCACCGCCGACATTGCGCGCTCCCGGGTGGCAATCGTTGGCCGGTATCGATCAGGATAGGGTGAGCAAGTCAAGATTTGGACCCGCGGAAGACGGCAATGAAGAAAAGCGGACAGTTCGATGTGGTGGTCGCCGGCGCGGGCTATGTCGGCCTTCTGGCGGCGGTCGCGACGAAGCAGGCGCGTCCGAGCCTCGCGGTCGCGGTGATCGACGCGGCGCCTGAAGGCGTTTGGGAGCGTGACGGCCGGGCCTCGGCGATCGCAGCCGCGGGGTGCCGCATGCTGCGGCAGCTTGGATGTTGGGCGGAAATCGAGCCCGAGGCGCGCGCCATCCGCGAGATGATCGTCACCGATTCGCGTACCGCCGACCCGGTGCGGCCGGTCTTCCTGACTTTCGGGGGCGAGGCCGAGCCCGGCGAGCCTTTCGCGCATATGGTGTTCAATCGGCATCTCAACGGCGCGCTGCGCCGGCGCGTATCCGAACTCGGGATCGAGATGAGGGAGGGCGTGCCCGTCGAAGGCTTCGAAACCGGACCGGCTTCCGTGTCGGTTCATCTTGGCGGCGGCGCGACGCTTGAAACCAGAGTACTGGTCGCAGCCGACGGCGTGCGGTCGCGGTTGCGCGAGATGGCCGGCATCAGGACGGTGAGCTGGGATTACGGCCAGTCAGGGATCGTGTGCACCGTCGAGCACGAGCGCGACAATGAGGGTCGTGCCGAAGAGCATTTCCTGCCCGCCGGCCCGTTCGCGATCCTGCCGCTCAGGAGCAATCGCTCGTCGATCGTCTGGACCGAGAGGACGGCCGATGCCGACCGGCTCGTGAACGAGGACCCGATCGTCTTCGAGGCTGAACTGGAGCAGCGTTTCGGATTGAAGCTCGGTGAGATCAAGGTCGTCGACAAGCCGCGCGCCTGGCCGCTCGGCCTGACGCTGGCGCGCGATTTCGTGAGGCCGCGGCTGGCGCTGGCGGGTGATGCCGCGCATGGCATCCATCCGATCGCCGGGCAGGGCCTCAATCTCGGCTTCAAGGACGCCGCCGCGCTTGCCGAGGTGGTGGTGGAGGCCGATCGTCTCGGCCAGGACATCGGCGCGCTCGACGTGCTGCAGCGCTACGAGCAGTGGCGGCGGTTCGATACCTTCCAGATGGGCGTGACGACAGACGTCCTCAACCGGATGTTCTCGAACGACGTCGGTCCTTTACGCGCGATCCGCGATATCGGTCTCGGGCTGGTCGACCGGATGGCTCCGCTGAAGCGGTTCTTCGTTCAGCGCGCCGCCGGATCGTCCGACCTGACCGGGCCGAGCCCGCGTCTCCTTGCGGGCGAGCCGATCTAGGATCAGGGCCTGCCGATTTTCTGCATGGCGATCTGGCCGCGCCAGCGTCGGACGCTATGTCCCGGACTGCTCGACAGCAACCAGAATCACGGGAGACAGGCATGGACAGGCACGCAACAGCCAACTGGAAGGGTGCCCTCAAGGACGGCACGGGAACGCTTGCGACGCAGAGCGGTGCGCTTTCAGGCGCGCCCTATCATTTCAAGGCGCGATTCGAGGACGAAAGCGGGAAATCTGCGACGAATCCCGAGGAACTTATCGCGGCCGCGCATGCCGGCTGCTTCGCAATGCAGCTCTCGCATTTCCTGGCCGAGAACGGCACGCCTGCGGACTCCCTCGACGCGAAAGCCGTCGTGACGCTCGTTCCCGGAACGGGAATCACCAAAAGCGCACTGACGCTGACCGGCAAGGTGCCCGGCATCGACGAGGCGACTTTCAAGGAACTGGCCACCAAGGCAAAAGAGGGCTGCCCGGTTTCCAAGGCGCTCGGCGCGATCGACGTGACGCTCGACGCCAGGCTCGGCTAGCCCGCGCCGGTCGGAACGACAGATTAACAAAGGGACCATGCCGGGAACGAAAGGGAAGTTCGCTCCCGGCACGAAGTTCGACATCAAAGAACCGGAGAGCGGAGGTAGAATCGCGGCCGAGTTGAAACGCAGCGGGAGGAGGAGAACGCCATGCTGCACGTCAGCGAGTCCCGAAAGCTCAGATCGAGCCCCGGTTCGACGGTTTCGATTTCAGACATCACCCACGAGGCGGCGAAGCTCGACGGCTATGACCGCCACGAACGCGTGTGGCTTGGCGAAGACGAGAGCCGCGGCCTGACCGCGATCGTCTCGATCCACAACACCGCGCTCGGGCCGGCGCTCGGCGGTACGCGCGTGTGGCCGCACCAGAGCTTCGAGGCTGGCCTGACCGACGCCCTGCGGCTGTCGCGCGGAATGACCTTCAAGTCCGCCATTGCCGGCATGCCCTTCGGTGGCGGCAAGGCGGTAGTCATCGCCGATCCCCGTACGGACAAGACACCGGCGCTGCTCGAAACCTATGCCGAGATGCTGGCCGCGCTCAACGGGCAGTACTACACCGGCGAGGATGTCGGCCTGACGCTGGCCGACGCGGACTTCCTGCGCGAGCGTACGCCCAACGTCACCGGTACGACCCGGGGCGGCAGCGGCAACCCGTCGCCGGTCACGGCGCAGGGTGTGTTCTTGGGCCTGAAAGCCGCGTTGAAACATGCAACCGGTACGGACCGCCTCGACGGGGTCCACGTCGCCGTCCAGGGTCTCGGCTCGGTTGGACGCTCGCTCTGCGACAAGCTGCATGCCGAAGGCGCCACGCTGACCGTCGCCGATATCGACGAGGGCCGCACGCGCAAGGCGGCAGAGGAATTGGGCGCGACGGTCGTCGGCACGGACGCGATCCTGAGTACGAAAGCCGATCTGCTCGCGCCCTGCGCGCTTGGCGGGGTCATTTCGGGCGAGACGGTCCCGGAGCTGAAGGTCGCCGTGGTGGCCGGCGCGGCCAATAACCAGCTCGCCATTCACGACGATGCACGGCGGCTGATGCAGCGCGGCATCCTCTATGCGCCGGACTACGTGATCAATGCCGGCGGCCTGATCAACGTCGCTGCCGAACTCGCGCCAGGTGGATACGACCGGGCATTCGCGATGCGGAAGGTGGAGGAGATTCCCGCGACGCTGGCCGGCATCTTCGACCGCGCCACCGCAGCGAAGAAGCCCACAAACGACATCGCACTGGCGATGGCCATGGAACGCATCGAGGCCGCGGCCGCCCGGTGATGCGGCTGGTCAGTCGCGGCTACCGAAGATCGCCGAGCCGACGCGCACCGATGTTGCGCCGAAAAGCACCGCCTTCTCGTAGTCGCTGGACATACCCATCGAGAGGCGTTCCACTCCTGCTTCCCGAGCCAGCTTGGCGAGCAGCGCGAAATGCGGGCCGGCATTCTCGTCGAAGGGCGGGATGCACATCAGGCCTTCTATCGTCAGGCCGTGGACATTGCGGCACCGTCTGACGAATTCGCCTGCCTCCCGCGGATCGATGCCTGCCTTCTGCTCTTCCAAGCCGGTGTTCACCTGCACGTAGAGGCGCGGGTGTCTGCCCTGTTTCACCATCTCTTTCGCGAGTTCGGCAGCGATCTTCTCGCGATCGACAGTCTCGATCACATCGAACAGCGCAACAGCCTCCTTCGCCTTGTTCGACTGCAGCGGGCCGATCAGGTGCAATTCGATGCCGGGGAATTCGGTCTTGAGTGCCGGCCATTTGGCCTGCGCTTCCTGGACGCGGTTTTCGCCGAACACACGCTGGCCCGCCTCGATCACCGGCCTGATCTCGTCCGCGTCAAATGTCTTGGAGACCGCGACGAGCGTCACCGAGCCCGCAGCGCGCTCCGCTTCCTGCTCGGCATCGGCAATATGCGCCTTGACCACATCGAGACGCGAAACAATATCGCTCATGCTGCCTATCCTGCTGTTTTGGTCCACCGCGGCGGCCTTTCGGTTGACGGGTCACGGAAACCGTGGTGAAGGCATGCGCGAGCAACGCAAACCGTAGCAAGTCCCGTTACACTGGAACCGGTCCGGCACCACCGCCGCGTCTTTTATGTGAATTTCTGGTCATGGCAACCGAACGATACAATCCGCGCGTCAGCGAGCCCAAATGGCAGAAGGCTTGGGACGACAAGAAGCTGTTCGCCGCCCGCAACGACGATCCGCGCGAGAAGTACTACGTGCTGGAGATGTTCCCGTATCCTTCGGGACGCATCCACATGGGTCACGTGCGCAACTACACGATGGGCGATGTCGTCGCGCGCTACAAGCGGGCCAAGGGGTTCAATGTGCTGCACCCGATGGGCTGGGACGCGTTCGGCCTGCCGGCGGAGAACGCCGCGCGCGACAACAAGGTCAATCCGCGCGACTGGACCTACGCAAATATCGCGACGATGAAGGCGCAGCTCAAGACCATGGGCCTGTCGCTCGACTGGGACCGCGAGATCGCGAGCTGCGATCCATCATACTACAAGCACCAGCAGAAGATGTTCCTCGATTTCTGGAAGGCCGGGCTGGTCGAGCGCAAGTCGGCCAAGGTCAACTGGGACCCGGTCGACATGACTGTGCTTGCCAACGAGCAGGTCATTGACGGGCGCGGGTGGCGTTCCGGCGCGCTGGTGGAGCAGCGCGACCTGACGCAGTGGTTCTTCAAGATCACCTCGATGAGCCAGGAGCTGCTCGACAGTCTCGACGACCTGAGCCGCTGGCCGGAAAAGGTCCGGACCATGCAGCGCAACTGGATCGGCCGCTCGGAGGGCCTGCTGATCCGCTGGCCGCTGGACACGAAATCCTCGCCGGCCGGCGAGAACACGCTCAACATCTACACGACCCGGCCCGACACGATCTTCGGCGCGTCGTTCATGGCGATCGCGGCGGATCATCCGCTGGCGCGGAAGGCGGCCGAGACCAATCCCAACCTCGCGGCGTTCATCGAAGAGGTCCGTCGTTCGGGAACCTCCGCCGCAACGCTGGAGACAGCCGAGAAGAAAGGCTTCGACACCGGTATTCGTGCGGTGCACCCGTTCGACCCGGAGTGGACGCTGCCGGTCTATGTCGCGAATTTCGTGCTGATGGACTACGGAACCGGCGCCATCTTCGGCTGTCCGTCGGGCGATCAGCGCGACCTCGACTTTGCCAACAAATATGGCCTGCCGGTGGTTCCGGTGGTGATGCCGGAAGGCGACGACGCCGCGACCTTCCAGATCGTCGACGAGGCCTATGTCGACGACGGCGTTATGATCAACTCCCGCTTTCTCGACGGCATGACGCCAAAGGCCGCGTTCGACGAGGTGGCGAGCCGGCTCGAAAAGGCCGACGCCGGCCGCAACCAGCCGATGGCCGAGCGGCGCGTGCAGTTCCGGCTGCGCGACTGGCTGATCTCGCGTCAGCGGTTCTGGGGCTGTCCGATCCCCGTGATCCATTGCGACGCCTGCGGGGCACAGCCTGTTCCGGCGGCCGAGCTGCCGATCGAGCTGCCGAACGATGTGACCTTCGACAAGCCGGGCAATCCGCTCGACCATCATCCGACGTGGAAGCATACGACCTGCCCGAAATGCGGCGGCGCAGCGGTGCGCGACACCGACACGATGGATACGTTCGTGGATTCGTCCTGGTATTTCGCGCGCTTCACCGATCCCTGGAACGAGGAAGCGCCGACGACGCTCGACTATGTCGACGGACCGAAGGGATGGCTGCCCGTCAACCAGTATATCGGCGGCATCGAGCACGCGATCCTGCACCTCCTCTACTCGCGCTTCTTTTCGCGCGCGATGAAGGCGACCGGCCACCTCAACGAAGTCGAGGAGCCGTTCGAGGGCCTTTTCACGCAGGGCATGGTGGTGCATGAGACCTACCGGAGGGGTTCGGGGCCAAACGGCGCCTATGTGACGCCGGCGGAGGTGTCCGTGGAGGAGGCCGACGGCGTGCGCCGCGCGACGCTCCTGGCTTCCGGAGAGCCAGTGGAAATCGGTCCGATCGAGAAGATGTCGAAGTCGAAGAAGAACGTCGTCGATCCCGACGACATCATCTCGGGCTACGGCGCCGACACCGCGCGCTGGTTCATGCTGTCGGATTCTCCGCCGGAGCGCGACGTGATCTGGACAGAAGCCGGCGTCGAGGGCGCGCACCGTTTCGTCCAGCGTGTGTGGCGGCTCGTCTGCGACCTGGCTCCGGCGATTGCCGGCGTGTCCGCGGCTCCGTCCGTCGACGGCCCCGGTGCGGATCTGACCAAGGCGGTCCACAAGGCGGTCAAGGCGGTCGGCGAGGAGATCGAGAAGCTCGGCTTCAACAAGGCGGTCGCCCGGCTCTACGGGCTTGTGAACACGTTGTCGCCGCATGCCGCTTCGGCGGCCAGCGCAGAAGCGGCAATGAAGGGCGCGCTGCGGGAAGCGATCGAGAAGCTGATCCAGATGATCGCGCCCATGATGCCGCATCTGGCCGAGGAATGCTGGGCCGCGATCGGCGGTGACGGGCTCGTCGCCGAACGGGGCTGGCCCGACTTCGACGCGGATCTTACGATCGAGAACGAGATCACGCTGCCGGTACAGATCAACGGCAAGAAGCGCGGCGATTTGACAATTGCGCGCGACGCGGATCAATCTGCCGTCGAAAATGCGGCGCTCGCGCTCGACTTCGTGCAAAAGGCCCTTGAAGGCAGACCGCCGAGGAAGGTCAT
The DNA here is from genome assembly GCA_023953775.1 of Rhizobiaceae bacterium. Taxonomy (GTDB): domain Bacteria; phylum Pseudomonadota; class Alphaproteobacteria; order Rhizobiales; family Rhizobiaceae; genus JAMLJD01. The sequence continues at coordinate 4,998 of JAMLJD010000026.1, read as the reverse complement.
CGTCGTGCCGCAGAGAATCGTCAATGTGGTCGGCTGACATTGGGAACGAACGGTTGAGAGCGATGTCCAACGGCCTGCGTCACATTCTTGTGGTTTCTGCGATGCTGGCCCTGTCGGCATGCACCGTTCGTCCGCTCTACCAGCAGGGCGGAACGCAGGTGCCCGGCAGCATGGCGGCCGAGCTTGCGTCCATCGAGGTGAGCGAGGTCTTCACGCGCGACGCGCAGGAGGTTCGCAACCAGCTCATATTCCGATTTACCGGCGGGGCCACGCGCACGCCCGACCCGCGTTACGTGCTCGATCTGCGGGTTAAGTCGTCCTCCGCCAACGCTGCCGATCTCCAGTCAGGAGATGTTGAGGATCCGACCGCGAAGACGGTTACCATGACGGCGATCTATACGCTGCGGGATGCTTCGGACGGAAAACCGATCGCCAGGGGACGCCGCGCCGTCACCTCGGCCTTCGACGTTCCGGATCAGAATTTCGCCGCGTTGCGCGCGGAACGGGACGCCGAGAACCGCGCCGCGCGCGAACTCGCGGAGGTCCTCCATCTGTCGGTCGCGCAGGATCTCGCGCGCTACCAGCGCGACAATGAGAGGAAGCTTCCGAAGGTCGTCTTGGAAGAGCCCGAGACGGTTCCGGACGATCCGCTGCCGGAAACAAGCACTTTCGTTCGCGAGTAACGGCGGTTGCGCCTAGTCAGACAGGCTGGCGACGATTGCCGGGAAGTCACGAAGGAAGCCGGTCCTGACGTGCCGGCCACCTGACTTTTCGCCCGCTCCGTCGGCCTGCGCCAGCCTAGCAAAAACCATCAAGCGACCGTCACGCTCTGCCCAGCCGACGAACCAGCCCCAGCCACGATTGCGATCGAAGGAACCGTCAGGGCGGCGCGGATAGGCCGATCCGGTCTTGCCATGCACGATCCAACCGGCTTCGAGGGCAGTCTTCTGTGTGACGGAGCGCGTCATCGCCATGGCTTTTGCCGCAACAGGCAAGCCGTCGGTGACCAGCCGGCGCAGGAATGCGGTCTGCTCGACAGGCGAAATCTTCAGCGACGAGCTGATCCAGGCGCGCTCAAGGCCATTGTCCTTTCCGGCATCGCCTGAGAAATCGCCATTCCCGTAGGAAAAGCCGCGCGCATAGGCCTCGAGCTTGGCGCGGCCGAGCGCCTTAGCGATCTGCTGCGAATACCACACAACAGAGTATTCCAGCCAGGTCGTGGGGTTGGTATCCCTTCGCCAGATGTCGCCGAGCCAATCCGGATAACCTTCGCGAAATGGCAAGGTGGGCGTGGTCGCGTCCTCCAGGAAGCCGCCGTCGAACCCCATGACCGCCAGTGCGAGCTTGAATGTCGAGGCGGGCGTCACCCGATCCTCGCACGCGCCCTCCCGGACGAGTGTGACGCCGTCATGTGCGTCGACGACGATGGTGCAGAGCGTTCGCGCATGAAGCGGAACGGTCGCCGCCAGCACCGCGACGATCGCCGCGAAGGCGATAGAAGGCCAACGCATTGCCATGCGACTGGTCTTCAGCCGATCTTCTGCCCCGTCTTCGCCCAGTCAGTCAGGAAGGCTTCCAGGCCCTTGTCGGTCAGCGGATGCTTGACGAGCGATTTCAGCACGGCCGGAGGCACGGTCGCCACGTCGGCGCCGATGAGCGCGGCCTGCTTGACATGGTTCATGGTCCGGATCGAGGCGGCCAGGATTTCCGTCTTGAAGTCGTAGTTGTCGTAGATGGTGCGGATATCGGCGATCAACTCCATGCCGTCGATCCCGGTATCGTCTATGCGGCCGATAAAGGGTGAGATGAAGGTCGCGCCGGCCTTGGCCGCGAGCAGCGCCTGAGGAGCGGAGAAGCAGAGCGTGACGTTGGTCTTGTGGCCTTTCGACGTCAGCGCCTTGCAGGCTTTCAGGCCGTCCAGCGTCAGAGGCAGCTTGATGCAGACATTATCGGCGATGCCGGCGAGGACGGCGGCTTCCTCCATCATCTTCGAATATTCGGTCGCGGTGACCTCCGCGGAGACGGGGCCGTCGACCATATCGCAGATTTCCTTCGTCACCTCGCGAATGTCGCGTCCGGCCTTGAGAATCAGCGACGGGTTGGTCGTCACGCCGTCGAGCAGGCCGAGATCGTTGAGTTCGCGGATTTCCTTCACGTCAGCGGTATCGACGAAGAATTTCATGTCAGTCTCCCAGGATAGTCGGGCGGCCGGCGAAGCGGCCCGGATCGGCTTCCCCTTAACGTAAAGACCGGGCAAGGTCACGACCGATGGACAAAGATTCGGCCGGCCGAGGTACCGTTCCGGTGCTCGTGCCGATGCCCGCCGAGCGGGCCTATTCCTATGCCGTTCCCGCTGGCGCCCGGATCGGGCCCGGATCGATCGTGCGCGTTCCGCTCGGCCCGCGCGAGGTCGCCGGCGTGGTCTGGGACGGCGAGGGCGAACCCGTCGCGGCAAAGAAGCTCAGGCCGATTTCACAGGTCTTCGACTGCCCGCCGATCAATGCGGCGACGCGTCGCTTCGTAGACTGGGTGTCGGACTACACGCTGGCGCCGCCGGGCATGGTGGCGCGGATGCTGCTGCGCGTCCCGGCGGCGTTCGACCCCGAACCGCCGATAGAGGGGCTGCGGCGGACGGGCGCGCTGCCCGACCGTAACACGGCGGCTCGCACGAAGGTGCTCGACCTGAGCGCGGACGGCTTGGCATGGACCCGCTCGGGGCTGGCGCATGCGGCCGGCGTCTCGCTCACCGTCGTCGACGGGCTTCTGGCGCAGGGCGTGTTCGAGAAGGTGCTGCTGCCGGCACGACCGGTGGTGGCCGAACCGGACGCGGGCTACGGCATGGCCGACCTCACGCCCGACCAGCGCGAAGCGGCGGCGACGCTGACCGCGCAGACGAAAGCGGGCGGGTTTTCGGTGACGCTGCTCGACGGGGTGACCGGATCAGGCAAGACGGAAGTGTATTTCGAGGCGGTGGCGGTCGCTCTCGCCCAGGGCCGGCAGGTGCTGATCATGCTGCCGGAGATCGCGTTGACACAGGCCTTTCTCGAAAGGTTCGAGCGGCGGTTCGGCACGCGCCCTGCGGAATGGCACTCGGAAGTGGCACCGCGCATGCGCGAAAGGGTATGGCGACAGGTGGCGGAAGGGACGGTACGCGTCGTTGCCGGCGCGCGCTCGGCGCTGTTCCTGCCCTTTGCCGAACTCGGACTCATCGTCGTGGACGAGGAGCACGACGCAGCCTACAAGCAGGAAGACCGGGTGTTCTACAACGCTCGCGACATGGCGGTTGTGAGGGCGCGTACGGGGGATATGCCCGTGGTGCTCGCGTCGGCGACACCGTCGGTCGAAAGCCGGGTCAATGCGGCACAGGGGCGATACACGCTCGTACGTCTGCCCGGACGATACGCGGAAGCGGCGCTTCCCGACGTCGAGGCGATCGACCTGCGCAAGTCGCCGCCGCCACGCGGTCGTTTCCTGTCCCCGGCCCTTACTCAAGCGATCGGCCGTACGGTCGATCGCGGCGAACAGGCATTGCTGTTCCTCAACCGCCGGGGCTATGCGCCACTGACACTGTGCCGGGTCTGCGGCCATCGATTCCAGTGCCCCGATTGTTCGAGCTGGCTGGTGGAGCACCGGTTTCGCGGGCAGCTCGTCTGCCACCATTGCGGCCACAACGAGCCGCGGCCGGAAGCCTGCCCGGAATGCGGCACGCTGGACCATCTCGTCGCCTGCGGACCCGGGGTCGAGCGCATCGCCGAGGAAGTCGTCGCCGATTTCCCCGAAGCGCGCACGATCGTGCTGTCATCGGACATGCTGGGCGGCGTACGGCGTCTGCGGCTTGAGCTGGAGGCGATCGAAAAGGGCGAGGCGGACATCGTCATCGGCACGCAGCTTGTCGCAAAGGGCCACAATTTTCCCAACATGACGCTCGTCGGCGTGGTCGACGCCGATCTCGGCCTGGCGAACGGCGATCCGCGCGCGGCGGAGCGCACGTTCCAGCTTCTCAGCCAGGTCACGGGGCGCGCCGGCCGCACCGGCCGCGAGAGCCTTGGACTGCTGCAGACCTACCAGCCGGAACACCCGGTCATGCAGGCGTTGGTCTCGGGCGATCGCGAGATATTCTACGAACGCGAAATCGCCGAACGCGAGCGTTCCCGAATGCCTCCCTTCGGGCGGCTGGCAGCGCTCATCATCAGTGCGGCGACCAGACATGAGGCGGAAAGCCATGCGCGGGTGCTGCGGCGCGCTGCGGCACCGGATCCGGACATCATCGTGCTCGGACCGGCCGAGGCGCCGATGGCGCTGGTAGCCGGACGGCATCGCTTCCGCCTCCTGGTCCAAGGCACGCGCCGGGCGGACATGCAGCGCTTCGTGCGCGCGATGATCAAGGATGCGCAGCGACCGCGTGGTTCGGTTCGCGTCCAGGTCGATATCGATCCGCAAAGTTTTCTTTGACCCTGGCGTGTTCACGACTTACCCAAGGTCGGCTTGAAAAAGGGGGAATCCATGGGACTTGTCAAATATGCTCTGCCGATCGTGTTTCTTTCCACGGTGCCCGCGAGTGCGCAGCTGATCACCGACGTGGCATGGCCGAACATCGACAGCTACTGCATTTTCCAGCGCGCCGAGCAGAAGCTCGTCTATGACGATCCCGATACGTGGAAGTTCGTGTTCTTCTCCAATGTCGACGGGAGTGGAATGGGTAGGCCCGAGACCGCTTTCGCGGCAATTCGGTACCAGCTTCACGAACTCCAACTCGTCAACAGCAGCGAGACGGCGGACGGCGAGACGCGCACCTATCGTACTTTCAGCGGTCCGGATTTCTCGTTCGTGATCGATCTTTCGGTGACCGAAGAGGGCGGCGAATACACCTCCTACTCGGGCACGATGACGGTCGAGGGGGACGGCGAGACCGAGGTCGTCGAGATACACGGCGATTGCGGGGTGTAGGCTACCCTTCGCGACGGCTTGGAAATCTCCTAGTCTTGGTGGCGAATCGCA
>JAMLJD010000025.1 GCA_023953775.1 Rhizobiaceae bacterium | reverse complement strand
ACCGCGTTGCCGGCCGACATGGTGACGCCGTCATAGCGCATCGTGTCGTCGGTGCTGCATCCCGCGAGAGCGAACGTCACGCCTGCGACGGCAAGAAATACGCGCTTCATCTCAATACTCCGGCAGATCGAGGAAATGGCCGCCGACGGCATGGCGCGCAGCGCCCGCCTTCACCTGCGACACGCGGATTTCCTCCTGGTTCCCGAGGAAGAAATCGACATTGCTGCCCGGCTTGGTCTGGTCGAACGGGGTCGCGACCTTCTTCGACGGATCGATCGGCTTGACCAGGAACGGCGTGACGATGATGACGAGATCGGTTTCGCGCCGCTGGTAGGCCTTCGATGAGAACAGCGCACCGAGCACCGGGATCTTGCCGAGCCCCGGCACGCGCTGTGTCCCCATATCGTTGTGACTTTGCAAAAGGCCGGCGATCATGAAGCTCTGACCGTTCTTCAGATCGACCGATGTCTTGGCGCGGCGCACGACGAAGCCCGGCACCGAGATGTTGCCGACCTGATAGGAAGCCGAAGTGTCGATGGACGAGACTTCGGGTTCGATCTCGAGGCTGATCAGGCCGTCGCTGAGCACGGTCGGCGTGAAGTCCAGGCTGACGCCGTAGCGCTTGTATTCGATCGTGATGGTGTTCTCCTCGCTCGCCACCGGGATCGGGAATTCGCCGCCTGCCAGGAACGATGCCCGTTCGCCGGAGCGCGCGATGAGGTTCGGCTCGGCGAGACGACGGGCGACGCCGCGATCCTCCAGCGCCTCGATGGCGAGATCGATCGACAGTCCGCCATTCATGTAGGTGGCGATGACTTCGGTGGCGGGGATGTTGTTGGTCGCCTTCGGCCTGGCGTTGAACGACACGGCGCTGCCGCCGGGCATCGCATAGGTCACGCCCAGTTCAGAGCCCAGTTCCTGCCCGACCTGGCGGTTGATCTCGACGAAACGCACGTTGAGCTGGACCTGCTGCGACGACGAGATGTTGACCGAGTTGATGATCTCCTCCTGACCGGAGAAGCGGCTCGCAATGTTTTTCGCCTTTTCGGCGGCCACCGAATCCTCGGCCGAGCCCGACAGCACGAGCCGGCCATTGGCCGAACCGACCTTGATGTTGGTGCCGGGCACGGCTTCGCGGATCGTCGTCGCCAGCCGGTCGGTGTCGAGCGTGACCTCGATATCCAACGTGCCGACGAGCTGCTTGTTGGTGTCGAACAACGCGATGCCGGTCGTCCCGAGCTGGTTGCCGAGCACGTAGAACGAGCGGTCGGTGAGTGGATTGACGTTGGCGATCTCCGGATCGCCAATGACGATCTCGTAGAAAGGCTGGCTGGTCTTGATCGTCCGTGGCTTGCCCTTGGCGACCTTGATCGACGATGCGCGTCCGGCCGCGATCTGTACGACGCCATCCTGTGCGCCGGCATCGACCACCGGCATCGCAAATACGAGCGCGGCAACCAGTGCAACGGTCCGCCAGAACCCGCCACCGCGCCGCAGCGCCTTGCCTTCGTTCAACTTGAACATCTTCAGTCCCCTCGCCGGCCGCCCGGCTCCCCTATTCCTGCGGAGGCGTCACGACCTGGTAGCTCTTGGCCTCCAGTCCCCGCGTGACGATCACCGTCGTGAATTTCTGCTTCTCGGGCTCCTCGGCCTTGACCTTCTCGATCATGGAGCCCGCGGCATCGCTGAACTTCCTGGCCACCGATCCGCCAAAGGAAGAAATCGTGACGAGACCGGCCGCCGCCGGTCCGCCCTCTCCGGCCGAGCGCAACAGCAGCGACATCGAGCCGACATTGCGGGCGAGCGCGACCTTCTGCGCGCCTTCCGCGTTGACTTCGATGGTGACCGAATCCGTTACCCTGGGACCCGTCTGCCGCTCGTCGGCACCCTGGCCCACACTCAGGACCTTGACGTTCTCGACAACGATTTCGGTGGTGATCGTAGAGCCCGATGCGCCTTTGGCATTGCCTTCGACCTCGCGGATGTTGCCGGCATTGCGCGTCAGCACCACGTCGACCCGGTCGCCCGGGGTGATGAACCCGCCGACGCCGGCGATCTCGTCCACCTTGATGGTGACGGCGCGCATGCCGGGCGCGAGAATGTTGGACAGCGTGGCGCGGCCGTTCGGTCCGGACAGCTTGGCGAGCAGCACCGGCTCGTTGGTCTCGACCGGCGACAGCACGACCCGCCCGCCTTCGGACAGCAATGCGTCGACCGTCGGGAACGCGCCGTCGGGCAATGCATCCTGCGGCCAGGGAATTTCCTCAAGCAAAGCCGGTTCGAGCGTCATGCCGAAGCGAAGCGGCGCCTTGGCCACGACGATCGACTTGAACTCGACCTTCGGCGCCTCGGCAACGACAGGCTGGGGCCGGGCCTGCGACCGAGCCGCGCTCTTGAGCCATATGTCGGCGGCGAATATCGATGCTGCGCCAAAAATGGCGGCGATGCCGATCATGGTGATGATTTTACGCTTCACGCCCCAATGCCCTTCAGTCGGATTCCGGCTGTTGATCCGTGTCACGCTAGGGAGGAGTCCTAAAGAATTGGGCATGGCCGAGCGCCAAAGCGGCCGTTATCATTCCGCGTGGTTATCCACGGCTAAAGACGATCGCTAAAAGGTAACTGAACCGGCGGACGAACCGCGGGGAATGAGTTCAGAGCGGACGTTGGCGCCGCTGGGCGGAGGGGAGACGGGCGCGTGCAGGCTGACAGCGAATGCGGGTAACCGCCTTCGAGCACTACATGTACGCCGACGACAGGCGGTCGGCGCCGATGACCTTTTTCGTGCGCGCCGGCTTTTCGGGGCGGCCCGACCCGACGCGGATGCGCACTGCCATCCGCCATGCGCAGATGCGACATCCGCTCACACGGGCTGTCATCTCCGGCAGGCGACAAGCCCGCACGCGCGACCTCCACTGGATCGATGCGCCGCAGCCGGAGCCTTACATCGCTTTTGCCACACAGGCAGAACCGATCGACTATCCGGGCGGCGAACCCTATCTCGATCTCCGACGGGAAGTCGGCCTTCGCTTCTTCTTCATCGAAACCGACGCGAACCGGTCGGAACTGTGGATACAGGTCCATCACGCTATCTGCGACGGAATCGGCATCACGCGCTTTCTGGAAGACGTGCTGGCCGAATATGCCGCTCCCGGATCGGCAGGCGCTCCGCCAGACCGCATCGAACTGGATGCAGCACCTCTCGAACGCCGGTCCGAGCCGGGGCTTGGGCGGCGCGAGCGCCTCGCACGCCTGCCAATCGACATTCTGCGCGGCCTGAGGCTGTTTCGGCCCGCTTCGCCCGTGGTCTCATCGCAAGGCGGCGCCAACCGCGACCCCGCGGCGGGCGGGCAGCCGTTTCCCGCACATCGGTCGCTGGACATCACGCCTGACGGCGTCGACCGCCTGCGGTCACTGGCCCGGGCAACGGATGGAACCCTGAACGATCTCCTTCTGCGCAACATGTTCGTGGCGATCGATGCGCACAACCGCGCATCGGGCGGGTCGCGGCCGATCCGCCTGTCGATGCCGACAAACCTGCGCGACGCACGGCTGTCGGCGATGCCGGCCACCAATGTGGTCGGCATGGCCTTTCTCGGGCGCAGGCCGGCAGCGTTCGAGGACCCTGACCGGCTTCTCCAAGGCGTTATCGCCGAGACACGCCACATCAAGCGCTACCGTGCCGGCCTGACGCTGCACCGGGCAGTTTCCGCCTTCGGGGCGATCCGGGGCGGCCTCGTCTGGGTCTGCGGACCGGCTCACTGCCACTCGACGGCCGTGCTGAGCAATCTCGGCCGGGTCTTCCGCGATAGCCCTCTCGCCGCAACGGACGGGATCATGCGCGCCGGCGACCTTGTGCTGGACAGTTACGACCTGCTACCTCCGATCCGGCCCCTCACCCATCTGGCTGTCGGCGTCGTGGAGCATGCTGGCGGGCTGCGCCTCAGCGCGCACTTCAACGCCTCGGCAATAACTCCCTCCGAGGCCGATCGCATCCTCGAACGCGTGGCCGGAGGATGATCCGGTATCCGAGGCCGAACGGAACGGGAACCTCGCTCGCGCCGCCACCTGAAAAATGCCACTATCGGCGGTGATTCGCAGACTGGAAAGCGGCAACTCTGAATGGACGACAATAACGACCTTTTCGGCGCCCTGCAGGACAAGCCGGCGCCCGCGGAACGTGTCGACCCGATTGTCCGGGAGGCGCAGCGCCGCCCGGCGCCGGCGAAGGATGCCAGCGACAATTACAGCGCTGCGGACATCGAGGTGCTGGAAGGCCTGGAGCCGGTGCGCCGACGGCCGGGCATGTATATCGGCGGCACCGACGAGAAGGCGCTCCACCATTTGTTCGCCGAGGTCATCGACAATTCGATGGACGAGGCCGTCGCCGGCCATGCCACCTTCATCGAAGTCGAGCTCGACGCGGACGGCTTCCTCGCTGTGACCGACAACGGGCGCGGCATTCCGGTCGACCCGCATCCCAAGTTCAAGTCCAAGTCGGCGCTCGAGGTCATCATGACCACGCTGCATGCCGGCGGAAAGTTCGATTCCAAGGTCTACGAGACCTCCGGCGGCCTTCACGGCGTCGGCGTGTCCGTCGTCAACGCGCTTTCGGAGAAGCTGGAGGTCGAGGTCGCGCGCGGCCGCAAGCTCTACCGGCAGGATTTCTCGCGCGGCGTGCCGCAGGGCGGGCTTCAGTCGCTCGGCGAGGTCCACAACCGGCGCGGGACCCGCGTCCGCTTCAAGCCCGACGCCGACATCTTCGGCGCTGGCGCCCGGTTCGTTCCGGCACGGCTCTACCGCATGGCGCGGTCGAAGGCCTATCTGTTCGGCGGCGTTGAGATCCGCTGGGTCTGCGACCCCTCGCTCCTGAAGGAGAAGGACGAGACGCCGGAGCGCGCGACGTTCCACTTCCCCGGCGGGCTGAAGGATTATCTGGCGGCCTCGCTCGACGGCGAGATGCAGGTGACGCGAGAGCCTTTCGCGGGCCGCAGCGAGAAGCCCGGCGGGCACGGCTCGCTGGAATGGGCCGTCACCTGGTACACCGGCGACGGGTTCTTCAACTCCTACTGCAACACCATTCCTACCGCCGAGGGCGGCACGCACGAGGCCGGCTTCCGCAACGCGATGCTGCGCGGCCTGCGCGCCCATGCCGAGCTGATCGGCAACAAGCGCGCCTCCGTGGTGACCAGCGAAGACATCATGGTGTCGGCGGCAGGCATGCTGTCGGTGTTCATCCGCGAGCCCGAATTCGTCGGCCAGACCAAGGACAAGCTCGCGACCGTCGAGGCACAGCGCATCGTGGAGAACGCGGTGCGCGACCCGTTCGACCACTGGCTGGCCGACAATCCGCAGGAAGCCACCAAGCTGCTCGACTGGGTGATCGCGCGCGCCGACGAGCGGCTCAGGCGGCGCCAGGAGCGCGAGGTCAACCGCAAGAGCGCGGTGCGCAAGCTGCGGCTGCCGGGCAAGCTCGCCGACTGCACCCAGAACGCGGCGGCGGGCGCGGAGCTGTTTATCGTCGAGGGCGATTCGGCCGGCGGCTCGGCGAAGCAGGCGCGCGACCGCGCCAGGCAGGCGATCCTTCCGCTGCGCGGCAAGATCCTCAACGTCGCCAGCGCCGGGCACGACAAGCTGACGGCCAACCAGCAGATTTCCGACCTGATCCAGGCGCTCGGCTGCGGCACGCGGTCGAAATACCGCGACGAGGACCTGCGCTACGACCGCATCATCATCATGACCGACGCCGATGTCGACGGCGCGCACATCGCCTCGCTGCTGATCACCTTCTTCTACCAGGAGATGCCGCAGCTCGTGCGGGGCGGCCATCTCTACATGGCGGTGCCGCCACTCTACAGGATCAGCCAGGGCGGCAAGACGATGTATGCCCGCGACGACCGCCACAAGGACGAGTTGCTGGCGAGCGAGTTCAGCGGCCGCGGCAAGGTCGAGATCGGGCGCTTCAAGGGCCTGGGCGAGATGCTGGCGAGCCAGTTGAAGGAAACCACCATGGACCCCCGCAAGCGCACGCTGCTGCGGGTCGAGGTCGACGAGAGCGACCCCGAGGGAACCAAGTCGGCGGTCGACGCCCTGATGGGCACGAAGCCCGAAGCCCGGTTCCGGTTCATCCAGGAGCGGGCCGAGTTCGCCGAGGAACTGGATATCTAGCGGAAGACGGCCTCAGGCTGCTGCGATGGCGAGTGCATGGCCTCGCGCATTGTCGCGCAGTTCGTCGAGGTGGATCGACTTCAGAAGTGTCGCGAGTTCACGGTCTGCGTCCGCGGGTCCGGTCTGACCGGGCGTGGCGCCGATCTCGCGCAGCATGAGCCAGCTCACCTCCTGAACGCCGGCGAGCCGCTTGCCGTTGGCGACCTCGCGCCAGACCTTGAGGGCACGCAGGATCACCTCATGCGTGTTGCGCGACAGGCGGGCCTTGTTCAGCAATGCGTGCAGCGCGACGTCGCGGCCATCGGCGAGAAGCGCCCTCACCCTTGCCTGCCCCTGCCCGCTCAGCGCGACGAGCGCCGCGCCGAAGAAATCGATCTTGCCGTGGGCGACCATCCTGACCAGGAAACCCTGCGTCAGGTCGCCGCGAAGCCGCAGATGCTCAACCAGCGCCGGGTACTCGTCGGCGCCGGTGCGGTCGATCAGCGTCACCGACGCCTTGACACAGGCGTCGCGGGCAACCCGCATCGCGCGTTCCTTGCCCATCATCGCGACGACCAGGCGCGACCCGCCCAGCGCTTCGCCGAGCTTGCCGAGCAGCAGGTGCCGGCAGTCGGCGGGAAGCCGGGGATCGCCGAGAAGCAGGTCGCGGAGCTTGCCGTCGCCGCCATGGCGCTCGGCGATGCGGCGGAAGCTCATCGCGGCGATCGCCGCGCCGCGGTTGCAGACGAGTTCGGCGCAGGCCTCGGCGGCGCCGATCTCGGCGATCGCTGCGGAAACGGCAATGGAAAGCTGCGGGCGCATCGCCACCAGCGACTGGATCGTGGCGTCGCCGACGGCGACGCGATCAACCAGATCGATGTCGGTCAGCAGCGGGGAGCGCGCGAGCACCATCGCGGCGACTTCCGGCTGGTCGGCGGCGAGCGCGGCGACGATCTGCACCGGCGCGTTGCGGCTCATCGACAGCGTCTCGGCCATGGCGAGCCGGACCTTCGGTGACGGATCGTCGAGAAGCAGCGTCAGGGCGGCGTCGGCCGCGCAAAGGTCGTCGAAGTCGAGCTGTCCGTTGACATAGGCCCTGGCCAGTGCGCTTGCAGCGGCAGCCCGTTCGCCCACACGGGCCGTCTTCATCCACTTCAGGAAATGCTGGACAACCACGCGACTCGCACTCCTCACCTTCGATGTCGCGACGTTAGGGAAAATTGGTTTACGAACGGTTCACCATAATTTTTAACCGGCTTGCGGCGCGGCGGAAGCATACCTATCAAGCGTCGATGGATCGGAGGATGGATCGATGGCTGGGCTTTATCTGGAAGAATTCGAACCGGGCATGGTGATCCGTCACCGGCTTTCCAAATCGGTGACCGAGAGCGACAACATGATGTTCTCCGTCATGACGCTGAACCCGCAGCCGCTGCACATCGATTTCGACTTCGCGGCCAAGAGCGAATGGGGCAAGCCGCTGGTGAATTCGCTGTTCACGCTCGGGCTGATGATCGGCATTTCCGTGCACGACACGACGCTGGGCACGACCATCGGAAATCTCGGAATGACGGAAACCGTGTTCCCGCACCCGGTCTTCCACGGCGATACGATCCGCGTCGAGACGGAAGTGGTCTCGGTGCGTGAATCGAAGTCGCGCAACGACCGCGGCATCGTCGAGTTCGAGCACCGCGCCTACAACCAGGACGGAACGCTCGTCGCGCGGTGCGTGCGGCAGGCGATGATCGTGAAGAAGGCTGCCTGACCATGCGTTCCCTGCTGTTCGTTCCCGGTGATTCCACCAGGAAGCTCGAGAAGTCGCTGCAGTCCGGCGCCGACGTGCTTCTCATCGACCTCGAGGATTCGGTCTCGGCCGACCGCAAGCAGGAGGCGCGCAAGATCGCCGCCGGCTTCATCGCCGAGGCACGCAGGCAGGATGGCCCGCGCCTGTTCGTCCGCGTCAACGACCTGTCGGGCGACATGACCGAGGACGATCTGGCCGCCGTCATGCCGGCCGGGCCGGACGGGATCATGCTGCCCAAGTCCAATGGCGGCAGCGACGTCGCGCTTCTGGCAGTCAAGCTGCGGGTGCACGAGGCGATGGCGGGAACCGAGGACGGGGCGACGTCGGTCCTGCCGATCATCACGGAGACGGCGGCGGGGGTCTTCGCGGCCTCCACGTACACGGCCGCCACGCCGCGCCTTGCCGGGATCACATGGGGAGCGGAAGATCTTTCGGCGGCGATCGGCGCGCACGCGACCCGAACAGACGACGGCGTTTACACCGACGTATTCCGCATGGCGCGTGCGATCACGATCCTTGCCGCATCCAATGCGGGCGTCGCGGCGGTGGACACCGTGTTCCCGAATTTCCGCGACATGGACCTGTTTCGCAAGGATTGCCTCGAAGGCGAGCGCGACGGCTTCACCGCGCGCATGGCGATCCATCCCGCGCAAGTGCCGGTGATCAACGAGGTGTTCACCCCGTCAGCCGAGGCGGTCGAGCACGCGCGTTCGGTGGTTTCGGCTTTCGAGGATGCCGGCAATCCCGGCGTCGTGGCTATCGGCGGCGCAATGTACGATCGGCCGCACCTTGCGAGGGCACAGCGGCTCCTCGCCCGCGCCAGCGATCCCGGCTAGCGTTCGGATTCCAACATTCGCATCCCGTTTGCATCTGCATCGAGGGCAAATGCAAAGATCAAAGGAACCGCTGGCAAGTTTATGATTTCAGTGGAATTTTTGAGTTTGACACTCGTCCTGGAAATTGACGCCATTCCACTAGTCGTTCTTCCAGCGCGGACGGCGCATCGCGAACGTCTCTGACACGGACGTGTAGTCCATGTAGCCGAGGCGGGCGAGATTACCGGCCTTGGTGATGTCGAACAGACCGTCGACGAGCACATTGTCGTCGATATGCACGCCCACCACCTCGCCTATGACGACGTGGGATTCCGACGGTCGGCCGTCGAGCCCGGTGGGCCTGTAGATGTCCGTCACCTTGCATTCAAGCGCGGCGTACGCCTCCGCGACGCGTGGCGCGGCGACGATCCGGCACGGCGCCTCGGTCAGCCCGGCGACGCCGAATTCGTTCACGCCGCGCGGCGCGTCGACCGACGTCTCGTTCATCTTTTCAGCGAGATCGCGACCAACCAGATTGGCCACGAATTCGCGGCTCTCGGAGGCGAAGGTGAGGCTGTCCTTGACCCCGTCGGACGAGAAGCAGACCATGAATGGACGGCTCGAAATCGCATTGAAATACGAATAGGGCGCCAGATTCACCCGCCCGTCGAGCGCCCGCGTCGATATCCAGCCGATGGGGCGTGGCGCGACGATGGCCTTCGAGGGATCATGCGGCAGGCCGTGGCCCTTGGACGGTTCGTAGAACATCGGTCAGGCACCCCACGGACCGGAATACTCACTGACGATCGCGTCGAGATCGGGTCTCGGGCGATCGGGTGTTGGCGATTTCGGCGTGCCGATGTGGATGAAGCCGATGACCCGTTCCTCCGGCGCGAGGCCGAGAATGCGGCGCCCCTCCTCGTCGTCGGCGAACCAGTTGGTGACCCAGTTTGCGGCATAGCCCAGCGCATGGGTGGCGAGGACGAGGTTCATGGCCGCCGCGCCTCCGGAGAGGAACATCTCCCACTGCGGTATCTTGCGGTTTTCGCGCGGCACCGAGACGACCCCGATGACAAGCGGCGCGCGGGACAGGCGAGCCTTTTCCTGCTCGACGCGCGCCTCCGGCAACGGTCCCTCGCGCTTCTCCGCCAGCTCCGCCAGCATTTCGCCGATGCGATGCGTCGCCTCGCCGCGATACAGGATGAACCGCCAGGGTGTCAATGACCACGGAATCGGGACCCTGTCTTTTCGCGCAAATGGGACCCCGGCTTGGGATGGCGGGCACGCCGGTTAGCGCCCGATCAGGCGAAGCTGGTCGGGGTTGCACAGCCTGATCGGGCGCGGCTGATTGGCGTTTCGGCTTTAGCTTTGAGATCGGCTTTTGAAGCGCCAGGATTCGTTTCCGGTCTCGACGATCTCGCAATGATGCGTGAGCCGGTCGAGCAGCGCGGTCGTCATCTTGGCGTCGCCGAAGACGGTGGGCCATTCGCCGAATGCCAGGTTGGTGGTGATGATGACGCTGGTGCGCTCGTAGAGCTTCGAGACCAGGTGGAAGAGCAATTGCCCGCCGGCCTGGGCGAAGGGCAGATAGCCGAGTTCGTCGAGCACGACGAAGTCGAGCCGGGTAAGATGATCGGCAATGCGGCCCTGACGGCCGGAACGGGTCTCGGTCTCCAGCCTGTTGACCAGGTCGACGACGTTGAAGAAGCGGCCTCGTGCGCCGTTGCGGATGAGGGACCGGGCAATAGCGATGGCTAGATGCGACTTGCCTGCCTGTGCCGCCGACCAGGACGACATTGCGCTGATCGGCAACGAAGGCGCCACCGGCGAGGTCGCGGATCAAGCTGTCGTTGACGGGCGTGCCGGTGAAGTCGAAGTCGTCGATGTCCTTGGCCAGCGGCAGCTTGGCGACGGTGAGCTGGTATTTGATGGAGCGGGCCTGCTTCTCCGATATCTCGGCCTGCAGCAGATCGCCGACGATCTTCGGCGGCTCGTGCTGCCGTTTGATGGCGACGCCCATGATCTCATCATAAGCCGATCGCATCCCGAAGAGCTTCAGCGCTCCCATCAGTTCCAGAACCTCGATGCGTTCCATGGCTGCTCGTCCTCCTGAGACTGTCATAGCGGGCGCAGTCGGCGATCGGCTCGTGAGCCAGCTTCAGCGCTTGGGGAATGGAAAGGATCGCGCCCGGCGCCGGATCGCGGCTGCGGGCCAGGATGTTGAGGATCACCGCCGCCGATGAGACGCCGTGATCGAGGGCTTCCTGGCAGGCAGCCTCGACCGCGCTCAATCCGTCGGTCAGCACGCAGGTGAGGATCGACACCATCTGTCGATCACCGTCATCGACCGCCTTGAGCTTACGGCGCACCTTCTCCATAGCCGACGGCAGGACCCAGCCCCGGAACGGCGCGCCGTTGCGCAGTCCGCCGGGCTTGCGGGCCAGCACCGGCACGTAGTGCCAGGGATCGTAGATCACCTCGTTGCGACCGAAAGCGCGGGCATGCTCGCCGACGACCACGCCATCCTGGCGGATGACGATCCGATCGGCATAGGCATGGATCTCGACCGGCCGGCCGACGGCGCTCGACAGCACCGAGTATTTGTTGTTGTCGAAGCGCACCGTGCAGGTCTTCGACACGGACGCCGGAACGCAGTGGAAGCCGTCGAAGCGTCCGGCATAGGGAATGAAGCTGGCGCGCTCCTCCTCGAAGACGTCCCAGACTGTGCGCTCGCCCTGCTCGGGATGGCGGTGCGCCTTGGCGTAGGCGACGCATTTGTCGGCCAGCCAGCCGTTCAGGTCCTCCAGCGTCTTGAAGCGCAGCCTCGGCGTGAAGAAGCGCTCGCGCACCAGACCGACCTGGTTCTCGACCTGCCCCTTCTCCCAGCCCGACGCCGGCGTGCAGGCCTCCGGCTCGACAAGGTAATGCCCGCACATCTGCAGGAAGCGGCGGTTGTAGCGGCGATCCCTGCCGATGAAGATCGCGTCCACCGCCGTCTTCATGTTGTCGTAGATGCCGCGCGTGCAGGCGCCGCGGAAGAAGGCGAACGCCCGGTCATGGGCGTCGAACACCATCTCCTGCGTCTCGCGCGGATAGGCTCTGACGAAGAACATGCGGCTGTGGCAAAGCCGCATGTGCGCCACCTTCACCGTCACCGTCACCCCGTCCAGCAGGACGATCTCGTGGCTCCAGTCGAACTGGTAAGCCTCGCCAGGCGCGAAGCTCAGCGGAATGTAGGCCTCGGCCGCAGCGCTGCCGCGTTCCTCATCCCAGTCCTGCGCGTGCCGCCACACCGAACTGTAGCTGCCGTCATAGCCGAGGCCGCGAAGCTCCTCGAAGATCCGGATCAACGTCAGCCGCTCCCGCTGCGGCTTCGACGCATTCGCCGACAGCAGCCGATCCAGCTTCTCACGCCAGGCTCCCATGCGGGGATACGGCTGATGCTTGCGCTCGTAGCGGAACTCCGTCTCGTCCGATCGCAGAACCTTGCGCACCACCTTCCGCGAGATCTTCAGCTCCCGGCAGATCGCCTTGATCGACTTCCCTGAACCAGCGACAGCCGACGATCCACAATCCGACACAAGTGCCCGAAACCGGAGGCCTTTTCCTGCTCCACGCGCGCCTCCGGCAACGGTCCCTCGCGCTTCTCCGCCAGCTCCGCCAGCATTTCGCCGATGCGATGCGTCGCCTCGCCGCGATACAGGATGAACCGCCAGGGCTCGAGCCTGCCGTGGTCGGGCACCCGGCTGGCGATCTTGGAGGATCGTCCGGATCTCCTCGTCGGAGGGGCCCGGTTGCGTCAGCTCCGAGATGGGCGCGGTCTTGCGGGTAAGCAAAAAATCGATGACTGCCGAGGTCAATGGAGGCTCCAGGGACTGTGATGATTGCGGGCTGGACGACGGCCTTGGCAGGAAGCCGCGTGGCGGATCGGAAACCCTCGGTCGCGTGGTTTCAGCCTTGAAATTGCCATCCCATTGGGCTTGATGGCAAGTGATGAATATCGGGGGTCCACGATCCGGCCTGCTTTTCGCGTGCGCGCTCCTGCTCGCGCTTGCGACGCCGTTCATTTCGGCCCACGCCCAGTCGCGCCCTGCTCCCCCTCCCGGCAATATTCCCATTCCGCTGTTCCGCGACGACGTGTTCCGCGGCGGAGCAGTCGACGGCCTCCTGCGAGGCGAGACGGGACAACCCCAAGGCAATCGCAAGCAACCCGCGGTGAATCTTCCCGACCGTCCCGCCGAGGGCAATGCCGACGTGGACGTCAAGATTCCCGGACTGTCGGAATTTGCCGCGCCGAAGCCGGACACGCCGCTTGCCGCCGGTCCGGGAAAGATCACGCTTCTGGCCCAGCTTACCGCCGAAGGGCCCGAGATCGGGCGGGGCCTGACCTGGCGGGTCTTCGGTCCCGATCCGGGGCCTGACGGAAAACTGCCGCTCGTCGCATCCGCGCAGGGCGGGACCAGCATCTTCGAGCTGCCGTCGGGCAGATATCTGGTGCACGCATCCTACGGGCGCGCCGGCGCTACCAAGCGCATCACGATCGGCGGCGATCCGCGACAGGAAGCGCTGGTTCTCGATGCCGGCGGGCTGAAACTCGACGCCGTGCTGTCAGGCGGCGTACGCGTTCCGCCCGGAAAGCTGCGCTTCTCGATCTACGAATCGGCTCAGGACGCCAATGGCGACCGCGCGCTCATCATCCCGAATGTCCGGCCCAATACGGTCGTGAGACTGAATTCCGGCACCTATCACGTCGTGTCGACCTATGGGGCGGTGAATGCCGTGATCCGGTCGGACATCCGCGTTGCCGCCGGAAAGCTGACCGAGGCGACCGTGGAGCACAAGGCGGCCGAGCAGACGATGAAGCTTGTGCGCGAGCCGGGCGGCGAGGCCATCGCCGATACCTCCTGGTCGATCCTGACCGCCGGCGGCGACCTCATCCGCGAGGGCGTCGGCGCCTTCGCCTCGATGGTCCTGGCCGAGGGCGAGTACACGGTGATCGCCAAGAACCGCGACCGCATCTACCAGCGTGATTTCACCGTGGTTGCGGGACGCAACAAGGATGTCGAGGTCATCGCGTCCGAGGAAAACGAAATCCAGCCGACGACGGACCCGGACCAGGCAGACTGATCCTTACGCGGCGTCCGCCATGTCGGGTCGTCTCTGAAACCGCCTGACGGCTGGTTCCTGTCTGGTACGACCCAGCGAAAAGACCGCATCGAACATCCTGGCCGTAAGCTGCTTGCGGTCGGCAATGCCCGACAGTTCGCCCCACGAGAGCACCGGGCCGATGCGTGCCTCGATCGTACGCCCCGATAGCCTGGCGAATTCGCGGATCAGCAACGAGGTCCGTGCCGTCATCGACACCCGGCTCGCCAAGTGAAACAGCCGGCCGTTCTGGCCCGAAAAGTAGATCGGAACGACTGAGGCGCGGGCCTCTTGCACCAGGCGCGCCGGAAACAGCTTCCACGGCAGGTCCTCCGCGCGGCCGAAGCCTTTCGGCGCGGTCGCGACGCCGCCGGCCGGAAACACCACGATCGTGACACCGTCCTTCAGGAGCCGGACCGCTTCCTTGCGCATCGCCATGTTGTTCAAGAGCGCGGCTCTGGTCTCGCTGAAGTCGACCGGCAGGGCGTAAGGCTCCATCTCGCGGACCCGCAGCAGATCGGCATGGATCATGACCCGGAACGGGCGGCCGAGCTGCTCGGCAAGTGAGAGGATCGCGACGCCGTCGCCGATCCCGTAGGGATGGTTCGCGACGATGACCAGCGGGCCGTCCGGCAAGCCGGCCGGCGGCCATTGCCCGTCGCAGCGCAGCGTGACGTCGATCAGGTCCAGCATTCCGGCGAAGACAGAATTGCCGCCCGGGACGATCCTCTCGCGCCAGACGGCATAGAGCCGCGCATAGCGGTCGCGGCCGGACAGACCCTCGACCGACCGTATGAACCAGCGCTTGAGCGGCGGCTGCGTGGCGCTTGCATAGGACAGTTCGGGAAAGAGCGGCGTGCGGCGGCGAAGTCCCATCATCATCCGCGCTGGATGGCCGGATTCCATGACAGGGATATGAAAACCGCACAGCGACATGAAAAAGGCGGAGATGCCTCCGCCTTTTTCACTCATTCATCCCGAGGGCCGGACGAGGCCGGTCATGCCTCCTCCGCGTCCCGCTGCAGGTCTGGCGGCACGGCCTCCGCGGAGAGGCGGGCGACCGCATCGTCCAGCGCCAGCGATTCCTGGTCGCGCGAGCCGAGACGCCGCATGTTCACCGTGTCCTCCTCGGCTTCGCGCTTGCCGCACACCAGGATGACCGGAACCTTGGCAAGGCTGTGCTCGCGCACCTTGTAGTTGATCTTCTCGTTGCGCAGGTCGGTCTCGACCGAAAGTCCCGCCCGCTTCAGCTTCGCGGCCACCCTCGTCGCGTAGTCGTCCGCGTCCGACGTGATGGTGGCGACCACCACCTGCAGCGGCGCGAACCACAGCGGCATCTGGCCGGCATGGCTTTCGATCAGGATGCCGAGGAACCGCTCCAGCGACCCGCAGATCGCGCGGTGGACCATCACCGGCTGCTTCTTTTCCGAATCGGAACCGATGTAGAAGGCGCCGAACCGCTCCGGCAGGTTGAAGTCGACCTGCGTCGTTCCGCACTGCCATTCGCGGCCGATCGCATCGCGCAGCGTGTACTCGAACTTGGGTCCGTAGAATGTGCCCTCGCCCTCATTGATGCCGGTCTTGATGCGGCTGTCCTCGTGGGCCATGCGCTCGAGCGCACGCTTGAGGATCTCCTCGGCGTGGTCCCACATCGCGTCCGTGCCGACACGCTTTTCGGGCCGCGTGGCGAGCTTGACGACGACCTCCTCGAAGCCGAAATCCTTGTATACCGACATCATCAGGTCGTTGATCTTGAGGATCTCCGCCTCGAGCTGCTCCTCGGTGCAGAAGATGTGCGCGTCGTCCTGGGTGAAGGCGCGCACCCGCATCAGCCCGTGCAGCGCGCCGGACGGCTCGTAGCGGTGGACGTTGCCGAATTCGGCGAGCCGGATCGGCAGATCGCGGTAGGACTTCAGGCCGTGCTTGAATATCTGGACGTGGCCGGGGCAGTTCATCGGCTTCAGCGCGAAGACACGCTGGTCGGCCTCCTCGTCGTCGGGATGGGTGAAGGCGTGGGCCGACTTCACCGCGAACATGTTCTCCTGATACCAGCCCCAGTGGCCGGAGGTCTCCCACAGCGCCTTGTCGAGCACCTGCGGCGCGTTGACCTCCTGGTAGTCGTCGCCGAGCCGGCGGCGCATGTAGCCGATCAGGTTCTGGAACATCTTCCAGCCCTTGGCGTGCCAGAACACGACGCCCGGCCCCTCCTCCTGGAAATGGAACAGGTCCATCTCGCGGCCGAGCCGGCGATGGTCGCGCTTCTCGGCCTCCTCGAGCAGGCGCAGATAGTCGTCGAGTTGCTGCTGGTTCGCCCAGGCGGTGCCGTAGATGCGCGTCAGCATCGGATTGTTGGCGTCGCCGCGCCAGTAGGCGCCGGCCACCTTCATCAGCTTGAAGGCGCTGCCGACCTGCCCGGTCGAGACCATGTGCGGGCCGCGGCACAGGTCGAACCAGTCGCCCTGGCTGTAGATCTTGATGTCCTGGTCGGTGGGAATCGCATCGACCAGCTCGACCTTGTACGCCTCGCCCTTGTCCCGGAAGACCTTCTTCGCCCTGTCGCGGTCCCAGACCTCCTTGGCGAACGGCCGGTTGCGCTGGACGATCTCGCGCATCTTCTTCTCGATCGCGGGGAAATCGTCGGGCGTGAAGGGCTCGTTGCGGGCGAAATCGTAGTAGAAGCCGTTCTCGATCACCGGGCCGATCGTGACCTGGGTGCCGGGCCACAATTCCTGCACGGCCTCGGCCAGCACATGGGCGGCGTCGTGGCGGATCAGTTCGAGGGCGCGCGGGTCGTCGCGGGTCAGGATTTCCAGCCTGCCGGCCTTGCCGACCGGATCGGCGAGGTCGCGCACCTCGCCATCCAGCGCATAGGCGACGGCCTTCTTGGCGAGCGATTTGGAAATGGATTCGGCGATCTCGGCACCGCTTGCCGCGGGGTCGTAATCGCGTGCCGAACCGTCGGGAAACATCAGGGAAACCTGGGGCATGCGTCATTCTCCTATCCAGTCCCGCAAACGAGCGCGGGTGGTGTTTTCGATCCGGCCGCGGCGCAACGGCAATGGGCGCGCCGGCAACCGGCACGCTACATAGGCGCGACGCTGGCTCAGGTAAAGACGTCAGCATCCCGACGCCACGCGGCGCCGGGAGGCTTTACCAGATGCGAAGCCCGGCGGGTGCCGGTCTGCCTGCCCTAGCTGTTGTCTTCGACCGGGGCGTTGGGGCCGTTCTTCTTGATCGAGTCGATCGCGTTCTGGGCGCTCGACTTGGAGGTGTAGCCCTCGGTCGAGAACATGATCTCGCTGTTGTACTTGAAGCGGACCCTGAACTCGCCCTTCTTGTCTTTGTAGATCTCGAATTTGTGAGCCATGGCGTTGTCCCCGTGCTGCTCGTTTATGATTCCCTTTGCGGGAAATCTGTCAGGCGACGCAGCGATCGACAAGCGTCTTGGCGGACGAAAGTGCCGTTCAGCCTTTCCGGGCGGCGATTTTCCAGTAGCGCCACGGCGCGTACCACGCGAAATACGGCGCAAGGCGCTCCGGCACGGGGTCGACGCCATGGGTGCCGCCCGGCCCGCAGCGGGCGAAGCGGAACAGCCCCATCCAGCCGCCCGGCCACAGGCCGTGCCTGGCGATCGCCTCGTAGGCATATTCCGAACAGGTCGGAAAGTGACGGCAGGAATTGCCGACGAAGCCTGACAGCGTGAGCTGGTAGAGCCGGACGAGGCCGGTGCCGAGCACGCGGCCGGGCGTGCGCGGCCACGGCCCGCGCCAGTTGCGGCCCGCCGGTCTTACCCTTTCCCCAGCGCCTTGCTGTCGATTGTCCATGATGCGGAGACTATCCGTTCACCGGCCACGATTTGAAGCAGCGTCGCGAAGCTATATGTGTGCGCAGTCCCACCCGATTGCCACAAACGGAAAGCACAAGCAGATGAGCGACCGCATCGAACTCGGCCTCGACACGTTCGGCGACGTTACCATCGACGAGACCGGAACGCTCCTGTCGCAAGCCCAGGTGATCCGAAACGTGGTCGAGGAAGGCGTGCTCGCCGACCAGGTGGGCCTGGATTTCATCGGGCTCGGCGAACATCACCGCGACGATTTCGCGATTTCGGCGCCCGAGACGGTGCTCGCCGCGATCGCGTCGCGGACCGAGCGGATCCACCTCGGTTCCGCCGTCACCGTCCTGAGTTCCGACGACCCGATCCGCGTCTACCAGCGCTTCTCGACGCTGAACGCGCTCTCGTCCGGCCGAGCCGAGGTGATTCTCGGCCGCGGCTCCTTCACCGAATCCTTCCCGCTGTTCGGCTACGAACTTTCCGACTACGAGAAGCTGTTCTCGGAAAAGCTCGACCTGTTCGCGGCGCTGCTGGGCGGCGGTCCGGTGAGCTGGAGCGGGACAACCCGGCCGCCGCTCGGCGACCAGATCGTTTATCCGCAGGTCGAGGACGGACCGCTGAAGACGTGGATCGGCGTCGGCGGCAGTCCCGAATCGGTCGTGCGCGTGGTGCGCTACGGCCTGCCCATGATGCTCGCCATCATCGGCGGCGAACCGACACGGTTCCTTCCCTTCATCGATCTCTACCACCGCGCGGTCGCGCAGCTCGGCGGCGAGGCGCTGCCGCTCGGTGTCCATTCGCCCGGCCATGTCGCCGAGACCGACGAGCAGGCGCGGACCGAGCTGTGGCCCGGATACAAGGCGATCCACGACAGGATCGGCGGCGAGCGCGGATGGGGGCCGACGACGATGGAGCGCTTCACCCAGGAGGCGGATGCAGGCTCGCTCTATGTCGGGTCGCCGGAAACGGTGGCGCGCAAGATCGCGCAGACCATGAATGCGCTCGGGGTCAGGCGTTTCGACATGAAATACTCGTCCGGTACGCTCGGCCACGACAAGATGATGAAGAGCATCGAGCTGTTCGGCACCAAAGTCGCGCCGATGGTCCGTGACCTGCTCTCGGCGGGCTGATCAGGCAGCCTGTCCGGCGCGCTTGCGCTCGACCTGTCCGATCGCATCGACCACCGCGTCGAAGGTCAGCATGGTGGAGGCATGGCGCGCCTTGTAGTCGCGCACTGGCTCGAGATATCTGAGGTCGGCGAAGCGGCCCTCCGGGGGCGGCCCGTTTTCCTTGAGCATCTTCAGCATCGTCTCGCGGACGGCACGCAACTCGGACGCGGACGCGCCGACGACGTTTTCCGCCATGATGGCCGACGATGCCTGGCCGAGCGCACAGGCCTTCACCTCGTGCGCGAAGTCGGCGATCACGTCGCCGTCCATCCTGATCTCGACCGTGACGGTCGATCCGCACAGTTTCGAATGCGCCTTTGCGGAAGCATCGGGAGCGTCAAGATGTCCAAGTCGACCGATATTTCCGGCAAAGCCGAGAATTTTTGCGTTGTAGACGTCGTCGATCACGAGACTTTTCCAGATTCGGACGCGGGTTGAACAATACGTTTCGCCCGCGCGCCTTCCAAAGCGCATTTCCGCTCATATATAATGCTCGGGTTCCGGTCGCGGCAAGGTTTGGCTTTTCAGGCCTCCGAGACGGAACGCAGCACGCCGGTTTCGGGCCTGGACACGCCACATCCAATTCCCGCAATGAGGCAGCAAACCGTTCAACTCGTCCCTTCGACGAAAGGGACTACGGGAGACGCCTTCATGGACGCCATCATCAAGAACTTTCCTTCCTCTTCCGACAGCGCCACGGGCGCGGAACCAAAGCCTGCCGAGCGTCCCACGCAGGCCGAGGTCGAGGATGCGGTGCGGGTCCTTCTGCGCTGGACCGGCGACGACATCGAACGCGAGGGCCTGCGCGATACGCCGCAGCGTGTCGCCAAGGCCTATCGCGAGATGTTCTCCGGATACGACAAGGATCCGGCGGAAGAACTTGGCCGGACCTTCGAGGAGGTCGCCGGCTATGACGAACTCGTCCTGATCAAGGACATTCCGTTTCATTCGCATTGCGAGCACCACATGGTGCCGATCATAGGCCGGGCCCATGTCGGCTACCTGCCGGACGGGCGCGTCGTCGGGCTGTCGAAGATCGCCCGCGTGATCGACATCTTCGCGCACCGGCTCCAGACGCAGGAGGCCATGACGGCGCAGATTGCCGGTGTGATACAGGACGTGCTAAATCCGCGCGGCGTCGCGGTCATCCTGGAAGCCGAGCATATGTGCATGGCGATGCGCGGCATCCGCAAGACCGGATCGACGACGACGACAACGACCTTTACGGGCGTGTTCCGCGACAATCCGGAGCAGCAGATAAGGTTCCTGACGACACTGCGCGGCGGCCGGCCCGTCTGACACCGTTCCGGGCCGCAGCGAATCCTACCGAGGCCCGGAATGCCCCCCATCGAATTTTCCACTCCGTCGCCGGACAAGAGCGCGCTCGAGGACGGCGGAAAGCTAACGCCCCGCTTCGACGCGGACGGCCTCGTGACGGCCGTCGTGACAGATGCGGGCGACGGCATGCTGTTGATGGTGGCGCACATGAACGCCGAAGCGCTGTCGCAGTCGATCGAGACCGGTGTCGCCCATTTCTGGTCGAGATCGCGCGGCAAGCTGTGGAAGAAGGGCGAGCAATCGGGCAACGTGCTGCATGTCCGGGACATCCATGTCGACTGCGACCAGGACGCGATCTGGCTGCGCGTCGACGTCGGCGGCGACGCCGCGACCTGCCATACCGGCCGGCGCTCCTGCTTCTACCGGCGGGTGGAACTGCGTGACGGCGAAGCCGTTCTTGAAGATGATGGTGGGAAGAGGCTTTTCGATCCGCAGTCGACCTACGGCACGCCCGGCTGAACCTTCCGGTCGCCCGCTGCGACACAGATTCACTATTTCGATACGAGACTTGCGGTATGGTGCCGCAGGACGAGGAGATCAAGATGCTCGAATGGGCGTCGATGCGTGCAAGGCATGATCACCGTGAAGCGGCTGCCGCTCCACCGGATACCGAGCATTTCGAACAACCGCCGGTTCGCAAATCGCCGATAGCGCTTGCGCTGGGCGGCGGTGCCGCACGCGGCTGGGCACATATCGGCGTGCTGCGTGCGCTCGACGAGGCCGGGATCGAGATCTCGATGATCGCAGGCACCTCGATCGGCGCTCTTGTCGGCGGCTGCTACCTTGCCGGAAAGCTCGACCAGCTCGAGGAATTCGCACGCAGCCTGACCAAGCGGCGCATGTTCGGCCTGCTCGATTTCAATTTCGGCGGCAGCGGCCTGTTCGGCGGCATGAAGCTGACGGCCCAGATGCAGAAGCACATGGACGGGCTGCGGTTTGCCGACCTCGACCGGCCGTTCGTCTGCGTCGCTTCGGAAATCCGTACCGGCCACGAGATCTGGCTTTCGAGCGGATCGCTGATCACGGCGATGCGCGCCTCCTATGCGCTGCCGGGCGTGTTCGAACCCGTGGTGTGCAACAAGCGCGTGCTCGTCGACGGCGCGCTGGTGAACCCGGTTCCGGTTTCGGTGTGCCGCGCGCACGAGCAGCCGCTCGTCGTTGCGGTCAACCTGCACTACGATCTTTTCGGCCGCGCGGCGGTGATCAAGCACTCCGCCGACATGCCTGACGAAAGCGACCCGATGCCCGATGGCGGCAAGGCGCCGCTGGTTGTGCAGAAAGGCGTCAGCGAGCGCGAGGCCCGGATGGGCATCACGGGCGTCATGGTCGAAGCTTTCAACATCATCCAGGACCGCATTTCGCGGTCGCGGCTGGCCGGCGACCCGCCGGACCTGTCGCTGCAGCCGAAGCTCGGCCATATCGGCCTGACCGAATTCCATCGCGCCGACGAAGCGATCCGCCTCGGATACGAAGCCACCCGCGCTCAACTTGCCGAGCTCGCCCGGCTGCAATCCGTGCTGGCCTGAACTCAGGCTTTCGCCGCGTCGGCGATGCGAAACTGGATGGTATGCGCGCCGTTCCAGTAATTCGAACCGAGCGTTCCGGCGACATGCACCGTCTGCCCGACATTCGACGACAGAAAGGCGCCCAGATCCGTGTCCGCCGCGCGGAACGCGATGGCGTTGATGCTGCGTCCCGTGTCGGAGCGCAATTCGACCCGCAAATGGTTCGCGCCCACGGGACGCACGAACGAAATCCTGTGGCGCGGCAGCACGATGTGGGGTGCTGGATGCCCGGCACCGAAAGGTCCCGCCTTCTCCAGCGCCGCCAGAAGCTCGAAGGTCGCACCGTCGGCCGAAATCGCGCCGTCGATCTTCAGGCTGTCCTCGTCGCGCAATCGCGACACCGCATCCGCGGCCCTCTCTTCGAAAAAGGCCCGCAACGCGCCGAGCCGGGCCTTCTCGACGGTGATTCCCGCTGCCATGGCGTGGCCGCCGCCCTTGAAGATCAGGCCTTCGTCGAGTGCTGCGCGCACCAGCCGTCCGAGATCGAAGCCGGCGATCGAGCGGCCGGACCCGGTGCCTGTGCCGTTGGCGTTGAAGCTGATCGCGAAGACCGGCCGCCGGGCGTGATCCTTGAGCCGCGACGCGAGCAGCCCGACCACGCCCGGATGCCAGTTGTCCGATGCGGTGACCATCACGGCAGGCCCCTCGCCGGCCGCCAGTTCTGCATCGACCTCGGCCCGCGCCTGGGCGAGCATCTCGACTTCCATTTCCTGGCGCTCGCGGTTCAACCGGTCGAGCGTTTCCGCGATCCGGTCGGCCTCGACGGGATCGTCCGTCGACAGGAGCCGCGCCCCGAGCGCGGCATCGCCGATGCGTCCTCCGGCATTGATGCGCGGCCCGATCAGGAAGGCCAGGTGAAAGGTGTTGATGGGTTCGCCGACGCGCGCCACCCTGGCGAGCGCCGCGATGCCGGCATTGCCGAGCCTGCGTGCCACCATCAGGCCCTTGACGACGAAGGCGCGGTTGACACCGGTCAGCGGAACGACGTCGCATACGGTCGCCATAGCGACGAGATCGAGCCATCCCAGCAGGTCTGGCGCGGACCGATCGGCGTCCGTCGGCCCTCAGCACCTGCACGACACGGACCAGCGTCAGGAACACGACGCCAGCGGCGCACAGATGCCCCTGCCCCGACAGATCGTCCTCGCGGTTCGGATTGACGGTGGCGACGGCTGGCGGAAGATCGCCGCCAACCTGGTGGTGGTCGAGCACCACGACCTGTGCGCCTGCATCGTTCGCGGCCGCGATGGCGGCCGCGCTGTTGATACCGCAGTCGACGGTCACGATGAGCTTGGCGCCGCGCGAAGCGAGGTCGGTCATGGCATCCGGATTCGGGCCATAGCCCTCGAAGATGCGATCGGGAATGTAGATCTCGGCGTCGATGCCGTAATGCGCGAGAAACCGCTTCATCAGCGCCGACGACGCGGCACCATCGACATCGTAATCGCCGAAGATCGCGACGCCCTCGCGCCGGCGGATCGCCTCGGCGATCCTTGTAGCGGCCGTGTCCATATCGGTCAGCGAGGCGGGATCGGGCAGCAGGTCGCGGATCGTCGGATCGAGGAAGCCGGCCGTCTCGTCCGCGGTTACGCCCCTGCCCGCGAGGATGCGGGCGACGAGGTCGGGTACGCCGTGGCCCTGGGCGATGGCGAGCGCGGCATTCTCCTGGCGCTGGTCCAGCCGGTGTTCCCAGCCAAGCCCGTTCGCCGAATTGCGGACATCGAGGAAATAGCGCCGATCAGTGCTCATCGGCCATACACTACGCGATTATTCCGACCGGCGCAGGGTCCAATAGAGCGACGGGAACGGGCGCGGCTCAGAACTTGTCCAGGTCCTGGTGGCGGGCCCTGATCTCGCGCACCGTGCGCGACGACGACCGCATGACGATGGTGTGCGTCTGGATGGACTCGCGCGCGAACTTGACGCCGGCCAGGAGGTTGCCGTCGGTCACGCCCGTTGCGGCGAACAGCACGTCGCCGCGCGCCATCTCGTCCATCCTGTAGACCTTGTTGGGATCGGCGATGCCCATCTTCTCGGCGCGGGCCACCTTCTCCTCGGTGTTGAGCTGCAGCCGCCCCTGCATCTGGCCGCCGATGCAGCGCAGCGCCGCTGCCGCGAGCACGCCTTCCGGCGCCCCGCCGGTGCCGAGATAGATGTCGATGCCGGTCTCGTCCGGGTCGGTGGTGTGGATCACGCCGGCGACGTCGCCGTCGCCGATCAGCCGGATTGCCGCGCCGGTCGCCCGGACCGCCTCGATCAGGCGGGCATGGCGCGGCCGGTCGAGGATGCAGGCCGTGATCTCGCCGACCGGGACGCCCTTGGCCTTGGCGAGGTTCTCGATGTTTTCCACCGCCGGCGCGTCGATGTCGACGACGCCTTCGCCATAGCCCGGCCCGACCGCGATCTTGTCCATGTAGACGTCGGGCGCATAGAGCAGGCTGCCGCGCTCGGCGATGGCGATGACGGCCAGCGAGTTGGGCAGGTTCTTGGCGCAGATCGTCGTGCCTTCGAGCGGATCGAGCGCGATGTCGACCTCCGGGCCGCCGCCGGTGCCGACCTCCTCGCCGATATAGAGCATCGGCGCCTCGTCGCGCTCGCCCTCGCCGATGACGACCGTGCCGGAGATCGGCAGCCGGTTGAGCTCGGAGCGCATCGCATCCACGGCGACCTGGTCGGCCGCCTTCTCGTCGCCGCGCCCGCGCAGCCGCGCCGCGGCAACGGCTGCCCGCTCCGTGACGCGCACCAGTTCGAGGGTGAGGATGCGGTCGAGACCGGAGGAAGCGCTTTTGGCCATGGATGAATTCCCGCTGATTTCCAGAAGATGCCGCGACGACGGCGGCCCCTTTTGTCAAACAGTCGGCGCGGCGGCAAGTGGGCGGGAGGCGGTTATCCGGCCGTCGCCGGAGATCAATCGATTGAAACCAGCGGGCGCGTGTCGGTCGCGCCGACGCGCTTGCTTTGCTGGCGATTGCCAGAGGGCGAAGCCTCGAGGCGCATGCGGTTGGCGAGAAAGGCGACGACACCGAGAAGCAGCACCGAGACGCCCCAGCCGACCCAAGGCTGCGGTCCGCCGAAGAACACGTCGTGCATGACGCGGCCCGGCAGGAAGGTGAAGGCGCCGGCGATCACCAGCGCACCGAGATAGGTCGAGCGCATGATGTTTCGGTGGTCGGTGATCCGCCTTTGCCGCGCAAGCTGCACGCCGCGGAACAGATACCACAGCGTTGCGACCGACAGCAGGTGGATCGGGCTCCATATGCCGACCAGATTGATGGTGTGGATGAAGAACGAGGTGAGCGCCACCGCCGCCATCAGCGCCACCCAGGCGCGGCCCGCGAGCCTGTGCGGGCGGTCGCCCTTGCGGCGGAAGAGGATAACGCCGCCGAGAAGAAAGGCGAGGATGGCGGCGATCACATGGATCTGAATGGCCGGGCCTGCATCGATCAGGGGTTCGAAGGTCATCGACGGTCCTTTCGCTGTCGTGTCCGCTTGCGGGGTGCGTCTTGACCTGTCGGGCCCGGTGCTGTTTCTCAACGTGGAATTCGCAAACCGACGGAAGGCATTCGTGAAGGGACAGCGACTGCAGTTCACGATGCGCGAATTGCTGGCGGTCACCCGCTCGCCGCTCTACTGGGCCGCGCTGGTGGCGGTCGGCATCGTGCTCGGCGTCGCCGGACCGTTCGGCACCTACGAGGCGCTGGCGCTGCCGCCGCGGCTTGCCTACTGGCTGCTGGTCGTCATCGTCACCTATTTCACGGCCGACCTGATCGTCGGTGTGCTCAAGACCGTGCTGTTCCGCGAACGACCCGGCACCGCAGTGACCATTCTGCTCGGTGCCGTGGCCGGACCGTTCGTGGCCGGCCTGGTGTGGCTGATGAACCTGTGGATCCTGCCGTCCGCCGCCGGCATCGCCTATCTGCCGCTGCTCGGCTACGTCACGATCATGACGGCGACGGTGGCCGGCGTGATCTCCTATGCGTCGGGATCGCTTGTCGCGCAGCAGGAGCGCGGGCCGGCGATGCCCGCGGAACCGGCGCCGCAACGGCCCGCGCTGCTCGACCGGCTACCGGCCGCGCAGCGCGGACGCCTGCTCTACCTGTCGATGCAGGACCATTATGTCGAGGTCGTCACCGACAAGGGCTCGCATCTCGTCCTGATGCGGCTGGCGGATGCGATCGGCGAGACCGCGGGAACCGAAGGCATGCAGGTGCACCGCTCGCACTGGGTCGCGCGCGACGCGGTGGCCGGCAGCGTACGCGACGGGGCGCGCCTGACGCTACGGCTCGTCAACGGCGCCGAGCTGCCGGTCAGCCGCTCCAAGCTGGCCGACGTCCGCAAGGCCGGGCTGGCCTGAGAACATATTCTGTCGGAGTGAAGCCTCAGGCGGCGCGCTCGATGCGGATGACCTGCGGCTTGTCGACCATGTGCCCGTCCTTGGTCATGCCGTCCACCGCCTTGCGCACGGCCGCTTCGGTGGTCTCGTGGGTGACGAGGATGACCGTCTTGCGGTCGTCGCCGACTTCGCCCTCGGCATGCTGCACGATCGATTCCAGTGAGATGTCGTTGTCGGCCATGCGCTTGGCGATCGCCGCGAAGACGCCGGTGCGATCATGCACCGTCAGGCGGATGAAGTAGCCGCCCTCATGAGTGCGCATGCGCGCGGTCTTGTACGGCTTCAGTTCGCGCGCCGGCCAGCCGAAGACCGGTCCGTGCTGGAAACCGGGTTGCGACTTGGCGATGTCGGCAATGTCGCCGATGACGGCCGAGGCGGTCGCGTCGCCGCCGGCGCCCGGCCCCGACAGCAGCAATTCGCCGAGGATGTCGGTCTCGATCGCAACCGCGTTGGTGACGCCGTGCACCTGGGCGATCACCGAGGCCGTCGGCACCATGGTCGGGTGGACGCGCTGCTCGATGCCGCTCTCCGTCTGCTGGGCGACGCCGAGCAGCTTGATGCGGTAGCCGAGTTCGCCGGCCGCCCGGATGTCGGCCTGGGTGATGTTGCTGATGCCCTCGAGGTAGATGTTGTCGACGGAGATGCGGCAGCCGAATGCCAGGCTGGTGAGCAATGAGAGCTTGTGCGCGGTGTCCTGGCCCTCGATGTCGAAGGTCGGGTCGGCCTCGGCATAGCCCAACCGCTGCGCTTCCTTGAGGCACGCCTCGAAGGACAGGCCCTCGGCCTCCATCCGCGTCAGGATGTAGTTGCAGGTGCCGTTGAGGATGCCGAACACGCGCGACACCGAATTGCCGGCCAGCGCCTCGCGCATCGTCTTGATGACCGGGATGCCGCCGGCCACGGCGGCCTCGTAGTTGAGCAGCACGCCCTTCTTCTCGGCGACTTCGGCCAGCGCGACGCCGTGGCGCGACAGCAGCGCCTTGTTGGCCGTCACGACGTGGCGTCCGGCATCGAGCGCGGCGCGCACGCCGGCCCTCGCCGCCCCTTCCTCGCCGCCGATCAACTCGACGAAGACGTCGATACCGGCCTTCTTCGCCATCTCGACGGGATCGTCGAACCATTCGGCGCCGCCAAGGTCGATGCCGCGGTCCTTTCCACGGTCACGCGCGGAAACGGCGGTGACGGTGATCTCGCGGCCGCACTGACGCGTGAGTTCGGCGCCCTTGTGCGACAACACGCGGACCACCGACGCGCCGACCGTACCCAGGCCGGCAATTCCCACACGCAATGCTTCGGCCATGTTCCCGGCATTCCCCAATAGTTTGATGGTCGGATGACGGCTCAGCGCCGGGCGCTGAGCGGTATGATGTTGTCCGGCTTGTCCAGGGCGGGAGCCAGGAAGCGCTTGAGATTGCGCGCGGCCTGCCGGATGCGGTGCTCGTTCTCGACCAGCGCGATGCGCACGAAGTCGTCACCGTGCTCTCCGAAGCCGATGCCGGGCGCAACCGCGACGTCGGCCTTCTCGACAAGCAGCTTGGAAAATTCGAGCGAGCCCATCTGCCGGAACGGCTCGGGGATCGGCGCCCAGGCAAACATGGTGGCGGCCGGCGGCGGAACGTCCCAGCCGGCGCGTCCGAAGGCGTCTACGAGAACGTCGCGGCGGCGCTTGTAGACGTTGCGGACCTCCTCGATCTCGGCGCCGTCCGAGTTGAGCGCGGCGCTCGCGGCCACCTGGATCGGGGTGAAGGCGCCGTAGTCGAGATAGGATTTCACCCGCGCCAGCGCGGCGATGAGGCGCTCGTTGCCGACGGCGAAGCCCATGCGCCAGCCGGGCATGGAAAACGTCTTCGACATCGAGGTGAACTCGACCGTCACGTCGATGGCGCCGGGAACCTCGAGTACGGACGGAGGCGGATTGCCGTCGAAATAGATCTCGGCATAGGCGAGATCCGACAGGAGGATGATGTCGTTCTTGCGCGCGAAGGCGACCACGTCCTTGTAGAAATCGAGCGAGGCTACATGCGCCGTCGGATTGGACGGGTAGTTGATGATCAGCGCCAGCGGCTTCGGAATCGAATGGCGTACCGCGCGCTCCAGGGCCGGAATGAAGCCGTTGTCTGGCTCGACCTGCATCGATCGAATCACGCCGCCCGACATGATGAAGCCGAAGGCGTGGATCGGATAGGTCGGGTTCGGGCACAGCACGACGTCGCCCGGCGCGGTGATGGCCTGCGCCATGTTGGCGAAGCCCTCCTTCGAGCCGAGCGTGGCGACGACCTGGGTCTCCGGATCGAGCTTCACGCCGAAGCGGCGCGCATAGTATGCGGCCTGGGCGCGGCGAAGCCCGGGGATGCCGCGCGAGGAGGAATAACGGTGGGTGCGCGGATCGCGCACCACGTCGCACAGCTTGTCGACGATGGTCTTCGGGGTCGGCAGGTCCGGATTGCCCATGCCCAGATCGATGATGTCGGCGCCCCGCGCCCGGGCACTCGCCTTCAGGCGATTGACCTGTTCGAAGACGTAAGGCGGCAGCCGGCGGACCTTGTGAAACTCTTCCATTGCGGTTCCAGTATGGGGCGGGGATCGGACGCGCGCGATATACACCCAATTGCCGGACGGGTCGATACGCCTATTCGCCCTCGATCTCGCGCAGGACTTCCTTCGGCCGGGTGCGCGACAGCTTGCGCAGGCGTTTTTCTTCGGAGACAACCTTGTTGGATGCCTCTTCCTTCTCGCGCTGCCGCTGGACGGCCTTGAGTTCGGACAAGCGCGCGCGGCTGTCGGCGGGGCTGCGCTGCTCCGTCGCCCGTTCGGCCGGAATGTTGAGATTGGGGTAGTCGCCATCGGTGGCCGGCGCCGGCGCAGCCGGGGCGAGAACGCCCTCGGCAGGCTGTATGGCGGCCTGCTCGTCGGATACCGGTTCGGCTGCGGGCGTGACCGCCTGTTGCTGCGGAGCCTCCGGGAACGCATCGTCTATCGACGCCGTCGTGCACGACGCCAGCGCCATGCCGGCGACGATCACGGAAATCGCCCACGGGGTCTGTCGAACCGCCCGAAAGCCAGCATATATGGCCGCAATCGTCATCAATTTGTCCCGCGAGAGCGTCTATCGTCGTTAGACGGTTAGCCGCATCACATGATATTATGTCAAGAAAAAGCATCGGGAGGAGCGTGAGGCGTCATGAGTGACCGAATCGACGGAAACGGTACGGATCATGTCGAGCCGTCATCGGTGGAACAGTATATTGTCAGGGATCCCGAGAAGTTCGCGCTCAATCTCGCGCGGATGATCGAGGAAGCCGGCAAGGCCGCGGCCGCATGGGCTGCACCGCGGGAACGCGGCGAAGTGCGCGACACGCTCTCCGAGCCGGTGACCGACATGGTCAAGACCTTCTCCAAGCTCAGCGAGTACTGGCTCTCGGATCCGTCGCGCGCCGTCGAGGCGCAGACGCGGCTCTTTTCCGGCTACATGACGATCTGGGGCAATGCCGTGACCCGGATGAGCAATCCCGAGGTCGGCGACGCCGTCGCGCCGGACAAGACCGACAAGCGCTTTCAGGACCCCGAATGGGGCCGCAACGCCTTCTTCGACTTTCTCAAGCAGGCCTATCTCGTCACCGCTCGCTGGGCAGGCGATCTGGTCGAACAGGCCGACGGGATTGACGAACGTACGAAGCACAAGGCGCGCTTCTACGTCAAGCAGCTCAGCAACGCGATCTCGCCGTCGAACTTCATCCTCACCAATCCCGAGCTGTTCCGCGAAACGGTCGCCAGCAACGGCGAGAACCTGGTGCGCGGCATGCACATGCTGGCCGAGGACATCGAGGCCGGAAAGGGAGACCTGAGGCTGCGGCAGGCCGACTACTCGCGCTTCAAGATCGGCGAGAACATAGCCGTGACGCCTGGCAAGGTCGTCGCGCGCAGCGCCGTGGCGGAGATCATCCAGTACGAGCCGGCGACCGAGAAGGTGCTGAAGCGCCCGCTCCTGATCTGCCCGCCATGGATCAACAAGTTCTACATTCTTGACCTCAACCCGCAGAAATCATTCATCAAATGGGCGGTCGAGGCGGGGCACACCGTATTCGTCATCTCGTGGGTCAATCCCGACGAACGGCACGGCCGCATGGGATGGGAGGAGTATATCCGCGACGGGATACAGCTCGGGCTGGACACGATCGAGGAAGCGACCGGCGAACGCGAGGTCAACGCGATCGGATATTGCGTCGGCGGAACCCTGCTGGCGGCAGCCCTCGCCCTGTTCGCGCAGGAAGGCGAGGACCGGATCAAGACCGCCACCTTCTTCACCACGCAGGTCGACTTCACCTATGCGGGAGACTTGAAGGTCTTCGTCGACGAGGAACAGGTGGCCGCACTCGAGAAGTCGATGGAAGGCAAGGGTTATCTCGAAGGCAACCGCATGGCGACCGCGTTCAACATGCTGCGGTCGGGCGACCTGATATGGCCGTATGTCGTTAACAACTACATGCGCGGCAAGGCGCCGCTGCCCTTCGACCTGCTCTACTGGAACTCGGATTCGACCCGGATGCCGGCGGCGAACCACTCCTACTACCTGCGCAATTGCTATCTCGAGAACAATCTCTCGCAAGGCAAGATGAACCTCGCCGGCAGGACGCTGTCGCTGTCTGACGTCACCATACCGATCTACAATCTCGCGTCGCGCGAGGACCATATCGCGCCGGCCCGATCGGCTTTCCTGGGAAGCCGCTACTTCGGCGGCGACGTCGAGTTCGTCATGGCGGGCTCAGGTCATATCGCCGGTGTCGTCAACCCGCCGAGCATGGGCAAGTACCAGCACTGGACGGGGGGCAAGCCGGACGGGGAATTCGACGACTGGGTCGCTTCCGCCACCGAAAACCCCGGTTCCTGGTGGCCGCACTGGCACAAATGGATCGAAAAGCACAACAAGCAGAAGGTCGCCGCCCGGAAGCCGGGAGCGAACGGCAAGCCTCTCGGCGAAGCCCCCGGCACCTACGTGACCGTCCGCGTCTGACCAATCCCGGCGAGAGGATGGCGGAATTGCAACAGGCGACCATTTTGTCGCCCCATTTCGCACATAGCCGGATACTGTTGCTCGAACGTCGCAGATTCGGTAGGCCATTGGCCCGGTTCGACTGCCATAGCGGGCGACGAGGCGGGACCTCCGGGCAAGGCGATCGGATCGTTTTCGACGCCAGGACGGACGTAGAGACAGCCGCAATGTGTCCGGGGCGGATGCGCGGCGGTCGAGTGGCAGCAGCACGGCGCTGGCCGTGAGCGTGCAAGTGAAGGGGAACGGGTTGCCAGGATTGCAGCCGAGGCAAGACCGGACCATGTTGCGCTGCGTTTCGGCGGCGCTCTTTTCCGTATTTCTGACCTCCTGCACATCGACGTCGGACCCCATCACGCAGTTCGGATTGACGCCGCTGGCGGTTCCCAACGCGACGGCGGACAGCCAGCAGCCGACCACCGAGGACACGGACGCCGAGACGGCCTATGCCGGCCTCGACGAGACGGGTCCCGCACTGCCCGAGGTCGTGGCCTATGTGCCGGCGGCAAACCCCTCGGCACCTCCGGCGATGCAACCGCAGATGCCGGACAATACGCTCGACGCGCAGCGCGCGGCACTCGCATCGACATTCCCTGAAGCACCTTCGGCACCACAGCCGCTCGACGACGGCGCCTTCGCGCAACGGGCGCCGGACCTCGCCGAGGATGCGGTCGTTCCCGCTCCGACGCCGGCCGTCCGGGAAGGACAGGTGGCCGTTGCCATGGCCGCGCCGGTCGAGCCGCCACCGCAGCCGGCCGCCCCGGCCGTGGTCCAGCAGAAGCGCCGCGGCTTCCTTTCGTCGTTCTTTTCGCAGTCGGCGCCAAGCGCGCCTCCGCGCATCGTCGAACCGCGCCGCAAGCCGCTCGTCCAGCTTGCCTCGGTCGGAACACAGCCCACCCCCACCGCGAAGATCGGCCGCTCGGCGAATGGCGAGGACCCTGCCCGCCGCTCCGCTTCCCGCGCCAGCCTGACCGGCGACGCGCTGCCGGGCGTGCGTGCCAACGGGCTGTTCGAGATACGCCGGCGTTCCGGCAGCGACGACGACAGCGACGTTGACGTCAATGAGGATGACGGCTCGTTCCGCATCGCGTCGGCCGGCGGCCTCGCCCGACTCGCGCCCAACGGCCTGCTGGTCCAGCACGAGGGCGTCGATACGGCCTGCCTCAAGCCGTCGCTGGTGCGGGTGCTGAAATCGATCGAGCGCCATTACGGCAAGAAGATCGTGGTGACGTCGGGCTACCGCAGCCCCGACCGCAACAAAAGAGCCCGCGGCGCCCGCAATTCCCTGCACATGTATTGCGCGGCCGCCGACGTCCAGATCTCCGGCGTCAGCAAGTGGGAACTGGCCAAATATGTCCGCTCGATGCCCGGCCGCGGCGGGGTCGGCACCTACTGCCACACCGAATCGGTGCATGTCGACGTGGGTCCGGAGCGCGACTGGAACTGGCGCTGCCGCCGGCGCAAGAAATAGCTTGAAAATCAAGCCGGTTTCGGGCGCTTCTGCGCTTGCCCGCAGCGCCGAAGCTCTCTATAAGGCCCCTCGTTCCTGCGCGCCCATCGTCTAGCGGTCTAGGACGCCGCCCTTTCACGGCGGAAACACGGGTTCGAGTCCCGTTGGGCGTGCCATTTCCTGTTTTTTCCGATATATTTCAATCACTTGGGGCTTCGATTGTAAAATCGCGACTCAGGTTTTTTTTACACTGTCTGTTCCGGGAAGCCTGATCTCCGACGAAAGAGGCCGCGGCGAGCACAGTTCCTTCACGGGCGCCTTCATCGGCAAGGCGGCGTTCGATATGAGTGGTGGCGGTCGGCATGCCCATTTTTCTCATTTTCCCATGGACGCCTTGAGCGGTGATCCAGCAGCGCAGATGCGCCAATTACCACTTGACAAGCAGCGGCCGGCGCGGCCGCTCAGCCTGCTAGAAGAAGGCCGACATAAGCGGTGACAGCGAGCATCAGCCCTCGAAACGACAGGCCGACAAAGCGGTATTTGGCGCGGCTGATAGCCGCCAGATTGTCGACGTTGTCGAGATATTGGTGGTACAGATAGTCTGGATCGCCCCGCTCGGCGGCATCGGTGAACGGCGTCCTGTTGCGTGGCCAGGCGCCCCAATAGAGCGACGTCGCTTCGCTTTTGTGCCGGGGCAACACGACAAGTATCGCCGAGAGCAAGGAGACCACAACGGCGGCAGCAAGAATTGCCGAGCAAAAGACTATCGGCCAGTCGCCTTCCTGATACCGTACCCACTTAAAAACGCCACGGCCTTCAGCGGAAGAAACCATAAAAGCAAGCATAAATGTAAAAATATAGGCGGCTTTCTGATCAGCAATCCGTATCTGATCGTAAAAAACATCATTTACCTTCTTCAGGTGATCGATATATTCTTTCCTATATACCAATTCATGTTCTTCTTTCTCGATTTCTTTAGAGTGATCCGCCCTTCTGGTCACCATGGGTTTTCCGCCAGAACAAGTTCATTTTCTGCCTTCATAATTGACCGACAGCGAGGCAACCGGCAAACAAAAACTTGACTTTCTATTTTGGACTTCCGCATATCCTCGCATTTCACCCGGACGTTCGGAAACCGTCATGCGACGCTACGCACCGGTCATTTTGGCTAGTGTCCACTGCGCCATCGCGACGATTGCGGCGGCGGATGTCTTTCCTCGGCTTTCCAATCCCGAGGGCACCGTGATTTCGCACAAGAGCGGAGAAGAAGCGCGGTTTGTCGACAGCGCCGGCTGGAAGACAGTCGACGTGAAACAGGATCTGCTGGCCGGCGACGTCTTGCGCACCAATGCGATCGGCCACCTGGCAATTCTGTTCAATGATCGCACGCAGATTCGCCTCGGTCGCAACACGACGCTGCGGGTCAAGAAGATCGGATCGACCGACGGGACCGAGCTCGGCCTTGAATCAGGAACAATCTGGGCACGGGCGGAGCGCGGCGGCGAAGGCATCACGGTCGAAACGCCCGCGGCGGCAGCCGCGATACGCGGAACCGACTGGACCATGACCGTCGAAGGCGACGGCAAGACCTCGCTCATTGTCCTTGAAGGTTTGATCGAGTTTTCAAATGCGTACGGCTCAGTGTCGGTTGCGGGCGGTGAAGCCGCCGTCGCTTCGATCGGACAGGCGCCGACCAAGATCATCGTTGTCGCTCCCGACGACCGTGAGCAGATGCTGTTTTATCTTTCGCTGCGCGGTGCGTTCGCCTATCTGCCCGCCAGTTCCGGCAGCGCATCGCAAAATCGCGCCCGTCACAAAGAAATCCTGGCGATCGCGCCCGAGCGGCGAAGCGGAGAAGACTGGACCAGCCTGGCCGAAACGGCCCTCACCCAGGAAAACCGCACGGCCGCAGAAGATGCCGTCCGCTATGCGCGATCGTTCCGGCTTGATCCCGCCCAGCGGGCGCGGCTCGACCTCGTCGAAGCGCTGATAGCGGGCGCGACCAGAGACTATGACCAAGCCGCTTCGCTTTTTTTGCGCGCTGCGCCGCATCTCGGCGGGAACCGCCGCGCGATCGCGCTTTTTGGCGGCTATTTCGCGCGAGGACTCGCGGATCCGCAGCGGATCGAAGCGCCTCCCCGGGCTGAAGCCCTTGGTCCATACGGCGCGCTGGCCGCCGCGATCGCAGCCGGCTTTCTCACCGACATCAAGGCAGCGATCACAGTTCTTCAACGCGCCGAAGCCCGCTTTCCCGACAGTCCGGTCTTGCCGGCAATCCGCGCGCGGCTCGCCATCCTGCTCGATGACCGGGAGCAGACGCGCGCGGCGATCGACCGGGCGCTCGCGCTCGATCCCGACGAGCCGCAAGCACTTGCTGCCCGGGCTACATATCGCCATGGGATCGAAAGCGACCTCGAAGGCGCGCGCGCCGATCTGCTCAGCGCGGTCGAACTCGAGCCCGGCTCGTCCGACCTGTGGAACCTGCTCGGCTCGATCGAGAACACACGCGGTGCCGAGCGTGAAGCCGAAGCGGCGCTGCGACATGCGATTTCGCTCGATCCCCAGGATCCCGTTCCGCATGCCAATCTTGCGTTCATGCTGCTCGAACAGGACCGGATCGAGGAAGCCAAGGCAGAGATCGACACGGCCATTGCGCTGGATCCCGAATTCCACATCGCGCTGGTTGCGCGCGGCCGCTATCACCTGCAGACCGGAGACACCGAGAAGGCGCGCCAGGATCTGCTCGCCGGAACGACGGCCAACCCGGCCTACGCGCAGGGGCTCATTCTTCTTGGATCGGCCCATTACAACTCCGGCGATATCGAGCCGGCCGAGCAGGCTTTCGAAAATGCCGACCGGCTCGATCCGAACGACCCGGTTCAATCGCTTGCTGTCACGGCAATTGCGATCAACGACTACGACGCGGAAAAGGCGATCGACAACGCGCAGATGGCAATGAAGCGGGCACGAGCGCGCCGCGGCGATTTTGCTCCGCCGCGCGCCAATCCTGACGCCAGCTCCACACTCAACGATGCGTTCCGGCTTCTGAGTCTCGATGACTGGGGCCGCTATTACGGCGATCTCGCCTTCTCGCCCTTCAGCGCGCCCGGCTTTGTCGATCAGGCGATCGCCGGGAGAGTTGACCCGTATGTCAACAATCTCGGCTACGGCGCAGGACCCTTCGATCCCGCGATCAGAGCGTCCGGCCTGTCTTCCTTCCTGCAAGGTCTTTCGCTCGACCCGCTCATGCTGGCGGGCGGCGCACGCGAGGCGACGTTGTTTCGCCGACCGTTCATCGAGGGCTCGCTGACGGGTGGGTTCGAGCATGAAGGCGGCGAATGGGGCTGGACCGGCGACGCCGAGGTACGGTCATACAGCGTGACGCCTTTTCCCTGGAGTCTTTCGGCACGGCTCAATCGCACCGATACGCTTTCGCGGCGCTCGATTTCGCTCGGCGGTGTCGATTTCACCTACGGCCAGGAACAGCTGGCCGGATCGGCGTTCCTGACCGCGAAACCGACACCGAACGATCGTCTGGTGAGCTATTTTTCAAGCGGCGACTCCACCAACGTGCTTGCTGTTATCCCGACGCCGGCGGCCCTGCCGGTCGGAGTGTTCGACGCCCGGCTCGCTGATACGCAGACTACGAATGTCCTCAACGCCGGCGCGGTCTGGAGCCACACATTCGGATATCGCAACATCGCGACCGCCGGCTTCTTCTACAGCGAACTACACGACAAGAGCCTGCGAGAAAGGCTCTTCGACATCGGCGTTCCTTTCGGTTCGACCAATGAGCGTCAAACCCGGCAGAATGTCTGGACCGCGGGCGTGAACCACTCGATCGGCGTGGGCGAGCTGAGCATACGCTATGGCGCTGAAGTCGGACGTTTCTCGGCTTTCACGGTCGATACCACGACACTTCATATTCCGGTTGTCGGACCGCTGCCGGTGACGACCTCCGCAACTGCCGACGTGACGCTTGGACGGGCCTGGATCGACGCGATCTATGCCGTCAATGACGATCTGGAAATCAATGCCGCTGTTCACGGCAGCTATCTCAATGGCGGGACGCTCGATGTCGCGCGCATGGAGCCACGCATCGGCGTTAGCTGGACGCCCGTCGAAAGGCATCGGCTGCGCCTCGCCGGACTGCGAGAGACCGGATTTGACTCCTTGACGACGCTCTCGCCACTTGGGGTTAGCGGGCTGCAGTCGAACCACAACCCTCTCGAGCTCGGCGGTTACAGCGATACGGCTATTGCACGATGGGAGGCGGAATGGACGGACCGCTTTTTTACCGCTGCGGAAATCCAGCATCAAAATCTTCATGATATCTCGATCGACATCCCGGCCTCGCTGGAGACCATTGATCTCGACCGCGGCCGGCTCACGCGCGCGAGCCTGACCGCCAATGCGCGGCTCGGGTGGGGTTTCGGTGCCTTCGGCACGGTGGCCTGGACCGCTTCTGAAA
Source organism: Rhizobiaceae bacterium (assembly GCA_023953775.1). Taxonomy (GTDB): domain Bacteria; phylum Pseudomonadota; class Alphaproteobacteria; order Rhizobiales; family Rhizobiaceae; genus JAMLJD01. The sequence continues at coordinate 15,113 of JAMLJD010000025.1, read as the reverse complement.
ACCGGACTCCGGGTCCAGGATTCGGCGGACCGATGCCCTACGTGCCTGAGCTCGCCTCGCGGTTCGGGATAAGCTTCGTCCATCCTTCCAGGCTGAAGATCACCGTCGCCGAAAGCTATGTCGGAGAGCGCGTCGGCGATGTTTCCGGCACGGTGCTCGACGGTTACTGGTCGACCGACGCATTGCTGACCTTCGAGCCGTTTGACAAGCGGTTCGAACTCAATCTTGCCGCCTACAATATCTTCGACCGGAAAATCGAGGTCTCGAGCGAACCCGGAGGTGGGGTGCGAACACCGGGTTGGGGTCGCACATTTGCAGGGTCGCTCAGGGTCCGCTTCTGATGGCAAAGGCGTGGTGGACGCGCGTCGAGGACTCTCCTGATGATCCGGCGGCCCGCGGTCGGGGACGCTTCCTGCTCGTTTTGGCCGCCGTGGTGGCAATCGTCATGTCGATACTTTCGGCGACCGAGCCACTCCGTCTCGCCGAGGCGCGGGCCTTCGACTTTCTCTCCACGATCCGCCCGCCCGCGGTTCCCGAGGACGCGCCGGTGATTATCGCCATCGATGAGCCCTCGATGGCCGAGATCGGTCGTCAATGGCCGTGGCCGCGAGATCTTCACGCCCGCCTCGTCGCGGAATTGCGCGCGGCCGGCACGCGCGCGATTGGCATCGATATCATTTTTGCCGAGCCATCCAATCCCGCGTCCGACGCGGCACTGGCATCTCGGCTCGGTCCCGACGTGGTGCTGGCCGGCGACGAAACGCTGGTCGAGACGCCGCACGCAGACCAGATTATCCGGGTGGAGCCGTTGACTGAATTGGTCGAAACCGGCGCTGCTACGGGAATCGCGACGATTTCGCTCGATTCAGACGGCGTTGTGAGACGGCTGCCCCGGCGGGAAGACGGATTTGCCCGAACTCTTCTGTCTCTCGTCAACGGCAATTCCGCACCGGTCCCTGCCGGCGCGCTGATGCAATCATTCGGACCGGCGCGAACCCTCCCGACGATTTCATATTATCAGGCGCTCGAGCCTGACGTGTTTCTTCCGCCGGGTTTTCTCGACGGCAAAGTCGTGATCGTAGGCTTGAGCATGCAGGCCGCGGCGGATCTCAAGACCGGTGGGGCGGACGCCTATGCGACGAGCCATACGCTGCGTAGCCAAAGGCTGGTATCCGGCGCGGAGATCCAGGCCACCGCCTATGTCAATCTCGCCAAACGACTGCTCGTCACGCCGGCACCTCGCCAGGCCGCCATCATGGCGATCGCGGTGTCCACGCTTTTGTCCGCGCTCACCGTCCGCGCGGGAAGCAACCGGCGCACGATTGTCTATGTCGTTATCGCGGCAATCGCTTTCAGCGCCGGATCATGGCTGCTGATGACCTATGGGCAAATCTATCTCGACCCGATCGCTCCGCTGCTGAGCTTCATGAGCGTCGCGGGCGCGCTCGGCGCTCGAGACTACGCTGTCGAGAGCCGCATACGGCGCGGCATAACGCAGGCGTTCTCGCAATATCTTTCGCCTGTTCTAGTGCAGCGCCTGGCAACTGACCCCGCTCTATTGAAACTGGGGGGTGAGCGGCGCACCATTACGGTGCTTTTCACCGATATTCGCGGTTTCACGACGATTTCGGAGCGCCTCAAACAGGATCCCGAGCGGCTCACACTCCTCGTCAACCGCATCATGAACCCGCTGTCACGCGCGGTGCTCGACGCCGGAGGGACGATCGACAAATACATTGGAGACAGCGTCATGGCGTTCTGGAACGCGCCGCTTGACGATCCGGAGCATGCGCGTCACGCAGTAGAGGCAGCGTTTGCCATGCTCGATGCACTCGAGTTCCTCAACCGGCAACTTGCGGATGAAGCGCGCGCGGCCAACGAAGAGCCCATCGAGTTCGCGATCGGCGTCGGCATCAACACGGGTGACTGTGTCGTGGGAAACATGGGGTCAGACATCCGCTTCAACTATTCGGCGCTGGGCGACGCGGTGAACCTCGCCGCCCGACTGGAGAGCGAAACGAAAACCTATCGGACGCCAATCCTGATCGGACCGCGCACGGCCGAGATCGTCGGCGATGCTTTCATAATCAACGAGGTCGACAGGGTCGCGGTCAAGGGCAAGATGGAAGTCCTGCCCATCTTCGCGGTCATGCGCCCCCGATTGATCGAACCGATCAAGGGTTGACCTAGAGCCTTTCACGGTTTGACGGAAGCGTATCGGCGCTTGCGAAGTATGACCTGCTCCCCTGAATTGTCCTCGCTTTGAGGTTAGCCTGCTCCCAGCAGGAGGAGGCAGACAAGGAGACGATCCGGGTTTTTCGCTACTCGCAACGCCGCGCCGGCGCTGCTTCCCTCCTCGGCTTCTCTGCCACCATCGCTTCGGTGGTGACCAGCACAGGCCGGCCACAGACGCGGCGTCCTGGAGCGCTGCGCGCACGACCTTGGCGGGATCGATAACGCCCTGCTTGTAGAGATCGCCATACTCACCGGTCTGTGCGTTCCAGCCCCAGCCGAACTCAGACTTTTTGCGCGGATTTCGCACCCGCACACCCGGTTTTCCTGCATTTCACCCCGTCATTTCAGCAGATTTCGATGGCACTCGCCGTCTTCTGGCGCGCCGCGTTGGGGATGCGGCCGCAGGGCGATCCCGCATGGGCATATGATGGCATTCTTCCCAAGAGGTCTTGCAATTCATCCGAAAAGCTGATCAGTTGACTGGACAACTTGGAGGACGTTGGAGATGCCGACCACACGGACCAGATCCGAACCGCTCTACATTCAGATCGCCGAGGGTCTGAAAGACCGGATCAGCACTCTGGGACCTGGCGCGCGCATTCCGAGCGAACCGCAACTTGCCAGGGACTGGGGCGTCAGCCGCTTCACGGTCGCCAAGGCCGTCGAACAACTCGTGGACGAGGGCCTGATCACCCGCCGCCAGGGCAGCGGCTCCTTCGTCGCCGACGCACCGCTGCGCCGTGCCCCCGGTTACCTGCTGAGCTTCACCGAGGCGGTCGAGGCCGCCGGGCACACGGCATCGCACAGGCTGCTTGCCTTCGAGCCGGCCGACTGGAACGAAACCCTACCCTATCCCGCCGGGACGGACATCATGCTGCTCGACCGCCTGCGCCTGGTCGACGGGCTGGCGGTGGCGCGCCATCGCTCGTGGCTTGCCGCGGACCTCGTCGCCGAGACGGGGCTGTCGGTCGAGGTCGCCCGCAACCCGTCCTTTTCGCTCTACCGCCATTTCGAGCGGCACGGCCTCACCGTGGCGAGCGCGACGGAGCGGCTCATTGCCTGCAGCGCGGACGAGGACGACCGCAAGCTGCTCAAACTACCGAAGGACGGGGTGGTCGTTTCGGTCACCCGCCATTCCTTCGCCGCCGACGGCCGTCCGCTGGACGCCGTCAGCGCGATCTATGACGCGCGCCGGTATTCCTACGAGGCCCGCCTCGTCCGGCAGCATCATTCGGGGAACCAGGAGAAACAGGAGCATCATCATGAAAAAGATAGCAGTCGTCGGCGCGGCTTCGTTGGCCCTCGCCTCGGGCCTTGGAACAATTGACGCCGCAGCACAGGACAAGCGCGCGGCACTGATCGTCGCGCAGGGCGGCCTCGGCGACCAGTCCTACAACGACCTCGCCTATTCGGGCTTCCAGCGCGCCATCGAGGCGACCGGGATCGAGGGCCGTCCGGTCGAATCCGAAGACGTCGTCGCACAGGCGGCCGAGATCCTGCGCCGCGCCTCGGATGCCGGCTTCGGGCTGATCGTCGACCTCGAATATTCGCACGGCGAGCCGATGGTCGAGGTGGCGAAGGACTATCCCGACACCAATTACGTGATCCTCAACCAGGTCCGCGAGGGCGGCAACGTGGCGTCGGTCCTGTTCCAGGAGCAGGAAGGCTCCTATCTCGCCGGAACGCTCGCCGCGCTGGTGACCACCGACACGTCGATCAAGGGCATCAATGCCGAGCCGATCATCGGCGTGATCGGCGGCACCAAGTCGGCGGGCATCGACAAGTTCATCGCCGGCTACATCGAAGGCGCCAAGGCCGCCAATCCCGACGTCGAGGTGAAGGTCGCCTATTCGAACAATTTCGGCGATCCGTCGATCGGCCTGCAGATGGCCAAGGCGATGTTCGAGGAAGGCGCCGACATCGTCTACCAGGTCGCCGGCGGAACCGGCATGGGCGTGATCCAGGCGGCCAAGGAGGAAGGCCACTACGCGATCGGCGTCGACACGGACCAGGACGGCATCGCGCCGGGCGCCGTGCTGACCTCGATGGTCAAGCGGACCGACGTGGCGGTCGAGAACGTGGTCAAGGACTATGCCGACGGCAAGTTCCCGGGCGGCGAGACCATCACCTTCGGCCTCAAGGAGAACGGCGTCGGCCTTTCGGAGATGAAGCACACCAAGGACATGATCCCGGCCCCGATCCTCGAGAAGGTGGAACAGGCCAAACAAGACATCCTGTCCGGCAAGGTGAAGGTCTGGAACGTCGTGGACCAGGGCTACCCCGACTACCTCAAGTAAGCCGAGACCGAACTTGACCGAGGCCCTGCCAGATGCGGCGCTGCCGCCGAGCCGCCTGGGTGCGCGAAGCGTAACCCGGCGGTTCGGTCCGGTGACCGCGAATGACGGCATCGATTTCGATGCGGGACGTGGCACCGTGCACGCCATCGTCGGCGGCAACGGGGCCGGCAAGTCGACCCTGATGCGCATCCTCCAGGGCCTGGACCGGCCCGACGAGGGCAGCGTGACGATCGACGGCCGGCCGGTCGAGTTCACCGGCCCCGCCGATGCGTTCGAATACGGCATCGGCATGGTCCATCAGGAATTCATGCTGGTTCCCGGCCTGACGCTGCTCGAGAATCTGGTGCTGTCGAGCGAGCCGGTCGACCGGCTGGGCCAGCTCGACAAGCCGCGCGCGCTCGAAGCCGCCCGGCTGCTGGAGCGCCAGGCGGGCGTGGTGCTCGACTGGGACATGACGGTCGACGACGCCCCGGTCCATGTGCGCCAGATCGTCGAGATCCTGCGGCTGCTCTACCGCGGCGCGGACGTGCTGATCCTCGACGAACCGACGGCCGTGCTGGCCCCGGCGCAGGTGCGCGAACTGGTGGTGCTGCTGCGCACGCTGCGCGACGAAGGCCGCACCATCATCTTCATCAGCCACAAGCTCGCCGAGGTGATGGACGTTGCCGACGACATCACCGTCATCCGCAACGGCCGCAAGGTGGCGAGCCTGCCGGCGCGGGATGCAAGCAAACAGAAGCTGGCCGAAATGATGATCGGCGAGGTGCTGGTCCAGCCGAGCGCCCGGGCCGGCGAAACAGGTCCGGCGATCGTCGACATCAAGGGCCTTACGGCGCGCGACGCGGCGGGCAACGAACGGCTTATGGAGCTCGACCTGACGATCCATGCCGGCGAGATCGTCGGCATTGCCGGCGTCGCCGGCAACGGCCAAGACGAGCTTGCCTCGGCGATCACCGGGCTCGGGGACGTGCGGGCCGGCACGATCCACCTCGGCGGCGCAGACGTGACAGGGCTGTCGCTGGCCGAGCGGCGCGCGCGCGGCCTATCCTATCTGAGCCCCGACCGGGCGGCGGAAGGCCTGTGCCTTGTCGCGCCGATCCGCGAGAACGCGATCGCGGGCCACCATCGCTGGCCTGCCTTCTGCACCTCGGGCGTGCTCAAGCGGCGGGCGATCGCCCGCCATGTCGACGAGCTTCTCGACCGCTACCGTGTGAAGCGCGGATCGTCGGACCTGCCGGCGGGAAGCCTGTCGGGCGGGAACCAGCAGCGCGTTGCCGTCGCGCGCGAGCTCGACGGCAATCCAAGCTTCCTGCTCGCATGTCAGCCGACCCGTGGCGTCGATATCCACGGGATCGCGTTCATCCATCAATGCCTGCTCGACTTCCGGGACCGCGGCGGCGCGATACTCGTGATCTCCGAGGAACTCGAAGAGCTGATCGCCCTGTCGGACCGCATCGTTGTGCTTTACGGCGGCCGCAAGTCGGGCGAGGTCGCGCGTTCTTCGGCCGAGATCGAGACGATCGGGCGCCTGATGCTGGGAGGCAGCGCATGAGCGGCCCCGCAATCGCGCCGTCCGGCGGCAGAGGCCGCGCCATCATGGATGCGCTGACGCCGCTGCTGGTTGCGCTCGCGGCCGCGGCGGTCGTGCTGATGCTGGCGGGCCACAATCCCATCGACGTCTACGGCCTGCTGGCCGTCGAATCCTTCGGCGGCGTCAAGCGCATCGCGGCGACGCTGTCAGCCGCGACACCGCTGATCCTCACCGGGCTGGCGACGGCGATCGCGTTTCGCGCCGGCGCCTTCAATGTCGGGGTGGAAGGCTGCGTGTTCGTCGGCGGACTGGCCGCGGCCTATGTCGGCTTCACCTTCGTCGGGCTGCCCGCGGCGGTGCTGATCCCGTTCGCGCTCGCGGCCTCGGTCATCGTCGGCGCGCTGTGGATGCTGCTGCCGGGCGTCCTGAAGGCGCGGCTCGACGTCGACGAGGTCGTCACCACACTGATGCTCAACTTCATTGCCATCAGCCTGACCGCCTATCTGGTCAACGGGCCGCTGCTGGCGCCCGGATCTGCCAATTCGGCGACGCCGATGGTCGACGCGGCCGCAAGGCTTCCCAAGCTGATGCCGCCCTCGACGCTCAATGCCGGGTTCCTCATCGCCATCGGCCTGCTGGTGCTCTACTGGCTTTGGGACCGCGGCACCGCTTCCGGCTTCGAGACCCGGATCGCCGGCCTCAACGCACGCTTCGCCATCGCGTCCGGCATCGACGTGCCCGTACTGATCATCAAGATGATGCTGCTGTCCGGCGCGATCGGCGGCATCGCCGGCGGCATCCACGCGCTCGGAAGCGTCGGCCGCTTCGTCTCGGGCTTCTCGCCGGGCTACGGCTTCACCGGCATCGCGGTGGCGCTGCTCGGCCGCGGCTCGGCGGTCGGCATTCTTCTCGCCGCCATCCTCTTCGGCGCGCTCGCGACCTCGGGAGCGACGATCCAGCTCTTCTCGGACGTGCCGATCGAGATCGTCAACGTGCTCCAGGGCATGGTGATGATCTTCGCGGTGGCCCGCTTCGGCTGGATCATCGCCAGGCGGAGGCGCGCGGCATGATCGACAACGTCATCCATGCTGCGATCGTCATGACGACGCCGCTCTTGCTGGCGGCGCTGGGCGGGCTGGTCAACCGCGTCGGCGGGATCGTCAATATCGGCCTCGATTCCATGATGCTCGCCGGCGCGCTCACCGGCCTGATCGTATCGGCTGCGAGCGGGAGCTGGCCGGCGGCACTGCTCGCGGCAGCCGCGATCGGCGCCTTGCTCGGGCTCCTGATGTCGCTTGCGGTGACCCGGCTCGACGCCAACGAGATCATCGTCGGGCTGGGCTTCACCATCGCCGGTGCGGGGCTCGTGCGCTTCTTCCTCAAATCCGCCTACGGAAACGCTGGCACGCTCAACCTGCCCGATGTCGCGCGCCTGCCGGAGATCGTCATCCCCGGGATCGCCGACATCCCCGTGCTCGGCGCAATTTTTTCCGGCCACGATCCGCTCACCTGGGCGGCGTGGATCATGGTTCCGCTGACCGCCTGGTTCCTGCGGCGCACGCGCGCCGGGCTGAGGCTGCGGGCGGCAGGCGCTGCACCACAGGCGGCCCGCGCGCTCGGCCTAAAGCCGCTGACGCTGCGCGATGCCTCAACGGTCTATGCGGGCGCGATGTCGGGACTGGCCGGCGCCTATCTCTCGATCGGCGTGGTCGGCATCTTCAACGAGGGCATCACGGCCGGGCGCGGCTTCATCGCGCTCGCGGCCTTCTATTTCGGCCGTAACCACCCTTGGCCGACCGCGCTCGGTGCGCTGCTGTTCGGCTTCTTCGACGCCTTCCAGATCCGGATGCAGGGCCGCGGCGTGCCGGCGGAGCTGGTGCAGATGCTGCCCTATGCGATGGTGATCGTCGTGTTGACAATGATGGCGGTCGCGACGCGCCGATCCCGGGCCAAAGGAACCGCATGATGACCAAACCCGAAAAGACGGCACTGATCCTGGTCGACGTGATCAGCTCGTTCTTCGAGCCCGGGCAGCCAAACCACTATCCGGGCGTCGAGGCGGTGCTCGAACCGATGCGCGCCCTGCGCAAGGCGGCGGCCGGTTCCGGCGCTATCGTGGTTCACGCGGTCGAGCGGCACCGCAAGGGTTTCGACGACTTCGAGTGGCGCAAGCTGCCCGTCCACCATATCGAAGGGGAAAGCGACGCGGCGTTCCATGCCGATTTCGAGCCGCGCGGCGACAACGAGACGGTGGTCTTCAAGCGCCGCTTCAGCGCGTTCTTCGGCACCGACCTGGCCTTGTTCCTGCACGAGCAGGGCGTGACCCGCGTGGTGATCGCCGGCGTGAAGACCAATGTCTGCATCCGCGCGACCGCGCAGGACGCGTTCGCCAACGGCTTCGAGCCGGTCATCGCGCTCGAGGCGACCAATTCGAACCGCCCTCACCTCGCCGAGGCGTCGCTGGAGGACATCGAGCGCTATATGGGGCGCGTGGTGCCGCTGGCGGACGCCGTGGAGATGCTGTCGCGATGAAAGCGGGGGTCGCCATCATCGGCTATGCGAGCCTCGACCACGTGGCGATGCTAGACGCCGTGCCGACGCCCGGGCGGACGGCGACGATCGTCGACCGCCGCGACGAGGCCTGGCCGCGGCTCGGCGGCAGCCCGGCCTATGTCGCCGCCGCGCTGGCTGCTGCGGGCATGCGCGGCACCTGTCCGATAAGCTGGGTCGGCAAAGACGATGCGGGACAACGCTATGTCGAGCAGCTCCGCGCGCGGCACGTTGCCGTCGAGGGCGTCGCGATGCTGGCGGATGCCCGTACGCCGATCGCGATCCTCGCCTATGATCCGGCCGGCGGCTGCTCCTGTCTCTACGATCCGGGCATGCCGGCCGACCTCGCCCTGACCGAGGCGCAGCGCGGCCTGATCGCGGACGCGGACTGGCTGTGCGTCACGATCGGCCCGGCCGCCGCGACGCGGGCCGCACTCGACGCGCTGCGCCCGGACGCGAAGCTCGCCTGGGTGGTCAAGGACGACCCGCGCGCGATGCCCGGCGATCTCGCCGCGCGGCTCGCCGGGCGCGCCGACCTGATTTGCCACAGCCGGGCCGAGGCCGGTTTCCTCGACGCGGCCCTTGCCGGCGCGCGGGAACCGGCAGCGGGGCAGATCGTCATCGAAACCCGCGGCGAGGACGGCGCGACAGCGCGGCGGGATGACCAGTCCGTCTCGGTCCCGACCGCACCCATCGAAACCGCCGACCCGACCGGCGCGGGCGACACGTTCGCCGGCGGCACGATCTCGGCGCTGGCCGGCGGCGAAACCGACTTGCGGACGATCATCGAGGCCGGCCATCGTGCCGCGCGCGCGCTGCTCGGCCGCCGGCAAGCCAGCTCAACATGAAAGTGCCTGACATGACCCAAGAAGAACGCTCGGATCGCGCCTGGTATATCGGCGCAGGCAGGGACGATGTCGGCGACGCCGCCATCCTGATCGGCGACCCGGCGCGGATCGCGCGGATCGCCAACCATCTCGAGGACCCGGTGTTCCTGCCGGAAAACCGCGGGCTGCGCACGGTGACGGGAGTGCGGGCGGGGCGGCGGATCACCGCGACGGCCTTCGGGATGGGCGCGCCGATCGCCACGATCGTCCTGCACGAGCTCTATGCGCTCGGCATCCGCACCTTCCTACGCATCGGCACGGCGATGGCGATCCCGCCGGCCGCGCTGGGCGACTTCGTGCTGGCGGACGGCGCGCTGCGCGCCGACGGCACCTCGAACAGCTACGCGCCGCCCGGCTTCCCGGCGATCGCCGATTTCGACCTCAACAGCGCGCTCAGGCAGCGGCTCGGCGGCGGGTCGCGCGCCTGGCATGCGGGCATATTCGGCACCTATGACGGCTTCTACACCGAGATGTTCGGGCTGTCGGGCGCGCGGCGCGAGATGATCGGCAAACTCCAGTCCGACATCGAGCGGATGGGGCTGATCGGCACCGACATGGAGACGTCGGCGCTGCTGGTCGCCGCCCGCGTGCTCGGGGCGCGCGCCTCGACGCTGTGCGTGGCGACCGTCGACGCGCACAGCCAGGACAAGATCGGCGAGAGCGCGATGGCGGAAGCCGAGGCGGAGCTGTTCGACGTCGCGCTCGACACGCTCGCCGCGCTACCGGCGTGAGCCGCAACCATCACGAACGACATTACGGGAAAAGACCATGACCTCATCGCTCATCGACCGCTATTTCGGCTCGCTCGCCGAACGGCTGGAAACCGTGCGCACGACACAGGCAACCGCGATCGAGGCCGCCGCCGGCCATTGCGCCGACTCGATCGCAGCCGGCAAGCTCGCCTTCACCTTCGGCACCGGGCACGGCGCCCTTCCCGCGCTCGAGACCTTTCCGCGCACCGGCACGGTGGTCGGCTTCCGGCCGATCGTGGAAAGCACGATGATCTCGTTCCACCATGTGTGGGGCGACATGGGCGCGCGGCAGTACCGCTTCATCCATGCCCAGGAAGGCTATGGCACAGCGATCATGCGCTCGCACCAGATCGACCCGGCCGACACGATGATCCTGTTCTCGCATTCGGGCATCAACGCCGTGATCCTCGACATCGCGCTCGACTGCAAGGCGCGCGGGCTGAAGGTGATCGCGGTGACGTCGATCCCGCATTCATCGGCCACGCCGTCGCGCCACTCGTCGGGCAAGCGGCTGTTCGAGGTGGCCGACGTGGTGATCGACACCGGCATTCCGAAGGCCGACGCGGCGCTGAAGATCGACGGGCTGGAGCATCCCGTCGGCGCGAGCTCGACCAGCGTCACCATCGCGATCGCCCATGCCATCGTCTCGGCGACGGCGGAGAAGCTCGTGGAGCGCGGCGTGACGCCATATGTGATGGTCAATCCGAACACGACGGGCAAGGAGGCCGCCAACCGGCAGAACGACGAGAACTACGAGGAGCTGTGGCGGCGGCTGAAGGCACGGTGAAGTCCATGGAACGCAAGCTCTACATCGATGGCGCCTGGGCCGACGCCGCAGACGGCAAGCGGATCGCGATCGCCGATCCGGCGACCGGCGCGCCAGTCGGCTCCAGCGCGCTGGCGAGCCGCAGGGACGTCGACCGCGCGGTCGAGGCCGCGGCGAAGGCGCTGCCGGCATGGGCCGAAACGCATCCCGATCAGCGCGCACGCATCCTTCACCGCGCCGCCGACCTGATCGCGGAGCGGGTCGACGCGATCGCCGAAACGCTGACCCGCGAACAGGGCAAGCCGGTTCCCGACGCGAAGAAGGAGATCCTGTTCGGCATCGAGGTGATCCGCTTCTACGCCGAGGAAGGACGCCGCCTCGGCGGGTCGATCCGGCCATCGTCGCGGCACGACATCCGCAATCTCGTCTCGACGGCGCCAGTCGGCGTGGTGGGCGGCATCGTGCCGTGGAACTACCCCGTCGACCTCTATGCCTGGAAGGTCGGGCCGGTGCTCGCGGCCGGCTGCACGCTGGTCGTCAAGCCGCCGCACGAAACGCCGCTGGCGATCGGTCAGGTCGTCGAGTGCTTCGCCGAGGCAGGCCTGCCGGCGGGCGTGCTCAACGACCTGCCGGGAACCGGCCCCGAGGTGGGCGCGGCACTGGCCGAGCATCCCGGCATCCGGATGATCTCGGCCACGGCCTCGGTGCCGGCCGGACAGTCGATCATGCGCGCGGCCGCTTCCAATCTGAAGCGGCTGTCGCTGGAACTCGGCGGCCAGTGCCCGTTCATCGTGCTCGACGATGCCGACCCGCAGGAGGCAGCCGCCGCCGCCGCGCGGCGCTCGTTCTCCAACATGGGGCAGATCTGCATCGCGGTGAACCGGATCCTCGTCTCACGCGGCATCCACAAGGCGTTCGCCGAGGCGCTGGTGGAGGAGACACGCAAGATCGAGCTCGGCCACGGCGTTGAACCGGGCGTGCTCTACGGGCCGGTGCTGAACGAAAGCGTGCGCACGCGCGTCACGACGCATCTGGAGGATGCCGTGCGGCGCGGCGGCAAACTTCTCCGCGGCGGCGGGCAGCCGAAAGGCGGCGCCTACGACAAGGGTTTCTTCTTCAATCCGGCAGTGGTCGACGAGGTGCCGGACGACGCGCTTGCCCTGACAGAGGAGACGTTCGGGCCGCTGGCCGCGATCCGTCCGGTCGACGACGATGCCGAGGCGCTGCAGGTCGCCAACGCCCTGCCCTTCGGCCTTGCGGCCTACGTCTATTCCGGCGACCTAGAGCGCGCCTGGAGCCTCGCGGAGCGCATCGAGGCGGGCGCCATCGGCGTCAACGTCAACGATACGAGCGAGCTGCAGGCGCCGTTCGGCGGCTGGAAGATGAGCGGGATCGGCAGGGAGCTGGGTCGCGAAGGCATCGACGCCTTCCGCGAAACCAGGCATCTAAAGATGCGCGTGAGAAATTCCAAATGACAAAACAACAGCTACCAATATCATTACAAATACAGCGAAAACATCTTTTTCGCTTCATTCATTTTCCTCGATTTTAATATAAACAGCCTCCTGACCCGCGTTTTTTATAAAATCGGTATATCGTGCTATTCGACCTTGATTGATCAAGCGCATACGAAAAATACGAATCTGAAACTTCTCTCTCCATGCCTTTTTACCACCGACCGCCTCGGTGCCGGCCACTCGGGTCAGACTACACGCAAATTCCCGGGTTATTTATAGTTTATCCCCTATACATTGTTGGGGTCACACCTGGTGATCACCTTTAGATTTACTAGGTGAATCGCCCCGAATTGCTGGCCTGCAAGGTAAGGTAAACAAACGCCCGGCAGGCCTGGTACGCTGCGCTGTAACGCTCCCCGAGTCTTTTGCGACCTTGGTCGAGGTGCTAGTCTTCGGGCATGACTCTGGATTGAGCAAGACGAACAGGAGCGCCGTCAGATGGCCCGCATCGATGGGACGAATGGAAACGATACCCGCACGGGCACCGCCGATGACGACGAAATCTTCGGCTATGGTGGAAACGATACACTGTATGGGCGCCGAGGCAATGACACGATCAGAGGCGGCACCGGCAATGATCGACTGTGGGGCGGTCTAGGCGATGACACCAGCTATGGTGGCGTCGGAAACGACACGTTTTACGACTGGGAAGGATCAAACCGCTTTTACGGCGAGGACGGGAACGACCAGTTTCAATTTCAGGTGGACGGCAACTTCGCGCGCCAGTGGATCGATGGCGGATCCGGACAGGATGATGCCCGGTTCACGATCGTCGGCACTTCAGCGGAGCCGGTCGTGATCGATTTCCGGGATTCCGGCAGAACAGATAGATTGTTTGAAGTTGAACTGACATCAACGGAATCAATCAGCGTCAGATTTGACAGTGCAAGCGCCTATAGCGGCGGCGCATTTATTTACACGGGGAACTATGACAGCGAAGTCAGATCCACCGACTCATCCGACTTCATCCAGGCTGGTGAGGGAACAGACACCATAAACTCCCGCGCCGGGGACGATACCGTCATTTCCGGCGGTGGCGCTGACCGAGTCAATGGCGGCGACGGGGACGACACGATCAATGGCGGAGCCGATAACGATATCCTGACCGGAGGCAGGGGCGACGATACCATCTTCGGCATGTCCGGAGACGATACGATCTATGGGGATATCGCACCTGGCTACGGAGACTGGCGAGACGGGCTCATTTACGGAAACGACGCCCTCAACGGGGGCGATGGCAACGACATTATTTACGGAGAGTTCGGAAATGACCTTCTTCTTGGCGAGGATGGAAACGACTATCTGAACGGCGGCGATGGCTCCGATCACATCGATGGTGGTGATGGAGAAGACACACTTGCCTATTCCCGCTCGCGTTTCTGGTTCCACGAGGCCTACCAGGAGTGGGGTCATCCGCCGGACAACTACTGGAGCGACGGGATCGTCATCGATCTTCAGACTGGTGAAGCTTCGGGAGGGCATGCCGAGGGCGACACAATAAGGAATGTCGAGAATATTATCGGCAGTTACGAGAGCGACATTATTCGAGGCGATGACAACGATAATGTCATACAAAGTCATTTTATGGAGCACACTGGAGAATCACAGGTTGCCGCGCTGGATGAATTGTACGGCAGAGGCGGTGACGATACTTTCGTTGTCCATGACGTAGGATATATCAATGGGGGTGCGGGGAACGATACTATTGACTTCAGATGGCGTTATGCGGGAGGAATCTCCTTTAGCCTTGAAAATAATCCTGACGTCGTCTCCATTGAAAACATAGTCGGAACAAGATACGCCGACACTCTACGCGGCAATGACCAAGATAATATTATAGATGCCAGCCTCGGTGGGGCCGACATTGTGTACGGCGGCGGCGGTGATGATACAATAATCTGCGGCGGCAGAGATATTTTCGGCGGAGATGGGAACGACACGTTTATTATACGGGCGGGCGGAATAATTATTGACGGTGAAAGCGGCTTTGACCGTGTCGACTTCCAGCTTTCTTATAACTCCGTGGAACTTACCACGCTTGAAGGCGGTAGAATCTATTTCCGTAACAATTCGAGTGCCCCGGGACCGCGCTACCGTGGATATATCACCAATGTGGAACAGCTTGTATTTACCGACCGAACTATCAATCTGGTCGAGCCTGCTGCGCCGCAAATCACCCTAGGTTATCAGAGGCGAGAACTGGTTTCCCGGCGGCAATCTCTGACCTCGATGTTCCATGTCAGCGATGCTGACGGTGATGTCGAATATGTCCTTGTCAAGGAAACCAGTCGTGGGGCAGGAGCCATCTACCTTGGCGATACCGTCCTTGCCCCCCAAACATGGCATTCGCTTACGATAGAAGAATTTAACCGACTACGTTATCGAGGAAGAGGGGCGGGCGCCGAATACATCACCGTGCGCGCCATAGACAGCACGGGAGCTGCATCTAACTACGCAACCATGTTTGTGCAGAATGGAGACTGGGCCGATGGCACGAGTACAAATTCCGTTCTGCTACGTAACAACAGAAGCGTAAGCGGCTCCTTGACGGTTCGCGAAGATGGTTCGCCGGACAATA
>JAMLJD010000024.1 GCA_023953775.1 Rhizobiaceae bacterium | reverse complement strand
GAGGAAGCCGCCGAGATCGGTCTTGCCGGTGATGCTCGCAACCGCTCCGTCGAGACCGTCACCGAGCCGGCTCACGAGCAGCAGCGCGAGGCCGACGAGATACCACTGCGCCGCGATTGCTGCGGCGGCAAGAAGACCCACGGCGCAGGCGCCGACGGTGATCGCGTTGGGGGTCGCGCCTGCCGCCGCGAGGCGGGCGGCGAGCCTGTCGAGCAGCGGGTCGAGCCGCCGCCGCGCCCAGCCATCCAGCATCGGGCCTTGCTCCTTCCTCAATCATGCCAGAATAGAGCCTTTCAAACCGCGATGGGAACCGCACATTGACGTGAGGTTGACCGCTTTGCGGCGGTCGGCAAATATCGCAACCCAACAGGGGCCGTTCCGATGTACCGGGCCGTCACACGCAAGATCGAAGTCAGCGTCGAGCCGTTCTACCTGGAGGACCGCTCCGAGCCGGACAAGAACCACTTCGTCTGGGCCTACCGGGTGACGATCGCCAACAATTCCGACGATTTCGTCCAGCTTCTGTCGCGCTACTGGCACATCACCGACGGCAGCGGCAAGGTCGAGGAGGTGCGCGGGGCGGGCGTGGTCGGCGAGCAGCCGGAACTCGATCCCGGCGACAGCTTCCAGTACACGTCCGGCTGTCCCCTGGCCACGCCATCCGGGATCATGGTCGGCCATTACACGCTGCGCAACGGCCGCGGCGAAATGTTCGACGTCGAGATACCGGCCTTCTCGCTCGACATCCCCAACGAGCCGCGATCTCTGAACTAGGGTCAGCACCGGCCCGGGCCACAGGCCTGAAACGAACTCCCGCATCTCTCCCGGAAAGGACAGCCATGACCGCCACACCGAACAGGCTGCGCATCGGACTGCTGTTCGGAGGCCGCTCGGCCGAGCATGAGGTTTCGGTGCTGTCGGCGACCAATGTCGTCAACGCGCTGTCTTCCGAGCGGTACGACGCCGTTCCGATCTACGTGACGCGCGAAGGGCAATGGCTGTTGAGCAGCGTCGAGAACGGTGCGCTCGCAAGGCCAACGGGCGGCACGCAGTTGTGCTTCCTGCCCGGCGGACACGGACGCCTTCTCGCGCTCCCGCCCAACGGAACGACGTATGAAATGCCGAAGATCGACATCGTCTTTCCGGTCCTGCACGGCCTTCACGGCGAGGACGGGTCGGTGCAGGGCCTGACCGAGGTGGCTTGCGTTCCACTCGCCGGATGCGGGATCGCCGGCTCGGCCAACGCGCTCGACAAGGACATCGCCAAGCGGCTGTTCAACGCGGCGGGCATTCCCTCCGCCCGCTCGATGACGCTCCGCCACGGCGCGCCGCCCGCCTTCGACGACGTCGAGGCCGTCCTGGGCCTTCCCGTCTTCATCAAGCCTGCGCGGCAGGGATCCTCGGTCGGCGTGAGCAAGGTGCGCAACCGCGCCGACTACGACAAAGCTCTGTCGGAAGGCTTTCGCCACGACGACAAGCTGCTCGCCGAGGAGTTCATCTCCGGCCGCGAGATCGAATGCGCGGTGATCGAGGATACGGAAGGCGGGCTGTTCGTGTCACGCGCCGGAGAGATCGTCGCCGCCGAAAGCCATGGCTTCTATACCTACGACGCGAAATACGTCGATCAGGACGGCGCCGTACTGACCGTGCCCGCCGACCTGCCGGAGGCGGTGGAAGACACGCTGCGCGCGCTCGCCGCGGATGCGTTTCGCGCCCTGGGATGCGACGGCATGGCGCGCGCCGATTTCTTCGTCACGCCGGACGGGCACATCCTCGTCAACGAGCTCAACACGATTCCGGGCTTCACCGACATCAGCATGTATTCGAAGGTGATGGCGGCGAGCGGTGTCAGCTACGCCGACATCATCGACCGGCTCGTCGCACACGGGCTGGCGCGCGCGGGACGACGGTAGCGCACGTCTCCGCGACGCGAAGCCATGTCGCCTCGCACAAACCCCCTGAAAAGAAAAAACAATCCGCCCTCGCGCGGTCAGTTTCGCGGCTTGAACTCGGCCGGATCGAATTCGTAGCTCTTCGAGCAGAACTCGCACTGGACCTTGATGCGGCCATCCTCGACGCTTTCCTCGATCTCCTGCGGCGTGAAGCCGGCGAGGATGTCGCTGACCTTCTCGCGCGAGCAGGAGCAGTCGTCGACCACGCCGATTCCGTCGAAGACGCGCACGCCGTGCTCGTGGAAAAGCCGGTAGAGCAGCCGTTCCGCGCCGATCGTCGGGTCGAACAGTTCCGACGGCTCGACGGTCGCCATCAGCGCCTGAACCTCGCGCCAGGCATTGTCGGTCGGATCGCCGAGATCGTCGGACGGCGTGCCGTCGCCGCCGGGCAGGTCCGGCATGCGCTGACGCTCCAGCGATGCCGGTACGAACTGCGTCAGCAGGCCGCCGGCCCGCCAATGTTCGCGAGCGCCGTTCGCCTCCGGGACGATCTGCTTGGCGACGCCAAGCCGCACCTCGGTCGGGATCTGCTCCGATTGCCGGAAGTAGACGCGAGCGATTTCCTCGAGCGTCGCGCCGTCGAGCTGGACGACACCCTGATAGCGCTGCATCGCGGGTCCCTGATCGACCGTCAACGCCAGAACCCCGTTGCCGAGGAGCTGCTCGGGGGCATCCTCGCCGGCGGCCACTGCCTCGGCGAGCCGCTCCTCGTCGAAACGGGCATAGGCGCGGACCGACTGCGGCGACGCGAAATCGGCGACGAGCATGTCGACCGGCCCGTCCGAGCGTGTCTGGAAGATGAACTTGCCCTCGAACTTGAGCGACGTACCGAGAAGCACCGTCAGGACCACGGCCTCCGACAGAAGCCGCGCGACCGGCTCGGGATAGTCGTGGCGGTCGAGGATCGTGTCGAGCAGCGGCCCGAGCTGGACCGCCCGGCCGCGGATATCGAGGGGATCGACCTCGAACGGCACCACATGGTCGTCGCCGGCGAAACCGAACTCGCCGAGCCGAGGGTCCTGCGCGCTCATTCTCTGCCTCCCGACAGGCACCATGCGAGGACCGCCTTCTGCGCGTGGAGACGGTTCTCCGCCTCGTCGAACACCACCGAATGCGGGCCGTCGATGACGGCGTCTGTCACCTCCTCGCCGCGATGTGCGGGGAGGCAGTGCATAAACAAGGCGTCGGGCTTGGCCAGGTCCATGAGCCCCTCATTGACCTGGTAGGGCGCGAAGACGTTGTGGCCGCGGGCGCGATGCTCCTGGTTCATCGAGACCCAGGTGTCGGTGACCACGCAGTCGGCACCGCGCACGGCGTCCTGCGGCGAGCGGGTGAAGGTGATCTGTGCGCCGTTCTTCCTCGCCCATTCGACGAAACGGTCGTCGGGGTCGCTGCCCTCGGGCGTCGCGACGTTCAGCCGGAAGCCGAAGCGGGCCGCGCCCTCGAGCAGGGAGTGCAACACGTTGTTGCCGTCGCCGGTCCAGGCGAACAGCCTGTCCCGGACGCTGCCGCGATGCTCCTCGAACGTCATGATGTCGGCCATGATCTGGCAAGGATGGGTGTCGTCCGTCAGGCCGTTGATCACCGGTACCGTGGCGTTTTCGGTCAGCTCGATCAGCCTGTCGTGCTCCAGCGTGCGGATCATGATCGCGTCGACGTAGCGCGAGAGGACCTTCGCGGTATCGGCGATCGTCTCCGAACGTCCGAGCTGCATCTCCGTTCCGGTGAGCATGATGGTCTCGCCGCCGAGCTGCCGCATCGCCACGTCGAACGACACGCGGGTGCGCGTCGACGGCTTGTCGAAGATCATCGCCAGCACCTTGCCGTCGAAGGGGCGATCGCGATCGCCGGCCTTGAGGCGGCTCTTGCGCTGCCCGGCATCGTCGAGAATGGCGCGCAGATCCTCAGCGGCAACGCTGGCGAGGTCCGTGAAATGTCGCGGAAACGCGGTCATGCTTCCTGCCCGTCCGTCAACCGGCCCTGGCTGCCGCCGACAAGGCGGCGCAGGCAGCGCGGATACGGTCGAGCGCCTCGCGGATATCCTCGTCGGACACGGTCAGCGCGGGCAGCAGCCGAATGACGTTGTCGCCGGCCGGCACCGCCAGCATCTTCTCGGCGTGCAGAGCCGCCGTCATCGCGCTGTTGGGCACGACGCATCTGATGCCGAGCATCAGGCCGGCGCCGCGTATTTCGGCTATCACGTCGGGATAGTCGTCGGCGATCGCCGCCAGGCCCTGCTTCATGAGCAGCGCCTTGCGCGACACCTCGTCGAGGAAACCGTCCTCGAGCACGACGTCGAGCACCGCGTTGCCGACCGCCATGGCCAGCGGATTGCCGCCAAACGTCGTGCCGTGGACGCCGGTCGTCATGCCCTTGGCCGCCTCGGCCGTGGCAAGGCATGCCCCGACCGGAAACCCGCCACCGATGCCCTTGGCGATCGCCATGACGTCCGGCGTGATGCCGGTCCACTCATAGGCGAACAGCCTGCCGGTGCGGCCGATGCCGCACTGGACCTCGTCGAAGAGAAGCAGGATGCCCTCGGCGTCGCAGATCGCACGCAATTCCTTCAGGAAGGCGTTCGGAACCACGCGAATGCCGCCTTCGCCCTGAACGGGCTCGATGAGGATCGCCGCCGTTTCCGGCGTCACCGCCTTCTTCAGGGCGTCGATGTCGCCGAACGGGACCTGGTCGAAGCCCTCGACCTTGGGGCCGAAGCCTTCGAGATATTTCTTCTGGCCGCCGGCGGCGATGGTCGCCAGCGTGCGCCCGTGGAAGGCGCCCTCGAAAGTGATGATGCGGAACCGCTCCGGCGCGCCATTGACGAAATGGTAGCGGCGGGCGGTCTTGATCGACGCCTCCAGCGCCTCGGCGCCGGAATTGGTGAAGAACACCTTGTCGGCGAAGGTATTGGCGACGAGACGCTCGCCGAGCCGGGTCTGGCCCGGGATCTCGTAGATGTTGGAGAGATGCCAGAGCTTCTGCGCCTGCTCGGTCAGCGCCGCGACGAGATGCGGATGTCCATGCCCCAGCGACGAGACGGCGATGCCGCCGCCGAAATCGAGATAGCGCTCGCCCTTGTCGGTCAGGAGCCACGAGCCTTCGCCCCTGTCGAAGACGAAGGGCGCGCGCGCGTATGTGTCGAAAAGTGCCGTACCGCTCATCGTCCCAGGCTCCGGAAACCGTGCGCTTGGCCGCGTGTGGCGAGCCCGACACGCCGACCGTCAAAGCAAAAAGCCGCCTCGGGGGCGGCAATGGCCGAGATATCGTGTTTTTTGGCGGTGGTGTCAACGGTCGGGCGTCGGCGGGCGGCAACGGCCCAGGGGGCGAACAGGCGCGCCGGCGGGCCAAGTTGGGGAAAACCGAAAAAAGCGATTCCCGGGTTCCCGGGGACTCTTGTCACGGAGTCAACCGATACTGTAGTTTGGCTCCAACAGACTAGATTTCGTGCGGCGGACTCTATCACCAACGTATATGTGGTGTCGCATCCCGGCTGGTGCCGGGCCGACAACGGATTCCGATTCCGCACGCTGCACAGGAGCGTGCGCTGATGAACTGGACTGACGAACGCGTCGAACAACTGAAGAAGCTCTGGACCGAGGGGCTGAGCGCGAGCCAGATCGCAGCCCAGCTCGGAGGCGTGAGCCGCAATGCCGTCATCGGCAAGGTACACCGGCTCAAGCTTTCGGGCCGCGGCCGCGCGACCAGCGCCGCGCCGCGCCAGAAGAAGACCCAGGCGGCGCATGGCGGCGCCAAGAGCGGCGGCGGCGCGCGCCCGACGCGTACGATCACGGCGACGATCGGCGCCACGGCGCTACAGGCGCAGTTCGACGCCGAGCCGATCGCCCGCCAGCAGATCCGTCCGAGCGAGAACGTCGTCGTGCCGATCTCGCGCCGGCTGGAGCTGGTTCAGCTCACCGAGCACACGTGCAAATGGCCGAACGGCGATCCGCTGTCGGAAGAATTCAGCTTCTGCGGCAACGATGTCGGCGAAAGCGGCCCCTACTGCACCTACCACTCTCGCGTCGCCTACCAGCCGGCTTCCGAGAGGCGCCGGGCGCGCTGAAGCCTCAGACCGGGACGATCCCTCTCGCCATCCACAAAAGGGCGGAAGGGTGTCAGCCCGCGGCGCTGCCGCCTGCCATGACCTCATGGCTCTTGTCTTCCTTCGGGCGCTCCAGCGGCATCTGCTGACCGGTCACGATGTAGTGGACGGTCTCAGCGATATTGGTCGCGTGGTCGCCGATGCGCTCGATGTTCTTGGCGCAGAACAGAAGATGGGTGCAGGCGGTGATGTTGCGCGGATCTTCCATCATGTAGGTCAGCAATTCGCGGAAGAGCGAGGTGTACATCGCATCGATGTCCTCGTCACGGTCGCGCACGATGCCGATACGGTCGACCGCGCGGGTCGCGTAGATGTCGAGCACGCCCTTTAGCTGTGTGAGTGCCAGGTCGGCGAGGCCCTCCAGGCCGCGCAGGAGCCGCTTCGGCTGCGGCGTGTCGGTTGCGGCGGCCACCCGCTTGGCGATGTTCTTGGCAAGGTCGCCGATGCGTTCCAGATCCGCCGAGAGCCGGATCGAACCGATGATCTCGCGCAGGTCGCTGGCCATGGGTTGCCGCCGCGCGATGACGAAGATCGCCTTCTCGTCGATTTCGCGCTGCGCGCCGTCGAGCACCAGATCGTCCTCGATCACCTTGCGCGACAGGCCGTGGTCGGCATTGACCAGCGCGGCCATGGCCTGTTCCACCATGCGCTCGGCATGCCCGCCCATCGTGGCCAGGCGGTTCGACAGGAACTTCAGCTCCTCGTCGTAGGAACGAACGATATGTTCGGTCTGCATCGGATTCGTCTCTCCCGGTTCCGGCCAGTATAGCGGCAGGCCCTTGCGTGATAAGCCACCCGAGTGACGAAACGAAGAAATGCCATGGGAGAACGCGGCTGGCGATCTCAGCGGGCGTGGAGATGCACCGTGAAGGTGGCGCCCTCGCCAGGCTTTGAGCGGATCGTCAGGCGGGCGTCGTGGCGACCGAGGATATGCTTGACGATCGACAGGCCGAGGCCGGTGCCCTTCTGCGCGCGGCTGGTATCGACGTCGACGCGGTAGAAGCGTTCGGTGATGCGCGGGATGTGCTCCTCGGCGATGCCGGGACCGAAATCGCGGAACGACACGCCGATGCCATGCTCCCTGTTCTCCGGTTGGCGCGCCACGCTGACGACGACGCGGCCGCCGGACTGGCCGTATTTGCAAGCGTTCTCGAGCAGGTTCTCGAAGACCTGGATCAGCTCGTCCCGGTTGCCGGCGACATGGACGGGCGTGTCCGGCATCTGCCTCTCGATCGTCACGCCGGACTCCTCGGCGAGGTGGCGCAGCGAGTCGATGACGCTTTCGACGAGCTGCCCGACATCGACCGTCTCGTCGGGCTTGAGATAGGGCTTCATCTCGAGCCGCGACAGCGAAAGCAGGTCGTCGATCAGCCGCGCCATGCGGGCGGTCTGGTTCTGCATGATCTGGAGGAAGTTCTCGCGTGCCTTCTCGTCGTCGCGCGCCGGTCCTCGCAGCGTCTCGATGAAGCCGCTGATCGAGGCCAGTGGCGTGCGCAGCTCGTGGCTGGCATTGGCGATGAAGTCCGAGCGCATGCGATCGATGCGGCGGACCTCGCTCTGGTCGCGGAACACCAGCACGAACATCCTCAGGTATTCGCCGACCGGCACCGCGGCGACCTTGTAGAGGCGTTCCACCGGGACCTTCTCGGCATAGTCGATCGGCGCGGCGCCAACCGCGCCGGACAGCGCCGAGCTGATCAGCCCCTGCATCTCCGGCGCGCGGAACTTGAAGAGCAGCGAGGTGCCCGCCGGAAGGCCGCCGAAAGCCTCAATGGCGGCCGGATTCGCGTCGACGACCGCACCGGAGTAATCGAAGAATATCAACGGCTCGGGCACGGCGGCAGCGAGCGCGGCCGGCTCGAGGCTGGCAATGCCGGTTCCGCGGCGCGGCCGCGCCTCCGAGTCGCGCAGCGCGGCCGTGCCGCCAAGGGGCGCAAGGGCTGCAGCAATCAGCATGACCGCAACTGCGCCGAGCGCAAGCGGCATCGAGCCGCCGCCAATGGCCGTCGCGACCGGAAACGCGACGGCGGCAGCGGCAAGCGGCCAGCGCACTTCCCACAGGCGTGCGGGAAGCCGCTTCATCAGGTCCGTCGGTGTCGGCTCGTTGCCGCGCTGATCCATGCGATGATCCACTTCCCCGATGGTCCGGCCCGCGAAAACCGGCTGGACCACAGCCAAGCCGCCCCATACCATAATGGCTGACGAAAACAGGAATATTTCCATGCCGAAGAACAAGGCGACCGATGCATCCCCCGACATATCCCCACCGGGCAGGCCGGTCACCATCACCTGCGACGACGTCGAGCGGGTGTTCGACATCGATGATCCGAAACTGCCCGACTGGGTGGAGGACAAGGCGCTCACAGCGGGCGACTTTCCCTATGACAGCCGGCTCAAGCGGAAGATTTACGAAAAGGCGATCGAGGCGCTGCAGATCGAGCTCGTGAAGCTGCAAAGCTGGCAGCAGGCGTCCGGGCACCGGGTGATGGCGCTGTTCGAGGGACGCGACGCAGCGGGCAAGGGCGGCACGATCGAGCGCATCCGCGAATATCTGAACCCTCGATCGGCGCGCAACGTGGCGCTGCCGAAGCCGTCGGAGACCGAACGCGGGCAATGGTATTTCCAGCGTTATGTGACGCATTTTCCAACCAGTGGCGAGTTCGTCACCTTCGACCGGTCATGGTACAATCGCGGCGGCGTGGAACCGGTGATGGGGTTCTGTACCCCCGAGCAGCATGCGAAGTTCCTCGAGGAGACGCCCGATTTTGAACGCGCGATCGCCGACGAGGGCATCAGCTTCTTCAAGTTCTGGCTGAACATCGGCCAGGAGACCCAGCTCAAGCGATTCCACGACCGCCGGCATAGCCCGCTGAAGAGCTGGAAGTTTTCGCCGATCGACATCGCCGGCATCGAGAAATGGGACGACTATACCCGCGCCCGTGACCTGATGATCGCGCGCACCCATACCGAGATCGCGCCCTGGACTATCGTGAAGGCAAACGACAAGCGCCGCTCGCGCCTCGCGGTGATGCGCCGGATCCTGCTCGCCATCCCCTATGAGGGCCGCGACCTCGAGGCGATCGGAGCCGAGGATCACAAGATTATCGGCGAGGGACCGGATTATCTCGAAGCCGGCTAAGGCCGGCATTCGGTGGCAGTTCCCTCTCATCCGCAGCGGACCGTGCTGGAACGACGGGGCGGCGCGGATAGTGCGGCGTCTTTTCCCATTCGTGCGGCCTGGCTATGACCTGATAGAGGGCGCGCCACGCCGCCAGCGACATCAGCAGCCAATAGGGCGGGGTCAGCGCCACGATGCGCCAGAAGCCCGTCTTCTCGCGTATGGTGAGCGTCTGGAATCCAAGCGCCAGAAAGGCGAGATAGCCGAGGATCACGTTGGTGGAATCGAGGAATATCAGGACCGATTTCGACAACGACACCCGACCCGCCAGCACGAGTTCGCCCAGCAGGAACACGGCACTGCCGAGCAGGATGGGATGGGCAAGCGCCGACACGACCATGCCGGCGAAAACGATCTGCGAGACCAGGAACGAGCCGGTGCCGAGATCGCGAAGCAGGACCAGCGGCCGGCGCATATGGACCAGCCAGGTCTGCATCCAGCCCTTGAACCACCGGGTTCGCTGCGAGATCCAGTCGCGGGTCCTTGTCGGCCCGTCCTCGCAGGTCGGATGGGTGATCATCTCGCAGCGATAGCCGAACCGCCGCAGCCTGGTGCCGAGATCGGCGTCCTCCGTGACATTGTAGGGATCCCACCCGCCGACATGCTCGAGCGCGGCGCGACGGAAATGGTTCGAGGTCCCGCCCAGCGGGAAAAGCAGCCTCCCCCGCGACAGGAACGGCAGCAAGCCGCGAAACAGCGCCGCATATTCGAAGGCGAACATCGACGGGAGCCAGCCGTGGGCGCCATTGGTGACGATCAGTGGCGCCTGCAGGCAGGCGAGGTTCTCGTCCGATGACGAGAACCGCAGCCAGGCTTCCTGGAGCTGCATGGGGTGCGGGCGGTCCTCGGCGTCGTACAGGACCACGAACTCGCCGCTGGTGGTCGGCAGGGCGTAGGCCAGAGCCTTCGGCTTGGTCCTCGGTTCGCCGGGCGGAACCCTGACGATCTCGATCCACGGCCTTAGCGCCTGCGCGTCGAGCGCGGCCAGCGTCTCGTGATCGTCGGCTTCGCAGACCAGCCTTATCTCGAGCTTGCTGCGCGGCCATTCGATGCGACCCAGCGCAACGAGCAGTTCCGGGACGATCGGCGCCTCCCGATGCAGCGCGACGAGCACCGAGTAGACCGGCAGCTCGGCCTCATCCGGCTGGGTGAAACGCCTGAGCCGCAGCGGCCCGGCGAAGCCGACGGCGGCAAGCCGCAGAACGACGCAGGACAGGAAGAAGAACGAGAACGCCGCGTGAAGCGCCAGACTGGCCGTCACGGGATCGATCGCAAACGATACCGGGATGGCGATAGCGAGGCCGCCGAGAAAGGCGCCCTGCCAGGCGTTGGCGACGACGAGCGCCGAAAAGGCCTGCAAACGATCGAACAGTCCCAATGTCGCGACCCGCGTCAGTTCGCCTTGCGCCTTTGCCGCAAGGGCCTCGCGCAGGACCGTCGGGGCGACAATCCTCATACGCCGGGCGATCGCCGGCCTTTGCGCCAGAAACGCTTTCATCTCTGTCAGGCGCAGGGACGTCGGTGCGCAAAGCAGCGCCGCAGGTTCGCCCGGAATGTCGAGCTGCACGGGCCGGGCCTCTTCGCGTGCCCTCAGAAGAAGAACGCAATCCCTGTCGCTGACCAGCAGCCGGCGCGAATCTACCGCATACTGGAACGCGAGCCCGAGCTCGCGGGCAATCGCCCGGAAAAGCCGGTCTTCGGGAAGAATGCCGGATGCAAGAAGCTCACGCAGGAAGCTCGTTTCGCGGATGCGGGCCCGCTCGGCGATGGCCGCGACATCCCGACCGGAGACGAAAAGCTGTTCGAGCAGACGCCGCCACTGGCGCAACTCCGGATCGTCGGGAACGTTCGCCGGACCGGGGTCGCGGGCCGGTTCCATTGATGGAACGACCGGGATGGCGGGCGCCGCCTCCCGGCGCGCGTCGACGTATCTCCCCTCCATTGCGTCTCCCCGGCATCGGCGGCGCCGATGCCCCCATTGCCCCACTCTCAAAGAATCCGCTCCCGGCCGAGGCCGGGAGCGGAACGCCTAAGCAGCCAGCCTGGCTATGCGCTTGAGACGGCGGATCGTGGTCTCGTCCTGGAGCGCTGCATGAAACAGCGAGATTTCCCGGTCGATCCTGTCGCAGAGCTGGTCGGCATTGCCGCGCAGCAGCGCTTTCGTCTGGCGGATCGCGCCGGCGGGCTTCTTGGCAAGCGCCCGCGCCGTCTGCATGGCAACGGCCTCCGGCTCACCCGGTTCGGCCACTAGCGAAACGAGGTCAAGCGCCTGCGCCTGCCTCACGTCGAGCGTCTCGCCGAGGCAGAAGAAGCGGAACGCCCCGGAATATCCTAGCTTTTCCGGTGCAAGGATGCTGGTCGCGGCATCCGGGACGAGCCCGAAATCGACGAATGGCACGCGGAACGTACTGGTCCGCGATGCGATCACCATGTCGCAATGGAACAGGATCGTGCAGCCGACGCCCACGGCATCGCCGTCGACACAGGCGATGAGGGGTTTCGGAAAGGTCGCCAGTGTCCGGAACATGTCCGTGACGGCGGCGATCAGGGCCTGGTGCTTGGTGGAATCGACGAACTCCGAAAAGTCGCCGCCGAGGCAGAAGCAGCCCGACAGGCCGCGCAGAAGAACGACCCTTATCTCGTCGTCGGCCGCTGCATCCTGCAACGTCCGGGCGAGCCGGGCATAGGCGCGGCCATCGAGAACGGGGCGACCGTCATCCGACGAGACTGTGACGGTCAATGTGTGATTGACGAATTCCGTTTCAGGGCGAAAGTCCATAACGCTCTCTCCTGGGATTGTGTGAACAGCGAAAACGCGCGTTGACGGGATGCGCGCTGCCGCTACGAGGCCTTCTTGAGACCGATCAGATCGGGATAGCCGTGCTGCAGCACCGGAGCCTGATGGTCGCGTTTCGCCCTGACGGTACGCAGGGTGTCGTCGGTGAAGGTCAGCAGCGTCGCGACGACCTGCTGGCGACCATAGGTGCGCTGATAGCCGAGCGGCCGCGCGAGGAAGTGCAGTTGCAGCGCGCGCAGCACCCACATCGGTTCGAACTCGATGATGACCTGGTCGATATCGCGCTCCATGCCCCACTCGATGAAGCCGGCGACAAGTTCGCTGCCAACGCTGGACACCCCCCAGCGCCCCTCGCGATAGTGTGGCGCGACGGCGTATCGCGTGAGCTCCCACACGCGGCGGCCTTTCGGCGACGGACCTTCGCACAGATCCTGCAGGACATCGGTCAAGAGATGCGGACGCGTGGTCGGCAGCATACGCTGGTATCCGGCCAGTTCTCCGTTGCGGATCGCCAGATGATGTTGTGCTTCCTCATGGTCGAACTGGTCGACTTCAAGGCCGTCCGGCCTGCGAAGGTCTTCCCAGCCCATTTCTTCCACGAAGATCTGATGACGAAGGGCGTGAACAGCCTGCCACAAATCAGGACGCCCCATAAGTTCGCTTGTGGTCAATGAGTAGATCATTGCCGTCTCCTTCTTTTACGAAGGAAAGCTTACGGCGTGGCAATTGCCGGAAAATTACGTGATCACGTAGTATTTTGCCGAAAAATACGAGCTGATCGGGAGATCAGCTTATATAGCCCAAACGTATGGCCTCGGCC
The DNA here is from genome assembly GCA_023953775.1 of Rhizobiaceae bacterium. Lineage (GTDB taxonomy): Bacteria > Pseudomonadota > Alphaproteobacteria > Rhizobiales > Rhizobiaceae > JAMLJD01. The sequence goes on along the minus strand of JAMLJD010000024.1, from coordinate 40,664 downwards.
ACCGCCTGCACGCGGTTGACAGCGCCGAGCTTGGCTTTGGCGTTGAGCAGGTGTTTCTCGGAGGTGTGCTCCGAGATGCCGAGAATCTGGGAAATTTCCCACTCCGACTTGCCCATCGCGGCCCATTGCATGCATTCGCGCTCGCGGTGAGTCAACTCGATGCGGTGCTCGATCGTCTCGATCCTGGCGTGAAGTTGCATCGCCCTGCCGATCGCATAAGTCGACGCCAAGGAGATGATGCCGAATTCGGCCGGGGACAGATCGATCACGCTGCCGCCGAGCGAGACCATCATCACCTTGCCGTCCAGCGTGATCAGCGGAAAGGCCATGCCGTCGTGCAGGTCGAACTCGCCGGCATCGCCGTAGACCCTGCGGCCGAACTCATCCGCCCCGACCGCGTCGGCGGCCTCGAGCCACTTCACCGGCGCCGGCTTGCGCTTCATGAACTTTACCAGCGGGTCATGGTCGACATAGTTGCGCGCGACGTAGCGCTCAAGCCATTCCGTCGGCCAGTCGCAGAGCAGGACGTGACCCTGCTGGTCTTCGGCCGGCGTTCCCGGATCAGGGACCGTTCCGGCCATCAGCGCGGTGAGCCCGAATTCGCGGGTTACCGAAAGCAGACGCCCGCAGACTTCGTCAGGCGTGCTGGCCGCCTGAATCTGGTCGATATATTCCAGTGTCTTGTCGAAGTCGCTCATCGCAACCCACCCCGTTGCGCTCGGTGGCACGTTTCAATACTAAACAGCGGCGATGCTCCTTTCCATGAACTCCGGGTTGCAAAGAACGCCGTACAGAAAAGATACGCGGTCTATTTTCGTAACAATTTTGAACCAAAAAGCCGAAATTGGAAAGCGATGAAGTTCGTTTCTCTGGTTCTTGCAGCATGCTGCGCGACTTTCCTGCCGGCCGCCGCCGATCCGGCAATCCCCTATTTCTGGGATGCGAAGGAGCGGCTGACCCGACCCGACCTCAGCGCGGTGACGCGGCTGCGGTTCCTGACCACGATCGACTTTCCACCGTTCAACTTCATCGACTCGACCGGCCGTATCTCGGGATTCAACGTCGACCTCGCCCGCGCCATCTGCGCCGAACTCGGCATTACCGACAAATGCCAGATCCAGGCGCTGCCCTGGAACGAGCTGGAACAGGCGGTGGAGGACGGAGAGGGCGAAGCGATCATCGCAGGCCTGGCGGTGACCGAGGCGAACCGGCGCCGCTACGGCTTCTCGCGCTCCTATCTGCGCTTCCCGGCACGCTTCGTGATGCGCCGCGCCGATGCCGTCTCGGAGCCGCTCTACCGCAAGCTGGCCGGCGAACGGGTGGGCGTCGTCGCCGGCTCGGCGCATGAACGCGCGCTGCGCGACCTGTTTCCCGAGATGAAGCCGGTCACCTACAGCCGCGGCGAATGGATGTTCGACGATCTCAAGGACGGCAAGATTGCCGCCGTCTTCAGCGACGGGATGCGGCTCGGCTTCTGGCTGGCTGGCTCGAGTTCGCAGCGCTGCTGCCGGTTTGCCGGCGGTCCCTATCTGGCGCCGGAATATTTCGGCGACGGGCTGGCGATCGCCGCCCCGGCCGACCGCCCCGAACTGATCCAAGCCTTCGACTACGCGCTGCGCGAGATCAACGCCAAGGGCAAATTCGCCGAATTCTACCTGCGCTACTTTCCGGTCAGCTTCTTTTAGGGCCTTTCATTCGGGTCGGGCGCTCCATGCCCGAGAACGGCAGTTTCAGCGCCCACAACAGGTTCGCAGTTTCGGCTCCGCGATATGCCCGCAGTCCGATCTCCATGCCCTCATGGCCGAGCCGCGGCTGGTTGTTGTAGGTGCCGAACAGCCGGTCCCAGAACGGAAAGTTGAAGCCGTAGTTGGAATCGGTCTCCTCGCGGATGCTCGAATGATGCACGCGGTGCATGTCGGGTGTCACCAGAACCCTGCGCAGAACGCGGTCGAAGCCCAGCGGGATGCGGATGTTGGAATGGTTGAACATCGCGCAGCCATTGAGCACGATCTCGAAGACGAGCACCGCCATGACCGGCGCACCGAGCGCCACGACGACCGCCGCCTTCCACACCATGGAGAGCAGGATCTCAAGCGGATGGAAACGCAGGGCGGTGGTGACGTCGAAGCCGCGATCGGCGTGATGCATGCGATGGATACGCCACAGGAGCGGGATCTTGTGGCTCACCACGTGCTCGAGCCAGACGGCGAAGTCCAGCAGGAAGAAGGCAATCAGCCCGGCGGCGAACGCCGGCACATCGAGGATGCGGAACAGGCCGATGTCGTTGGTCTCGGCCCAGAGCGCGGCTCCCACCGCGGCTGCGGGGAAGACGATCCTGAGCAGAACGGACGAGAGCACGAGGATCGAGAGGTTCGTGAACCACCGCTTCGACTTCAGCGCGCCGCGCATCTCGTCTCTCTCGAGGCGCGGCGACCACAATTCATAGGCGGCCATGGACCCGAAGATCAGGACGAAGGCGGCAAGCCGTACGGTGGCTTCGGAGAACTCGGGTGCGTTCATGGCTCGATCCGGTGCGGTTGTGCGTGCCCTCTGTCCTGACCCCTGCGGTCGATCAAACGCCAGTCAAATTGTGGTCAGAGGGGATGTCGCCTCAGGAGCCCAGCCGCCGGTAGCGGGCGCGCGCTGCGCGTTCGATCGCGGCGACGGCCAGCGGCTCGATCTCGAGACGCTCGGCCCAGAGCTGGAGCATGCGCAGCTCCTCCGCCTTGATATCGAGGTCGGCGGCGGCGATCTCGACGGCAAGCAGGTATGCGGTCTCGCGCAGCGAGGCGGGAATCGACTGCGCGACGACCCGCAGCGCGCCTTCCATGCCGCCATCCTGCTGCAGCAGTTCCTGGCACTGGCGCGCGACCTCGATGGTGCGCCCGGCGTCGAAATCCTCGAAGACGGGCAGCGTACGGATGAGCGTTCCGATGCGCGACAGCTCGGAATCGGTCATGTCGCGGTCGGCCGCCGACGTCATCACCATGAGATAGATCATGGCCTCATGCGGGGTGGGTCTGCTCATCGATGATTGCTCCGTTCCTCGAGCCGCGAAGGTAGGAACACCGAACGCCCGCCGCAACGAAAAAGGTCGCGCGTCATTGACGCAGATAAGCGGCCCGCATAGACGGTTGGCCGCGCCGCGGGGCGCAGAACGGGAACCCGACATGGCCGACACGCTTACCACCGACATCGATCTTGCGCCCGAAATCCTGGCAGCGGCCGCCGACGCCAAGGCGTGGCCGTTCGAGGAGGCGCGCAAGATCGTCAAACGGTACGAGCGCGCGGGATTTCCCGACGAGGTGCTGTTCGAGACCGGTTACGGGCCGTCCGGCCTGCCGCATATCGGCACGTTCGGCGAAGTGGCGCGCACGACGATGGTGCGGCATGCGTTCCGCGTCCTGACCGAGGACCGGGTGCGCACCCGGCTTTTGTGCTTCTCCGACGACATGGACGGGATGCGCAAGATCCCCGACAATGTGCCGGACCGCGCCTTTCTGGAGCCGCATCTGCACAAGCCGCTGACGTCGGTCCCGAACCCGTTCGGCGGCGACTACCAGAGCTTCGGCCACCACAACAATGCGATGCTGAGGCGCTTCCTCGACACGTTCGGCTTCGACTACGAATTCGCGAGCGCGACCGAGTACTACACGTCCGGCCGGTTCGACGACGTGCTTCTGCGCGCGGCCGCGCGATACGACGACATCATGAAGGTGATGCTGCCGACGCTGGGGCCGGAGCGCCAGGCGACCTACAGCCCGTTCCTGCCGATCTCGCCGAAGACCGGGCGCGTGCTCTACGTGCCGATGAAGGCGGTCGACGCCCAGGCCGGAACCATCACCTTCGACGACGAGGACGGCGAGGAAACGACGCTGCCGGTGACCGGCGGCGCGGTGAAGCTGCAATGGAAGCCGGATTTCGGCATGCGCTGGGCAGCACTCGGCGTCGATTTCGAGATGTTCGGCAAGGATCACCAGACCAACGCGGCGATCTATGACAGGATCTGCGAGATCCTCGGCGGCCGCGCGCCGGAGCATTTCGTCTACGAGCTGTTCCTGGACGAGAACGGCCAGAAGATCTCGAAGTCGAAGGGCAACGGCCTGACGATCGACGAGTGGCTGACCTATGCGCCTACCGAGAGCCTGGCACTCTACATGTTCCAGCGGCCGCGCCAGGCGAAGAAGCTCTATTTCGACGTCATTCCGCGCGCCGTCGACGAGTACTACCAGTTCCTGTCGGCCTATCCGCGCCAGGAATGGAAGGAGCGTCTCGGCAATCCCGTCTGGCACATCCATGGCGGCGAGCCGCCGGCGATAGAGATGCCGGTCTCGTTCGCGCTCCTCTTGAACCTGGCCACCGCGTCCAATCCGGAGAACGCCGCGGTGATGTGGGGCTTCATCTCGCGCCATGCGCCGGGCGTGACGCCGGAAACGCACCCGCATCTCGACCGGCTGGTCGGCTTTGCGATCCAGTATTTCCGCGATTTCGTGGTGAAGAACTACCGCGCCCCGGACGACGAGGAACGCGCAGCACTCGGCGCGATCTCGGACAAGCTCGCGTCTCTCGATGCGGACACCGAGGCCGACGCGATCCAGAACGCCCTGCTCGACGTAGCACGGACGATCCCGCGCTATCAGGACCACTCCAAGAAGAGCCCGGAAGGCGGACCCGGCGTCTCGGTGGCGTTCTTCCAGATGCTCTACCAGGTCCTGCTCGGGCAGGAGCGCGGACCGCGCTTCGGCACGTTCGTAGCGCTTTACGGCATCGAGGAGACGCGTGCGCTGATCGGCCAGGCGTTGGCCGGCACGCTAGCGGCGGGCGAAACGCTGCCCAGTGTCCAGCCCGGCTAGCGCGACCAGGCGGGCGCCGCGGCGAAGAGGCCCTTGCCCGCCTTGCGGGCGGCCTCGGCTGCATCCTCGTAGGTCGAAGCCTCCGTGCGTGCCCAGCCGTTTTCGACCAGCCAGAGGGCGATGTCGCGGCCGGCAAGCGTACACGCCGCAATGACCTTGCCCGTCGGCGCCTTCGGATCGATGCGGCATTCCACCGAACGGCCGCGCAGGTAGGAGCGGAAGGCAGTCCGGGCACGCGCTCCGCAGGGCCAGTCTCGACCGGTCGTGTCGGTACAGATTTCATCCGCCGACGGCGGTTCGATATCCGACAGCGTGACCTCGAAGTCGCCGGACGAAAAGACACCGGCCGCAGTCGCGACCGGGCGGTCAAGCCGCAACAGTGCCGGCCGCTCCGGCGGCAGGGCAAGGGCAAGCCTGGTCAGCGGCTCGCGCGGCGCGACGCGTTCCAGTTCCACGGGATCGACCGGCGGGATGGCGACGATCGAGGGAGAAATGGGTCGGGCCCGCGCAGGCTCCCGCGGTCGGGTGGGCAAGGGGTCGGGCCGCGGAACGACGTCGGACGCGGTGCTCGTGTCTGCAATCACGGGCGGCTTTACCGGCGGCTCGCCGGCCTCGTCCGGCTTCGCAGCGAAAACGATGCCGCCACGATAGGCGACAGCGCCGAGCGCAGCCACGCCGATGATCGCGATGGCTATGAAGACGGTACGCACCAAGCCGAACTCACTGGCTCGCCCATACGATCCGCGCGATCCACTCGACCTCGGATACGGCGAAGACGCGGTTGGGATGGTCGGGATTGACGGACAAAAGCTCGATAACCTTGGTGGTACGACGCTCGAGCACCTTGGCCATGACCTCGCCGGTACCGGTCTTGACCACCACGCGGTCGCCGCGACGCACCTGCGCATCGGGCTCGACGATCAGAATGTCGCCGTCGCGATAGAGCGGCAGCATGGAATCGCCCTGTACCTGGAGCGCGTAGGAGCCCTGACCGGCTGTGGCGGGCAACTCGATCATGTCCCAGCCCTGGCCGGCGGGAAAGCCGGCATCGTCGAAATAGCCGCCGGCGCCGGCCTGCGCGAAGCCGAGCAGCGGCACCGGTGCGGGACGCGGTTCCCGGACCGCGGGCGGCCGGGGCGCCCGGGCGAGGCCGAACAGTTCGTCCAGCGTCGCGCCGGTCGCATCCATGATCTTGGCGAGCGATTCCGTCGACGGCCAGCGCGGCCGGCCGTCGGCCGACAGGCGCTTCGACTTGTTGAACGCGGTCGAATCGAGACCCGCCTTGCGGGCGAGGCCCGAGGCCGACATGGAATACCGGGCCGCGAGCGCGTCGATCGCGGCCCAGACCTGTTGGTGCGACAGCACGACCGTTCCTCCCGGAAGCGGTGTCAGGAAAATATGCCTGTCCTGTGTAGGACCTTGCCTGCCCTCTGTCCAGACCCTTTCAGGCCGGGCAGTGTCTTGAGGTCAGGCGGTGAACGCCTCGCGACCCGTCGCCAGCGCGTGATCGAGATGCTCGACGCGGTCCTGACCCCAGAACGGCTCGCCATTGAGCACGTAACCCGGCACGCCGACGATGTCGGCCTCGACCGCCTCGGCGGTGTTACGGGCGCGGATTTCGGCCATTGCCGGCTCACGCGCGGCCGACAGGACCGCCCCGGCGTCGAAGCCTTCCGCCTCGAGCAGGCCGGCCAGCGTGTCCTCGTCGGCGATGTTCTTCTCGTTTGCCCAGACGGCAGCGAAGACGCCTTCCATATAGCCCAGCGGGTCCTTGCCAGCTTCGACCAGTGCAATGACCGTGTGGTCCGCGAGGGCCGGATCGACGGGGAAGAATTTCGGCGTGCGATTGATCGGCACGCCGCGGAAATCGGCGATGCGCCCGAGTTCGACAAGGCGGTAGCGCTGGCGCACCGGCGGACGCTTGGCCGGCATGACCGCGCCCGACACCTCCCAGACGCCGGCGAGGTTGACCGGCTTCACCCGTATCTCGGCCTTGTGCTTGGCGGCGACCGCCCGCAGCGGCTGGTGGCCGAGATAGACGAAGGGAGAGGCGGAGGTGAAATAATAGTCGATGGTGGCGGGCATTTCGTATCTCCAGGGATGTCGGAGGCGAAAGCTAGTCGTCGGCGCCCTGCTCGGAAACCCCCTGGCCCGACACTTTTGCGAGAGCCCTGAGATTGGCGTGCGAGGCCATGAATATCCGCTCCTCCTCGCTCGGTGGACGCGGACGGTAGCTGTGGCCGAGCAGGCCGATCACCTCGTCGATGGGAACGAAGCGGCGGCCCGACACGTCGTAGACGCCAGCCGTCGTCATGACCAGCGCGGCGGTGCGGCCGTCTTCGAGGACGAAACGGTGACGTCCGATCACCTGCGTGCCTTCCCATGTCTCGACGGTGGAGACAACGTCGAACCGCTTCCACAGACGGATCTCGCGGACATAGACGGACTGGAGGCCGCCCATCATCGGCGCCCACCGGTTCTGGCGGGCAAGCCCGATCAGTCCGGCGCGCATGAAGATGTCGATGCGGCCGAGATCGGCCAGCATCATGTAGCGGGCATTGTTGAGGTGGAGATTGGAATCGATGTCGGTCGGCAGGCAGCGGAACGACAGCCTGCTTTCATCGCCCATGCGGTAGGCGCCGCGGGAGCGCGCGGTCAAAGCGGTGCGCGCAAGCCGGAACCAGACATACATGCGCCTTACCCTCCCCCTTGCGGGACGGGCCGTGAACGCGGTGGGCGGGGTGGGGAGTCCAAAGGATTCAACATCTCAATTGTTACCCCCACCCCGGCGCGTTTCGCGCCAACCCTCCCCGCAAGGGGGAGGGTCGGGGCAGCGCCCAGGCTCAGGCCGCGCGCTTGCGGTCGTTCGCGTAGGGATCGAAACGCTCGTAGAAGGTCTCACCCTTCTCCGCCATGTCGAGAAGCAGCTTCGGCGCCTTGAACTGTGCGCCGTACTTCTTCTGCAGCTTCTTCGCCAGCTTGACGAACTCGGCCGCGCCCATGCCGTCGACATAGGAGAGCGCGCCGCCGGTGTAGGGCGCAAAACCGAATGCGAGGATGGAGCCGACATCGGCCTCGCGCGGATCGGTGACGATGCCCTCCTCCATGACGCGGGCCGCCTCCAGAGCGATCACCACGAGGAAGCGCTGCTTGAGCTCCTCGACGTCGATCTTGTCGGGATCCTGCTGCGGGTAGAGCGTTGCGAGTTCCGGCCACAGATGCTTCTTCGCCGGCTTGGCCGGATAGTCGTAGAAGCCCTTGCCGTTCTTGCGGCCATGGCGCCCATGCGTGTCGACCATCGTGTTGATGAGTTCGAACTGCTTCTGGTCGACGGCCTTCTCGCCCATGTCGCGGATGGTCTGCTTCATGATCTTCTGCGCCAGGTCGATCGCCGTCTCGTCGGTGAGCGCCAGCGGACCGACCGGCATGCCGGCCATCTTGGCGGTGTTCTCGATCATCGCCGGCGGCACGCCCTCGATCAGCATGTTGAAGGCTTCGGACATGTATCTCAGCACGCAGCGATTGACGTAGAAGCCGCGCGTGTCGTTGACGACGATCGGCGTCTTCCTGATCGCGCGCACATAGTCGATGGCGACGGCAAGGGCCTTGTCCTCGGTCTTCTTGCCGAGAATGATCTCGACCAGCATCATCCGGTCGACCGGCGAGAAGAAGTGGATGCCGATGAAGTTCTTCGGCCGCGCCGAGTTCTTCGCCAGGCCGGTGATCGGGATGGTCGAGGTGTTGGAGGCGAAGATGGCCGACTTGGCGAGAACCGCCTCGGCCTTTTCCGTCACGCCCTTCTTGACCTCGGAATCCTCGAACACGGCCTCGATGACGAGATCGGCGCCGTCGAGACCGGCATAGTCCGGCGTCGCGGTGATCAGCGACAGGAGCTTTTCCTTGTCGGCCTCGGTCGCGCGACCCTTCTTGATCAGGTTGTCCATCAGCGAGGCCGAATGCGCCTTGCCCTTGTCGGCCGATTCCTGATCGCGATCGATCAGCACGACCGGGATGCCGGCCCTGGCGGTGACATAGGCGATGCCGGCGCCCATGAACCCGGCGCCGAGCACGCCGACCTTCTTGAAATCGGTCTGCGGCACGCCGGACGGGCGGCGCGCGCCCTTGTTGAGCTCCTGCAGCGAGACGAACAGCGATCTGATCATCATCGCCGCCTCGGTGGACTGAAGCACCTCGGTGAAGTAGCGCTGCTCGATCGTCAGCGCGGTCTCGAACGGCACCAACAGGCCTTCATAGACGCATTTCAGGATCGCGGTCGCGGCGGGATAGTTTCCGTAGGTCTCGCGGCGCAGGATGGCGATTGCCGGCGGCCAGAGATCGGCGCCCGCCGCCGAATAAACCGGGCCGCCGGGCAGCTTGAAGCCCTTCTCGTCCCAGGGCTGGACCGGCTTGAGGCCACCCTTGATCATGGCCTTGGCGGCATCGACCAGCCCGTCGGCCGGCGCGATCTCGTGGATCAGGCCCATCTGCTTGGCCTTTTTCGGGGTCAGCGTCTGGCCCGAGGTCAGCATCTGGAGCGCGCTTTGCGTGTCGGTCAGGCGCGGGACGCGCTGCGTGCCGCCGGCGCCGGGGAAGATGCCGACCTTCACCTCGGGCAGCGCCATCTTGACCTTGTCGCTGTCGGCGGCGACGCGGCCGTGGCAGGCGAGCGACAGCTCGAACGCGCCGCCCATGCAGGTGCCGTTGATGGCCGAGACCCAGGGCTTGCCGCTGGTCTCGAGCTTGCGCCACAGCCAGCTCATGCGGCCGGCATTGTCGAACAGGAGCTTCACCGCCTTGTCGTGATCTTTCGCCTTCTCCTCGCCGAGCATGGCGAGCAGCCGCTGCAGCATGGTGAGGTCGGCGCCGCCGGAGAAAGTCTCCTTGCCCGAGGTGATGACCGCGCCCTTGACCGCCTCGTCGCCGGCGACGTGGTCGATGATCTTGTCGAGTTCGTCCATCACCTCCTCGGTGAAGACGTTCATCGACTTGTCGGGCATGTCCCAGGTGACGAGCGCAATGCCGTCGGCGTCGGTTTCAACGGTGAAATTGGTGTAGCTCATATCTCAGCTCCTCACGCCGCCGCGCTCATGTCGAGCGCTGCAAGCACGGTGTCGGTGGTTTCAATGGTGGCGAATTCGCCGTCGAGATTGGAAAGCGTCATGTCGTGGATCGACTGGGCGCTCTCGCGCCCGCCGCGATAGCCGACGCGGTCGAAGGTGTAGCAGGCGTCGTCGACGAGCCTGACGTCGAAGCCCATATTGCCGGCCATGCGCGAGGTCGTCTCGACGCAGTGGTTGGTGGTTATGCCGGCGACGACGAGCGTCTCGATGCCGGCGTCGCGCAGCCGCGTTTCGAGATCGGTGCCGATGAAAGCGGAATTGACGCTCTTGACCAGGACGGGCTCGCCATCGATCTCGCGCGTCGCCTCGATCGGCTGGAAGCCGGGAAGCTCTGGCCTCAGCAGCGACCCTTCCGACTGCGAGGCGTGCCGGATGTGGAAGACCGGCAGTTTGCGGGCGCGAAAGGCCTCCAGCAGGCGGGCCATGTTGGCGACCGCCCGGGGGTTGTTGCGCCTTTCGCCGCGCGCCTCGCGCTCGTCGAAGCCGGCCTGGACGTCGACGAGGACGAGGGCCGTCTTCCGCTGATCGACCGGCATGGTGTCAGACCCGCTCGATGATCGTCGCCGTACCCATGCCGGCGCCGATGCAGAGCGTGACGAGCGCGGTGTTCAGGTCGCGGCGCTCGAGCTCGTCGAGCACGGTGCCGAAGATCATCGCGCCGGTCGCACCCAGCGGATGGCCCATGGCGATCGCGCCGCCATTGACGTTCATCTTGGCGTGGTCGATGTCGAAGGCCTGCATGTAGCGCAGCACGACCGAGGCGAAGGCCTCGTTGAGCTCGAACAGGTCGATGTCGTCGAGCGTCATCTTGGCCTTCTTGAGCAGCTTCTCGGTAACGTCGACCGGGCCGGTCAGCATGATCGCCGGTTCGGAGCCGATGTTGGAGAAGGCCCTGATGCGCGCCCGCGGCTTCAGGTCCATGGTCTTGCCGGCCTTCTTGGAGCCCAGCAGGACGGCAGCCGCGCCATCGACGATTCCGCTCGAATTGCCGGCATGGTGGACGTGCTTGACCGCCTCGACCTCGGGATAGCGCTGCACGGCGACGGCGTCGAAGCCGCCCATCTCGCCGGGCATCACGAAGGAGGGGTTGAGCGAGGCGAGCGACTGCATGTCGGTCGAGGGCCGCATGTGCTCGTCATGATCGAGGATCGTCATGCCGTTCTGGTCCTTGATCGGAATGACGGAATCCTTGAACCAGCCCTTCTCCCAGGCATGCGCGGCGCGCTTCTGGCTCTCGACCGCATAGGCGTCGACGTCGTCGCGCGAGAAGCCGTATTTGGTGGCGATCAGGTCGGCGGAGACGCCCTGCGGAACGAAATAGCTCGGCAGGCCCACCGACGGGTCCATGAACCAGGCGCCGCCCGACATGCCCATGCCGACGCGCGACATCGATTCCACGCCGCCGGCGATGACGATCTCGTCGGAGCCGCCGGCAATCTTGGCCGCGCCCATATTGATGGCGTCGAGGCCCGATGCGCAGAAGCGCGAGAGCTGCATGCCCGGGGCCTTGTTGTCATAGCGCGCCTCGAAGGCGGCGGCGCGCGGGATCACCGAACCGGCCTCGCCGACGGGATCGACGCAGCCGAAGATGATGTCGTCGACCTGGGTGGTGTCGAGGCCGTTGCGGTCGCGCACGGCTTCCAGCGTCTTCGCCGCGAGGCGGACGGCGGGCACCTCGTGCAGCGAGCCGTCCTTCTTGCCGCGGCCGCGCGGCGTGCGCACGGCGTCATATACGTAAGCGTCAGCCATCTTTCGTCTCCTTGTTGGTGTGCCGCGGCGGCGCGCCGCCGCGGAGAAGTTCAGAAGGTTAAAGGCCGGAGGGCATCAGTCGTTCCGGCGCGGCCCAGCCGTCCAGCGCCCGAAGGCGCCCGAGCCAGGCGTCGATATTGGGGTATTCGGAGCGCTCCATGCCGATCTGGTCGGGCCAGAACAGGTAGCCGCACAGCGAGAAGTCGGCGATGGTCGGGCGGCCGGCGGCAACCCAATCGAGGCCATCGAGATGGGTTTCGAGGACCTTCCAGGCGCCCTTCGCGCGGGCGAACATGAACTCGGCCGCGGGGTCGTCGGTCTTGTTCTGGAAATGACGCATGAATCGCTCGGTGGCCGTGTAGCTGGTCAGCTTGTGGTTGTCGAACAGCACCCAGCGCAGGATCTCGAATTCCTCGGCCTCGGTCTCATGGCCGAAGCGGCCGAAATGGCGCGCGAGGTAGATCAGGATCGCACCGGATTGCGACAGGGTGAAGTCGCCGTCCGCGCGATGATGGACCAGGACCGGGGCCTCGCCCATGACGTTGAGCGAGCGATAGGCCTCTGACCGCGTCTCGCCCTTGAAGAACTCGACCCGCCGGGGTTCCCAGTCCGCTCCGCAGAGCGTCAGCATCAGCGCCGCCTTGTAGGCGTTGCCGCTCTCGGCAAAAGAATAAAGCTCGAATTCGCTCATGGAACCCTGTTTCCCGCCTTTGGCGCCTTGCCGGCGATCGGGGTGAGTTTCGTGCTCGATACGGCACGTGCGGAAAGCTCGCCGTCGGCTCCGAACAGCTCGGCTTCGAGAAACGCGACCGAGCGGCCCGCACGAACCACCCGCGCCTCCACCTCGACCCTGCCATATCCGACCGGGCGCAGGAAATGCGTATGGATGTCAATCGATGCCTGTGCGTTGACCATGCCCAGGCTGATGAAACAGTTGAAGCCCATCGCGTCGTCCATCATCGCGACGAGGAACCCGCCCTGGACGACACCGCCGAAATTGATCACGTCGCGCGGCGGATTGAAGGCGACGCGCAGGACCATCGTCTCGCGATCCCATGAGATGGGTTCCATGCCGAGCCACTTCGCCGAGGGCGGGGCCTGCTCGGGCCGGAAACCGGGAACGATGTCTTCGCGCATGGCCTAGAGGCTCCGGGCGATCAGCAGTTTCATGATCTCGTTGGTGCCGCCGTAGATGCGCTGGACGCGGGCGTCGCGGAACATGCGGGCGATCGGATATTCGTTCATGTAGCCATAGCCGCCGTGGAGTTGAAGACACTCGTCGACAACTTTTCCCTGCAGGTCCGACAGCCAGTACTTGGCCATCGAGGCGGTCACCGGGTCGAGGCCGCCGTCGATGTGGCGGCGGACGCAGTCATTGTAGAAGACGCGGCCGATCGTGACCTCGGTCTTCAGTTCGGCGAGCCTGAACTGGGTGTTCTGGAAATCCATGACCGCCTTGCCGAAGGCCTTGCGCTCCTTGACGTAGTCGATGGTCAGCGCGAGCGCCCGCTCGCACATCGCCACCGCGCCGGTGCCGATCTGCAGCCGCTCCTGCGGCAACTGCTGCATGAGCTGGACGAAGCCCTGGCCCTCCTCGTGGCCGAGGAGGTTGGATGTCGGGACGCGCACGTCGTTGAAGAACAGCTCGGAGGTGTCGTTGGACTTCAGGCCGATCTTGTCGAGGTTGCGGCCACGTTCGAAGCCCTCGACCTCGTCGGTTTCGACGACGATCAGCGAGGTTCCCTTGGCGCCCTTCGACGGATCGGTCTTGGTGACGACGATGATCAGATTGGCGAGCTGGCCGTTGGTGATGAAGGTCTTGGAGCCGTTGAGACGGTAATGGTTGCCGTCCTTCTCCGCACGGGTCTTGATGCCCTGGAGATCCGACCCGGCGCCCGGCTCGGTCATCGCGATGGCGCCGATCAGCTCGCCCGACGCCATGCGCGGCAGCCACTTCTTCTTCTGCTCCTCGGAACCGTAGTGCAGGATGTACGGCGCCACGATGGCGTTGTGCAGGCCGATGCCGAAGCCGTCGACGCCGACATGGCCGATCGCCTCGATGATCGCGCTCTCATGCGCGAAGGTGCCGCCGGAGCCGCCATATTCCTCCGGCATGGAGGCGCACAGAAGGCCGTTATCGCCGGCCTTCTTCCAGCTTTCGCGGTCGAATTTCTCGGCCTTCTCGAACTCCTCGTAGCGTGGCGCGATCTCGTTCTCGAGAAATTTCGACGCCATGTCGTAGAGCATGGCTACATCGTCCGCGGCCCAGTCGGGCTGCGGTACGCCGAGCACTTCAGCGGGGTTCGCGGACATCTCTCACTCCCTTGGCGATCAGACTCGAACCGTATCAGACAAGTTCAAACTTGAACAGATATTCGCACTCAGAAAGCGTCGGCGGGCAGCGCCATCATCGCCTCGGAGCCGGTCGAGAGCGCGGCGAGCCGGAGCGCCGTCTCCGGCATGATCCGCTCCATGTAGAAGCGGCCGGTGGCGAGCTTGGCGTCGTAGAAGTCGCTGCCGCCATTGGCACCGGCTTCGAGCTTCTCCCGCGAGGACTTGATCATCATCGCCCACATGTAACCGAGCGCGACGAGCCCGAAGAGGTGGAGATAATCGGTCGAAGCGGCACCCGCATTGTCCGGGTTCTTCATGCCGTTCTGCATCAGCCACATGGTGGCCGCCTGAAGATCGTTGAGCCCCTTCTTCAGCGACTTGGTCGCCGGTGCCATGGCCTCGTCGCCGCGATGGGTCTCGCAGAACTCGCCGACCTCCTTGAAGAAGGACTGGATGGCACGGCCGCCATTCTGGCCGAGCTTGCGGCCGACCAGGTCGAGCGCCTGGATGCCGTTTGCGCCTTCATAGATCATGGCGATGCGGGCATCGCGCACGAACTGACTCATGCCCCACTCTTCGATATAGCCGTGGCCGCCATAGACCTGCTGCGCCATGACCGCATGGTCGAAGCCGCGGTCGGTCAGCACGCCCTTGATGATCGGCGTCATCAGGCCGAGATGGTCGTCGGCAGCCTGCCGGTCGGCCTCGTCGCCCGAGCGGTGGGCGACATCCGACTTCAGCGCGGTCCACAGAACCAGCGCGCGGCCTGCCTCGTTGAACGCGCGCATCGTCATCAGCGAACGGCGGATGTCGGGGTGGACGATGATCGGATCGGCCTTCTTGTCCGGCGCCTTCGGGCCGGTCAGCGAACGGCCCTGGATGCGCTCGCGGGCATAGTCGGCGGCGTTCTGGTAGGCGACTTCGGACACAGCAAGGCCCTGCATGCCGACGCCGAGACGGGCCTCGTTCATCATCACGAACATCGCCTTGAGGCCGCCATTCTCCTCGCCGATCAGGTAGCCGGTCGCCTCGTCATAGTTCATGACGCAGGTCGAGTTGCCGTGGATGCCCATCTTTTCCTCGATCGACCCGCACGACACGGCGTTGCGCTCACCGGGATTGCCGTCGGCATCGAGCATGAACTTCGGAACGATGAACAGCGAAATTCCCTTGACGCCTTCCGGGGCGCCCTCGATGCGGGCCAGGACGAGATGGACGATGTTCTCGCTCATGTCGTGCTCGCCGGCGGAGATGAAGATCTTCTGTCCCGAGATCTTGTAGGAACCGTCGCCGTTCGGCACCGCCTTGGTGCGCAGCAGGCCCAGATCCGTGCCGCAATGCGGCTCGGTCAGGTTCATCGTGCCGGTCCAGATGCCCTCGACCATCTTCGGCAGCCAGGTCTGCTTCTGTTCGTCGGTACCATGTTCGACGATCGCGGCAATCGCGCCCTGGGTCAGGCCCGGATACATCATCAGCGCCATGTTGGCCGACGAGAGATACTCGCCGACGGCGGAGTGGACGGTATAGGGAAGGCCCTGGCCACCATATTCGGCCGGCGCGGCAAGCCCCATCCAGCCGCCCTCGCGGTACTGGTCGTAGGCCTCCCTGAAGCCCTTGGGCGTCGTCACCGACCCGTCGTCGTGGCGCGTGCAGCCTTCCTCGTCGCCAATCCGGTTGAGCGGCTGCATGACATTCTCGGCAAGCTTGGCCGCCTCCTCGAGGATCGCCTCGAGCACGTCCGGCGTAGCGTCCGAAAAGCCGGGAAGGTTGGTGTAGCGCTCGTAGCCGAGCACGTCGTTGAGAACGAAGAGCGTGTCCTTAACCGGCGCCCTGTAGGTCGGCATGGTGGTCCTCCAGCACAGGTGAAATCCGCCACAACCGCCAGGCTGGGCGGTCGGGCGATCAAGTTCGAGCCTGACTAGCAAATTTTGACGTTTGCGTAAACGTCAAAATTTTCGCGGCGCACACCCGACGACTACGCAGACCGCGGCCGGCCGCAGGCGGACTCAGGCCCCAAAACGACAACGGCCGGCAAGAGCCGGCCGTTGTAGACTGCGCGGAAGCGCATGCCGTCAGGCGGCGTCGCCGCCCTTGAGCTTCGACAGCCTGGCGTTCACTTCCGAAACCAGATTTGCCAGATCGCCCATCGCCTCGTCGATCAGCGAGCGCTGCTTTTCGAGTTTGGTCATCTGGCGCTCGGACTTGTCGAGCACGAGCCGGAGCTGGCGCGTGTTCGGTCCCTGCGGATTGTACAGGTCGAGCATCTGCTTCACCTCGCGGAGCGAGAAGCCGACCTTGCGGCCGAGCAGGATGAGCCGCAGCCGGGCGCGGTCACGCGACGTGTAAAGGCGGGTGCTTCCCTCGCGGCGCGGCTCGAGAAGTCCCTTGTCCTCGTAGAAGCGCAGCGCACGGAGCGTGACGCCGAATTCCTTGGCGACCTCTCCGATGCGGACATAGCCGTCATTGCCGTCGGCGCAATCGTCCGACGCCTGGGCCAGCGCGGGGCCGGCCGTCATGAAGTTCATCATTGTCTCAGTCCCCTGTCGGGTTGACCGGCGGCCAAGCGCCGGCAATCGACCGGGTGCCATCGGGGGCTATGGAATCCGGTCAAGATGGGTGGAGTCTTGCAGGACAGGTGCGCGTCACGGCCGCCTGTCCGAGATTGGGCGCGCATATAAGCCCGGCTTTTTTGCAATGCAATATGCGAATGGCCCGGCCCGACGCGCCCGTTCCGGCGGTGAAAAGCGTGGTTTTCGGACTTCGGTAAGTTTGGTTAACGCCTTGTTTACCACGTTGGGGGAATTGTGCGCATGTCGGCAAACCGTGGCTATCCTGTACTTCGTTGATCACGGCCTGCGAAACCGGGACTGCCCTTCCCGGAGGCCCAGTTCCCCGCGCGGCTCAGCCGCTGCGGCAGGTTTCGAAGGCGACGCCGAATCGGAATGATCCCCCGGGTAAGTCCCGGGAATGTTTGGCAAGCGGGCGTTTAGATGAACAGCAAACGGTCCTATCTCGACTCTGTGAATGCCGGCAGGCCACGCAGGCAGAGCAGTTCGCTCGAAGAGATCACCCGGACGCTCGACAGCCTGGGCGAACAGCTCGGCCGTGGCTACGAGGCTTCACGCCAGCGCCGGCCCGAACCGCCCGCCCGCCAGCACGGATACGACGAGCCGTCGAGGCCGCGCCGGAGCGAGGAAACCGACCCGATGCGCCATTTCGACGCACATGCGCCGCGGCGGGCGATCCGCGACATGGCACAGGACTTCGAGGCTTCACGCCGCAACGAGGACGGATTCGCCGCCGTCAGCAAGATCGCCTCCGAGATCAAGGGGCTGCGCGACGAGCTGCGCCAGCAGATGAACAGCGGCCTGCGGCGCGAGTTCGAGGCGCTGAAATCCGACCTGCAGCGCGCGGTTTCGACCGCGCCGGCCTCGACGGCGAGCACCGAGCTGGGCGCCGAGTTCGAACGGCTGTCCGACGCCATACACACGCTTTCGGAACGAGGGGACGACCGCGGCGTCAGCCTGCTTCGCCTCGAGCTGGAAGAAGTGAAGGCCGCGCTGGACGAACTCGCACGCGAAGACACGGTGCGCTCGGTCGGCAAGCGCTGGGACGAGTTCGATCGCAAGTGGGACCGGTTCGAAAACCGCGTCACCGAAGACACGCGGTCGCGGGACATGGACCCTGCCTTTGCCGCGCTGACGCGGCATCTCGAGCAGATCGGCGACGCGGTCAACAATCTGCCGGAATCGCTCTCGCTGCGCACGCTCGAGGACAAGGTGCGGATCCTCGCCAACGCGGTCGACCAGTTCTCGACACGCCAGACCGGTGCGGTCGGCGACCACGTGCTCGAAGCCCTGGAAGCCAGGCTCGACGAGATCACGCGCGCCATCGCCGCTTCCGCGACCGTGACGCGGACGTCGGATTTCGACCCCGAACCCTTCGAGCGGATCGAGGCGCGAATCTCGTCGCTGGCGCGCCAGATCGAGGACTTCGCCGACATCCAGCCATCCGCCGATCTCATCGACCGGCTCAACCTTTTGTCGAACCGCGTCGAGGACATCGCCCAGCGCGTCGACGTGCCGGAACACGCCGTGGAGCGGCTGGCCGACCAGATCGCGGTGATTTCGAGCAAGCTCGACCACGCACCCGCCACGACCGACATGGATGTCGTCTTCGACGGGCTCGAGCGGCGGTTCGACGAGCTGTCCACCCTGCTCGAACGCAGGCAGGGCGATGCGCTGGCGCAGGGCCAGTCGCTGTTCCGCGACCTCGAGCGGCGGCTGGACGAGGTCAATGAGAGGCTGGACACCCGCCACGCGGCGCAGGACGCGCCCGGCGAGCGGATCATCTCCGAGCTCGACCAGCGCTTCGCCGATTTCGAAGCCCGCATGCAGCACTCCGCCGAAAACGCGGCGCAGGACGACACGGTCAACCGCCTGGAAGCCCGGCTGGAAGAGATCGCGACGAAGATCGGTTCGAGCGCCGGGCAGGTCTCGTCGATCGATCCGCAGCTGATCCAGAGCCTGGAATCGCAGGTTGCGACCCTGTCGGCGCATATCCAGAGCCCGGGCCGCGGCCTGCCGGAGATGGAAGACATCGCGCCACGGCTCGACCATATCGAGAAGACGCTTTCCAACACACGCGAAGACCTTCTCGAAGCGGCGCGGCAAGCGGCTTCCGAAGCGATGCGGACGATCGAAAGCAGCCCCTCCGACCATCCCGGCGTCGCCGAGCTGGCGCAGGACCTGAAGGCGCTGGACATGCTGACGCGGCGCTCCGACGAGCGCAATACCAAGACGTTCGAGGCGATCCACGACACGCTCCTGAAGATCGTCGACAGGCTCGGGGCGCTGGAGAGCACCCCGGCACCGGCTGCCGCGGCGGCCAAGATGTCGCTCGACGTTTCGCCGTCGATCGATGCCGCCGATGATGTCGCCGCGCCAGCCAGCGACGGTCCCGGCGAACTCAGGATGCCGCGCGCCCAGGATCTGGAAGTCGCGCCGAGCCGCTCGCCGGCCCAGGCGGCGGCCGAAGCCGCGACGGCGGCGCTCGATCGGGAGGGCGAACCCGCCTCCGATCCCCAGGCGTCGCTCCGGTCGATGTTCGGCGGCCTGACCAAGGCATTCACGGGCCGCAAGGATCGCGGCCAGGCCGATGTCGAACCGCAGGAACCCACTGTCGGCAAGGCGCCGGTCGTCGAACCGGAAGGTCCGGTCGACCCGACCGTCGAAAACCAGCCGATCGAGCCGGGCAGCGCGCCCGACCTGAACGCGATCATGAAGCGCGTCCGCGACGAGCGCAGCAAGCCGACACGCACCGGCGGTTCTGGCGGCTCCGATGCGGCGAAGTCTGACTTCATCGCCGCAGCCCGGCGCGCCGCGCAGGCGGCAGCGGCGGAAGCCGAGATCAAGAAGAACGGCGGCGACGGAGGCACCAAGAGCGGCTTCAAGCTCGGCGGTCTGTCGAGCATCCGCCGCAAGCCGGTGCTTCTGGCGGCAACGGCGATCCTCGTCGTGCTGGCGGGAATGCAGCTCGGCAAGGCATTCCTCGGCGGCGACGGCGGGACGCCGGCGGGCGAGCCGCAGCTTGTCTCCGAGCAGGCGCCGAGCGACCCCGCGGCGGAAATGCCGGCACTGGCGGAAGAGGACGGCGATACCGTGGACCTTACCGGCGACATGGCGCCCGACGCGACCATGAAGCCGGCCCGCATCGTCGGCCGGGCGAATGACACGGCATCCGGCGATGCCAATCCGATGACCAGCCCGGTCCTGTCCTCCGCCGACGGCAGCCCGAATTCCGGCGCACCGGTCGCCGAGGCGCCGCGAGAGCCCGAGAACACCGAAGTCGCGTCCATTCCGACCTCTGATGACCTTCCGGTCGCGCCTGACACGACCGTAGGAGCGATCCCGCTGGATGCCGGACCGATAGCGCTGCGCGAGGCCGCCGAAGCCGGCGATCCACGCGCGCTGTTCGAGATCGGCAGCCGCTACGCGGAAGGCCGCGGCGTGAGCGCCGACATGAAGGAGGCCGCGGGTTGGTACGAGCGCGCTGCCGACATGGGTCTCGCGCCGGCGCAGTACCGCATCGGCAATTTCTACGAGAAGGGACTTGGCGTCGACCGCGACCTGGCCAAGGCGAAGACCTACTACCAGCTTGCCGCCGAGCAGGGCAATGCGAGCGCCATGCACAATCTGGCGGTGCTGTTCGCGATGGGCGCGGACGGCGCCAAGGATAACGAGTCTGCCGCGCGCTGGTTCACCGAGGCGGCCGAGCACGGCGTCAAGGACAGCCAGTTCAATCTCGGCATCCTCGCCGCCAAGGGCGTCGGCATGAAGCAGGATCTCGAGGAGTCCTACAAGTGGTTCGCGCTCGTCGCCAAGACCGGCGACCGCGACGCGGCCGAGAAGCGCGACGAGGTCGCCAACGCATTGCGGCCCGAGCAGTTGACGAAGGCCCGCGCGGCGGCCGAGCTGTGGAAGGCCAAGACGGCCGATCCCGAAGCCAACGCGGTCGACGTTCCGCCGGAATGGACCGAGGGCGACCAGCGCACCGCCAGCGTCGACATGAAGAAGGCGATCCGCAACATCCAGGCGATCCTCAACAAGAACGGCTATGACGCCGGACCCGTGGACGGCATGATGGGCGGGCGGACCCGCGACGCGATCGTGGCGTTCCAGAAGGACAACGGCTTCGAGCCGAACGGGATCATCGACGAGGCGCTGGTGCGCGCACTGGTCGACAAGAAATAGCCGATCCGGACGCGCCGCCAGACATGCGGCGCGCTCTTCACCATGACGGCCGCTTGCGTTTGACTTCGCCGCAATGTGGGCGCAAGAACGATTGAGTATTTCGACATGATTGCGGGCGGGAACGGGCCGCTCCAGCACCAGAACTGATCGAGTCTGACGGGTGGGCATCTATCTCCCGATCGCCGAGTTGTCGGTGAATCTCTTCGTGCTGCTGGCCATGGGAGCAGCGGTCGGATTCCTGTCGGGCATGTTCGGGGTGGGCGGCGGATTCCTCATCACCCCGCTGCTGATCTTCTACAACATTCCACCGCCGATCGCGGTCGCCACCGGGGCCAATCAGGTCATCGCGGCGTCGTTCTCCGGCGCGCTCGCACACTTCAAGCGCGGGACGCTGGATGTGAAGCTTGGAACGGTGCTCCTCGCGGGAGGCATCGTCGGCGCGACGGCGGGCATCTACGTGTTCGCGCTCCTGCGGGCGATGGGCCAGCTAGACCTCTTCATCTCGCTGTTCTACGTCGCCTTTCTCGGCATCGTCGGCAGCCTGATGATGGTGGAGAGCGTGCGGGCGCTGCGCCGCGCCAGCAGCGGCCAGACGGCGACGCTGCGCAAGCCCGGCCAGCACAACTGGATCCACCGGCTGCCGCTCAAGATGCGCTTCCGCGCCTCGAAGCTTTTCGTCAGCGTGCTGCCGATCCTGGCGCTGGGCGCGGCGATCGGCTTCCTCGCCTCCATCATGGGCGTCGGCGGCGGCTTCATCATGGTGCCGGCGCTGATCTACCTGCTCAAGGTGCCCACCAACGTCGTCATCGGCACGTCGCTGTTCCAGATCATCTTCGTCACCGCCTACACGACCATCGTGCACGCGACCACCAACCAGACGGTCGATGCTGTACTCGCCTTCCTGCTGATGCTGGGCGGCGTCGCCGGCGCACAATACGGCGCACGCGCCGGGCAGCGGCTGCGAGGCGAACAGCTTCGCGCGCTGCTTGCGGTCCTCGTGCTCTCGGTGGCGCTGCGTCTGGCCTACGATCTGTTCGTGCCGCCGTCGAACCCCTATTCGCTCACGCCACTGATCGGGGCCTGAGGATGCGGACGGTTCGTATCGGCCAGCTTGCCGCTCTCGCCTTCATGGCCCTGGCGACGGGTCCGTCGCCGGCCCAGAACCAGCCGCCGGAGAACATCGAGATCGGGCTGTCGACCGACCGCGTGGCGATCACCTCCGACTTCACCGGCGCCGACCTGACCATCTTCGGCGCGCTGGACAATGCCGACCCCCTGCTTCTGCGGCAGGGGCGCTACGATGTCGTCGTCGTTTTGGAGGGCCCGGCCCGGCCGGTCGTGGTGCGCAAGAAGACCCGCGTGCTCGGCATGTGGATCAACACGGAATCGGAAACCTTCGTGAACGTGCCGGTGTCGTATTCCGTCGCTACCACCCGGCAGCCGCAGGACATCACCGACACCGAGAGCTACAGGCAGCTGTCGCTCGGCGCCGACTACATCTACCTGCAGCCGCTCGACCGTGCCGGCAATCCGAAGACCATCGCCGAGTTCACCGAGGCCCTGCGGCTGACGAAGAAGCTGACGGGCCTCTATGCCGAGCGTGTCGGCGGCGTGCGGTTCCTGTCGCAATCGCTGTTTCGCGCCACCGTGCTTCTGCCGCCCAACGTGCCGGTCGGCACCCACCGGGCACGCGCCTTCCTGTTTCGCAGCGGCGTGTTCGTGAAGGAGACGGCCGCGCCGCTGGTCATCCTCAAATCCGGCTTCGAGCAGTCCATCTACCGCTTCGCGCATCAAGACAGCATGCTCTACGGCATCTTCGCCGTGATTCTGGCCGTGGTGACCGGCTGGCTCGGCCGCATCGTGTTCAAGAGGGACTGACCATGACCATGGACAGCGACGCGGAGACGGGCGAGCCCGGCGCGGACCCCACGCGCCAGGCCGCCGCGCGGCTGGGCGCGGTGGCGTTCGCGCTGATGGGCGTTCTCGCGCTCTGGCTGTTCGCCATCGCCGGCGACCATCCCTGGCGCGAAGCGACGATCTTCCTGCTTGCGACCTACAGCGCGCTGATCATCGCCTTCGTCGGCGGGATCAGATGGGGGGCGGCGTTTCTCGGCGACCAGCGGTCCGGCCGCGCGCTGGAGATCGGCTTCAGCCTGGTTCCCGTCCTCGTCGGCTGGTCGGCACTGCTTCTCCAGCCACCCTATTCCTTCGCCATTCTTGCGGTGGCGTTTGCAGCCCAGGGCGCTTGGGATGCGCTGGCGGTTCACAGGGAAGACGTGCCGCAGTGGTTCGGGACCCAGCGCAACTGGCTGACGGCACTGTCGGTCTTTGCGATGATCGTCGCCTTCGCGGCGACGGCCTAGGTCACTTTGAACCCACGCATTTTTGCGAACGCCAAATGGGCCCACTTGGCTGCAAAATGCTGTAGGCCATCTGCTCACCCGGCGGCGAGCGAAGAGCCCGGGATCGGATAGAGCCGGCCCGGCCCCATCAGATAAGCCGTCAGGTCTTCGCGGCGGAGGATGCCGCGCCATGCCTTGTCGAGAACGTTGAGCGTGCCGGTGAAGGCACCGAATGCGGGCATGACCAGCCGCCTGCCGTCGGTCGCGAAACAGGGGCGACGGATCGACCTGCCGCGGCGTATGACCCGGGCGCCGGGATGCAGGTGGCCGGCGATCTCGCCCGCGCCCGCCCCGCGCAACGGCTCGTGGCGGAAGGTCAGGCCGGCGACCGCCAGCTCGCCGACGCAGTCACCGGGCAGGCCGGCGGGCGGATCGGGATCGTGGTTGCCGGCGATCCAGTACCAGTCGCGCCCAAGCGCCAGCGAGGCCAGAGCGTCGCGATAGACCGGCGGCATCATCGCGGCGCCGACGCCGTCGTGGAAACTGTCGCCGAGGCTGATCACCGCACGTGGCTCGTAGCGCGTGATGACGGCGGCAAGCCGCGCCAGCGTCGCGGCGGAATCGTAAGGCGGGATCAGCCGGCCGCGCCGGGCGAAGGCCGCCCCCTTCTCAAGATGCAGGTCTGAGACGACAAGCACGCCGTCGTCGGGCAGCCACAGCACGCCCGAACTGTCGAACACGCCGCGCACGCCGGCCACCGCGCCCTCGATGGCGTGGTGTTCGCGATCCTCCAGGCCCGCCACCGCTCCGTTCATTCCCGACCCATCGCTTCCTCGATCAGGCTCTCGACCGTCTCGGCCAGCAGCGCGTCATTGGCGCCGCCCTGCACCGGCTCCTTGCCGATCTCCAGCATGATCGGCACGGCGAGCGGCGAGATCCGTTCGAGGTCCTTATGCACGATTCGGCCGCGAATGCGGGAGAGCATCTCGCCAAGTCTCCTGACATCGAGCAGGCCGGCCGCCGCGTCGGCGCGTGTCGCCTGCAAGAGGATGTGGTCGGGCTCGTGGCTGCGCAGCACGTCGTAGATCAGGTCGGCCGAGACGGTGACCTGGCGGCCGGTCTTTTCCTGTCCCGGGTGACGCTTCTCGATCAGGCCGGAGATCACCGCGCAGTTGCGGAAGGTGCGCTTCAACAGCCACGAATCCGCCAGCCACGCCTCGAGGTCGTCACCAAGCATGTCCTCGTCGAAGAGCTCCGCCAGCGGCAGCTCGCCGGTGCGGAACTGCCGGCCCATGTCGCGCAGCGCCCAGACCGCGAGCGAATAGTCGGTCGCGACGAAGCCGAGCGGCCGCGAGCCGGCGCGCTCGAGCCGGCGCGTGAGCAGCATGCCGAGCGTCTGGTGCGCCAGCCTGCCCTCGAAGGGATAGGCGACCATGTAGTGGCGCTGCCCGCGCGGGAAGGTCTCGACCAGAAGGTCGCCCTTCGCGGGCAGGACGGACTTCTCCTTCTGGATGCGCAGCCAGTCGGACACCTGGTCCGGCAGCGCCTGCCAGCGATCGGGATCGGCCAGCATGCCGCGCACCTGGTCTGCGAGGAAGGTCGACAGCGGGAACTTGCCGCCGGCATAGGCCGGCACCATGGCATCGGTGCCGGCGGCGTTGGAGACGAAGGCCTCGTTCTCGCGGATGCCCTCGAAGCGCAGCACCTTGCCGGAGAACATGAAGGTGTCGCCCGGCGCCAGCGTCTCGAGGAAATATTCCTCGACCTTGCCGAGGATCGGCCCGCCGCGCGAGGCCGTCCCCCTGCCGGCGCGGACATAGCGGACGTTGAGCATCGGCATCTCGATGATCGTGCCGACATTGAGCCGGTATTGCTGGGCGATGCGCGGATGCGACACGCGCCACCGGCCGTCGGGCGTCTTGCGGATGCGCGCATAGCGCTCGTAGCTCTTCAGCGCGTAGCCGCCGGTCGCCACGAAATCCACCACCCGGTCGAAGGTATCGCGGTCGAGCGTGGCATAGGGTGCGGCGGTGCGGATCTCGTCGAAAAGCGCGTCGGCGTCGAAGGGCGCCGCGCAGGCGGCGCCGAGGACGTGCTGGGCGAGCACGTCGAGGCCGCCCTCGATCAGCGGCGGCGTGTCCTGCGCGCCGAGATAGTTGGCCTCCAGCGCGGCGCGGCATTCCATCACCTCGAAGCGGTTGGCCGGGACGAGAATGGCGCGGCTCGGCTCGTCCATGCGGTGGTTCGAGCGGCCGATGCGCTGGGCAAGCCGGCTCGCGCCTTTCGGCGCGCCGACATGGACGACCAGATCGACGTCGCCCCAGTCGATGCCGAGATCGAGCGTCGAGGTGGCAACGATGGCGCGCAGGCTTCCGGCCTCCATCGCCTTTTCGACCTTGCGCCGCTGACCGACGTCGAGCGAGCCGTGATGGAGCGCGATCGGCAGCGAATCCTCGTTGATGCGCCACAGCTCCTGGAACAGAAGCTCGGCCTGGCTGCGGGTGTTGACGAAGAGCAGTGTCGTGCGATGGCGCCGGATCGCATCGTAGACCTCCGGCATCGCATAGCGCGCCGAGTGGCCGGCCCATGGCACGCGCTCGGCCGATTCCAGGATCGTGATCTCGGGCTTGGCGCCGCCCGGCACGGTGATCAGCCCGGCCATCCGCCCTTCCGGCTGCTGGTCCACCAGCCAGCGGCGCAATTCGTCGGGCTCGGCGACGGTGGCCGAAAGGCCGATCGAGATCAGCGACGGCACAATGCGCCTGAGGCGCGCAAGGCCGAGCGCCAGGAGGTGGCCGCGCTTTGAAATCACCAGCGAATGCAGCTCGTCGAGCACGACATGCCTGAGGTCGGCGAAGAAGCGCTCCGCATCGGGGCTGGCGATCAAAAGGGCGAGCTGCTCGGGCGTGGTCAGCAGGATATCGGGCGGCGCGTGCTTCTGGCGCTGGCGCTTGTGCGCCGGCGTGTCGCCGGTGCGTGTCTCGATGGTGATCGGCAGTCCCATCTCGGCGACCGGCCGCCCGAGATTACGCTCGATGTCGACGGCGAGCGCCTTGAGCGGCGAAATGTAGAGCGTGTGGATGCCGCGCCGGGGCTCGCCCGGCTTCGCTCTCGGGCGTGCGGCGAGCGCCGTCAGCGTCGGCAGGAAGCCGGCCAGCGTCTTGCCCGCGCCGGTCGGCGCGATCAGCAGGACCGACGATCCCGCCTCGACGCGCGACAACAATTCAAGCTGGTGCGGCCGGGGCGACCAGCCGCGCTCGGCGAACCAGCGCAGGAAGGCTTCCGGCAGGCGGGCGGCGAATTCTGTCGCGGCGGGTTCTGATTGGACGGTCACGCCGCGAAACTAGCGCCGGGCAGGGGCAGCGCCAAGCGATTTTGCGAACAAACCGTGATCAGTGGGGTAGCGGCAGATGCTCGGCAGCCACGTCGTCCTCGACGACACGGAGGGCGGATGCCGGCTGCACCGCTTGCTTCTCAGCCACGACGATCAGCCCCACGAGCGGTTCGCCGCGGTCCATGCGGATGATCGCGTCCTCGATCGAGCGCGGCTCCAGGCCGGCGCCCGCCAACGCCTCCAGCACGCCGGCGCGAGAATGGGCATAGCGGCGCGACGCGCGCAGCGCCATCGGTTCAGGTCCATCGTGATGTTCGACGGAGAAGGCGAACCAGCCGCCGGGCAACAGCAGCCCGGCGACGGTCGCGAACAGCCTGTCGAGCGCGCCGACATAGATCAGCACGTCGGCGGCCGTCACCAGATCGGCGCGAGCGGCATCCGCCGCAAGCACATGAAGATCCTGCCGGGCAAGCGCGTCGTAGATGCGTTTGGCCTCGGCGCGCTTCAGCATGCCGGCCGAGATATCGACGCCTTCGAGATAGCTCGCACGGCCGCGCAGGCGCTCGCCCATCAGCCCCGTCCCGCAACCGAGATCCAGCGCATGGCGGAAGCTTTCGCGCCCCGCTGCCGTCATGGCCGCGACGATGAGCTCTGGAACGCGATAGTCGAGCGTTTCGACCAGGGCGGCGTCGAAGCGACCGGCGTACTGGTCGAACAGCGTTTCCACGAAGGCGGACGGCACGGCTTCCAGACCGGTGGCGGCGCCAATGCCGGCCAGCTTCAGGACGGCGCCGGCACGGTCGCCGGGATCGAGCCGCAGCGCCTCGCGCCAGGCATCGGCCGCTTCGGCCGATCGCTTGTCGTCGTCCAGCATCTCTCCCAGCCGGAACCAGCCGGCGGCCCATAGGGGGACGAGGGCCAGGACGTCACGCATGAGATCGACGGCGGCCGCGCGATCGCCGGCCTGCCACAGCATTTCGGCGTAAGAAGCGCGGCGATCGGCAATCAGATCGCCGGAGGACAGATGGAGGGCGGGCATGTGGAATGGATGTCGCGATACCCGGTCGGCCGGGCCGCCGGCTTATGCTCCCGTCAGGAGAAACACGCAAGAGGCTTCCGCGACGGCGCGAACGGCCTATCTTTGACGCCATGCAGGCGCACGCGATCCTTCACCCACGGCCGGAAGGGCTCTACTGTCCCGGCGGCGATTTCTTCATCGACCCGGTGCGGCCGGTCGAGCGGGCGCTGATCACCCACGGCCATGCCGACCATGCGCGTGCCGGCCACCGCGCGGTGATGGCGACGCGCGAGACGCTCGACATCATGGCGCTGCGCTACGGTGCGGATTTTGCCGAGACCACGCAGGAGGCGCGGCTCGGCGAGACGGTTTCGATGGGAGATGTCTCGGCGACGTTTCATCCCGCCGGCCACGTGCTCGGCTCGGCGCAGATCTGCGTCGAACAGGACGGCGTCAGGATCGTCGCCTCCGGCGACTACAAGCGGCTCGCCGACCCGACCTGCCGTCCGTTCGAGCCGGTCGCCTGCGACGTCTTCATCACCGAGGCGACGTTCGGGCTGCCGGTGTTCCGCCATCCCGAGACCGCGACCGAGATCGCCCGCCTGCTCCATTCCGTGCGACAGTTTCCCGAGCGGGCGCATCTCGTCGGCGCCTACTCGCTCGGCAAGGCGCAGCGGGTGATCCGGGCGCTGCGCGACAATGGCTACGACGCGCCGATCTACATCCACGGCGCCCTGGCGAAGCTGTGCGACTATTACCAGCAGCAGGGCATCGACCTCGGCCGGCTCGAGCAGGCGACGGTCGACCGGTCCGAGAAGCAGCGCTTCGCTGGCGCGATCGTGGTCTGCCCGCCATCCGCCTTCGCCGACCGCTGGGCGCGGCGCTTCCCCGATCCCGTCGCCTGCTTCGCGTCTGGCTGGATGCGCATCAGGCAGCGCGCGAAACAGCGTGGCGTCGAGCTGCCCCTGATCATCTCGGACCATTCGGACTGGGACGAACTGACAGACACGATCACCGAGACCGGCGCGCGGGAGGTCTGGGTGACGCATGGCCGCGAGGAAGCGCTGGTGCGCTGGTGCGGGCTCAACGGCATCGCGGCCAGGCCGCTGCATCTGGTCGGCTACGAGGACGAGGCCGAATGATCCGCTTCGCCGAACTGCTCGACCGGCTGGTGCTGACGCCGTCGCGCAACGGCAAGATCCGGCTCCTGACCGAATATTTCCGCGAGGCGCCGGACCCCGACCGCGGCTACGCGCTGGCGGCGATTACCGGCGATCTCAGCTTTTCCTCGGTCAAGCCGGCGATGTTGCGCGCGCTGATCTCAGAGCGCATGGACCCGGTGCTGTTCGGCTATTCCTACGACTATGTCGGCGACCTCGCAGAGACGATCGCGCTCGCCTGGCCCGCCGCCGACGTCGCCAATACCGACGTGCCGCATCTGCCCGAGGTGGTGGAGCGGTTCCGCAACGCCACGCGGTCCGATGCGCCCGGCCTCGTCGCCGGGCTGCTCGACCGGCTCGATCCGTCGGCCCGCTTCGCGCTGATCAAGCTGGTGACCGGCGGATTGCGGATCGGCGTGTCGGCGCGCCTCGCGCGGCAGGCGCTGGCAGAGATGGGCGGCGTCGACACGACCGAGATCGAGGAGCTGTGGCACGGGCTCGAGATTCCCTACGAGCCGCTTTTTGCCTGGCTCGAGGGCCGTGCCGGGCGGCCGGAGCCCGCCGCGCAGGCGCTGTTCAGGCCGGTGATGCTGTCGCATCCGGTCGGCGACACCGACCTCGACAAGCTCGACCCGGCCGAGTTCGTCGCGGAGTGGAAGTGGGACGGGATCCGCGTGCAGGCGGTTTCGGAGAACGGGCTGAAGCGGCTTTATTCGCGCACCGGCGACGACATCTCGCAGGCCTTTCCCGACGTCGTCGAGGCGATGGAGTTCGACGGGGCGATCGACGGCGAGCTGCTGGTCGGGGAACCTGGCGGCACGACCGGCACGTTCGGCGACCTGCAGCAGCGGCTCAACCGCAAGGCCGTGTCGGCAAAGATGCAGGAGCGGTTCCCGGCCTTCATCCGCTCCTACGACCTTCTGGCCGACGGCGAGACCGACATGAGGCCGCTCGCCTTCGAGGAACGGCGAGAGGCCCTGGAGCGCTTCGTGGCGCGGGCCGGCAAGCGTTTCGACCTGTCGCCACTGGTGGCGTTCTCGCGCTGGGACGAGCTCGATGTTCTGAGGCGCGATCCTCCGCATCCGGTCATCGAGGGCGTGATGATCAAGCGGCGGGATTCGGCCTATGTGCCCGGCCGGCCGAAGGGTCCGTGGTTCAAGTGGAAGCGCGACCCCTACACGGTCGACGCGGTGCTGATGTATGCCCAGCGCGG
Source organism: Rhizobiaceae bacterium (assembly GCA_023953775.1). Classification (GTDB taxonomy): domain Bacteria; phylum Pseudomonadota; class Alphaproteobacteria; order Rhizobiales; family Rhizobiaceae; genus JAMLJD01. The sequence goes on along the minus strand of JAMLJD010000024.1, from coordinate 10,789 downwards.
CCATGGCAAGCGTTCGAGCTTCTACTCCGACTTCACCTTCGGGGTGTGGTCGGGACCCGGGGACGCGCCGGAGCTCGTGCCGGTCGGCAAGGCCTATTTCGGCTTCACCGACGAGGAGCTGAAGCAGCTCGACAAATATGTCCGCGACAACACGGTCGAACGGTTCGGGCCGGTGCGTTCGGTCCGCGCGGAGCCGAACCACGGGCTGGTTCTGGAGATCGCCTTCGAGGGGCTGAACCGGTCCAAGCGGCACAAATCCGGCGTTGCGATGCGCTTTCCCCGCATTTCCCGGCTGCGCTGGGACAAGCCGGCGGCCGAGGCCGACAGGATCGACTATCTGCGCTCGCTGCTGCCTGACGGCGAAGCGGTCAATTCGTGACGGCGACCCGGATTTCGTAGACGTCGATCGCCTTGCGGCCGTTCGATATGTCGGTGTTGATCGCCAGCGTTCCGCCGGCGCCGGGGCGCATGTCGGGCAGCGCGATCTCGAAGAGATAGTCGGCCTGCGTCTGGTTCACCGCATAGCGCTTGCGGCCGCAATCGCCGAGTTCGCCGAAATTGCACTCGACGGCGATCTGGGTCTCCTCACCTTCCTCAGAGCGGACGGTGAGGTTGAAGATCGCGGTCTTGCCGGCAATCTGCTCCAGCACGCCCTGGCCGACATCGAAGATGATGGCCGAGCCGGACGCGCCGGACCTTATGCGCAGGAAGCTCTGCCCGTCCTCCTCCATGATGTCGGCGAGCGCGTCGGCGGGCGTGCTGACGCGCGTCGGGTCGGCCGGCGAGAAGATGGTCAGCCAGTCGCGGTTGTCCTCGGCGCCCGGGATCAGCGGCCCGTCGGCCTCTTCCTCGGGCGGCACGAAGTCTTCCTCGTCGAGCACCTTGGGCGGATTGGGCACCGGCTGCTCGATCTCGCTCGGGCCGGTGAGGATGCCGCTCTGGTAGACCCACCACGCGCCGACACCCAGCGCGGCGAACAGCGTGACGATGATGAAGGCGAGCGAGAACCAGCGGCGGGCGCGCCGCGGCCGGCGATCGTCCGTGAAGACCTCGCGCGGATCGTCGATGGCATAGCTGTCGGGCGGAAGCCGGTCGTCGCGCAGCGGCCGCGTGTCGCCCAGATCGGGGTCGCGCCGTTCCGGCCGCGGCGGCGGGGCGCCGATATCGGGCTCGATCCGGCCGTCATCGCGCGGAACCGCATCACGCGGACTGTCAACATGCGGGGTCGCCGGCGCCGGGGCGGCGGTACCGATTTCGACGGCCGGGATGAACTCGGATTCGATCCGGCTCACCGTCTCTTTCAAGGAGCGGCTGCGGCCGTCGATCGTCGCCTGGTCCATGCCGGGATTGGCCTGCGCGGCGCGGTCGAGCGCGGCGAAGGCCGAGCGGTAGACCCTCTCGCGAAACGCGCGATCCTCCGCGTCGCCTTTCGCAAGGGCGTTCCTGATCGCTTTTTCGACCGAATCCAAGATCTTGCCCTGCGAATCCGTATTCCCGACATGCCATCGTTAGCTGCCGACGGCCCGACGATCAACAACAGAGGTTGACCGCGCTCGGCGACGGCAAGCGCCCGGGGGCGGTCGAGATTGTCCGTTTGCCATGCCGTGGCGATCTGGTATGGAAGTTACGTTTACGGAAACGTCAATATACAAACCCGCGGATCTGGCACATGGCACTACCGGAAGTCCTGAAGTCCCGTCTTCGTATCCCCGTCGTGGCGGCGCCCCTGTTCATCATATCGCATCCGCCGCTGGTGCTGGCGCAGTGCAAGGCGGGCGTCGTCGGGTCGTTTCCGGCGCTGAATGCGCGTCCTGAAGCACAGCTCGACGAATGGCTGGACCAGATCACCGGTGAATTGCGCGACCACGATGCCGGCAATCCCGAGCGCCCCGCCGCTCCCTTCGCGGTCAACCAGATCGTGCACAAGTCCAACACGCGCCTCGAGCACGATCTTTCCATGTGCGTGAAGTACAAGGTGCCGATCGTGATCACCTCGCTCGGCGCGGTGGAGGAGGTCAACCAGGCCGTGCACTCCTATGGCGGCATTGTTCTCCACGACGTGATCCACGACCGTCATGCGCGAAAGGCGATCGAAAAGGGCGCCGACGGCCTGATCGCGGTGGCGGCGGGCGCTGGCGGCCATGCCGGAACCCTGTCGCCCTTCGCGCTGGTACAGGAAATCCGGCAGTGGTTCGACGGTCCGCTTCTGTTGTCGGGCGCGATCGCCAATGGCGGCGCAGTCCTGGCAGCGCAGGCCATGGGCGCCGATCTCGCCTATATCGGCTCGCCATTCATCGCGACCAGGGAAGCGCGGGCGGTCGACGGATACAAGCAGATGATCGTCGATTCCAAAGCGGCCGACATCGTCTATTCCAACCTGTTCACCGGGGTTCACGGCAACTACCTCAAGGGCTCGATCGTCGCCCAGGGCATGGACCCGGCGAACCTGCCGGTCTCCGATCCGTCGAAGATGAACTTTGGCGGCGACAAGACCAAAGCCTGGAAGGACATCTGGGGGTGCGGCCAGGGCATCGGCGCGGTCGATGCCGTGGTCGGCGCCGGCGAGCTGGTCGACCGGCTGGCCTCGGAATACGCAGACGCACGGTTGCGGATCGCGGCGTAGCGGGGGAGCGAACCGGCACCCTTTCCCCGCCCGCTGCGGGCGGGGCACCGAAGCCGGAACGGCACGTTGCGTTTCCATCTCGACCTGAAAAGGTCTAGAGCAAGATGAAGCCAGATTGAATCTGCCCGAAGGGTTTCCCGCCGGCGGCGAAACAGAACTGTTTCAAACTGGCCTCATCTTGCTCTAGGATCGCATCGAAGGAGCAAACCGTGACCCGGATCCTGCCGATCGCCGCGGCGATGATCGCGGCGACCTTGTACACCGTCGAACCGCAGGCACGCCCGATATCCTGGGCCGACCTCGATGCGGGCTTCTCCGGCGAGACCGGCCGGACCGAGGGAGCCGCGGCGCGGCACGGCATGGCGGGTAGCCGCGTCATCGACCGCGCCGACATCGAGCTGTCCGGCTTCCTGCTGCCGATCGATCGCGAGGGCGATCTGGTCTACGAGTTCCTGCTCGTTTCGGCGCCGGGCGCGTGCAGCCACGCCGCGCCCCCGCCGCCGAAGCAGATCGTGCACGTGCTGCCGGCCGAGCCGTTCCGGATCGATCAGATCTACCAGCCGGTTTCGGTGAAAGGCATGCTGAGCCCCGAGACGGAACTGCTGCAGCTCTTCGTGCTCGACGGCGTGCGGACGATCGAGACCGGCTACCGGCTCAGCCGCGCATCGGTGACCCGCGCCCGCGCCGTTCCCATGCGCCCGTCCGCCGGCGCCAATCCCTGGACGTTCCTGAAAAAGAGATAGGGCGCGGCCATCGTGAAAAGGGCGGCCGAAGCCGCCCCGTCCCGAAGCTGCGCGGAACCGGCAGTCAGCCGTTCGCCGCTGTGGTCGCCCGCCTGGCCATGACCACGACCAGGTTGGCACGATATTCGGCCGAGGCGTGGATGTCCGACATCAGGTTCCTCGACGACACCTGGACGCCGTCCAGCGCCGACGCGTCGAACTTCTTCGACAGTGCCGCCTCGATCTCCTTGGAACGGAACACGCCGTCGTCGCCGGCACCGGTGACGGCCACGCGAACGCCGTCCTTGCCCTTGGCGACGAACACCCCCGTCATGGCGTAGCGCGAGGCCGGGTTGCGGAACTTCTCGTAGCCGCATTTGGCCGGCGCCGTGAAGGACACCGCCGTGACCACCTCGTCGTCCTTCAACGCCGTCTCGAACAGCCCGGTGAAGAACTTCTCGGCGGCGATCTCGCGCTTGTTGGTGTGGATCGTCGCGCCGAGCGCCACCATGGCAGCGGGATAGTCGGCCGCGGGATCGTTGTTGGCGACCGAGCCGCCGATCGTTCCCATATGGCGGACATGCGGGTCGCCGATATGACTGGCGAGCTCGCACATCGAATGGCACACCTTCATCAGCTTCTCGTTGGAAGCGACCTCGGCATGGGTCGTGCCGGCGCCGATGGTGACGTTCTTGCCGGACACCTTGATGCCCTTGAGCTCCTTGATGTGGCGCAGGTCTACGACGTCGGACGGCGCGGCGAGCCGCGTCTTCATGGCCGGGATCAGCGTCTGGCCGCCGGCCAGCAGCTTGCCGTCATCGGCCTTCTTCAACAGCTTCACGGCATCGGCGACCGTGGCGGGACGATGGTAGGTGGTGGAATACATCTGTGTTTCTCCCTTCGGAGGACAGCGGTCGGGCACCGTGCCGGCGGATCGGGCGTCGCCGCCCTTCCGTCCCTAGCCTGTCAAACCCGTCCGCCGTCTCCTTTTCACGTTTTCGAGCATTTTGCGGCGCGAGGCGATTGCGCCCCGCTGCAGAATGTCAGTGCTTCGTCGCGGCCTTCACGGCGGCCCACACCTTCTGGGGCGAGGCCGGCATGGTCAGGTCGTTGTTGCCGATGGCATCGGTGATGGCGTTCATGACCGCCGGCGGCGATCCGATCGCACCGGCTTCGCCGCACCCCTTGATGCCGAGCGGGTTCGAAGGACACGGCGTGTTCGACGTCGAGACCTTGAACGATGGCAGGTCGCCCGCCCGCGGCATGGTGTAGTCCATGTAGGAGGCGGTAAGCAGCTGGCCGCTCGACGGGTCGTAATGGCATCCCTCCAGCAGCGCCTGGCCGACGCCCTGGGCGATACCGCCATGCACCTGGCCCTCGACGATCATCGGATTGATGATATTGCCGAAATCGTCGGCGGCGACGAACTGGACGATCTCCGTCGTGCCGGTCTCCGGGTCGACCTCGACCTCGCAGATGTAGCAACCGGCCGGGAAGGTGAAGTTGGACGGATCGTAGAACGCGCCCTCCTTCAGCCCCGGCTCCATGCCCGCCGGCAGGTTGTGCGCGGTGTAGGCCGCCAGCGCCATCTGGAACCACGGCACCGCCTTGTCGGTGCCGGCCACCTTCAGTTCGCCGTTCTCGATGGTGATGTCGCCCTCGTCGGCCTCGAGCAGATGCGCGGCAATCTTCTTGGCCTTGGCCTCGACCTTGTCGAGCGCCTTGACGATGGCCGACATGCCGACCGCGCCGGAGCGCGAGCCGTAGGTGCCCATGCCCATCTGCACCTTGTCGGTGTCGCCGTGGACAATCGAGACCGAATCCATCGGCACGCCGAAGCGGTCCGACACGAGCTGGGCGAAGGTCGTCTCGTGGCCCTGGCCATGGCTGTGGGAGCCGGTGAGGACCTCGATCGTGCCGACGCCGTTGACGCGTACTTCCGCGCTTTCCCACAGGCCGACGCCGGCTCCGAGCGAGCCGACCGCGGCCGACGGCGCGATCCCGCAGGCCTCGATGTAGCAGCTCATGCCGATGCCGCGCAGCTTGCCGGCCTTCTTCGCCTTGTCGCGCCGCTTGGAAAAGCCGTCATAGTCGGCCGCCTTCATCGCGGCCGACAGCGAGGCCTCGTAGTCGCCGGCGTCGTAGCACATGATAACCGGCGTCTGGTACGGGAACTCGCGGATGAAGTTCTTGCGCCGGAGCTCGGCCGGGGCGACGCCCAGCTCGCGCGCCGCGGTCTCGACCACCCGCTCGAGCAGATATGTCGCCTCGGGCCGCCCGGCGCCGCGATAGGCGTCGACCGGCGCGGTGTTGGTGTAGACGGTGCGCACGTTGGCGTGGATCGCCGGGATCCTGTACTGGCCCGACAGGAGCGTCGCGTAGAGATAGGTCGGCACGGACGACGAGAAGAGCGACATGTAGGCGCCGAGATTGGCGATCGTGTCGACCTTGAGCGCCGTCATGTTGTTGTCCTTGTCGAAGGCGAGTTGCACCTCCGTGACATGGTCGCGACCATGGGCGTCGGTCAGGAAGCTCTCGGTCCTGTCGGCCACCCACTTGACCGGCACGCCGGTCTTCTTGGAGGCCCAGAGGCAGACGATCTCCTCGGGATAGATGTAGATCTTGGAGCCGAAACCGCCGCCGACGTCGGGGGCGATGACGCGCAGCTTGTTCTCAGGCGCGACATTGTAGAAGGCGCTCATCACCAACCGCGCGACATGCGGGTTCTGGCTGGTCGTCCAGCAGGTGTAGTGATCCTCGGCCTTGTCGTAGTGGCCAAGTGCTGCGCGCGGCTCCATCGCGTTCGGCACCAGCCGGTTGTTGACGATGTGCATCTTCGTCACGTGGGCGGCCTTGGCGATGGCCGCGTCGGTGGCCTTCGCCTCGCCGATCTCCCAGTCGTAGATGAGGTTGTTGTCGGCCTCGGGATGAAGCTGCGGCGCGCCGGACTTCAACGCGGCGACCGCGTCGGTGACGGCCTTCCTCTCCTTGTAGGTGACCTCGACCGCCTCGGCCGCGTCCCGGGCCTGCGCCCTTGTCTCCGCCACGACCACGGCGACGGCGTCGCCGACATAGCGGACGCGGTCGACGGCCAGCGGCGACCAGGCGCCCATCTTCATCGGCGTGCCGTCCTTGGAATGGATCATCCAGCCGCAGATCAGATTGCCGATGCCATCGGCCTTCAGCTCCTTGCCGGTCAGGACGCCGATCACGCCGGGCATCGCCATCGCCGCCTTGACGTCGATCTTCTTGACGTCGGCATGCGCATGCGGGCTGCGCACGAATGCAGCGTGCTTCATGCCGGGAACCACCATGTCGTCGACATAGCGTCCCAGGCCGGTGACGAACCGCTTGTCTTCCTTGCGCGCGACCCGCGCGCCGATGCCTTCCATGCCCATCAGAACTCTCCTCCCGAGATCCAGCTGTTTGGTGAAACGCGACCGCGCGGCCGGTCCGAACGCGACGGGTCGATGCCCGGGTTCGCCATCGGCCGGCCGGGTCCCGTCAAGCCGCCTTCTTCGCCTTGCCCTTCTTCGCCTTGCCCATCTCCTTCGAGGCGGCAAGGATGGCCTGGACGATGTTGTGGTAGCCGGTGCAGCGGCAGATATTGCCCTCGAGTTCGTCGCGCACCGTCTTCTCGTCGAGTCCCTCGGGATGGCGGGCGATCATGTCGGTCGCCGCCATGATCATGCCGGGGGTGCAGAACCCGCACTGAAGGCCGTGATGCTGCTTGAAGGCCGCCTGCACGGGATGAAGGTCGGCGCCATCCGCCAGCCCCTCGATCGTCACGACCTCGGAGCCCGATGCCTGGGCGGCGAGCATGGTGCAGCTCTTGACCGCCTTGCCGTCGACGTGAACGACACAGGCGCCGCATTGCGAGGTGTCGCATCCGACATGCGTCCCCGTCAGGCCCAGCGTCTCGCGAAGAAAATGCACGAGCAACGTGCGGTCTTCGACGGACCCCGACACCTTGCGCCCGTTCACCACCATCGATACTTCAGACATTCGTCCTCCCTCCCGGTCTTCCTGGCTGTTGTGCGGCGCGTGGCCCGCGCCGTCGGTCGGGGAAGATTAGCGCAGGGATATCGAGAGTCCATCGCGTTTTGCGGCGAACACCCTCGACTAAAGGTCAATTGCGTTCGCCGGCCCGGCCGGCAGCAGGTCGCGGCGTCAGGCCCGGCGCGGCGGTTTCGGCATGGCGAAGCCGCGCGAGAGCGCTTGTGTTTCGGCGGCAATGTCGCTATCACGCGCACGAACCGGACGCCGCGCGGCATCCGGCGGCTGCCGCTTTAGCTCAGTTGGTAGAGCACATCATTCGTAATGATGGGGTCGCGTGTTCGAGTCACGCAAGCGGCACCAGCCATCCACGTTTTTCATCCAGTCTCTGTGCTGCGCGAGAATAGCGCCGGGACTTACGCGGCGGTGCGACCAACCCTCGGGGATGAGACGCGCCTGATTCGAGGCTTTCTCAGCAGATCGTCCACGGCGGCCGCCAGTTCGCCCCACATCGGAATATCGATCCTGCGCCGTCACGGCAGTGTGGGCAACTCCGGAGCGTCGACGGCGTTGAGCCGAATCCGCTCGCCGCCGATCTGGGCGGTGTCTCCGCCGATGGTTGATGCGCGCCCCTTTTGCATAAGCAGGGTTTGCATAAGCAGGGTCTCGTCTCTTCGCGGAGAAACAACCCCTCCAGACTTTGTCGCACCCCAGGTTGAGCTTCGATCATCGAGCCTTTGGCCCGACGCTTGCTCCCCGGGGGGGCATCAGCCCGGCCTGCCAATGGAAGAGCCATGTGGCTCTCTTCGACCTGCCGGGCGATGTGTCACGACATCGGGGAACGGCACCGTTTCGATCCTGGCCCGAAAGGGTCAGGATCATTCAGTTATTATCTTGTAGTTCTTCACTTGCCTGTGCTCGGCGAAATTGAACATCGCCTTCCGGTTGTACTGGCATATGTCCAGGTCGCATTTCGCCACGAATGCCTCGTCTCCGGCCGTGGATGCCATCGCGATGATTTCGCCCGACGGTGCGATGATGCAGGAACCCGCGAGCAGGTTCGAGCCTTCCTCCGCGCCCGCCTTTGCAACCCCGACCACATACATGCTGTTCTGGTAGGCGCCGGCCTGCATGCACAGATGGTTGTGGAAGTCGCTGAGGTGGTCGTAGACCGGTTCCCATGGAATATGCGTCGGCGTGTTGTAGCCGAGAACCACCACCTCAGCTCCCTGGAGCGCCATCACGCGGTAGGTTTCGGGCCAGCGCCTGTCATTGCAGATCGCCATGCCGAACTTGCCGCCTTCCATGTCCCAGCTTCCGAAACCCAGATCGCCGACGTCGAAATAATGCTTCTCGAGATGCTGATACGGCATATGGGGGCGGTGGTCGGCGTGACCCGGCAGGTGAACCTTGCGGTACTTGCCGACGATCTCTCCTTTCCGGTCTACCAGGATGGAAGTGTTGTAGTGTTTCGTCTCGCCGTTCTCCACGGCGAGCTCGGCGTAACCCAGATAGAAACCCACTCCCAGGTCTTTCGCTGCGTCGAAGAGCGGCCGGGTGGCCGCGCTCGGCATCTCGGATTCGAAGAAGGCATCGATCTCGGCCTGGTCTTCCATCCACCAGCGGGGAAAGAAGCTCGTCAGGGTCAATTCGGGAAAGACGACGATTTCGGCTCCACGCGAATGGGCATCGCGCATGAGCTCGACGAGTCTGGCGACGACCGACTGCCGGGATTCGTCGCGCGCGATGCCCCCCATCTGGGCGCCCGCGATGTTGATGTAACGTGCCATGATCGAACTCCTATGATCGGGATTTGCGGGCCGCGGCCGTCGCGGCGGCGTCGACGCGGCCATTGCTGATGATCACGCCATATTGCTCGAGCGCCTGGTCAGCGGTGATATACTCGTCCAGGACGTCGTCGAGCACGTCCGCGGGGTCCCGCTCCAGGGCATTGCCGTAACCCCCGCCGCAAGCGCGGATCGCGACTATCGATTCATCGCGGCCGAAGGGATGATGCGGAACCTTCGAGGGAAGCTGGATTTCCGAACCGTCGGATTTTACCCGTACAAGCTGAGACGGGGTGCCGTCGGCGCCGCCGAACAGGCCTCGCGGCGGGTATTTGTGGCCTTCGCTTTCGACCGACACGCTGCCTTCGGAAAGGAAGCGCAGCTTGCGGATCGAGCCTACGCCACCGCGCCACCGGCCGGCGGCGGCGACCCTTTCGCGCAGCTCATACTGCTCGATCCTCAGTGGAACGTGCGATTCGATGTCTTCAATCGGGTTGTTGCGCGTGTTGGCATAGAGCACGTCAACGGAATCCATTCCGTCGAGGCCGTAACGCCCGCCATAGCTGCCGGAGAACAATTCAACCTGCAGCCAGAAATTGTTGCCCTGCTGGCCGGCAAGCAACAGACCGCCGCCATTGCCGCAGCCGCCGCAGACCTGACGTGGCACCACCTGGCTCAGTGCCTGGACAACGGCATTCGATAGCTCGATGCCGGGACAGAAGCGGGCGATAACCGGCGCAGGGAAGATGGGATTTGCCAGCGTGCCCTCGGGCGCGACGATCTTGATCGGCCGCGTCAGCCCGTCATTCTGCTGTATCTCGCCGTGAACGGCCGAATCCAGAAGTACGGTGCGCACCGAAAGCCAGACCGCACAGTCGACCGTGCCGTGAAACGGCATGTTGATCGGCCGGTCGGAAACCTGGGGCGCCGTACCGGTCAGGTCGACCTCCATCTCGTCGCCCTTGATCCTGATGGTGACCTTGATCGGAAGATCCTTCCGACCCGGATCGGGATCATCGAGATAGCCGTCGATATAGGTCGTCGCTGAATATTCACCGTCGGGCAGTTCGGCAATCGCCGACCGCAACAGACGCTCCGAAGCATCGAACATGTCTTCGGTGGCGGCCGTAACGGTTTCGATGCCGTAGCGCTCGATGAGTTCGAGGTAGCGTTGGGCACCGATGCGGGATGAGGCGATCTGCGCTTCCATGTCGCCGAGAACGACGTCCGGCAGCCTTATGTTGGTGCGCAGCATATGCCAGACCTGCTCGTTGCGCTTTCCGGCCTCGTAGACTTTGATGGCCTGGAAGCGCAGGCCTTCCGCATAGCAGTCGATCGCGTCGACGATACCGCCGCTGCCGGGCGTATGCGCACCGATGTCGAGATGGTGGGCGGTCGTCACCGCATAGCCGGAAAGCGTACCGTCGTGGAAGACTGGAACAATGAAGGCCACGTCCGGGCCGTGGGTCGCGCCGCCATACGGGTCGTTGTGCATGAAGACGTCGCCGGGTTCGATCCTTTCGCCACGTTCCTCGAGCATGCCCAGCACGCCGCGGATATAGCCGGGGATCGGCCCGGACTGCAGCGGCGTGCTCTGCTTGGCTTCCGCGAGCTGCCGGCACTGCGCGTCGATGAGCGCGGCACCGAAATCCTCAGATTCG
>JAMLJD010000023.1 GCA_023953775.1 Rhizobiaceae bacterium | reverse complement strand
GGTGATGAATCCCCAGCTCCTGATTGCCGACGAGCCGACGACCGCACTCGATGTCACCATTCAGGCGCAAATTCTCGATCTCATTGCTGAGCTTCGCCGCGATATGGGGTTGAGCGTGTTGCTGATCACCCACAACCTGGGCGTGGTTCACGAGATTGCCGACCGAGTTGCGGTGATGTACGCGGGCGAGGTGGTCGAGATTGGCCCGGTGCAGCAGATTTTTGCCAATCCACAACACCCCTACACCCAGGGATTGCTTCGCAGCATGCCCTACCTGACAGACCGGCAGGATCGTCTCTATGTCATTCCGGGGCGTGTGCCCGAGCTTCGCGCGATGCCCAGCGGATGCCGCTTTGCTGCCAGATGTCGAAACCGGATTCCGATTTGCACGCAACGCCATCCACAGCTCGTCGAGAATGAGCCTCGGCACGCGTTGCGCTGCTTCAACCCAACGCCCTATGTCGACTGAGCCGCTGCTGACCGTCAACAATCTCGTGAAGCGATTCCCGGTGGCCACCGATTTTTTCGGGAGATCCACCGCCTTCGTCTCTGCCGTTGACGATGTGAGCTTGCAGGTGCAGCGAGGGGAAACCCTGGCATTGGTGGGGGAGTCAGGCTCGGGCAAATCGACCCTCGCCCGGCTGGTTCTGCGGCTCATCGAGCCAACATCCGGCTCCGTGCGTTTTGACGGACAGGACGTGCTGGGCTCAAACAAGGGTCAGATGCAGGAGTTCCGCCGCAAGGCGCAAATCATCTTTCAGGATCCCTTCGAATCGCTCGACCCACGCATGAAAGGCGAAGTCATCGTCGCCGAGGGCATGCCCGACTCCGGACGATCGAAGTCAGAGCGAAAGGCACGGGTCGCGGAGCTGCTCGATCTCGTCCAGCTCCCCGCCGATGCAGCCCGGCGATTTCCGCACGAGTTCTCAGGCGGTCAACGACAGCGGCTCAGCATCGCGCGGGCGTTGGCCGTCGATCCGATCTTCGTCGTGGCGGATGAGCCGGTCAGCGCGCTCGACGTATCGATGCAGAGCCAGATTCTCAATCTGATGCGCGACTTGCAGGACAGACTTGGTCTCACCTATCTCTTCATCAGCCACGACCTGTCGATGGTGAAGCACATCGCGACGCGCGTGGCGGTCATGTATCTGGGAAAGATGGTGGAGCTGGCGGAGGTCGACGCGCTGTTCGCCACCCCCAAACATCCCTACACGAAGGCGCTGCTGTCCGCCGTCCCGGTGCCCGATCCCAAGGTCGAGGCGACCCGAAAGCGCATTCTCCTCAAGGGAGACATACCGGACCCGGCCAACCCGCCATTGGGCTGCCGCTTCTGCACGCGGTGCCCGGAAGCCATCGAGCGATGCTTCGTCGACGAGCCGGCATGGCGTGAAGTCGAGCCGGGCCGCCACGTGGCATGCCATCTCGCATGAACAAAGGAGGACGCCGAAACGATTTGCCAACACAAGGATCTTGTGCGGAAATACACGCCTGACCATCCGGCAGCTGAGAAAAGGCCGCCGGTACGACGGGAAAACAAGAAGATCAACATATTCACAGGGGAAACTCGGATGAAGAAGCTGACGACAATACTGACCGGTACCGCGGTCGCGCTGACGATGTCGGCCGCCGCCGCGCGGGCCGAAAGAGGCACCGACGGCGAACTCAAGATCATCTACTGGCAGGCCGTTTCCATTCTCAATCCTTACCTGTCCGGCGGAACCAAGGATGTTCACGGCTCCTCACTGGTCCTGGAGCCGCTGGCGAAGTACGACGAAACCGGAACCATGGTGCCGGCACTGGTCGACGAAATACCCACGGTCGACAATGGCGGTGTCGCGGAGGACCTGAAGTCGATCACCTGGACGATCTCGGAAGGCCTCAAATGGTCCGACGGCACGCCGTTCACCGCCAATGACGTTGTGTTCACCTGGAAGTACTGCACGGCACCAGACGGCGGCTGCCAGCAAGCGGAGAAGTTCACCGACATCGCTTCGGTCGAAGCGGTCGACGACCGGTCGGTCAAGATCACCTACACCGTTCCGAAGCCCTTCCCGTACGGACCGTTCGTCGGCGCGGAATCGCCGGTCATCCAGGAAGCGCAGTTCAAGGACTGCCTCGGCCCGAAGGCGCCTGAATGCACCGAGCAGAACTTCCACCCGATCGGCACCGGCCCCTTCCGCGTCGTCGACTTCAAGGCCAACGACGTCGTGACGTTCGAAGCCAATCCCAACTACCGCGATCCGTCCAAGCCGGCCTTCGCGTCGGCGGTGATCAAGGGCGGCGGCGACGCTGCCTCGGCGGCGCGCTCGGTTCTGGAAACCGGCGAGTTCGACTACGCCTGGAACCTGCAGATCGAGCCCGAGATCCTCACCCAGATGGCGCAGGCCGGTAAGGGCACCGTGGTGTCGTCCTTCGGCACCTCGGTGGAGCGCATCGAGATCAACCAGACCAACCCTTCGCCGGACGTCGGCGACATGCGCTCGACGCGCGACGGCGGGGCACATCCCTTCCTGAGCGACCCCGCGGTGCGCAAGGCCCTGTCGATCGCCATCGACCGCGAAATCCTCGTCGAAGTGGGCTACGGCGCGGCCGGGCAGGCGACCTGCAACATCCTTCCGGCGCCTAAGAACTATGCCTCGACCAATGTCGACTGGTGCCTGACGCAGGACATCGAGGGCGCCAAGAAGCTGCTCGACGACGCCGGCTGGGTGCCCGGCGGCGACGGCATCCGCGAAAAGGACGGCGTGCGGCTGTCGGTTCTCTACCAGACCTCGACCAACTCGGTCCGCCAGGCCACGCAGGCGCTGGTGAAGGACTGGTGGCAGGAGATCGGCGTCGAGACCGAACTGCGCAACATCGACGCCTCGGTGTTCTTCGGCGGCGACCCGGCGAGCCCGGACACGTTCCAGAAGTTCTATGCCGACGTCGAGATGTACACCAACAACTTCGACGGAACCGATCCCGAGCGTTACATGTCGAGCTGGCTGTGCAAGGACATTCCGAGCCCCAAGAACGGCTGGCTGGGCAACAACATTCCGCGTTATTGCAACGACGCATACGACGCGCTCGTTGCCGAGATGGCGACCACGGCCGACATTGAGAAGCGCGGCGAGATCGCCATCAAGATGAACGACATGCTCGTCAATGACGGCGCGCTCGTGCCGCTCATCCATCGTGGCGAGGTCTCCGCGCACTCCAACACGCTGGCCGGCGTGCGCATGAACTCCTGGGATTCGCAGCTCTGGAACGCGTCCGACTGGTCGCGCGCCAAGTAGCCGCCTAGCGAATCTGTCGTCCCGCGGCCGCACCGGTCGCGGGGCGACGGCCATCCCAGGCCCCCTGCCCGCGAGGCCGCGGACAGGACGGCGCGCCCGGAGCCCGCTTCATGCTGAACTACACGCTCAGGCGTCTGATGTTCGCGGTGCCCACATTGCTGGTCATCAGCTTCATCATCTTCGCGCTGCTTGATCTCGCGCCGAACGATCCGACCGGCAACCTGCCGCTGACGATCCCGCCGGAAGTGCGCGAACAGATTCGGCAATCGCTTGGCCTGGGCGAACCTTTCCCGATCCGCTATCTCTACTGGCTGCAGCAGTTCTTCATCAACGAACCGCTGAACCTGCTTGAAAAGATTCTCGGTTTCCCGATCGGCGACAGCGCTGAGCGGCTGCGTATCCGCTCCTGGGCGACGCGCAGCCCGGTGGTCGACCTGATCATCGAGCGCATGCCCCAGACGCTGATGGTGGTCGGTTTCGCCTATTTCTTCGGCGTACTGATCGCCATCCCGATCGGCGTCATCTCGGCCTACAAGCAGTATTCGATCTTCGACCAGGTCGGCACATTCGTCTCCATGGTCGGCTTTTCGGTCCCGACCTTCTTCACCGGCGTGGTGTTCATCGTCATCTTCTCGGTCAACCTGCAATGGTTTCCGTCGATCTACGACACCCAGCTCGAGGTGACCGACTGGTCGAGCTTCTGGCAGCAGGTGCGGCAGATGGTGATGCCGGTCAGCGTGCTCGCGCTCTACAACGCCGCGCAGCTCAGCCGCTTCGTGCGCGCCTCGATGCTCGACAATCTGAACCAGGACTACGTCCGCACCGCGCGCGCCAAGGGCATGAAGGAGCGCGTCGTGCTTCTCGTGCACGTCCTGCGCAACTCGCTGATCCCGGTCGTGACGGTGATCGCGCTGGGCATCCCGACGATCTTTTCCGGCGCGATCATCACCGAGCAGATCTTCCGCGTGAACGGTCTCGGCCAGCTCCTCATCATCGCCATCCAGGGCGCCGACATCCCGCTCGTGCAGACGCTGACCTTCATCTTCGCGGTGCTGATCGTACTGTTCAACCTGATCGCCGACCTGCTCTACGGCATTCTCGATCCGAGGATCCGCTATGACTGACACGACGATCGCGCCTGCCGCCGCGCCGCGCAAGCAGCGCACCATCACCGCCGACGTCTTCAGGCAGTTCCGCCAGCATCGCGGCGGCGTCATCGGCGCGTGCATCTTCCTGACGATCATCCTGCTGGTCGTCTTCGGCCCGTACATTCACGGCGTCGATCCGTCGGCGCTGAACATCCGCGACAAGAACCAGGGGATTTCCCTCGCCCACCCGATGGGCACCGACAATCTCGGGCGCGACATGTTTGCCCAGGTGCTGGCCGGCGGACGAACCTCGCTCGCCGTCGGCGTGACAGCGATGCTGCTGTCGCTCCTTGTCGGCACCACGATCGGCGTGACCGCCGGCTACGTGCGGCGGCTCGACGGCTGGCTGATGCGACTGACCGACCTGTTCCTTGCCCTGCCGCTCCTGCCGCTGCTGCTCGTCATCATCATGCTGTTTCGCGATACGCTGCGCGCGACGTTCGGGCCCGAAACCGGCATCTTCCTGCTGATCGTCTTCGTCATCGGCATCACCAGCTGGATGCAGACCGCGCGCATCGTGCGCGGCGCCGTGCTCTCCGTGAAGGAGCACGAATTCGTCCTGGCCGCCAAGAGCATCGGCACGCGCGACCGCCATCATCACCGAATCCGCGTTGTCCTTCCTCGGCCTCGGCTTCCCGTCCGATTTTCCGACCTGGGGCCGCCTGCTCTACGACGGCGTGAACTTCCTCGCGATCAATCCCTCGCGGGTGATCTGGCCGGGGCTGGCGCTGTCGCTCACCGTGCTCAGCGTCAACTATATCGGCGACGGACTGCGCGATGCTCTCGACCCGCGCATTAGAGGGCGCTGAGAGAGCCCCTAGCCCTCGAGTTTCTCCACCGTCTGCTCGATCGCGCCGAAGATCGAACGGCCCCGTGTGTCCTTCATCTCGATGCGCACGGTATCGCCGAAGCGCATGAAAGGCGTCGTCGGCTTGCCGCCGACAATCGTCTCGATCATCCGGATCTCGGCAATGCAGGAATAGCCCGCGCCGCCCGCCGATACCGGCTTGCCCGGGCCGCCGTCGAGCTTGTTGGACACCGTGCCGGAGCCGACGATCGATCCGGCCGCCAGCGGCCGGGTCTTCGCAGCGTGGGCGATGAGCTGCGGGAAATCGAAGGTCATGTCGACGCCGGCATCGGCACGACCGAACGGTTCGCCGTTGAGATCGACGCAGAGTGGCAGCGAGACCTTGCCGCCGTCCCAGGCGTCGCCCAGTTCGTCCGGCGTGACGGCGACGGGCGAGAACGCGCTCGAGGGCTTCGACTGGAAAAAGCCGAACCCCTTGCCGAGCTCGGCCGGAATGAGGCCGCGCAGCGACACGTCGTTGACGAGCATGACGAGCCGGATCGCGGCCCGCGCGGTATCGACATCGGCTCCCATCGGCACGTCGTCGACGATGACGGCGACCTCGCCTTCCATGTCGATGCCCCAGGCCTCGTCGGCCATCACGATCGGCGCGCGCGGCGACAGGAAGCTGTCGGAGCCGCCCTGGTACATCAGCGGATCGGTCCAGAAGCTCGCCGGCATCTCCGCGCCGCGCGCCTTGCGCACAAGTTCGACATGGTTGACGTATGCCGAGCCGTCGACCCATTGGTAGGCGCGCGGCAACGGCGAGCGGGCATCGTGCTCATGGAAGCGGTCCGACGGCACGGCGCCGTGCTCGAGGCTCTCCGACAGCGCGGCAAGATGCGGCGAGACACGCGCCCAGTCGTCGAGCGCATCCTGAAGTGTGGCGGCGAGAAACGAAGCGTCGGTGCAGCGCGTCAGATCGCCCGACACCACCACCAGGCGCCCGTCGCGCGTTCCGTTGTCCAGCGTTGCCAGCTTCATCGTGCTTCCTTCCGTTTCATCTTGATGCGCATTCCGTCCTTGCCGAGGAAAAGAGGTCCGTCCCATGTGACCCGGGCCGCCATGATCCAGTCTTCGTCGGAGATATCCGGATCGTCGACCGGGACGAGATGGTTGAGCGCGAGCGCGCGGACACCGGCCATGGCGGCGATCCGTCCGGCATCCTCGACCCGCGTATGCGACGCGTGAAGATGGCGGCGCAACCGGTCATCGCCATTGCCGACCCGCGCCACCAGCCTGTCGACCCCTTCCGCCAGCATCGCCTCGTGAACCAGCAGGTCGGCGCCGCCGGCGAAGTTCGACAAGGTGGGTTGAAAACACGTGTCGCCGGATATGACGATGCTTCGCCCGGCCGCCTCGAACTTGTAGGCGAACGCGTCGACGACCGGAGGATGGGAGACCCGGTGAAGGGTCACCCTCAATCCCATCTCCTCGAAACTGAAACCGTCGCTGACCGGAACAATCTCAACCAGCTCTCCAAGGTCCGGGCGCCCCTCGTCGGCCATCCGCGTCTCGATGTCGTAGCGCATCGACTGGAGAAAATGCGACCAGTAGGCAGAGAGGTCGGCCGGCCCGAACACTCTGACACGCGACTTCAGCCCTGCGGTCCATGCCGTGTGCAGCAGCGGACCGAGATCGAGATAGTGGTCCGAGTGGAGATGGGTGATGAAGATCAGCGAAAGGTCGCGCAGGTGGACGCCCTGCCGGACTATGCCCGCCGCGCAGCCGTAGCCGCAATCGACCACGATGTTGCGCCCGTCGAGATGGATGAGGGTCGATGTCGGCATCGAGCCGCCGGGATTGACGGCGGGGCCACCCTTCACGCCCAGGAGTGCGACGAAATCCTCGACATCCGTGTCCATCGTCATCCGCTCTGCCAGCGTCCCTCGCCCGCGACCCTATCGCGGCGCGGCGCTCACGCGGGCGGGTTTGCTCCCGCGCTCAGCGCATCCAGCACCTTGCGGTGTTTATGCATTTCAAGGAAGATTTGATAGTCACGTCTGAAACTTTCTCGCGCCGCCGGATCCGGACGCGTCACCCTCGCGGGCTGCTGCATGCCCGCGCAGGCGTCGCGCAATGTCGGGTACAAGTCCGCCGCGGCCGCGGCCAGCATCGCAGTCCCAAGAAGCACCGCTTCATCCTCGGCGGTTTCGGCGATCGAACATCCCGTCGCATCGGCATAGAGCGACATCATGATCGGGTTCCTGGTGTGTCCGCCGGTGATATGGAGCGTATCGACTTGGCCGGGCGCACCCTCCAGCGAGTCGAGAATGTGCCGCACGCCGAGCGCGATGCCGACGCAGCTTCGCCAGTAGAGCCGGCACAGGCTGTCGAAGGACGCGTCCAGCGTCAGCCCCGAGATCACGCCCGTTGCGTGAGGATCGGCGAAGGGTGACCGGTTGCCGTGGAAGTCCGGCAGCACGTGCAGCCGGCGCTCGCCATCGAGCTTGCCGGCCTCACGCAACGCGGTGATGCGCGCAGCGATCCGTCGATGCGTCTCGGCATCGGGTTCCCCGGCGGCACCGTGCCATCGGATGACATGGTCGAGCAGCGCTCCCGTTGCCGACTGTCCACCCTCGCTCAGCCAAAGGTCAGGCAGCGCGGCGCCGTAATAGGGACCCCACCCTCCCGCGAAGCGTCGCGGCGTCGCGGTCATCGACATCACACAGGACGAAGTGCCGGCAATCAGCGCAAGACGGCGGTCGAGATCATCCCCGTTCCCGGCATGGCCGGCGAAAACCCCCAGCGCGCCGGCATAGGCGTCGATCAGCCCGGCCGCCACCCGGCAGCCCGTCGTCAGTCCGAGCCCGGCCGCAGCCTCCGGCGTCAGGGGACCGAGATCGGTGCCGCCCGGCACCGGCCTTTCGGGGAGTTGCCCACGCTCGAGAATGTCCGGCACGCCGACCGCCTCGAAGAAATCGCGCTGCCAGCCGTCGTCCTCATGGGCGAGATAGGTCCATTTGCAGGTCAGCGTCCCTTGCGAGCGGGCGCTCGATCCCGAAGCCCGGAAGGTCAGGAAGTCGGTGAGATCGAAGAAATATCCCGCGCTGTCCCAGCTTCGCGGCAGATGGCGCTTCAGCCACATCAGCTTGGGCACCTGCATCTCCGGCGACATCACGCCGCCGACATGGTCGAGCACGCGGTGCCCGCTGACCGTACACTCGTCGGCTTCCGCCAATGCCCGGTGGTCCAGCCACGAGATCGTGTCCCACCGCGCTTCGCCGGTCTCCGAGACGGTTACCTGTCTGCCGTCTGGACCGCGCACCACCAGAGAGCATGTCGCATCGAATCCGATGCCGGCCACCGCCTGCGGCGCCACGCCCGACTTTTCCAGCGCCCCGCGCACGGCTGCGCAGGCCGCAGCCCAGATGTCCTCGGAATCGTGTTCGGCCATTGCCGGCGAAGGCCGGCTGAGAAGGATCGGATGTTCGGCTCGCCCGGCCAGCCGTCCGGCACCGTCGAAGATTCCGGCCCGCGCGCTGCCCGTCCCCACATCGACGGCACAGACGAATTTGTCCATCAGCGTGCCTGCCGCCATGCGTCGCGTCCGGCGAGGATCGTCGGCAGGTCGGCCATGTCGTCGAACAGCCGGTCGGGCGCCAGCGCGTCCAGCGCCGCCTTCAGGTCGACATTTGCGCCATGCGACCCGCCATGAAACGCAAACACCGTCATCCCCGCCGCCTGCGCAGCCGTAACGCCCGCGGGGCTGTCTTCGATGACCAGGCAGCGATCCGGCGATGCGCGCATCTCTGCGGCGGCGTGCAGGAAAAGATCGGGAGCCGGTTTGCCGCGGTCGACCATGGTGGCACTGTATATATGCGGTTCAAACAGTTCCAGAAGCCCCGTCACCCCGAGCGCCAGTCTGATGCGCTCCGGCTGGCCGGAGGACGCCACGCAGCGGCGCAGCCCGATGCCCGCCAGCGCCTCGCGTACGCCCCGGATCGCCTTCAGCTCCCGCCTGAAGCGGCGGAAGAGCTCGGCACGCATCAATGCGAGATGTTCGGAGGTGATCGACAGACCGAAATCGGCGCGCAGGATCTCGACGATCGTCGCCATGCTTTTCCCGAGGAACAGCGCATAGGCCGTTTCCTCGTCGATCGCACCGCCCGCGCCGTTGATCGTGTCGAGCAGGACGGCGATCGAGATCGGCTCGCTGTCGACCAGCACGCCGTCACAATCGAAGATGACCAGGTCGGGTTCGAAGCGTCCTGCCGTCAAGATGTGGCCGCCCTCCCGCAAGTTGGACCGTTACCGCCCTCCGTCGAGGTAGCGCTGCAACGTCATGGCCGTTCCGTCCCGCCATAGCGCGGAAAGCCACGCCGCAAAAGACGTCCTGAACGTTTCGGCCCGTCCCACCTCACCGAAAATGTCCGACATGGCGAGGAACGCGCCGGGATCGCTCTTTGCCGCGAGTGCGTGCTCCTTCAGCCGCTCGGCCGCGGCATCGTTGTAATCGACCGCCGCGCCGCTGTCCGTCGTCCCGGCACAGAACCGGCACCACAGAGCAGACACCAGCGACAGCCCGTCGACCGAGGTGCCGGAATTCAGCCGATCGAGCGCGGAGGGCAAGATGAATTTCGGCTGCCGGTTGGAACCGTCCTGGCAGAGCCGCGGGATGGTGTCGCCGATCTTCGGGTTTGAAAAGCGCCGTTCGACCAGCGCGAGGTAGTCGTGGAGATCGACGCCCGGCACCGGCGGCACGACGGGAATAATCTCGTCATGCTCGAGCTTGGCGAGGAACCCGCTGATCAGCGGGTGCGCCATCGCCTCGTGGACGAAGTGGATGTCGAGGAGCGCGGCCGGATAGGCGATCGCGGCATGCCCGCCATTGAGGATGCGGATCTTCATCAGTTCGTAGGGCGCGACGTCATCGACGAACATGACGCCGACATACTCCAGCGCCGGCCTGCCGGCGGGAAAACGGTCTTCGACGACCCACTGCCGGAAGCCTTCGCAGAACACCGGCCATTCGTCCGCGATGTCGAACAGCTCCGTCGCAAGCCGCCGCTCCCTATCCGTCGTGGCCGGGGTGATGCGGTCGACCATTCCGTTCGGAAACGCGACATGCGCCGCGATCCAGTCGGCGAAGGCAGGATCCGAGAGCCGCGCCAGCCCGACCAGCGCATCCTCCGTGACGTGGCCGTTGCCCGGTATGTTGTCGCACGACATCACGGTGAACGGTTCGATGCCGCGCTGCCGCCGGAACCTGAGCCCCGCCAGGATGATCCCGAAGACGGTGGCCGGATCATTCGGCGTGGCGGCGTCGCCCGCGATCGCGGGATGGCGCGGATTGAAGACGCCGGATGCCGGGTCGATGAAGTAGCCGCCCTCCGTGATCGTCAGCGACACGATGCGGATCGCCGGATCGACGAGCTTTTCGATCAGCGCGGCCCGGTCGCCGGGCGGCAGGTAGTCGACCATCGCCGCCGTCACCCGCCCGGCCGAGCCGTCGGCCTCCTGCTCGACCACGGTCGTCAGCCAGTCCTGCGCGGCGAGTTTCTCGCGGGCGACGGCATCCGACGGCATCACCCCGGCGCCGACGATCGCCCAGTCGTGGTCACGTCCCATGCCGAACAGGTCGTCGAGATAGACGGCCTGATGCGCGCGGTGAAAATTGCCGATTCCGAAATGCAGGATGCCGGCGCTCAGCGCCCTTGGGTCGTAGCCGGGTCGCCGCAATTTGGCGGGCAGCCGGTCGATATTCTCGGCGCAGAGCCGTACTGACATGTCTCGTGCCCCTGCGGTCACGCCCACGCGCATGCAACGCGTCAGCTCATCCAGTTTCCGCCGTCGACATTGTAGGTCTGCGCGACGACGTAATCGCTCTCGCGGCTCGCCAGGAAGATCGCCATCCCGGTAAGATCCTGTGCGGTTCCCATGCGGCCGTAGGGCACGGCCGCGCCCACGGCCTTCTTCTTCTCGCCGGAAGCAAGCCCCTCATGTCTGGCGAACAGCGAGTCCACGTGGTCCCAGTGCTCGCCGTCGACGACGCCCGGCGCGATCGCATTGACGTTGATGCCGTGCCTGATCAGGTCGAGGCCCGCCGACTGCGTAAGGCTGATGACGGCGGCCTTGGTGGCGCAGTAGACCGCGACGAGTGCCTCGCCGCGGCGGCCGGCCTGGCTCGCCATGTTGATGATCTTGCCGCCCTCGCCCTTCGCCACCATGGCGCGGGCGACGGCCTGCAGCGTGAACAGCGTGCCCGCGACATTGACCGTGAACAGCCGGTCATAGCTCTGCCGCGAGATCTCGGCGATCGGCGCGAGATCGAACAGGGCGGCGTTGTTGACCAGGATGTCGATGCCTCCGGCTTCGGCCACAACGGCTTCCACAGCGGCGTCGATGGACGTCTGGTCGCCCACATCGAGCGGGATGGCGAAAGCGCCATGGCCGATCGCGCGGGCGGCGGCTTCCGCACCGTCGACATCAATGTCACCGATCGCGACCCGCGCGCCCTCCTCCGCATAGGCTTCCGCGAAGGCGCGACCGATGCCGCGCGCGGCACCGGTGATGAGCGCCGTCTTGCCTTCAAGTCGCTTCACGCGAGCGCCTCGTCGTTGGGTCCGAAACGATGGAGCTTCGCCGGGTCCGGGGTCAGGTAGACGGTATCGCCGTGGTTGACGCCGAATTCGCCGTCCGCCCGCGCCGTGACCTGGCCGATGTCGTCGACGTGAATGTGCAGGAACGTGTCCGCGCCGAGATGCTCGGCCACGCCCACCTTGCCCTTCCAGGCTCCCTCGGTGGTCGACAGCACGAGATGCTCGGGCCGGATGCCGACCGTCTTGGCGCCATGCTTCTGCGCCTCGGCGCCGGAGACGAAATTCATCCGCGGCGAACCGATGAACCCGGCGACGAACAGGTTCTTGGGCTTGCGGTAGAGCTCCAGCGGCGAGCCGACCTGCTCGATGTTGCCGGCGTTGAGGACCACAATCTTGTCGGCCATCGTCATCGCCTCGACCTGGTCGTGGGTGACGTAGATCATCGTCGTCTGGAGCTGGTGGTGCAGCTCGCTGATCTCAAGCCGCATCGTGCCGCGCAGCGCCGCGTCGAGATTGGACAGCGGCTCGTCGAACAGGAACGCCTTGGGCTCACGGACGATGGCGCGGCCGATCGCGACGCGCTGGCGCTGGCCGCCGGAGAGCTGTCCCGGCCGGCGTTCGAGATAGTCGGTCAGGTTGAGCACGCGCGCCGCGTCCCGGACCTTCTTGTCGATTGCGCCCTTGTCCTGCCCCGCCATCTTCAGCGGAAAGGCGATGTTGTTGTAGACCGTCATGTGCGGATAGAGCGCGTAGGACTGGAACACCATCGCCAGACCACGCTTGGCGGGTGCGGCCGCGGTCACGTTCTGGCCGTCGATCTCGATCGTGCCGCCGCTGGTGTCCTCGAGCCCGGCTATCAGCCGCAGGAGCGTCGACTTTCCGCAACCCGACGGACCGACGAAGACCACGAACTCGTTGTGCGCGATATCGAGATCGATGTCGGGAATGACGACGGTCGAGCCGAACGATTTCGATACATTGCGAAGGGTGATGCTTCCCATTTTGTCCTCCCCGCCGGCCTACTTGACGGCGCCGAATGTGAGACCGCGCACGAGCTGCCGTTGCGAGAACCAGCCCATGATCAGGATCGGTGCGATGGCGAGCGTCGATGCCGCCGAAAGCTTGGCCCAGAACAGTCCTTCCGGGCTCGAGTATGAAGCGATGAAGGCAGTCAGCGGCGCCGCCTTCGACGCGGTAAGATTGAGCGTCCAGAACGCTTCGTTCCACGCCAGGATGATGTTGAGCAGCAGCGTCGAGGCGATGCCCGGTATCGCCATCGGCGTCAGCACGTAGACGATCTCGTTGGCCAGCGTGGCGCCGTCCATTCGCGCCGCCTCGAGGATCTCGCCCGGGATCTCGCGGAAATAGGTGTAGAGCATCCACACGATGATCGGCAGGTTGACCATGGTCAGCACGATCACCAGCCCGGTGCGCGTGTCGAGCAGGCCCCAGTCGCGGAAAACCAGATAGATCGGAACCAGCACGCCGACGGCCGGCAGCATCTTGGTCGACAGCATCCACATCAGGATGTCCTTGGTCCGCTTGGTAGGCGAGAACGCCATCGCCCAGGCGGCGGGGATCGCGATGATCAGCCCGATGAGGGTCGAGCCGACCGAAATCACGATCGAGTTCATCATGTGGCGGAAGTAGTTCGACCGGCTCTGCACCTCGAAATAGTTCTCGAGCGTCCAGTCGAAGAACAGGAACTGCGGCGGCGTGGCGATGGCCGTGCCTTCCGTCTTGAAGCTGGTCAGCACCGTCCACAGGATCGGGAAGAAGATCAGCAGGGCGACGATCCACCCGACCGCCGTCATGCCCAGCTTTCTGCGTGTCGTAACCTGGCGTGCCATCTTACTTGTCCAGATTCTTGCCGATGACGCGGATCAGGAACACCGCGACGATGTTGGCGAGGATGACGGCCACGATGCCGCCGGCGGATGCGCCGCCCACGTCGAACTGCAGCAGCGCCTGCACATAGACGAGGTAGGTGATGGTGGTGGTCTGGATGCCCGGACCGCCATTGGTGGTCACGAGGATCTCGGCGAACACCGACAGGAGGAAGATCGTCTGGATCAGGATCACCACGGTGATCGCGCGCGCCAGATGCGGCAGCACGATGTAGATGAAGCGCGACACCACGCCGGCCCCGTCCATTTCGGCCGCCTCCTGCTGTTCGCTGTCGAGTGACTGGAGCGCCGTCAGCAGGATGAGCGTCGCGAAGGGCAGCCATTGCCATGCCACGATGACGATGATGGAAAACAGCGGCAGTTCGGCGAACCAGTCGACCGGCTGGAAGCCGAAGGAGCGTGCGATCCACGCGAACAGCCCGTTGACCGGGTGCATCAGCATGTTCTTCCACACCAGGGCCGAGACGGTCGGCATGACGAAGAAAGGCGCGATGACCAGGAGCCGCGCGATACCCTGCCCGAAGAACGGTTGGTCCAGCAGAAGCGCGACCAGAATGCCGCCCCCGACGGTGATCAACAGAACGCCGGCGACCAGAACGAGCGTGTTGACCAGGGCGGTCGAGAATGCGGGATCGGTGAGGAAGTACGTGTAGTTGCCGAAGCCGGTCCACTCCTCCATGCCCGGCATCAACAGGTTGTAACGCAGGAACGAGAAATAGAGCGTCATCGCCAGCGGCACGATCATCCAGCACAGGAGCAGGATAACCGCGGGCGACATCATCAGCCGCGCACTGGTGCGTGTGTGCAAGGTAGCCATCGCCGATCCCCGCGTCCGTGGAAGATGGAAGCTATTGAAAAGGCGGGGCCGCGTTTCCGGAGGACTACCGGTGGAAAGACGCGGCCCCGCAAGCCGGGAGGATTACTTGATGTAGCCGCCCCGCCTCATCTCACGCTCGGTGAGCTGCTGCGCGGTCATCAGCGCCTGCTCGGCGGTGACCTGTCCGGCGAGCGCCGCAGAGAACTGCTGACCCACAGCCGTGTCGAGACCCTGGAATTCGGGGATCGCCACGAACTGGACGCCGACATAGGGAACCGGGTCGACGGTCGGATTGTTCGGGTCTGCCGCCTTGATCGATTCCAGCGTCATCTCGGCGAACGGCGCCGCTTCCTGGTATTTCGGATTCTCGTAGAGCGAGGTTCGGGTTCCAGGCGGAACGTTTGCCCAGCCTTCCTTCTCGGCGACGAGGTCGAGATACTCCTTGCTGGTCGCCCAGGCGACGAACTTCTGGGCGGCTTCCGCCTTCTGGGTGCCGGCCGGAACGCCGAGCGACCAGGCCCACAGCCAGTTGCCACGCTTGCCGAGGCCCTTGTCCGGCGCCAGCGCGAAGCCGACCTTGTCGGCGACCTGGCTTTCGTCGGGATTGGTCACGAACGATGCGGCGACCGTCGCGTCGATCCACATGCCGCATTTTCCGGTCTGGAACAGGGCCAGGTTCTCGTTGAAGCCGTTGGAGGACGCGCCAGGAGGTCCGTAATTGTTCATCAGGTCGAGATAGTCGTTCAGCGTCGCCTTCCAGGCGTCGCTGTCGAACTGCGGCATCCACTTCTCGTCGAACCAGCGTGCGCCGTAGGAGTTGGACATGGCGGTCAGGAAGGCCATGTTCTCGCCCCAGCCGGCCTTGCCGCGCAGGCAGATGCCATAGACCTCGTTGTCCTTGTCGGTCATCTTGGCCGCGGCTTCCTTGATGAAGTCCCAGGTCGGCGCATCGGGCATATCGAGCCCAGCCTTCTCCATCAGGTCGGTGCGGTACATCACCATCGAACTCTCGCCGTAGAAAGGCGCGGCATAGAGCTTGCCATCAATGGACAGGCCGCCGCGGATCGCCGGCAGCAGGTCGTCGACGTCGTAGTCGGCACCGAGATTGTCGAGCGGCAGAAGCCAGTTCTGCTTGGCCCAGATCGGAACCTCGTAGGTGCCGATGGTCATGATGTCGTACTGGCCGCCCTTGGTGGCGATGTCGGTCGTCACCCGCTGGCGCAGGATGTTTTCCTCAAGCGTCACCCATTCGAGCTCGATATCGGGATTCTTTTCGGTGAAGGCCCCCGCAAGCTTCTGCATGCGGATCATATCGCCGTTGTTGACGGTGGCGATGGTGAGCGTTTCGGCACCGGCTATGCCGGCGAGTGCCAGAACCGAGCATGCGCCGAGCATGATCGTCTTCAGTTTCATGGTCATCCTCCCAGAGTGCACATGATGAGCATTTGCTTTCTCTATGAGCAAATATTCACCACAAGGCAACCAAGTCAAGCCGGATTCGTTGCTGCGGTGCAGCGAAAACGTCGGATTGACAAGCTCGATAGAAAGGGATCGCGGCTAGGCTAGCGCGACTGCTCGGCGAGCAGCGCCTCCGCCGTGCGCTCGTCGGTGATCAGCCCGTTGACCAGCCGGCGACTGACCGCGGCCAGGATGCCGGGCATCTTGCGCGCGCCCATCGCCATGGCGATGACCAGCGAGTTCTCGCGCGACGGTATCGGGGCCGAGGCCACCCGGTCGTTGGTGATGCCCTCGACCATGCGCCCTTCCCGGTCATAGGCCCAGCCGACGATCTCGCCGACCGCTCCGGCCTTCTGCAGCGCCTTGAGCTCGGCCTGGGAGATGAAGCCGTCGAGATAGAGCGGCGCCTCGGCATCGAGTTCACCAATGCCCACGAACGTCACATCGGCCTGCGCGGCAAGGTCCAGCGTCGAGGCGATCATCGTCTGCTGATGCAGCAGCGCGCGTTCCTCGGCCGACGAAGCGATGACGGGAAGCGGCATCGGAAAGCTGCGCGACTTGACCCTGTCGGCCATGGTGAAGACGACGTTGTAGTAGGCGGCGGAGCCGTCGGGGGCGATGTTGCCGGTCAGCGAGACGACCTTGTGCTGCGGGCACTCCATCGCGGGCAGAAGCTCGATCGCCGCCTTCAGCGTACGGCCCGTTCCGATCGCCATGACGATCGGCTCCGGCGCGCCGAGGCGCCTTTCGATCTCGGCCGATCCCGCCTGGGCGATGCCGATGGTCGACGAGGTCGATCCGGGATCTGACGGCACCACTTCGACATGGTCTAGCGCGTAGCGGCTTCGCAGTTTCCGTCCGAGATCGAGGCAGTTTGCGATCGGGTGGTCGATCCGGACCTTGACCAGCCCCTCCGACACGGCGAGCGATACCAGCCGCTGCGCCGTCTGGCGCGACACGCCGAGCTTCGCGGCGATCTGGTCCTGCGTGTTGCCCGCGACGTAGTAGAGCCAGCCGGCCCGCGCGGCATCGTCAAGCCTGCTGCTGCCGGTCTCGGTCCGCGCGTTCATGGGCCATTGCCTCGGTTGTTTGCTCGCACCACCACGCATCGCGGGTGCTCCCCACGAGCATTTGCCATCCTTGGCAACGTTGTTTCAACAGGAATGTCGCTTCGCCAAGCCCGCTACGAACCTCCAATTGACCCCCGATCAGCCTGATAATGCCCATCTTTTCGGCTCGACACCGCCACGTTTTGGTTGCGATACTGACGTCGGGTAAGGCCCCGGCAACAACCGCGGCCACGTCTCGGCAACATCCTCGGGAGATTCGGTTTGTTACGCTCGCCAGACCCGGCTGTTCGGACGAGGCAGCTTCCAGCAACGCTTATCGACAAGATCTACCAGTCAACGCTCGAGCCCGGCCGCTACGACGAGTTGATGACGCTCTGGTCCGACCATGTCGAGCGCGCGCTCGCCAACCTGCCGGACCATGACGACCTGCCCGAAGCCGCCGACGACCTACGCAATGACGATCTCGAACGCCATTTCCTGCGCGCATTCATGATCCTCGAAAGGCTGGGCAGGCCCAACGACGATTTGCGATCCGTCGAGGCGCTGATCGACGTCAACCCCCAGCCGGCCATGCTCGTCTCCGGCGATGGCCGCATTATCGCCGCGAACCGCCCGGCGACAGATGTCTTCGACGTCTCGGCAGGCGATCACGTCGCGGGCCTCGACCTCGACATAGAAGGCGCCGCCCAGTTCAAGTCGGCGCTGCAGGGCATTGCCAACGAGACCCCCTCCCGCCTGCTCGCCATTGCGCGCGCGTTTGCGGGCCGCGAGACCTATGTGCTGGCGCTGACCCGGGCACCACGGCCCGATGGCGCCCCGCCGACCGCCCTGGTAACGGTCGCGGACCTGTCCTGGACGCCGCGCATCGGCGAGATATTGCGCAGGACATTCGGGCTTACCGAGGCGGAATGCGAAGTGGCAAAAGCTCTCGTCTCGGGCGAATCACCGCGCCAGATCGCCGAGTCGCGCAACCGCGCCCTTCTGACGGTTCGGACCCAGACCAAGGCGGTGCTGCGCAAGATCGAGGTTCGCTCCCAGTCCGAGTTGATCCGCCTGACGGCCGCTCTGGCTCAGCTCGACCTGGTCGGTGGCCGCTCCGTCCGCGGCTTCGACACCGGCGCATTCACCACGATGACAATGCTGCGGCCGGGCGGGCGCAAGCTGGATGTCGTGACCGTCGGCCCCGAGGCCGGCCGGCCGGTGCTGTTCATCCACGGCATGCTGGACGGCTACGGCGTCACCTCGCGCTGCCTCGATGAGCTGTCCGGCAGAAACATCCGGCTGATCGTCCCGGTGCGGCCGAACTTCGGCGCATCGGATGCCGATGGCGGCCCGCGCGGCGCTCCGGAACGGTTCTGCGCCGACCTCACCGCCGTGATGGATACGCTGTGCCTCGAGCGCTGCGCCATCGCCGGGCACATGGCAGGCTCGGTCTACGCCTTCGCCGCCGCCGCCAATCTCGGCGACAGGATCAGCGCGATCGTCAACGTCTCGGGCGGCGTCCCGATCGTCTCGCGCGACCAGTTCGCGGTGATGACCCCGCGCCAGCGCATCGTTGCCTATACGGCGCGCTACACGCCGAGCCTGCTGCCGCTGATCCTGCGCGCCGGCATCGCCCTGCTGGACAGCGGCGGCGACCACGCATTCATGAAGGCGCTGTATGACAGCGCCCCGGTCGATTACGCCGTCGCACGCCAGCCGGAGATCTTCGGAATCCTGAGCGACGGTTACCGCTTCACCGTCGCGCAGGGCCATGGTGCCTTCGAGATCGACAGCTACCACGTCACGCGCGACTGGTCTGCCTGGATGGAGGCCTCTCGGCAGCCCGTGACGCTCGTTCACGGCCGGCACGATCCCGTGGTCCGCATCGAGACCGTCCGCGCTTTCGCCGACCGCTATCCGGACCGCATTCGCCTCGTCGAGGTCGCCGACCTCGGGCAGCTGGTCTTCTATGCACGACCGACCGTCGTTCTCGATGCGATCGAGATGGCACTCGCCACGGCGGGCTGACGGCTCGATACGCCATTTGGGGTATGAGGCATGCAGCCTGGACGGATAGGCTCGAAGGGCGGTCGGGACGCATGTGACGACGGAAAGGCCCATCGAATATGCCCGGAAACTCAGCCCGTGCCCCAATCCTCGCGCTGGCAGCCTTCCTCTGTCTCGAGGCGCCGGCCGCCGCAGGCATCGCTGACCTGAACAAGGCGCCGGACCTGTTCTCCAAGGCCGCGGCCGAAGGCGACGCCGCCGCCGTCGCTACACTCTATGCGCCGGAGGCGCTGCTTCTCGCGCCGGGTTCGCCGGTCATCAAGGGCCGCGAGGCGATCAAGGCGCTCAATGCCCGCAACCATCAGGCCGGCAGGAATACTCTTCGCTTCACCGATTTTATCGTCGACGCCGGGGCCGACCGCGCGGTGATCCTGTGGGCCTGGACGCTGTCGATCAAAAAGGCCGATGGCGGCAAGATCGAGAACCGCGGCCGGTCGATGCTCTACCTCAGGAAGGGTTCCGACGGCTGGCACATCGTCGCGGACATGTTTCAGCCGGCACCACGATAGATAAGAAGTGGCGAACCGATTTTTGAGCTTCGCGCCGCGTCGCGGACATGCGAGGCTCCACAACACAGTCTGCCTCATGGGAGAGAGAATGTGATGTTGCGACGCCTGTTCTTCACCTTCGCTGCCACCGTGTTCCTCATCGCCGCCGGCGATGCGAAGGAAGCGATGGGGCCGGCACATCCGGTGGTTTCCTATCAGCTCGACAATGGGCTGCGCGTCGTCCTGTCTCCCGACCCAACGGTTCCGAAGGTGGTGACCAATGTGCGCTACCGGGTCGGCTCGATGAACGAGCCGAGCGGACGCTCGGGCTTCGCGCATCTGTTCGAACATCTGATGTTCTCCGGCACCAAAAGCTGGCCGAACGTGTTCGGCGCCCACTCTGCCAACGGCAACACCATCAACGCCTATACGTTCGAGGACGGGACGGTCTACTGGGCCGAAGGCATTTCCGCCAACCTGCCGATGATGCTGTCGCTGGAAGCCGACCGCATGGCCAATCTCGGCGGCGAGGTCGACCAGAGCGAGCTCGACCTGCAGCGCAGCGTGGTCAAGAACGAGATGCGTCAGAACGTGCTCGACAAGCCCGCCGGCGCCGGGTGGGAGGCGATCTGGGGCGCGCTGTTCCCGAAGAACCACCCGTATTCGCGCAGCGTCATCGGCTCCATCCCCGATCTCGACGCGGCGACGCTCGACGACGTAAAGGGTTTCTTCAACACCTACTACGTGCCCAACAACGCCGTCCTCGTGGTGGTCGGCGATTTCGAGATTGCGAACGCCAGGGCACTGATCGACGACACGTTCGGGCGAATCCCGCGCGGCGAGGACGTGCCCTGGCCCGACGCACCGGACACCGAGCCGACGAAGGTCCGGCTTGAACTGGAAGACCGGCTGCCGAGCGACATCGTCGCCTTCGCCTATTCCGGCCCTCGCGACGGGGCCCCGATGAACGGCGCGCTGGAGATCGCGGCTGAACTGATGGGCAACGCCGAGTTCGGCTTCCTGCGCCAGAAGCTCGTCGTCGACGAGCCGCTCGCCAATGCCGTCAGCGCCGGATGGTGGGAAGGCCTGCTCGCCGGCCGCTTCACCATCGATGCGACGGCACGCGACGGCGTGTCGTCCGAGCAGCTCGAGGCGCGGCTGCGCGAGGCGGTCGCCGAGTTCATCGAGCGTCCGATCGACCCGGCCGACCTTGAGCGGGCCCGAAGCACGCTGCTGCGCAATGCACGGCTCGGGATCGAATCCTACAACGATCGTGCCGACCGGATCGTCTACGCGGCAATCGTGCACGGCAATGGCGAACGCGCGCTGGTCGACGATCCGCAGATCGTCACAGCGACGGCGGAAGACGTGCGGGAGGCGATGCGCGCGGTTCTCGATCCCGCCAAGGCGTCGGTACTCGCGATCACGCCGGGCAAGCGCGGCGGCTACCCCGCCGTGCTGACCGAATCGAGCGGCGAGGCCGAACCCTTCGATGTCGCGGCCCGCCCGGTCGTCGACGTGCCGGTGCTCTCGGCGACGCAGCCGCGCACCGCGCAGGTTCCCGTCCGCGAGGAGGCGACCCTGTCGAACGGTGCCAGGGTTGTTCACTACCACCGGGCGGGCGCGCCGATGGCCTATGTCGCCGCGCAGGCTGCCGGCGGCTGGACCAGCACGCCGCCCGATCGGCCGGGCCTGATCTCGATCGCGCTGCGCATGGCCTATCGCGGCGCGGGAGGCATGGACTTTCCGACCTTCGCCAAGGCGGCCAAGGACATCGGTGCCGACGTCAGCTACAGCGCGGACGACATGGCCTCCGCGGTGACACTGTCGGTGCCGGGGGAGAATCTCGGCAAGGGCCTCGCCATGCTGTCGAAGGCGGTCCGCGACCCGAATTTCGATCCGGCCGAGTGGGAGCTGAACGTCAACGAGATGGTCGACAGCCTGCTGTGGCGCGCCTCGCAGATCGACGAGATCGCATTGCGGGCCGGCGAAAACCTGCTGATGCCGGCGACCGCCACCATGCCCCGCTACAATTGGGACATGGACCTGCTGCGGCAGATGACGGTCGATGAGGCGCGGCAGGTCTATGCGCAACTGTTCCAGCCGCAGACCACGACGTTCTACAGCGTTGGGCCGTCTTCCCTGGACGAGCTGGTGTCCGCGCTCGAGGCCGCCTTCGGCGACTGGGCGAAGACCGGTGACGGCTTCAAGTCCCTCCCCGCCCAGCCGGCGACGTTCGAACCGGGGCGCAACGTGCTCGTCGTTCCCGAGCCGGGTGCCAGCCAGTCCGGCATCTACGTTTTCCGTCCGGCCCCGGGTTCTCTCGACGCGGAACGCGCGGCATCGCTCGCCGTCGTCAGGCTGCTTGCCGTGGACTTCACCGGCCGTCTGAACTCCGTCATCCGCGAGGAGAAGGGATATTCCTACGGCGTCGGCGGCGGCCTCTACAGCGGCATGCAACACGGCGGCATCGGCTATGCATCGGCCACCGTGGAGCGCGACAATACCGGCGCGGCGCTGGCCGAGTTCTTCAACGGCTTCGACAGCCTGAAGACGGTGCCGGTTTCTCCCGAGGAACTGGCGCGAACCCATACGATCTACCGCGGGGCGCTGGCGAGCGCGGCCGAAACCGGCTCCGGCCTGTTCGATCGCGTCGTGTCGAACGCGGGAACCGGCCTGTCACTGGAGGAGTATTTCGCCCGCAACACGGCGATGACCGAACTGACACTGGATGACGTGCAGAAGGCTGCCCTCGATTTCGCCGCGCTCGACCCCGGCCTGATCGTGATTTCGGGTGATCCCGACCACATCCTGCCACAGCTCGAGGCGATCGGCCTCACCGGCGTGAAGATGCTGGAGACGGCCACCTCGGCCGATCGCGCGGCAGACGCGGTCCTGCAGGCGGTCACGGCTGTCGAGACCGGCGACGGGACCGATCCCGCCCCCGGCAGGACCGCCGAAACCTGCCGCGGCGCCGAAACGCTGCTCACCGGGCCATGCGCGGCCGGGGACGAGCTGGACCGGCAGGACTGAAGCGCCATGCCACGAGCCAGTGGCGGCCGGTCGCGGCAATTATCCGTCGCCGGCCGCATGGGTTGATGGCCGGACGAAAGCACCTTACTGCAAGAAGCAAGGGGTACTGGAAGGGCAACGGCTTGGCAGGCATGAGAAGCGCAATCACGCGAGCAACCAATGTCGTGCGCGGCATGTCGAGACGAACCGGGTTACAGGCCGCAGCCTTCGCGCTCCTGGCGATGGCGATGCTCCTCGCCACTGCGCCGTCATCGGCCCAGGGCCTTCTGGACATGTTCACCGGCGCCCCGCCGGCCCAGGAGGAAAGCTCGCGCGCCGTCGATCCCACCGCGCCTTCAGGCGACGCGACGCCCATCGACACGCTGATCGAAATCCTCAAGGACGACACGACACGCGCCGAGCTGATCAAGGATCTGGAGGCGCGCGCGGCAGCCCAGGAACCGCCTCCCGAAACCAAGGACGGCGAAGACGCTGCCGGCGAACCGCAGGACCCGCCCGCGGCAGAGGACGAGGATGAAGGCCCGATCATCGTGTCGCTCGGCGGGCGCATCGCCGTCCTGACGCAGCAGTTCGCGGAAGCAGCGGCCGCGATCGTCCACGACATCTGGCTGAGAATACTCGACCTGCCCACGACCCTGCGCCTGCTGATGGCCGCGAACTACGATTCGTTCTTTTCCAAGCTCCTGGACATCGCCGGGCTGGTCGTCATCACCTACGGCGTGTTCCTGCTGGTTCGCTGGACGGTGGAGAACCTGCGCGCCTTCGTGCGCATGACGCCTGCCCACGCGGGCTTCTTCGCGGCCGGCGCCGGCGTCCTGATGCTGCTGGTCACCAACCTCGTCATCGTCGTAGCGTCATGGGTTGCGGGCTACGCCCTGTCGCTGACTGTCTTCAACTCCTCCGGCCGCATCGGTTTTCAGCATTCGCTGTTCCTCAATGCGTTCCTCGTCGTTGAGATCATCCACGCATTCATCCGCTCGCTGACCGCACCGAAGCGACCGGATCTGCGGATCCTGCCGATCTCGACAGGGGAAGCCCGCTCACTGACGCGCTACTCCCGGCTCACGCTCAGCACCCTGATCTTTGGACAGATGCTGCTCGTCCCGATCGCCAACCAGAATGTTTCCTTCACCGCAGGCCGGGTTTTCTCGACCACCGTCTACCTGCTTGTCCTTGCTTTGATTGTGAATCTCGTGCTGCTCAAGCGGAAGCCGATAACCGCCTGGCTCGATGAGATGACCAGCGACATCCCGGGCACGTTCCTGCACTTCCTGGCCCGGTTCTGGCACGTCCCCGTGCTGACTTACCTCGTCATCCTGTTCG
Organism: Rhizobiaceae bacterium; assembly: GCA_023953775.1. Lineage (GTDB taxonomy): Bacteria > Pseudomonadota > Alphaproteobacteria > Rhizobiales > Rhizobiaceae > JAMLJD01. Next base: position 32,404 of record JAMLJD010000023.1, on the reverse strand, counting down.
CTATCGTCCTGACGCAGCCGACCTACATTACGGTGCGGCTGCTGAGCGGTTCGGTGAAGGTCGTGCTCGCCCTCCTGGCCGGCATCGCCGTCGCCAGCCTGCTGACACGGGCGATGACCGGCGGCGTGAAGCTGCCGGAGCGCTTTACCGCGCGGGTTCCGATGCTGCAACGTAGGCTCGACACCGTCCTTCCACGTGCCGTAGTGGCTCTGAAGATCATCGTCTTCCTCGGTGTTGCTCTCTATTCGGTCCATGTGCTTGGCCTGTTCGACGTCTGGAACTGGCTGGAATCGCGGGTCGGCGTGCGGGTCACGGGCGCCGCCGCCAGCGTGCTCTTCATCATGCTCGCGGCGTTTCTCCTGTGGCTCGTCGTGGTGTCATGGATCGATTTCCGCCTTCACCCGCAGGCAGGCCGCAAGCCGAATTCGCGCGAGCGGACACTGCTGATGCTGATCCGAAACGCGGTGACCATTGCTATCCTGGTCTTTACGACGATGTTCAGCCTTTCCGAGATGGGCATCAACATCGCACCGCTCATCGCATCGGCCGGCGTTATCGGCCTTGCCATCGGCTTCGGCTCGCAGAAGCTCGTGCAGGATATCATCACCGGCCTGTTCATCCAGTTCGAGGGCGCCATCGATGTCGGCGATGTCGTCAGCGTCGGCGGCATCTCGGGAACGGTCGAGCGACTGACGGTGCGCTCCGCGGGCCTTCGCGACCTGTACGGCGTCTACCATATCGTGCCGTTCTCGTCGGTCGATACCGTGTCGAACTTCATGCGCGGCTTCGCCTTCACCGTCTGCGACATGGGCGTCGCCTATCGCGAGGACATCGGTGAGGTCCGCGAAGCTATGTTCGATGCATTCGAGGAATTGCGCGAGGATTCGGCACACAAGGGGGATATCGTGGGCGACCTCGAGTGGCTGGGCCTCGATCGCTTTGATGCGAGCGCCGTCGTGGTGCGGGTCCGCATCAAGACGCTTCCGGGCAGACAGTGGGGTGTCAGCCGGGCATATAATGCGGTCGTCAAGCGCATTTTCGACGAGCGCGGGATCGAGATCCCCTTCCCACACCAGACCCTCTATTTCGGCGAAGACAAGCAGGGCCGGGCGCCGGCGCTGAGGATCGTCGGCAAGGATGCCGGGGGCGCCGTGCCCTCCCCGTCGGATGCACCGCCCGGCAAGCCGCGGACCCGCAAGACGCCGGAGCCGAAGAGCAAAGGCAGCGGAACGCCGAAGTCCAGACCCCGCCGCCGCAAGGAAGCAATCATCCCGCCCGATAGCGAAAGCCCGCCCGACGCATCGGACGCCATGTGATCGCCTTTGCGCGCGTCGGCGGGTAAACAGCCGCCTCAAGCCCTCGCCCAGATTCGCCGGCGCTACCTTGCTTGCCGTGTCTCGTCTTCCACAGCCGCGCGTTCCCAGCGCAGGAGCGAGGACGGTGCCCGGAGCGTCCAGACGAATCCGCCCGGCGCATAGTCCATGTCGACCTTGCCGCGGAACGTCGCGGCAACCTGGCTTTCGACCACAATGGTGCCGAAGCCCTTGCGTTTCGGCGCAGAGACGCGCGGCCCGCCGGTCTCCGACCATTTCAGCGTCGTCCAAGGTTCGCCGTCCTCGTTGGCTTTCTCGTGCCACTCGATTGCGACCGCGCCACCCGGCGCCGACCAGGCGCCGTATTTGACCGAGTTCGTGGCAAGCTCGTAGAGCGCCATGCCAAGATTCTGCACCGCCTCCGGCCGAAGGGCGAAATTGTCGCCGGACAACAGCAGTCGCGGACCGGGCTCCATGAACGTCGACAGATGGCTTTGCAGAAGCTGCCGTATCGACACCCCCGACCACTCTTCCTGGGTCAGGAGGTCGATGGATCTGCCGAGCGATATGAGCCGTTGGCCCATCGTCTCCTGGAACTTGGCGATGTTGTCGCTGCGGCGCGCGGTCTGCCTGATCATCGCCTGGATGACGCTGAGCATGTTCTTGGTTCGGTGCGCCAGCTCGTGAAGGACGAAGCGGACCCTGTCTTCCGCCTGGCTGCGGTCAAAGGAAGCTTCCGACAGCGTCATTGCGACGAGATCGACCTCCTCGATCCGCGTTTGCACCGGCGAGACGATCTCACCGCGCCCGAGTTGCACGGCCATGTCCGACATCCGGACGATGGCGTTGCGCAACTGTCGGCCGACCAGAAATGCAGCGAATATGGCCAGACCGACGAGGAGTAGACCGCCAAAGATCAGACTTCTCCATGTGGAGACAAGGGGTGCCTGCGCCGCGTCGAGAGGTCCCCACACGACCGCCACCCACGACCAGCTATGAAGCCTGGCATATCCGGCAGCTATGGAGGGCGCGTCCCGGCCGCCGGTGATGCTTCCGCCGAGACCGGTCATCCGGGAGACAAGGCCGGGATCGAACGGGTTGCCGGGCGGCGTACCGTCGCTGGCGTAGACGACGCGCCCGGAGCTGTCGACGATGGCCGACGACCACCCCTCTGGAAGCCCCTCGGTCTGGAAGAGCCGCCCGAGATCCTCGGCATTCTGTGTCAGGACGATGGCGTCCGCCGGTCCGGCGAACTCCTTTGGCAACGGCAGCGTGACGTTGAACACCCACTTGCCGCTCGTCTTGCCGAAAAAGACGTCCGACGCCTCGGGCCTGCCCGACTTGATCGCCGAGTCGAGCGCCGCCTGATTCGATGTCTTGTTGAGAGGCGTTCCGAAATCGACGCGCGTATTGATCAGTTGCTGCCCGTCAGCGCGCAGAACGAGCAGGTACAGGGAGTTCGAATTGAGCGATGCGCGGGTCCGTTCCTGGAAACTCCGCAGGTCGCCTGCCTTGAGTTCCGGTGCATTGGACAGCAACTGCAGGGTGGTTGCCATTGCGTACAATTGCCGGTCGACAGTCATGGCCAGCGATTGCGCGTCGCGCGCCGTGCGACGCTGCAGCGCCTCGCGGTCTTTTGCCCCGAGCTGCATGAGAAGAATGGCGACAAAGGCGAGGATCGGCAAAGCGACCGCTACGACCATGGCGACCAGATAGAACCCTATCGGAGCCCTCGGCATTTTCGGAATTGTCAGCCGCACTTTCGGATCCGCCAGCCAGTCTCACCCGGCCAGCATTCCCCCAGTGCAAGTCAGTGTCAACGAAGCTGACGTAAATTCCTCGAAGCCAGGTTCGGCGACGGAAAGACCCAAAATACGTTCGCCGACATCGTCAGCGATTCAAGACGGAAACGGGGCGCGGACGCCCCCCGGCTTCCGCGCCCCGCACCGTCGCCCGACTATTTGCCGAAGCAGATATAGCCACCGGCGCCGTAGAAGCAGATGCGATTACCCTTGTGGTGGCCGCCCCCGCCCGCGCGGCGCAGATAACGCGCATGGACCCAGCCTGTCGGCCCACGCCGAGCATCGACCAGGCACCACCGGCCACTGTGCGAGCAGCGGATGAGTTGTCCACGCTGGCCGCGGTGCATCCTGCCGACGACATAATGGTTCGGCCCCGCGCCCGAGCGCATGTTGACGGTTGTCGTCGCCGCGACGTTGCGCGCGTCCGCCGCCGTGGTTCCGGCAAATGCCAGCAAGACCGCGCTTACCGCCACCGCGGCAAATTTCCTGAGTTCCATGCTCTGCCTCCGCTAGGACCGGCCGGATATCGGCCGCATTGAGTCCCGTTCCCGAAAGTGAGCGTAGTTACGCAGGAAAGGCTCGTCATACACCAACTGGTGTATGACGTGGTCGGGCACTAAGCGCAGGCGGATTCGCGCCTATTCGGCCGGGCCGATGGCCACTTCCACCGGGTCGAGGCCGTCGATCGTCCCCACCAGCCTGTCACCCGGGGAGATCGGCCCGACGCCGGACGGCGTGCCGGTGTAGATCAGGTCGCCGGGCGCAAGATGATAAAAGCCCGACAGATGGCTGATGATCTCCTCGACCGACCAGACCAGATCGGTGAGATGCGCGGTCTGCTTGACCACGTCGTTCTGCCTGAGCTGGATTTGCTGCGCCGCGACCGGGCCGAACGCCTCCTTCGGCGTGATCCGCCCGATGACGGCGGAGTGCTCGACATCCTTGCCGAGATCCCAGGGCCGCTGCTTCTCGCGCGAGGCGATTTGTAGATCGCGGCGCGTCATGTCCAGCCCGCAGGCATAGCCGAAGACAGCGGCAGCCGCGCTTTCGACCGGCACGCGGAATGCCGGCGCGCCGAGTGCGACGACCAGTTCCATCTCGTAGTGGAAATTCTCCGTACCCGGCGGATAGGCGATGCTCGTCCCGGAATGCTGGATCGCCGAGGCCGATTTGGTGAAATAGAACGGCGCTTCACGATCGACCTCGAAACCCATCTCGACCGCATGCGCGGCGTAGTTGCGGCCAACGCAGAAGACACGGTTGACCGGATAGGCCGCATCACCGCCGGCGACGGCGACGATGGGCGCTTCCGGCGCGGGAAAAAGCAGGTAGGCCATGCAAACCTCGTGGCGTCGGTGGGCATCCGTAGACCCGGTTTGCATCAACGCGAGGCCCACGGCAAGCCGACGCCGGGGGCTGAAGGCACGTCAATATGTCTCGACGTGATACCGGCCTTCTTCGCGCATCTGGTCACGGACCGCCTTCCAGTCCAGCCCGACGCCGCGGGCAATGTCGCGGAACGCCTCCTCGACGCCCGATTCCATCGCCTTGAGACCGCACACATAGACGTGGGTGTGCTCGTCCTTCAGCGCATCAGCAATCCGGTCGGATTCGGTGCGCATGCGGTCCTGCACATACTGCTTCGTCGATCCCGTCACGCGCGAGAACGCGAAATGCTTCGCCAGCACGTTTTCCGGCACCTTCTTCAGCGGCCCGAAATAGGGCAACGACTCCGGCGTCCGGGCACCGAAGAACAGCATCATCTTCTCCGTCAGATCCGGAGCGGAACGCTGCCGGCGCATGGTGAAGCCGCGGAACGGCGCCGAACCCGTTCCGGTACAGATCATGATCAGCCTGGCGTCGTGGTTCTCAGGCAGCAGGAAGGTCGAGCCGAACGGCCCGGTGAGATTGACCTTGGCGCCGCGTTCGAGGTCGCAGAGAAAGTTGGAGCAGACACCCTGCTCCTCGCGCTTGACCGTCAGCGACAGATTGTTGGTGTTGGGCCGCTCGCCGTCGCGCGGACTCGATATCGAGTAGAGCCGCATCCTGTGCGGCTTGCCGTTGGCGTCCGCGCCGGGCGGTGCGATTCCCACGCTTTGGCCTTCAAGAACCGGGAAGTGCTGGCCACCGAGATCGAGGATGATGTGGCGCACGTCGCTGTCGGCATTGTCCGACGTCAGCCGGTAGTTGCCCTGGACGGTCGCGACCGCAGGCTTCGCCGAAGAATAGAGATTGACGGTCGGCCTCGCGGCTGATTTCGGCGCCCGCGCAGCCCCGCCCGCGCCGGCATGGGCCTCGGCCAGCAGCGCAGCGACCGCATCATCAAGCGCCTCGGCCGTCGTGTCGGAGGCTGCGGTTTCAGCGGCGAGGTCTTCCTGCGCGGGCAGTTCCGTCCAGGAGAGCTGCTCGTCCACCGAATAGGGCGCCGTCACCACCCGCCAGTTGTCGATCGAACCGGTTGGACACGGCGCGATGCAGTCCATGCAGAAATTGCACGACGATGCATCGACCACGACATTGTTGTCGTCATGGGTGATCGCCCCGATCGGGCAGGCTTCCTCGCAGGTATGGCAGCGGATGCAGATCTCGGGGTCGATCAGATGCTGTTTGACGGGTGCGTTCATGGAACGTCCTCCAGGTCCTGACCCTAGGCCATGTGCAACTGGACATACTCGAAATCGCCCGGCTTGTTGTCGATCCCGACCCGGGGCGGCGCGATCCAGCCCGCATATTTGCCCGGCTCCCAGCACGGCACCATCAGCGACTGGATGAAATCGCCGTCGGCCTTGGTCGGGAGCCACTCGTCCTTGCGGCTTTCCCATTCGGCTTCGGAGATGATGGTTCCCTCCGGCGTCATCCTCGTCTGGGCGAAGACGCCGATGTTGCGATGGAAACCGGGATGCGGCAGCGTCATCTCGAACGGCACGCCGATCTTGGCGATCTGCGCGTTCCAGCGCTTCACGCCGCCGGCGGCATCGTTCACATAATCGTCGCGCAGCCGCATGTTGATCGCCGACAGCGCCGGCACCTCGCTGCGCACCACCTTGCCTTCGACGAGTTGCACCACCGGATAGGTGGCATCCTTGAGCTGGTGGTCGTCTTCGAGCTTGACCTCCTGATAGCGGCCCTTGACGCCGGCGTTGAAGGCATTGGCCGCATTGGTGGACACTTCGGACCCGAACAGGTCGAGCGACAGCGAATAGTGCAGGTTGAGCTTCTTCTGGATCGTCGGGAGGTCGATGACGCCCAGATTGCGCACGGCCTGGATATCGTACGGGTCCTCGATACCCGCCTCCTTCATCGCTTCGCAGGTCCGCTGGACGATGCGGCCGACGCCGGTCTCGCCGACGAACATGTGGTGCGCCTCCTCCGTCAGCATGAAGCGGCAGGTCCGCGACAGCGGATCGAACCCCGACTGTGCGAGCGATTCGAGCTGCATCTTGCCGTCGCGGTCGGTGAAGTAGGTGAACATGAAGAAGGACAGCCAGTCCGGCGTCGCCTCATTGAAGGCACCGAGCATGCGCGGCGCCTCTTCCGAGCCCGACGAGCGGCGCAGGAGATCGTCGGCCTCTTCGCGGCCGTCGGCGCCGAAATATTTCTGCAGCAGATAGACCATCGCCCACAGGTGCCGGCCTTCCTCGACATTGACCTGGAACAGGTTGCGCATGTCGTAGAGCGAGGGCGCGGTCAGCCCGAGATGGCGCTGCTGCTCGACGGACGCCGGCTCGGTGTCGCCCTGGATCACGATCAGCCGGCGCAGCATGGCGCGGTATTCGCCGGGCACCTCCTGCCATGCCGGCTCGCCGGCATGCTCGCCGCACGGGATCCTGCGATCTTCGACCTGCGGCGCGAGCAGAATGCCCCAGCGGTACTCGGGCATCTTCACGTAGTCGAACTTGGCCCAGCCCTTCGGGTCCACCGAAACAGCGGTGCGCAGGTAGACGAGCGATTCCTGGAACTGGCGCGGAATGAGGTCGTTCCACCAGTTGATGTAGCCGGGATGCCATTTTTCCAGCGCCTTGAGCACGCGCTTGTCCGACGACAGGCCGACATTGTTGGGAATGATGGTGTCGTAATCGACGTTGATCAGGTCGAGCATCCGGGATCCTCCGTGTAGGTCTGGTGGCGCGTCAGACGCGCTTCATGTCGTAGTCGCCGCGCATGCCGGTGCCGTAGCGCCTCAGCGCTCCTGTCTCGCCGACGGCGTTCGGCCGCTGGAAAATCCAGTTCTGCCACGCCGTCAGTCGACCGAAGATGCGCGTCTCCATCGTTTCTGGTCCTGCAAAGCGCAGGTTCGCCTCCATGCCGGTCATCGCATCGGGCGAGAAGCTGGCGCGTTCCTCCAGGAAGATGCGGACCTCGTCTTCCCAGTCGATGTCGTCGAAGGCGAAGGTGACGAGACCGAGCTCGTTGGCGTCGAAGGCTTCGAGCGCCTCCCCCGTTCGCGTCTTCGCGGCATCGACGCGCTCCGGTTCGCCGAGGAACCGGGTCTGGAGCCGCGTCAGGTCGTTCGACATGGGATAGGGTCCGAAATTCCCGTCGGTCAGCGTGATCGTGGCGACGTGACGATTGTCGCCGTCGAAATCGCCCTCGGCCATGTAGGAGCGGTCGACGGCGAAAAGCAGCTCCGCCAGCATGCCGGCGAAGCACGAGCCTGGCTCGACCAGCGCGACCAGCGAGCGCGAGGTGAGATCGACACGTTTCAGCACGCGCTTCCAGTAGAGCAGGATCTCGTTGGCGAGCCAGTGGTCGCGGTTGGCGAGCAGCATCGCCTCGTGCGCGACGACACGCGCCGGATCGCCCTGGCTGCGGAAGACGATGGTGCCGAGTTCCGGCTCGTTGAGCCGCAGATGCAGAATGGCGTCGTCGAGTTCTCGCGCCGCGCGTAGCACCCATGCGGCTGCACCTGCCTCGACCAGCGCGTCCGCGTCGCCGGGCGGCTCGTCGGCCGGAGCGTTGATCGTCACCGTCACCAGACCCTTGTCGCGCTCGACGTCGACCTCGACCGTCGAATAGGTGACGCTGCCATCTTCGGCGATCGTCCGCTCGAGCGGCGTCAACGCGACGCCCGGGCCGGTGGCATTGCGTGTCGACTGCTCCGCGAATGCCTGTGCCCGCGCCGCAACCGCGTCGGCGAATTTCGAGTTTGCGACGACCTCGTCGACCAGGCGCCAGTCGGCGGCCTTCTTGCCCCGCACCCCCTCTTCGGTCGAGCAGAACACGTCGGCGAGATCTCGCCGCACCTTGCGCTTGTCGGTCACTCGCGTCAGTCCGCCCGTGCCGGGAAGCACCGCAAGCAGCGGCACCTCGGGAAGCGCCACGTTCGACGAGCCGTCATCGGCAAGCATGATGTGGTCGCAGGCGAGTGCGAGTTCATATCCGCCGCCGGCGCACGAGCCGCGCACCGCGCAGATGTAATGCTGGCCGGACTCCGCCCCGGCGGCTTCGAATGTGTTGCGCGTCTCGTTGGTGAACTTGCAGAAATTGACCTTGTGGCCATGCGCGGCACCGGCGAGCATGCGGATATTGGCGCCGGCACAGAATACGCGGTCCTTGCCGGACTGCATCACGACCACCTTCACTTCCGGATGTTCGAAGCGCATGCGCTGCACGATGTCGGCGAGTTCTATGTCGACGCCGAGATCGTACGAATTCAGCTTGAGCTCGTAGCCTTCGAAAAGTCCCCCCGCCTCGTCGACGTCCATAAACAGATTGGCGATCTCGCCATCATATTCGACGCGCCAGTGGCGGTAGTTCGCAGGGTCGACCTGAAAATCGATGATCTTGGACACAGTCTCGCTCCCGGCCGTCAACGGCATAGAATAGATGCATTATCATGCCTATTTGCCGTATGGCAACAGCCAATAGCACTATCATGTGCGCAAAACTCGGCAAAAACATTGCCATAATATGCATTTTAGTTCACATCTGTGGTTAGGCAAGCTAGGCTGCCCGAAATCGACAACGGAGGCGACGATGACGGTGACGTGGAAGCAGGGCGAGGTTGTTCGTTTCGATGCGGGCGGCGCGACGCTGGAGGGCAAGGCATACGGACCGCCTCCCGCGCAGGCCCATACGATCGTCATGCTGCACGAAGGCCTGGGCTGCGCCGCATTGTGGCGTGATTTTCCCGAGAAGCTCGCGGCTCGAACCGGCCTCGGCGTCTTCACATACAGCCGCCGCGGCTATGGAGGTTCGGACCCGGCCGACCTGCCCCGGCCCCTCGACTACATGACGCGCGAGGCCGTCGACGTCCTGCCGGACGTCCTTGATGCGATCGGGTTTCGGCGCGGCCTGCTGCTCGGCCACAGCGACGGCGCGTCGATCGCCGCACTCTACCTCGGCGACCGGCAGGACCCGCGTATCCGCGGCCTCGTGCTCATGGCGCCGCATTTCTTCACCGAGCCGATTGGTCTGGCAGCGATCGCGGAGGCGAAATCGGCTTACGAAAGCGGCGATCTGCGTCAGCGGCTGGCGAAATATCACCGCGACGTCGACGGCGCTTTCCGCGGCTGGAACGAAGCCTGGCTCGACCCGGCCTTCAAGGCCTGGAACATCGAAGAGGCAATCGACTATGTCCGTGTCCCGGTCCTTGCGATCCAGGGAAGCGCCGACCAGTACGGAACACTCGCCCAGATCGACGCGCTTGAGGACCGGCTCTACGCGCCGCTGGACCGCGTCGTTCTCGAAGGCGCACGGCATTCGCCGTTCATCGACCGTCCGTCCGACACCCTCGACGCCATCGCCGACTTCGTAGCCCGGCTCGAGCGCATCGATGCCGAAACGGTTGCGGTACAATAAGATCGGTCGAGGCGCTGACCGGCTCCGGTCGCGACGCTCACGGTTCGAGATAGCGCTCGCGTTCGATCGTCTCGAGAAGGTCGTTCAGACTGTCTTCGACGTCCTTGCCGGACGTATCGACCTGCGCGCCGGACTGGGCGTAAAGCGACTCGCGGCTGGTCAGGATCGTCTTGAGTTCATCCATCGCCGCCGGATTGCCGGCCATCGGCCGCGTATCGCCCTGCTTGCGCACGCGGCTCATATGCTCTTCCGGTTTCGCCTTCAGCCAGATCGTGTGGAAGTGCCGCAAAAGGAAATTGAACGTATCGGGCTCCGAGACGATCCCGCCCGCTACGGCCAGGACGACGCTGTCGTGGGCCGCCGCGATGCGTTCGACGGCTTGGCGCTCGAGCCGCCGGTAGCCTTCCTGGCCGTAGAGCGCCATCAGTTCGTTGACCGGCATGCCCGACGTGGCTTCGATCTCGGCGTTGAGCTCCACGAACGGGATGTCGCGCGCCGCCGCCGCGAGCCGACCGAGCGTCGACTTGCCGGCCCCGCGCAGGCCGATCAGCGCGACCCGGCGCCCGCGCTGTTCGCCGGCATTGTCCGGGTCGAGGAGCGCCAGGACGCGCCGCTTCTGCTCGACGGTCGCGGCGCGGAACAGCGCAGCCACCCGTAGCGCGTCGGAATTCCAGGGATCGTCCTCCCCGACCAGCCACTCGATGCGATGATCGAGCGCCACCGCGATCCGTTTCAGGAGCGCGATCGATATGTTGCCCTGCCCGCCCTCGAGCTGCGCCAGATAGCGCTGCGACACGCCGGAGAGTTCCGACAGCACCTTCCGCGAGATACCGCGCCTGGCGCGTGCCATGCGGACGCGTTCACCCACCATCCTGACGAAATCGTCCTCCGAAAGCTCGCTGGCACCGGCGAGGAGACGTAGACCGGGATCGATAGCGGCGATATTTTTCATGATGCGGCGAGTCCTTCCTCCGCATCATGCACTATAGTTCGGCATTCGCAACGGCGCCGATGCCAACCGCGACGGCCCGCCGCATGACGAATAGCTCTCGCTGGTCAGGGCGCCGGATGCGCGTCGACAAGCACCGCGGCCAGAAGGCACGGCTTGTCGCCCTTGTTCTTCCACGCGTGGTTGGTGCCGCGCTGGACAATGCAGTCGCCCGCTTTGAGCAGCACCTCGCCCTCCTCCATCACCATCCACATCTCACCGGAAATGACGACGAGATAGTCGATGGAGTTGGTCTTGTGCATCGTGGGATGCTTTTCCTGATCCTCGCTGGTCGGCTTGTTGCCGGAACCAAGCTGGCGGAACGTCTCTTCCGTATCGATCTTGGAACCCGATTCCGGCGGGATCTCCACGACGCGGAAGATCGTGCCGTTCGGGGTGGGATCGTGCTGCAGCGGCCGGAGCGACTGGTCGTCCTTGCCCATATTGTCCACCGGCATCTCGCCGGTCACCCAGATCTCGGTCACACCTGCGCCCGGCCATCCCTTGAGGGGAACGGCGTTCGGAGCATGGTCGTCATATGTCACGATCGCCTTGCCATCCGCGTTGTGGCCAGTCACGTAGCGCTTGATCTTCTGTATCATGGCGTCCTCCCTCAGTTCTGGCTCAGCACGCGATTGCGCAGGATGCCGATGCCCTCGACCTCGAGTTCCACGACGTCGCCGTGCTTGAGCGACTTCATGTGCTCGAGCCCGCAGCCGTTTCCGACCGTGCCGGAGCCGAGGAACTCGCCGGGATAGAGCGTTTCCGACTGCGAGATGTGGGCCAGAAGATCTTCGAATTTCCAGTGCATGGTCGAGGTATTGCCGCGGCCCCATTCCTCGCCGTTGACGCGGCAGACCATGGTCAGATTGTAGGGATCCTTGATCTCGTCCGCGGTGACCAGGCAGGGACCCATGGCGTTGCCGTAGTCGAAATCCTTGCCCTTGGCCGGCCCGAGCTGGCCGCCCATTTCGGCGGTCTGCGCATCGCGGGCCGAGAAGTCGTTGAAGATCGTATAGCCGTAAATGTAGTCGCGGCCCTTCTCCTTTGGGATATCGACGCCCTTCTTCTTGACGAAGATGCCAAACTCCAGCTCGAAATCCATGAACTTGGAATATTTCGGCCAGGGAACGTCGACGTCGGTTCCGATCACCGAGAAGCGGTTGGCCTTGTAGTAGATCGGCTGCTCGTAGAAGGTCTGCGGGATCTGCAGCGCACCGGTGCGCTCCATCTCGGCAAGTGCCGCCGCTGGGTCCGGCGCCGCGCTGGCGCGCACCTTGCGCGCCGCCGCGAAGGCCTGCTTCAGATGGAGTTCGAAGCACAGGCAGTCGCGCATCTGCGGCGGCACAGGAACCGGCGCCATCAGCTTCACGTCCTCGCGCGCAAACGCGCCCGAAAGGCCTTTCGTCACGGTTTCCCGCGCACGATCGAGCGCGTCGTCGCCCGCCTCGATCATAGCCAGAACCGATGCGAACCCGGCATAGTCCTCGCCGAACGCTTCAGAATGGGAATGTGCCAGATCGACGATCTTGCGGTCGCCCTCGACAAGGACGCCCGTCCGCTGCGCCCCTTCGCGTTGATAGGTTACGAGCTTCATCAGTCTCCTCCCGTTGAGCTTTGCGACGGGCCTCTCAGGCCCGGTTTCCCTCCGGCAGCGGTGGCGGCCTGCCGTACAACAGGGCGGCCTTCATCATCGCGACCAGATGCGTGGCGGTTCTCATCTCGTCCTCGGGATCGCACTCGCCGCCAGAGAGGCGGCTGATACGGCCCATATCGGCCATGGTGTAGACCATGACGCCCAGCATCGCCTGGTAGCCCCAGTGGATCTCCGCGACCGTGCGGTCGGGAAGCGCCCGCTGCAGCGCCTCGGTCACCTTGTAGGCGATGGGGTCGAAGAACTCCGCGATGATCTGGCGGTTATGCGACTTCGGATCCGAGACCTCGCGCGCCAGGATGCGCGCGTAGCTCGAATTCTTCTCCGTGCTGCGCATGTGAAGATTGGGCACCAGCACCGCCTTGACGATCAGTTCGACCTTGCGCTCCTGGTCCGTCTCCATCTCGGCAAGGCGCAGGCCGGCGATACGCTGGTCGACGATCATCGGCGCGCGCATCTCGAAGATCGCGCGATAGAGGCCCTCCTTGCCGCCGAAATGATAGTTGACCAGCGCGACCGGTACGCCAGCGCGAATGGCGATCTGACGCACGGACGCGCCATCGAAACCGTGATCTGCGAACTCGGCCTCGGCGCTTTCCAGGATCTTTGCGCGGGTGCCCGCAGCATTTCTCTGCGACGGCTCGATCGACACAACGCCTTGTGAATGCTCTGTTTTTCGTGGCCGTGCCATGAGCTCCACCCTGCCAGAAACGCGCTGAGATGAGGCCCGGCGCGATTGAATTGAACGCCATATCAAATTTCTTGTCAATGTGTTCAAACGACGATACGGTCTATACTACGGACTGGTGGCAGGGAGAGAGCCGCCCGTACGAACAGGGAGGAATGGCATGTATCGCAAAGTTTTGTACGGCGGCGTGGCCGCCATGGCGCTCGTCGCGGGCTCACATTCGGCGAATGGCCAGGAAACGCTCAACTTCACCATCGCCACGGGCCACCCCGAGGTTTTCCTCTGGGTGAAGCATCTCAAGGCGACCTTCATCCCCGTGCTGGCCGAGGAGCTGGCCAAGACCAACGAGGTCAAGATCAACTGGACCGAGGGCTATGGCGGCACGATCGTCAAGCTCGGCAGCGAGGTCGAGGCGTTCCAGCAGGGCATCATGGAAGTCGGCCAGATGAGCGGCGTGTTCAATCCCGCCCAGCTCGGTCTGCTTAACCTGACCTACGCCATGCCGTTCGGCCCGGCCGACCCGCGCGCGGTCACCGCCGCGGTCGAGAAGGCGCTGACCGAGACCGAGGGCGCGCTGTCCGCAGTCGAGGAAGCGACCGGCATCGTCTATATCGGCGGCGGCATCGCCATCGACGACTACAACATCGCCGCCACCAAGGCGTTCCAGAAGATGGCCGACATGGAAGGCGTCAAGATCGGCGGCGCGGGACCCAACCTCGCCTGGCTGAACGGCACCGGCGCGGTCGGCGTGCAGGGCAGCTACGTCACCTTCTACAACGACATCAAGACCGGAGTGTATGACGGCAATATCGGCTGGATGACGGCCAATGTTCCCGCCAAGCTCTACGAGGTCGCTCTCAACTGGAACGCCGTCAATTTCGGCGCGATGTATATCGGTGGCCTGGGGGTGGCGAAGCCGGTATGGGATACGTTCTCCGACAACACCAAGGCCGCGTTCAAGACGGCCGCTGCAGCCTACACCCAGGCCTATTTCGACGAGCAGGACGCCCGCTACGATTCGGCGAAGAAGGCGCTGGTCGAAAACGGCGGCAAGATCGTCGAGTTCGACGCCGCTGAGCGCGAAGCCTGGATCAAGCAGCTCCCCAATCCGACCACGGCATGGATCGCCGCCGCCGATGCGCGAGGCGAGGCCGGCCGCGCCGTGCTCGAGGCGTATCGCGACAATCTCAAGGAAGGCGGCTTCACCTACGTCCGCGACTATCTCGCGGAGTAAGTCCCGCATGCCCGGCGCCTGACGCGCCGGGCATTTCCCATTGCGCCACAGGCCCAGCATAAACGGGAGGCCCGATGTCGTATGAACCCGACCCGGTCCCGGCCGAGGACCCGCCCCGCGACAACATCGACTGGTTCGACCGGCTGATCGGCGCGATGAACGCGCTCGGCACGCTGTGGATCATCGGCCTGATGGTGCTGATCAACGCCGACATCCTGTTCCGCACCGCGGCCAATGCCCCCATTGCCGGCGTGCCGGAGCTGGTGGCCTTCTCGATCGTCGGCATCGTCTTCCTGCAGCTCGCCCATACGCTGCGGTCCGGTTCCATGACCCGCTCGGACGTGCTGCTCAACGTGCTGCAACGCAAGGCGCCGGCCGCGCGACACGTCCTGCTGGGGCTGTTTCACCTCACCGGTGGCGTCCTCCTGGCGATCGTCGCCTGGAAATTCTGGCCGAGCCTCCAGCAGGCATGGGCGTTTCCCGCCCGCCACTTCATGGGCAATCCCGGCTTCTTCATGATTTCGCAATGGCCGCTCTTCGCCATCATGCTCGCGGGAATAGCCACGACGGCGGCACAATTCCTGATCATGGCGGCCGGCGACTTCCGGCGCGCAGCCGGAGGCGCACGGTGAGCGGCGTCGAGATCGCCTTCGCGTCGATCGGGCTGATGCTCGTTTTGATCTATGCTGGCATGCATGTCGCGATTGCGCTGACATTGCTGTCGTTTCTCGGCGTCTGGATCCTGCGCGACAATTTTAACGTCGCCTCGAACATGCTCGTTCTCGCCTTCAAGGATGCGATCTCCGACTATCTGTTCGGCGTCGTGCCGCTCTTCGTGCTGATGGGGCTGCTGGTCAGCGTCGCCGGGATCGGCCGCGACACCTTCGAGGTGGCCGCACAGCTGTTCCGGCGCGTCATGGGCGGGCTCGGCATCGCCACGGTGGCGGCGAACGCCGTCTTCGCGGCCATCACCGGCATCTCCATCGCCTCGGCCGCGGTTTTCACCAAGGTCGCCGTGCCCGAGATGATCCGCCACGGCTACAAGCCACGCTTCGCGGTCGGCGTCGTTGCGGGCTCGTCGGTGCTCGGCATGCTGATCCCGCCGTCGCTCCTGTTCATCCTCTACGGCGTGCTGACCGAACAGTCCGTCGGCTCGCTGTTCATCGCCGGCGTCATTCCAGGCATCCTGCTCTCCCTCGTCTATTGTGCCGGCATCCTGGCGATCGGCCGGCTGGCGCCGGACTTCATGGGTCGGGGGATCGATCACGCCCCCGATGCGCCCGAGATGGGCGTTTTCGAGATGGTCTCCAAGATCTCGCCCATCGTCATCCTCGTGGCTCTGGTGCTCGGCGGCATCTATGGGGGCTACTTCACCCCGACGGAAGCCGGCGCCGCCGGTGCGCTCGGTGCGCTGGTCATCTCGCTCGCCAAGCGGCGTCTCACCTGGGCGAGCTTCTGGCAGGTACTGGTCCAGACCGGCCACACCACCTCCTCGATCTGCTTCCTGATCATGGGGGCGAGCCTCTATTCACGCATGCTCGCCATGTCGGGCATGCCGGGCTGGCTCGGCAATTTCGTCGTCGAATCCGGGCTCGGTGTCACCGGCATCGTGCTCGCGCTGCTGCTGGTCATCGTGCTCCTCGGCACGATCCTCGATTCGGCATCGATCATGCTTTTGACGCTGCCGATCGCGCTGCCGATCCTGATGGGCGCGAACGTCGACCTGATCTGGCTCGGCGTGCTCACGGTGCTGGCCGTCGAGATCGGCCTGCTGACGCCGCCCTTCGGCATTGCCGTCTTCGTGATCAAGGCGACGCTCGGGCCCGACAGCCGCATCACGCTCGGCGAGATATTCATCGGCGCCCTGCCCTTCGCCGTCATGATGGCGCTGGTGCTGGCACTCGTCTTCCTCTTTCCGTCCCTCGCGACGGCGCTTCTGTAGACAAAACGCTCTGGAGATAGGCAATGGCGAAATGGCAATACACCAAGGGGCTGCACGACATCGGCAACGGATGCTGGGCCTATCTCCAGCCTGACGGCGGCTGGGGCTGGTCGAATGCCGGCCTGGTCACGGACGGCGAGGCCACACTGCTGGTCGATACCCTGTTCGACCTCAAGCTCACCGCTGAAATGCTCGACGAGATGCACCGGTCTGTGCCGGCTTCGAAATCGATCCAGACGCTCGTCAACACCCACGCCAACGGCGACCACACCTTCGGCAACGAGCTGGTGAAGGGGGCGAAGATCATCGCGTCCGATGGCACCAACAGCGAGTTCGATCATGTCACGCCCGCCGCCTTCAAGGCGATCATGGACAATGTCGAGCAGTTCGGCAAAGCCGGCGAGTTCGTGCTCGAATGCTTCCGGCCCTTCGACTTCGGCGGCATCACGCTGACCTATCCCGACGAGGTCTTTTCCGGCGAGATCGACGTCAAGGTCGGCTCGAAGACGCTGAAGCTGATCGAGGTTGGCCCGGCGCACACCAAGGGCGACACGCTGGTATATCTGCCGGAGGAGAAAATCCTCTACACCGGCGACATCCTGTTCAACGAGGGCACGCCGATCTCATGGGCCGGCCCGATCTCGCACTGGATCGACGTGCTGAAGCGCATTGAAGGCATGGACGTCGAGGTCGTCGTGCCCGGCCATGGCGGCATCGCCGACAAGGCGGCCGTGCGCGCCATGCGCGGCTATCTCGAATTCATCACCGACGAGACGCGCAAGCGCTATGACCGCGGCATGGAAGTGATGGACGCCGCTCTCGACATTGCGCTCGGCGACTACACGCTGTGGGGCGACGCCGAACGCCTCGTCGTCAACGTCCAGACGCTCTACGACGAATTCGGCGGCGGCGCGGTCGCCCGTGATCCGATCCCCTTCTTCGAGCATATGAAGATATTGCGCGAGAAGCTGGATCGCGACTGCGCCACGGGTGCTTGCGGCCACGACCATCATTGATCGCGTGGAAGCCCAGAGCCAGTCGACATTCAGGCGACATTCAGGATTTGGGGCGTGGTTTGGCCCTAGCTGGCGGTCCTTGCCCGACCGGCTTCGAGAAGAAAGCGCTTCATGTTGAGGGCGGCCGAAGACAGGGCGCGATTGCGCAGTTGCAGCACCGACACCTCGCGCGCGATCGACGGGCCGACAAGCTTGACCGCCCTCACGTCGACACGCGGGGCGAGATCGGGCGCGTTCTCCGGCAGGATTGCCACCCCGAGACCGGCGGCGATCATGCTGATCGCCGTGGTCGAGAAGCGCACCTCGTAGGCAGGCCGCGACTGAGGCACCGTATCCGCCAGCACGCGGTCCACCAGTTCGCGCAACGGATTTTCCTTGGCGAGCAGGATCAGCTTTTCCCCCGCGAGGTCGGCCCATTCGATCTCGTCGCGCTTTGCAAGACGATGGTCGGCGCGACAGACGAAGGTGAGCCGGTCGCGCATGAACGGTGTCGCCGCGATCTCCGCATCCTCGTCGGCCACGGTCCCGATCGCCAGATCGACTTCGTTGCGTTTGAGTGCCGGCCGGATGTCGTCCTCGGGCATGTCGCGCAACTGCACCGCTATGTCCTTGAACTCGCGACTGAAGCGGGCGACCACCGGCGGCAGGAATGTCGCGGCGAGGACGATGGCCGACGCGACAGTCACCCGGCCACGCTTCAGATTGGCGAGGTCCTGGATACTGCCTATGGCGAGGTCAACGTCTTCGAGGATCTTGCGCGCCTGCGGAAGAAAATCGCGCCCCGCCGCCGTCACGCTGACCATCCGCGTATGGCGGTCGAACAACCTCTGCTGCAACGCCTCCTCCAGTTCCTTGACGAGGATGGAGACCGCCGATTGCGTGATGTTGAGCCTCGCCGCCGCGAGATTGAACCGGCCATGCTCGGCAACGGCCACGAAGGCTTGCATTTGACGAAGGGTGACGCCCAAGCGCGGTTCGGCCTCCGGCTCCCGGTGAGACTGCGTTTCGAGGGCCGGAGCATGCGTCATTGCCGGAGGCAGAACAATTCGGACTATTCAGAAGATAGTTTCAACAATTGCATGATGATGGCCGGTCGGGTCAGGCGGGCGACAGCCGCCGGGCCTCGGCGGTATTGCCGGCCATCAGCAGGCCGAGCTCCTCGATGCGGCCACGGTCCGGCGGCAGCTCGCCGAGAATCTCGCCATGGAACATCACCAGAATACGGTCGCAGATCGCGAAAAGCTCTTCCAGTTCGGTAGAGATCAGCAGGATTGCCCGGCCCGCCTCGCGCTGCTTCAAGACTTCCTGCATCACCATTTCCATCGCCCCGATGTCGATGCCGCGGGCAAGTTGGTTGATCAGCAGGAAATCGGGATTGCGCGCAAGCTCGCGGGCCACGACCAGCTTCTGCTGGTTGCCGCCTGAAAGATTCTGGATCCGGTCGTATTCTCCACCTGCCTTGACCCGGAACCGCCGCATGAGGTCGCGTGTGTGACTGGCGATGGCGTTGTGCTGCAGCATGCCGTGCCTTGAGAATGGCTTCTGCGCGTAGCGTTGCAGAAGCACGTTTTCAGTCAGCGGCAGGGGCAGCACGATACCCATCTTGTGCCGGTCCTCCGGGATATGGGAGATCGGACGGCGGCTGATGTCGCCCGGCGTCATGCCTGCGATCTCCTCGCCATTGACCGCGACGCTGCCCGACGTTACGGGAATCAGGCCGGTCAGCGCCAGCGCCAGCTCGCTCTGTCCGTTTCCCGACACGCCCGCGACCCCGACGATTTCGCCCGCCCGGACCTCGAAGGACACGCCCTTGACCGCCGGCAACCCGATGTCGCTGTTGCAGTGAAGCCCGTCGACCGAGAGCACTGTCCGCCCGGGCGAGGACGACGTCCTCGGCAGGTCCATCAGCACGTCGCGCCCGACCATCATGCGCGCCAGCTCGCGCGGTGTCGTGTCGCTGGTCCTGACCGTCGCGACGACATGCGCGTCGCGCATCACGCTCACGCGGTCGCTCACCCGCATCACCTCGTCGAGCTTGTGCGAGATGAAGATGACCGTCTTGCCGGCCGCCGCGAGGTCGCGCAGCAACTCCAGCAGGCTGTCGGTCTCTTGCGGGGTCAGGACCGCCGTCGGCTCGTCGAGGATCAGAAGGTCGATGCCGTGATAGAGCACCTTGAGGATCTCGACCCGCTGCTGCTGGCCGACGGAAAGGTCCTGGATCAGCGCATCGGGTTTCACGTCGAGGCCGTAGCGCGCGCTGAGTGTGGCGATGCGCTCGTGAACCCTGGCCATGTCGCGGATCACCCGCAGCGGCGAGCCCTGCCCCAGAACGTAGTTCTCAGCGACAGTCAGGTTCGGCACCAGCATGAAGTGCTGGTGCACCATCCCGATGCGTTGCCGGATCGCCTCGCGCGGCGACCCGACGCGGATCGGAGCGCCCTTGTAGATAATCTCGCCCTCATTCGGCGTCAGTACGCCGCACAGGATGTTCATCAACACGCTCTTGCCTGCCCCGTTCTCGCCGAGCAGTGCGTGGATCTCGTTCTCTTCCACTTCGAGCGTAACGCCGCGGCTCGCGATGACGTCGCCGAACCGCTTGTGGATGTTGTCCATCCGCAGGAATGGCTTGCCGCTGTTGTCCGGGCCTTTCATGGTCGCACGGCCTCCGTCACGCCTTGTTGTAGGGAACGCCAAGCATCGTCGGCGTCACGCCCTTGCGCACCATCACGAGCGCAACGATCGTCATTACGTAAGGCAGCATCTGCAGCGCCTGGTAGGGAATGTTGAGTGCTGGCTGCGCCTGGAGTTGAAGCTGCAGCGCGTAGAAAAGACCGAACAGAAGCGACACGACGAACGCGCCCAGCGGAGACCAGCGCGCGAACACAACAACGGCGAGTGCGATGAAGCCGCGCCCCGAAGTGATGCCCTCGACGAACTGGTTGGAGTGCGCGAGCGTCAGGAACGCTCCACCGATACCTGCCAGCCCGGTGCCGATCAGCACGGCACCGTAGCGATAGGCGGCGACACTGCGGCCCGCTACGTCTACGGTCTTTGGGTGCTCGCCGACAGCCCGCAGCGTCAGACCGAACGACGTACGGTACAGCACCAGCACCGCCACCAGAACCAGAACCAGCGTGGAATAGACGACGAGATTCTGCCGGAACAGCGCCTCGCCGAAGAACGGAAGGTCGCTGAGGCCCGGAATATCGATAGGTCTCGCGACTTCGACTCCACGGCCGGTCGACACGAAGTAGGTCCTGAACAGGAACGCGGTGAGGCCCAGCCCAAGCAGGTTGATTGCCGCGCCGACGACGATCTGGTCGGCCTTGATCGTGATTGTGAACAAGGCGAAGACGAGACCGACCGCCATGCCGGCGAGCATCGCCGCGGCAAAACCCAGCGGCAGGCTGCCGGTGGAAACGACCGCTGCGAAGCCCGCAAAAGCGCCGACGATCATGACGCCCTCCAGGCCGATATTGAGAACCCCGGCGCGCTCGGAGAACACCTCGCCGATCGAGGCGAAGATCAGCGGCGTCGCAAGGCGCCAGGTCGCGCCGAGTGTCGTCGCGAGGAAGCCGAGGGATACGATATCGTCCATCATGCACCTATTGCGGCCGGGCGGTTGAACGGAACCGGTAGACGCCGAAGGCGACGACCGAGAGGATCACCATGCCCTGGATGATCGAGACCAGCACCTGCGGCACCTGGGCGGTGATCTGCATCAGTTCCGAACCGGACCGCAGCACGGCGAACAGACCGCCGGAGAAGATCGCGCCGATCGGATTGTTGTTGGCGAGAAGCGCCACCGCGATGCCCTCGAAGCCGTAGCCCGGCGAGATGTTCTGGTAGAGCCTGTGCGTCACGCCTGCGATCTCGAAGGCGCCTGCGAGACCGGCCATCGCGCCCGAAATGCAGATCGACAGCATGATGTTGCGGCCGACATTCATTCCGGCATAGCGCGCGGCATGCGGATTGATGCCCACCACGCGCACCGCGTAGCCGGCGCTACTGCGGAACAGGAAGTAATAGAGGGCGATCGCCAGCGCGACGGCAACGAGGATGCCGATATGCAGCCGCGTTGGTGGCAGGATGCGGGGCATCCAGGCTTCCCTCAGAAGCTTGGCGGATTGCGGATAGGCGGACGCCGCGTCCTTCAGCGGTCCGGTCACCAGATAGCTGGTCGAAATCAGCGCGATATAGTTGAGCATGATCGTCGTGACGATCTCGCTCGCCTTGAAGTAGACTTTGAGAAGGCCCGCGATCCCGGCCCAGGCTGCGCCAGCCACGGCGCCGGCCACCATCACCAGCGGCACGTAGATCCACGACGAAAGCCCTTCGAAGGCGACGCCGACGACGGTCGCGGCCACCGCGCCTGCATAAAGCTGACCTTCGGCGCCGATGTTCCAGATGCTGCACCGGAAGGCGACACAAAGACCAACCCCGATCAGGATCAACGGAATGGCCTTGAGCAGGATCTCCGACACCGAACGCATGTCCTGGAACACGCCGAACAGCATGACGTCGAACACGTTCCAGCCGTTGAAGCCGTTCAGCGCCAGCAGCACCGCGCCGCTCAGGAGCGCAACGAGGACCGCGGCCGCGGGACGCGCGATCGCCTCGAAAGTCCGAAACAGAAAACCCGTTGGCCGGCCGGGAGCCGGATCGGGCGCGACGGCGGTCGACGCTTCGTCGATATTGGCCATGGCGGCGAATTCCTGATTGTGCATGAGGACGGGAAGGCCGACGCGGGGCCGGCCTTCCCCCGGGAGGATGACCGCTATTTGTTGCGGGTCACGATCTCGCCGGCCGCGATCTTCGCCTTGACCGCCTCGACTTCCTGGCGCACATCGTCAGGCACGCTCGCCGAAGCGCCATCGCGGAATGTGAATTTCATCACGTCTTCATCCTTCAAGCCGAACTCGACGTTGGACGCAGGAATTTCGCCGTTCTGGACGCCCTTGACGATCCGCACGACGCCCTGGGCATAATCGGCGACGTAGAGCCCCAGTATGTTGTTGGGCGCAACCTCCGTGAAATCGCTGAAGATCGAGAACGTCTTCACCTTGTCCCCGGATTCGGCAACCGCCTGATAGCCGCCGACCGTCGCGCCCGAAGCGTTCGGAACAAGAAAGTCCGCCCCCTGCGAGATCATGCTGAGGCTCGCTTCCTTGGCCGCGGTGGTGTCGGTGAAGTTGCCGATATAGGCTTCGCTCACCGGAAAGTCCGGATTCACGGCCTTGGCGCCGTTCTTGAACCCCTCGAAAGCCTGCTGGATCGGCGGAATCTCCATGCCGCCAACGAGACCAGCCTTGGTGCCCATCTTCGCCGCGATGTAACCCATCAGGTAGAAGGGCTGGCTGGTGTCGGTGTTCAGACCGATCACATTGCCTTCATGGATGTAGCTGGACGAGATCAGGAAAACCGTGTCCGGAAACTCCTCCGCCACGGTCAGCGCCGCGTCCTGAAACTCGAAGCCGTGGCCCAGGATCACGCTGTAGCCCTGGCTGGCATAGTCGCGGAAAGCCTTCTCGAATGAAGCCGGATTCTGCTGCAGCTCGACATAGCTGATCTCGGCGCCGAGCTGTTCCTCGACACCTTTGAGGGCGTTGTAGCCGATGCGGTTCCAGCCCTCCTCCGAAACGCTTCCGGGGACCAGAAGCCCCATCTTGAACGCGTCGGCCATGGCAGCACCCGGAAGCCAGGTGAGCGCGACGGCGCCGACGGCGATACCCGCGAGGCAGTTTCTTCTCGTGACAGTCATGACGATCCTCCCTTGATCTTCCATCATGTGCGCCGGCTACGAGCCCGCCGGCCGGCATTCCTAGCCGGCGTCGGCAGGCACTCCGACGGGCCGGCTCGCCGTCTCATGGACGGGCCGGCCGGAGGCAAAGACTGTGACCCTGTCGCCACCCCCGGCGACGAAGGTGTCGATATCGGCGCAATCCGAGACGACCAGATCGGCGCGCGCGCCGGCGACGAGGCCGTAGTCGGCAAGGCCCATCAGCCGTGCGGGGATCTCGGTCATCATGCGGTAGACCGTTGCGAGCTCGTCGCCGCGCAAATGTCCGGCCAAAAGGGTCCAGCGTCCGATCTCGAGCATGTCACCGGAGCCGGTCGGCACGAAGGGATCCTGAATATTGTCGGAAGCCGTGGCGATCGGCACCCCGGCGCGCACCAGCTCGGCGACCCGGGTGAGCCCGCGTGGCGGCAGCTTGGCTGCGTCCCTGCCCTGCAGATAGAGGTTTGCCGCCGGCAAGGTCACCACGCCAAGGTCGAGCTCGAGGATTTGATCGCGAACGCGTTCGTAATCCGTACGCTCCATCGCGCTCAGCACCGACACGTGGCTGAGGACCGTGCGCCCTTGCATGTTGTGGCGGCGGACACGCTCGAATACGGCATCGAACAGAGGCCTGGTCGGGTCGAGATGCTCGTCGAGATGAAGATCGACCGGTTTGCCATGCCGCTCGGCGGCCGCGAAGATGATGTCTAGATAGCGGTCGGGATCCTCGGCCACGGCGGGCGTGCCGCCCACCGCATCGCCCAGTTCCACCGCGCGATCGATATTCTGCTCGAGCCATGCCAGGTCCTGCCCCGGATGCGGCGTCATGAACGCGACGAGCTGAAGCCGCAGCCGGTCGGCCCACTGCGTGCGGAGTTCGGCCAGCGCACCGATGCCGTTGAAGCCGGCATCCTTGTCCACATTGATATGGCTGCGGATCGCCGTCGTGCCTCTCGAAAGGCAGCGCACCATTGTCCGCGACGCTCTCCGGGTAATGTCGTCCGGCGGCGCGGTGCGGGCATATTTCGCGAACGCCTCGCGGGCACCCTGGAGTGTTCCCGACGGATTGGGCGTGAAGCGCAGGACGCCCGTCTTGTCCAGATGCTGGTGCATGTCCACCAGGCCGGGCGTCACCAACATGCCGGAAACGTTGCGCTTTGGAGTTTCCTCCGGCGCCTTGAGGTCGGGCCCGACCGCGGCGATCCGGCCATCCGGCCCGATCAGCAAATCTGCCTCGGCAATGCTGCCCCCCGGCAACGCAAGTCGCCCGCCTGCAAGCAGGAGCCCCCCGCTGTTCGGTAAGCCGTCCGCCTTCAGCATGCCGTCCCTCACTCCCTTTTCGTACTCCAGCAAGCTATCGGCGGCGGCATTGATGAGGCAAATTCATTCTCCATATATATTCATTCGAATTTCCGAATTATCGGCGTTTTCCGGCGAAAATCGCGATTCTTTCGATCGTCTTCAAAAGTTTAAAAGACCGTCCCGCGTAGCTTTTCTCGCAAGGTTCCATAATTTTATTTTCATCTATACAAAAGATGTACGACTTAAACGCAGAAAATTACCTAAATCTTTCTTTCAGATACCTTCTCTCACATCGAGATGTATATATCTGTCTGATTTTGCAGCAAATTTTTGGGAATCGTGCGTTTTGTTGACAATCTATATTAACAGAATAGATTGCCGACAATCACGGAGAACGCCGATGGCCAGATCACCCTTCCACGTAGCATCGGGCAAGACCATTGCCCCGGCCGGAGCCGCCATGAGCGGCCCCGACGCCGAGCAGCGGGTCGTCACGGCAGTCGTGGACGCAATCCTGAACCACCGCATCGGGCCGGGTGAGCGACTGATCGAGAGAGAGCTCGGCAAATATTCAGGCGCGAGCCGCACCGCGATCCGCAACGGCATGCTCAAGCTTGCCCATGCGGGGCTGGTCGAGCTCAGCCCCAACCGCGGCGCGACGATCGCGATGTGCTCGCCGGACGAGGCGCGTGAGATTTTCGACGCCAGGATCGTCATCGAGGATGCATCGCTGAGAAGGCTTGCGACAAGTCTGACCGCAGCCGGGTTCGAACAGCTCGAGGCCATCGTCAGCCAGGAAAGCGATGCCTATGAGGCCGGCGAGATGGAACAGGCCCGGCACCTGTCGCGCCGTTTCCACCTGCTGTTCACCGAACTCGCGGGCAACGATGTGCTCACCCGCATCATCCGGGACCTGATCAATCGCCAGCCGCTGCTGTCGTGGACGCGGCCGCAACCGGCGCCGCGTTTCTGCGGCAACACCGCCCACTCCGCAATCCTGGCGGCTCTTGCGCGCGGCGACGGCGTCGAGGCGGCACGCCTCAACACCGAGCATCTGCGCGAACTCGAACGCGAGCTCGACGCCGATCGCGATGCCGCCATCGGAGATGTCGGCCGTACGCGACAGGAAGAAGCCGGCGAGGTCGGCACCCCGCATCCTTGATCACTGCCGGCCGCGACCGGGGCCGCCGGCCCGAAGCACAACGAGAACATCGACGGAAACGCACCAATGAAAAGCTTCGACTACCATGAACCGAAAAGCCTGGAGGAAGCCTCCTCCCTGCTCGCCGAGTTGGGAAAACCGGCAAGCATCATCGCCGGCGGAACCGATCTGCTGGTCGAGATCAAGGAGGAGCTGCGCGCGGTTTCGCATGTCGTGAACATCAAGCGCATTGCCGGCCTCGACTGGAAGTCGTGGGATCCGGAAAAGGGATTGCGCTTCGGCACGCTGGTCACCGCGCGCGAGATCGAGACCTGGCCGGCGGTGGTCAAGCATTATCCCAATCTTCGCACCGCTGTCAGCCTTCTGGGGTCGATCCAGGTACGCAACCGTGCCACCGTCGTCGGCAATATCTGCCGTGCATCGCCCTCCGCCGACACTATTCCCCCGCTGATCGCCGATGGCGCGGAACTGACCGTCTACTCCAATGCCGGCGAGCGCGTCATCCCGGTCGAGGAGCTGTTCACGGGTCCGGGCAAGACGGTTCTCGTCCCCGGCGATATCGTTACCGGCATCCACGTCCCGGCCCCACGCGCCCGGTCAGGGCGAGCCTATATCAAGCACGGCCGCCGCAAGGCGATGGAACTCGCCACCGTCGGCGTCGCCGTCAGCCTCGAACGCGATGGCGACACATGCGCCGACATCCGCATCGCACTCGGCGCGGTTGCCGCCACGCCGATCCGCGCCCGCACCGCCGAAGCGCTGCTGCGCGGCCGCAGCCTGGACGACGACACGCTCGCCGCCGTCGCCGAGACGGCGATGCAGGAATCGACCCCGATCAGCAATGTGCGCGCAAGCGCAGCCTACCGCCGCGAGATGGTGGGCGTGCTGACCCGCCGCGCGATCGGCATGGCCATGGGAGGAATACAGTGAAACTTATCGTGACGATGACCGTAAACGGCGAGGAGCGCGAACTGGCGATCCCGCCGTCCCGCACGCTTCTCGACGTGCTGCGCAACGAAGGCGGACTGACCGGCACCAAGAAGGGCTGCGACGTTGGCGACTGCGGCGCCTGCACGGTGATGATGGACGGCAAGCCGGTCAACGCCTGTCTGGTGCTCGGCATCGAGGCCGAGGGCACCGTCATCGAAACCATCGAGGGCCTGCAGCACGCTCCCGACAGGCCGCACCTCCTGCAGGAGAAGTTCATGGAGCACGGCGGCTCGCAATGCGGCTTCTGCACGCCCGGCATCGTGATGATGGCCAAGGCGCTGCTCGACGAGAACCCTGATCCCACCGACGACGAGATCCGCTTCGCGCTTGCCGGCAACATCTGCCGCTGCACCGGCTACACCAAGATCATCGACGCTGTCCGCGCCACCGCCGAGACGATGAGGACGCAATGACCATTCACGAAAAGGACATTCCGCAGAAGACCGACTTCACGGTTGTCGGAAAGAGCGTCAAGCGCTCGGATACGCTGGAGAAGGTGACAGGTTCCGCCGTCTATGCCGGCGACATCGCGCTGCCGGGCATGCTGCACGGCAAGATCAAGCGCTGCGAGATTGCGCATGCGCAGATCAAGCGCATCGATACCTCGAAGGCGCTGGCGCTCAAGGGCGTCAAGGCGGTGCTGACCCACGAGAACGTTCCGCACGTGCTCCACTACGGATCGCCGCACCCCCGCTCGGCCTCCTGCACCAAGGATCAGTACATTTTCGATCACAGGGTCCGCTACTGGGGCGAAGGCGTCGCCGCCGTCGCCGCCGTCACCGAGGAGATCGCCGAGGAAGCGCTACACCTGATCGAGATCGAATATGAGCCGTTGCCGGCCGTCTTCACCATCGAAGAGGCGATGAAGCCCGATGCGCCGCTGATCTACGACAACGGCCTCGACCACAACAATGTGCTGCCGCCGGTCGTCGTCAGGCGCGGCGATATCGACAAGGGCTTTGCCGAGGCCGATCTCATCCTCGAGAACGAGTTCGACCTCGGCCGTCCGACCCCGGCCTATATGGAGCCGAATGTCTGCGTGACCCAGTGGGACGGCAACGGCAAGCTGACCATCTGGAGCTCGACCCAGACCGCCTTCATGGTGCGCGGCGCGCTGGCCGAGGTGCTGGGCGTCCCGCTCAACAAGGTCCGCGTCGTCGTCGACCACATGGGCGGCGGCTTCGGCGCCAAGCAGGACCTGTTCCAGCACGAATTTCTCTGCGCGCTGCTCGCCCGCGAGACGGCGAAGCCGGTGCGCATGGAATACACCCGCAAGGAGACCTTCCTCGGCGGCCGTTCGCGCCATCCCGGCAAGATCTGGCTCAAGCAGGGCTTCACGAAGGACGGTCGCATCACCGCGCGGCAGGCTCGCATCGTCTTCAATTCCGGAGCCTACGGATCGCACAGCCCCGGCGTGACCAATGTCGGCACCGCCGCGATGACGTCGCTCTACCGTTGCGAGAACGTCGACCTGGAAGGCCGCGCCATCTACACCAACACCCCGATCGCCGGCGCTTTCCGGGGCTATGGCGTGGTGCAGACCTATTTCGCCATCGACCTCCAGGTGGACGAAGCCGCCGAAAGGCTCGGCTTCGATCCGGCCGAGTTCAAACTGAAGAACGCGGTGCGCGAGGGCGATATCGCTCCGTCCGGGCATCCGATTGTCGGCCACGGTCTCGAGGACTGTATCCGGCGCGGCATCGAGGAGAGCGACTGGGTCAACGTCCGCAAGACGTCCGGCGGCAGCGGCGTCAAGCGCCGTGGCTGGGGCATCGGCTGCGAGATGCACGGCTCCAGCGCCTATCCGGGCATCAAGGAACAGGGCAATGCCATCGTCAAGATGAACGAGGACGGGACGGTAACGCTGCTTACCGGCACCGCAGGCCTCGGCACCGGCGCCCATACCGCGCTGTCCCAGATAGTGGCGGAGGAACTCGGCGTGCCGTTCGAGTCGATCGGCGTCGTCCAGGGCGACACCGACGTGGTGCCGTGGGACATCGGCGCCTTCGCAAGCCACACGACCTATATGGGTGGCCGCGCCGCCCAGATCGCGGCGGCCGACGTCAAGCGCCAGGTTCTGTCGCATGCCGCACCGCTGCTGGAAGCCGAAGCCGACCAGCTCACGATCGAGGGCGGCGTCATCAGGGTGACCGGCACCAACCGCTCGATGACGCTGAAGGATGCGGTCGCGCCGCATCGCGGCATTCCCGCCATCCAGCTCGTCGGTGTCGGTACCTACACGCCGACCAAGTCCTATTCCTTCGGCGCGCATTTCGTCGAGGTCGAGGTCGACACCGAGACTGGCGAAGTGGCGGTGCTGCAGGTCATCCCGGTGCACGAGATCGGCAAGGTAGTGCACCCGATCGCCGCCGCCGGGCAGATCGAGGGCGGCATCCAGCAAGGGATCGGGCACACGCTGAGCGAGGACTATGTGATCGACCTGACGACCGGCCGCTCGCTCAATCCGAGCTTCGTGGACTACAAGATGCCGCTCTCGATGGACATGCCGCCCATCCGCACGATCATCCTCGAGACTGCGCCGGACCCGGGCGGTCCATGGGGCGCGAAAGGTGTCGGCGAGGATCCGATCATCGCCATCGGTCCTGCCATCGCGAACGCCATACACGACGCGATCGGCGTGCGTTTTCACCACTACCCGATCACACCGGAAAACATTCTCGACGCGCTGCGCGAGACAACGAAGGAGGCATGACGATGCTTCACGAACAACCCGCTGCCGAAAAGGTGCCGGTCACGATCCTCACCGGCTTCCTGGGATCCGGAAAGACCACGCTGCTCAACCACATCCTGACGGAGCGCCATGGCCACCGCATTGCGGTGATCGAGAACGAGTTCGGCGAGGTGGACGTCGATTCGGACCTCGTGCTGGCGTCCGAGGAAGAGATCTTCCAGATGCAGAACGGCTGCATCTGCTGCTTCGTCGACGTTCGCAATGACCTCGTCGAGGTCCTGCAGAAGCTGCTCGCCCGCAAGGACAAGTTCGACCATATCCTTGTCGAAACCAGCGGCCTTGCCGACCCGACGCCGGTCGCCACCAGCTTCTTCATCGACAATGAGGTCGCCGGGCAACTCGAGCTCGACGGCATCGTGACGCTGGTCGACGCCAAGCATATCGCCCAGCATGTTGACGACCCGCTGCTCGACGGGCGCGACAACCAGGCCGTCGACCAGATCGTCGCCGCCGACCGCATCGTCATCAACAAGGTCGATCTCGTCGACGATGCCCACGTCGCCAGCCTCGAAGGCAATCTCCGCAAGCTCAACCAGACCGCGGATATCCTGACGTCGAGCTACGGAAAGGTCGACCTCGCCAACATCCTCGGCATCAGCGGCTTCCAGCCATCCTACGTCGCCGAGCGCGCAAAACTGCTCAATCTCGACGATGATCACGGCCATCATCACCACCACCACGCGCACGACACGTCGGTGACGTCGGAATCCTTTACCTTCGAAAAGCCGTTCGACCGCGCGAAACTCGAGAAGACACTTTCAGCCTGGCTGGAGGCAAACGGCGACGATGTCTTCCGCACCAAGGGCATCCTGGCGGTTGACGGCGACGACCGCTTCCATGTCCTGCAGGCCGTTCACAAGCTGATCGATTTCCGCGCCGACCATGGCTGGGGCAAGGACGACCGCTTCAGCAAGCTGGTATTCATCGGCCGCAACCTGGACCGCGCCCGGATTGGCGACATGCTTGAAGACTGCCTCGCCTGACACGGGCTTTCCTCTGCCTGCCAACTTGCCGGCCTTTAGTGGCCGGCATTTTTTTGGATTGCCTTCCGGCGAGGTTCAGCTCTTGGCGGCCTGAAGTCCGCTCCAGCGGCTGACCAGCCCGGCATCGATGTCGAACAGGTCGAGCACACGGCCGACGGTATGGTTGACCATGTCGTCAAGGGTCTGCGGTTTCGCATAGAAAGCGGGAACCGGCGGACAGATGATCGCGCCGGCCTCCGTCGCCTGTGCCATCGAGCGGATGTGGCCGAGATGCAGCGGCGTCTCGCGCAGCATCAGGACCAGCCGCCGGCGCTCCTTAAGCGTCACATCGGCCGCTCGCGACAACAGGCTCGACGTCACGCCGGTGGCGATCTCAGAGAGCGTCTTGACCGAACACGGCGCCACGATCATGCCGAGCGTACGGAACGAGCCGCTCGAACACGCCGCCCCGATATCCTTGTTGGAATGGACCACGGTCGCCAGAGCCTCGATCTCCGGCATTTTCATGTCGGTTTCCATCGCGATCGTGATCTGGGCGGCACGCGAGACGACGAGATGCGTCTCGATGTCGGTATCGCGCAGCACCTGCAGCAGGCGGACGCCGTAGATCGCGCCGGACGCGCCGCTGATTCCCACGATCAGCCGCTTGCGGTCGCGCTCCACCGGCTTCATCGCCCTACCTCGCTGCCGCGCCGTGTTTCGACAGGATCGCGCGGGCGCGGGTAAAGGCGTCGCCGCCGATCTTCGCCAGCACGCCGTGGAAGTCCGGACCGCGCGTTGCGTCGAGCCCCATCCGCGAGGTCGTGCCGATGCCCGAGGCCGACGGGTCGAGTGCATTGCCCGGAAGCCCTTCGACGATGACGACGTCGCGGTGCGGCTGGAAATGCGTCGACAACGCCCACAGCACCTCCGAATCGCGCGAAATGTCGATATCGGCGTCGACCGCGATCACCGTCTTCAGATAGGCGTCCCAACCGAGCAGGCCGAGCATTACCTGGCGCGCCTCGCCGGGTCGCATCTGGTTGAGCGCCACATAGGCGTGAAAATGGGTGCCGGATGCGGGATAGTGCACGGCGGTGACACTCGGGAAGCGCTGTTTCAGCTTTTCGACCATCTCGGCCTCGCGGGGCACGCGGCCGAGATTGAGATGCTCGGCGGAATTGCCGCCGGCGACGCTCACCAGCATCGCATCCCTGCGCCGCATCACGGTTTCAACGCGGAAGAGATTGTTGGTCGAGCGGTCGGATGAATAGCCGGTGAACTCACCGAACGGCCCTTCCTCGACATGGGCATCCGGCTCGATGATGCCCTCGAGCACGATCTCGGCATGGGCTGGAACGCGGATACTATGTTTCGGCGTGCGCACCACCTTGAGCGGTTCGCCGAGCAGCCCGCCGGCAACATTGCGCTCGTCATCGCCGAAGGACAGCCTGGCCGAGGCGGCGATCATGAACAGCGGATGCGCACCGATGACCATTGCCACCGGCATCGGCCTGCCGCGCTCCTTCGACATGTTGAGCAACCGCCACAGATGGCCACGCGAATGCAGGCTGGTCGCGAGTTCGTTCTTCGAATGGATCATTGCGCGGTGGTAGCTGAGATTGCCGCCGCCGGTGTCCGGGTGCTCCGCAATGATCACCCCGCTGGTGATGTACTTGGCGCGGTCGGTCTCGAAATGCTTCAGCATCGGCAGCGTGTCGAGGTCGATGTCCTTGTCGGTGACGATCTCGGTGACCGGTCCCGCGGAAACCTCTTCCGGTTCGACCTCGGCGCGCGAGCGCGACTGATAGGCCTCGTGCAGCCTGCCCTCCTCGGTGTCGAACATCCGCGCGACGCGCTTGCGCGAGCCGAACATGTTGCTGACCACCTCGACGCCGATATTGTCGACATTCCTGAAATGGAGCAGCGGCGCGCGCCCCTGTTCGTTCAGCGCCCAGATGAATGCCGTCACGTCCTGGTCGTCCGAGACCGGCTCCTCGATCGTCATCACGTCGTCGG
>JAMLJD010000022.1 GCA_023953775.1 Rhizobiaceae bacterium | reverse complement strand
AATCGACCTATCCGGGCTCGCTGACGCAGCTCGGAACGCTCGGCAAATGGGTTGCCGAGCGCGTCACCGCCGTCACCGACGGCGCGGTGACGATCGAGTTCCAGGAACCGGGCGCCATCGTGCCGGCGCTGGAGGTCTTCGACGCCGTGTCGTCGGGCGCGGTCGCGGCCGGCTGGTCGACGCCGGGCTACTGGGCCGGCAAGGTGCCTTCGCTGCAGCTCTTCGCGGCAGTGCCGTTCGGCCCCGAGGCGGGCGAATATCTCGCCTGGATCAAATATGGCGGCGGCAAGGAGATGTTCGAGGAGATCTACCACAAGAGCAACATCCACTCGATCCATTGCGGCATCATCGCGCCGGAAGCATCGGGCTGGTTCCGCAAGGAGATCAATTCGGTCGACGACCTGAAGGGCCTGAAGATGCGCTTCTTCGGCCTCGGCGCCAAGGTGATGGAGAAGATGGGCGTCTCGACCCAGCTTCTGGCCGGCGGCGACATCTTCCCCGCGCTTGAGCTCGGCACCATCGACGCGACCGAATTCTCGATGCCGGCGATCGACCTCAATCTCGGCTTCTACCAGGTCGCCAAGCACTACTATTTCCCGGGCTGGCACCAGCAGTCGACCCTGTTCGACCTGATGATCAACCTCGACACCTGGGAAGGTCTCGACGAGACGACGCAGCTCCAGATCGAGACGGTCTGCGACGCGGGCATCGCCAACGGCCTGGCCGAAGGCGAGGCGATCCAGTTCGGTGCGCTCGAGAAGCTCGAGGCCGAAGGCGTGACCATCCATACCTGGCCGAAGGAAATCCTCGACACGCTCGAGGGCGCCTGGACGGAAGTCGTCACGGCCGAAGCCGCGGCGGACGCCGATTTCGACCGCGCCTGGAAGTCGCTGTCGGAATTCCGTACCCGCTACAAGCGCTGGCGTGATCTCGGCTACATGCCGCGCAACTGACCAACCGCCTTTCCTTCGACATGCCGGTCCGCGCTCGACGCGGACCGGCGGCTTAGCGGTAGAGGCTCATGGGTTCCATTTCAGCTTTGATTGCGATCGCCGCGGCGGTCGCCTTGGTGATTCTGCCGCAAGGCACCACCGGCATCTTCGTCGCGCTCGCCATTCTGCTCGCCGCGCTGGCGCTGGCGGCATGGCTGCGCACCGGCCCCGGCTGGATGGCCGCCGCCACCGTGATCGGCAGTTTCGCGATCCTGCTCGTACATCCGTTCTCGATCACCCAGCGCGAGCTCAACGCGCTGAACCGGCTCGCCAAGAAGGGCGACGAGGCCGCGCAGCGCCTGATCGATTTCTTTGCGGCGCTGGAGCCCTACGCCTTCTGGCTGATGCTGGCGATCGCGTTGCTGGTGGTGCTTCTGTTCGTGATCTCGGCGCGGCGCGCCCGGGACGGCGCGCATGCCTTCATGCTGGGCGAAAGCGAGGCGCTGGCGACGTTCTGCAGCCGCGTCGGGCTGGCGGCGGCGATGCTCTACCTGCCGATGATCCTGATCATCGTCTACGACGTCCTGCAGCGCAAATATCTCGATCTCGATCCCGGCTTCACCGCCACCTCCTGGTACCAGGTCTTCACTTCGACGCGCCTGCAGGAAATGGAATGGCACCTGCACGCGGTCCTGTTCCTGATGTGCCTCGGCTATGCCTATGTGAAGGACGCCCATGTCCGCATCGAACTGGTGCGCGAGAAGCTTGGCCCGCGCACCCGCGTGTGGCTGGAACTTGCCGGCTGCGTCTTCTTCCTCGTGCCCTATTGCTACATCGTGGTGCTCTACGGCACCGACTTCGCCGAGCGCGCCTTCTCCATCATGGAGAAATCCTCGGCGCAGACCGGCCTCGAATACCGCTTCGTGATCAAGTCGTTCCTGCCGCTGGGCTTCTCGGTCCTGGCGCTGGCCGGCGCATCCGTGGCGCTGAAATGCATCGTCTACCTGTTCGGGCCTGAACGGTTGAAGGGGGCCTCGGGATATTATTCCGGCGTCCACCATGCCGACATGCCCGACACAAGCGCGCAGCAGGGCTGAGCCTATGGACACCATCCTGCACTTGATGCCGCTGTGGATGTTCTTCGCCCTCGGGCTGCTCCTGTTCACCGGCTATCCCGTCGCCTTCGTGCTCGGCGGCGTCGGCCTCGCCTTCGCGCTGATCGGCGACATGGTCGGCATGTTCCGCCTGCAGCAGCTCTCGCTGATCACGCTGCGCATCTACGGCTCGACCATGGAGAGCCCGGTGCTGGTCGCGATCCCCATGTTCATCTTCATGGGCACCATGCTGGAAAAATCCGGCGTCGCGCGCGACCTCCTGAACACGTTGCAGATCCTCTTGCGCCGGGTTCCCGGCGGTCTGGCGCTGTCGGTCACCCTGATGGGTACCATCATGGCAGCGA
Organism: Rhizobiaceae bacterium; assembly: GCA_023953775.1. GTDB lineage: Bacteria > Pseudomonadota > Alphaproteobacteria > Rhizobiales > Rhizobiaceae > JAMLJD01. The sequence goes on along the minus strand of JAMLJD010000022.1, from coordinate 55,620 downwards.
CCACCGGCATCATCGGCGCCTCGGTTGTGATGATCACGCTGATGGCGCTGCCGGTGATGATCGAGCGGCGCTACGACCTGCCTTTGGCCACCGGCACGATCGCGGCGTCGGGCACGCTCGGCATCCTGATTCCGCCGTCGATCATGCTGGTCATCATGTCGGACCTGTTGTCGGTGCCGGTCGGTACCGTCTTCATCGCCGCGGTGCTGCCGGGCCTGCTGCTGTCGGCGCTCTACTTCGTCTACATCTGGGCGCTGGCGCATTTCAAACCGCATCTCGCACCGCCGCTGCCCGACGAGCAGGGGCCGGACACGCGCGGCGAATTCTGGCTGATGATCGTCAAGAGTTTCGTGCCGCCGATCTTCCTGATCGCGCTGGTGCTGGGCTCGATATTCGCCGGCTGGGCGACGCCCACGGAGGCTGCCGGCGTCGGCGCGGGCGGTTCGGTCCTGCTGGCGCTGTTCAACGGCAGCCTGACCTGGCCAGTGTTCCGCGAGGTCTGCGAGCGCTCCGCGCTGACCGGCGCGATGCTGTTCGGCATCTTTGTCGGCGCCACCTGCTTCTCCTACGTGTTCCGGGCGCTGGGCGGCGAACATCTTATCGTTGATTTCATCCAGAGCACTGGCGTCGGGCCGTGGAGCATCCTGGCGGTGCTGATGCTGATGATCTTCCTGCTCGGCTTCTTCTTCGACTGGATCGAGATCACGCTGATCGTCATGCCGGTCTTCGCGCCGATCGTCGGCCTGCTCGACTTCCACGGCCATGTCGGCGTGTGGGACGGTATCAGCCAGGCCAACATCATTTGGTTCCTGATCCTGGCGGCGGTCAATCTGCAGACCTCGTTCCTGACCCCGCCCTTCGGCTTCGCGCTGTTCTACATGAAGGGCGTCGCCCCGCCGGAGGTGAAGATCCAGGATATCTACAAGGGCATCATACCGTTCGTGGCGCTGCAGCTCTTCGGGCTCCTCCTGTGCATCCTGTTCCCGGAGATCGTGCTGTGGCTGCCGAGCGCCCTGCTCGGTCACTGACGAGGCCCAGTTCCGGCGACAAGGGCGGGCGCGCCGCGACACTGGTCGTGGCCTGCCTGCCCCAGCGCCGGGCGGTCGAACCACGCCATCAAAGCGCTTCCATTTGCCGGTGAACGGCTCTAGCTTCGCCGCGTCTTTCACGAGGGAATGAGATAGCGATGCGGAACCTGTTCGCCGGCCTTGCCGGCTTTTGTCTTTGTGTCATGGCGGGCAGCGCACAGGCGGCCGACCGCGCAATCATCGTCCTCGATGCCTCGGGCTCGATGTGGGGCCAGATCGACGGCAAGCCGAAGCTCGAAATCGCGCCCGAGACCCTGAAGAGCGTCCTGCCGACGCTGCCGGGCGACCTCGAACTCGGCCTGATGGCCTACGGGCACCGCGAGAAGGGCAACTGCCAGGACATCGAACTGGTGGTTCCGCCGGCCGCCGGAAGCGCAGGCGCGATCGCGGATGCCGCCGCCGGGCTGAAGTTCCTTGGCAAGACGCCGCTTTCCGAAGCGGTCAGGCAGGCGGCCGAGGCGCTCCGCTACACCGAAGACAAGGCGACCGTCATCCTGATCACCGACGGCATCGAGACCTGCAATGCCGATCCGTGCGCGTTGGGCAACGAGCTAGAGACGAGCGGCGTCGACTTCACGGCGCATGTCGTCGGCTTCGGCCTGAGCCGCGAGGAAGGCAGGCAGGTCGCATGCCTGGCCGAGAATACCGGCGGCAGGTACATCCAGGCCAAGGACGAAGGCGAGCTGCGCGACGCGCTGACCACGACGGTGGCCGCGAAGCCCGCACCGAAGGAAGAGAAGGCCGAGATTGTCCTGCCCGAGGCGACGGTCGCGACGGCAAGCAAGCCGACGATCGGCGCCACGCTCGACGTCGACTGGACCGGCCCAGGCGCGGAAGGCGACTACATCGACATCGTGCCGCTCGACGCGAAGCAGATCGGCAACGAACTCGCCTATGCCTATGTCGAGGCCGGTTCGCCGCTTCCGATCCGCGCGCCCGGCAAGGTCGGGAAATATTCGCTGCGCTACGTCTGGGAAGGCCCCGACAAGCGGCATGTTCTCGCCACGGCGACTATCGACGTCGCCGACAGCGAGACGGCGCTGGTGGCGCCCGCCACGGTTCCGATCGGTAAGGCATTCGAGGTGACGTGGAAGGGGCCCGGGCAGAAGGGCGACTATGTCGACATCGTGCCGAAGGCCTATTCGGAGTTCTCGGGTGAGCTGTCCTACGCCTATGTCGAGACCGGCAATCCGGTTTCCATCCGCGCGCCCGGCAAGGCCGGCGACTACAAGCTCCGCTACGTCCTCGAGGCACCCGACGGCCGCAAGCTGCTGACCGAAGTGCCGCTGACCGTCGTCGAGGCGCAGGCGAGCCTCGCCTTTCCGCCGACCGTGATGGCGGGGACCATGCTCGACATCAGCTGGACCGGCCCCGCTGCCGCGGGCGACTACATCGACCTTGTGCCGGCCGGATATACCGACGTCAGCGGCGAACTGGCCTATTTCTACGTCGAGAGCTCAAGCGACGGCGAGACCGCCAGCATCAAGACCGCCGGCGATGCCGGCGACTATCTCGTGCGCTACGTCCTGGAAGGCCCCGACGGCAGGCGGGTTCTTGCTGCCGAGCCGCTGGTCTTGACGCCGGCGCAGGCGAGCATCACTGCTCCGGAAGCCGTCGAGGCGGGAACGAGCTTCGGCTTCGAGTGGACGGGCCCGAATGCAGGCGGCGACTATGTCGACCTCGTCCCCCGGGGCTATGCCGAGGTGAGCGGGGAGCTTGCCTATTTCTACACCGACGCCTCGCCGGACGGCAGGACCGGCACGCTGACAGCTCCGGAGGCGGCGGGTGAATACGACATCCGCTACGTGCTCGAGGCGGCGGGCGGCCGCAAGGTGATCGCCCGCGTGCCGCTCACCGTGCAGTAGGCCCGCCCGGCATCACGCCGCGAATGCGGACGCGCCCTGATCGGCGCGTCCGGCAAGCGTCCGGAAGCCTTCGAAGAGCTCGCGGCCGAAGCCGTGTCCATTGCCCGACAGATCGGCGGTGGCCGCCGGCCTCGCCTCGAATTCCTCGGCTGGCACAAGTGCCTCGAGCGTGCCCGCCTCGGCGTCGACGCGCACCATGTCGCCATTGCGGATCCGGCCGATCATTCCGCCGTCGAGTGCTTCCGGCGTGACATGGATCGCGGCCGGCACCTTGCCGGATGCGCCCGACATACGCCCGTCGGTGACGAGAGCGACCTTGTGTCCGCGATCCTGAAGGACGCCGAGGGTAGGGGTCAGCTTGTGCAGCTCCGGCATGCCGTTGGCCTTCGGCCCCTGGAACCGGATCACAGCGACGAAATCGCGGTCGAGCTGGCCGTCCTTGAACGCCGCTTGAAGTTCTTCCTGTGCGTTGAAGACGATCGCCGGCGCCTCGATGATGCGGCGCTCGGGCTTTACGGCGGATGTCTTGATCACCGCATGACCGAGATTGCCCTTCAAGACCTGTAGCCCGCCGGTCGGCTGAAAGGCTTTCGGGAAAGGCGCCAGCACCTTTTCGTCCCCGCTCGTCTCGGGCGCCGGGCGCCGCGTGACCGTGCCGTCGTCCGCGAGATGCGCCTCGATCGCATAGGGGGCAAGGCCTTCGCCATTGACCGTCTGCACGTCGTCGTAAAGCAGCCCGGCGTCGATCAGTTCGCGGATCAGGAAACCCATGCCGCCCGCGGCGTGAAAATGGTTCACATCGGCGAGGCCGTTCGGGTAGACACGCGCCAGGAGCGGCACCTGGTCCGACAGGTCCGAAATGTCCTGCCAGGTGATGCGGATGCCTGCCGCGGCCGCCATGGCGATCAGGTGGATCGTCAGATTGGTCGAGCCGCCGGTGGCGTGCAGGCCGACGATGCCGTTGACGATCGACCGTTCGTCGATCATCCGGCCGACCGGCGTGTAGGCGTTTCCGAGTGCGGTGATCGACAGCGCGCGTTTCGCCGCCTCGCGCGTCAGCGCGTCGCGCAGCGGCGTGTTCGGGTTGACGAAGGAGGCACCGGGCATGTGCAGCCCCATGATCTCCATCAGCATCTGGTTGGAATTCGCGGTGCCGTAGAAGGTGCAGGTGCCGGGTCCGTGATAGGATTTGGACTCCGCCTCGAGCAGCTCCGCGCGCCCGACCTTGCCCTCGGCGTAAAGCTGCCGGATTCTGGCCTTCTCGTCGTTTGGGAGCCCGCTGGTCATCGGACCCGCGGGAATGAAGACCGCGGGCAGATGGCCGAAGGTGAGCGCTGCAATGACGAGGCCCGGCACGATCTTGTCGCACACGCCGAGAAACACCGCGGCATCGAACATGTTGTGCGACAGGCCGACCGCCGCCGACATGGCGATCACGTCGCGCGAGAACAGCGACAGCTCCATGCCCGGCTGGCCCTGTGTGACGCCGTCGCACATGGCGGGTACGCCGCCGGCGACCTGCGCGACTCCGCCGGCTTCGTGCGCCGCGCGCTTGATCAGCGCCGGGAACGTTTCGAACGGCTGATGGGCCGACAGCATGTCGTTGTAGGCAGTGACGATCCCCAGATTGGGAACGCGGTCGCCCGAGAGCGCGGCCTTGTCGGCACCGGCGCATGCCGCGAAGCCATGGGCGAGGTTGCCGCAGGAGAGCGTTGCGCGGTTGGCCGTCGATCCGGCCGCCGCATCGATACGGGCGAGATAGGTTTCGCGTGCCGGCCGCGAGCGCTCGCGGATGCGGTTCGTGACGGCCTCGATTTCGGTTCTGACGGTCATGACCATTCGTCCTTTTCAGGGTGACCAGAATATGTCGGGCGGCGTCGCGGCGCGGTCGATGACGGCGCGCACCGGCAGCGGTCGTGCGGGATCGCCGGCCATCGCGGCCTCGAAGACGGTCTTCTTCGCAAGGCCTTCGATATGCAGCGCCAGAAACCGGGCCTCCGCCAGGACCGGCAGGGCCAAGCTGAGGCGGGGCTCGCCCGCGCTGGGCGCGTCGACCGCGATCACCGGCGCGCCGCGCGCGCCGGACAGGATGTCGGCGATGCCCGCCGCGTCGGGAAAGAACGATGCCGTATGGCCGTCCTGGCCCATCCCGAGTATGGCGACATCCAGCGGCATCGGAAGGGCGTCGATCGCCTCGGAGGCTTTGACGGCAGCTGAGTCAGGCGACGAAGAGCCGTCGAACAGCGGGACGAAACGGGCCCTCGCCGCCTGGTTCTGCAACAGATGGTGCGTCACCAGTCGGGCGTTGGACCGGTCGGATGCGACGGGAACGCAGCGCTCGTCGACCAGCGTCACCGTGACCTTGTTCCAGGCGACGGGCCTTTTCGAGAGCGCGGCGAAGAACCGGGTCGGCGTGCGTCCGCCGGACAGGGCGAGCGACGCCCGCCCACGCGCGGCGACCGCCGCGTCGAGCCGGGCGGCGACCGCGTCGGCCAGGGCATCCGCCAGCGCGTTCCCGGACGGGAAGTCGCGCCATTCGAACGCTGGTTTAGCCTCGGCCATCACGTGCTTTCGTGCCAGGTCCTGCCGTCGCGCTCAATCAGGGCGATCGAAGCCGACGGCCCCCATGTCCCGGCGGTGTAACCCTGCGCCTCCTGGCGGTTCTCCTCCCAGGACGCGAGGATCGGATCGACCCACGCCCATGCCGCCTCGACCTCGTCGCGCCGCATGAACAGCGTCTGGTTGCCGCGCACCACATCCATGATCAGGCGCTCATAGGCGTCGGGATTACGGTGTTCGAAGGATTCGGCGAAACTCATGTCGAGCGGCACGTGGCGCAGGCGCATGCCGCCAGGCCCCGGATCCTTGATCATGATCCACTGCTTGACGCCCTCGTCCGGCTGCAGGCGGATGACGAGCTGGTTTGCATAGACCCGGCCGGCATTCTCGCCGAAAATCGAATGCGGGATCGGCTTGAACTCGATGACGATCTCCGAGACCCGCTCCGCGAGACGCTTTCCGGTTCTCAGGTAGAAGGGGACGCCGGCCCAGCGCCAGTTGGCGATCTCGGCCTTGATCGCGACGAAGGTTTCGGTGTTGCTCTGGCCGTTTTCGAGTTCCTCCGCATATCCCTTCACCGCGCCACCGGCCGACGCGCCGGCCTTGTACTGGCCGCGCACCGTCGTCTTCGAGGCTTCGTTGCCGTTGATGCGATGCAGCGCGCGCAACACTTTCAGCTTCTCATCGCGCACCGCGTCGGCATCCATCGACGCGGGAGCCTCCATGGCGACCAGGCACAGGAGCTGCAGCATGTGGTTCTGCACCATGTCGCGCAGCGCGCCTGCCTTGTCATAATAGCCGGCACGTCCCTCGAGCCCGACAGATTCGGCGACCGTGATCTGCACGTGGTCGATATGGGCGGAGTTCCACAGCGGCTCGTAGAGCGCGTTGGCGAAGCGCAGCGCCATCAGGTTCTGCACCGTCTCCTTGCCGAGATAGTGGTCGATGCGGAAGATCTGGTGTTCGTCGAACACGCCGCCGATCGCGTCGTTCAGCTCGCGGGCGGAATTGAGGCTGCGCCCGATCGGCTTCTCGACCACGATCCGCGCCGCATCGTCGGCCAGCCCGTGCGCGGCGAGATTGCGGGCGATATCGCCGAACAGCGCCGGGCCGACGGCGAAATAATAGACGCGGATCGAATGGCTGTCGCCGAGCGCGGCCTTGAGCGCGTCGAACCCCTCGCCGCTGCGGGCGTCGGCCCGGACATAGCTCATGCGGGCGACGAAGCTCTCGATTTCGGCGGCGTCGATCTCGCCCTCGTGGACGTGCTCGGCGATCGCCTTGCGCGCGAAGTCGCGATACTCGTCGTCGCTCATCGCCGAGCGCGACGCGCCGATGATGCGGGTCGGATCGGAGAACTGGCCCGCGCGCTGGCGCTGGTAGAGCGCGGGAATGAGCTTGCGCTCCGCAAGGTCTCCCGTGCCGCCGAAGATGATGAAGTCGAACGGATCGACTGGAATGATCTGGCTCGTCATCGAGAATCCGTCTTGCCGTGTTTGGTCTCGCGCCCGCTATAGTCTAATCGATTTAAATTCGCCAGCCCCCATCGCCCGGCTGCGCGCACTTGACACGGTGCGGCCCGGTGGGGTTGTCATCGGGGCACGGAAACCGAATACCGGCCGCCGCGCGATTCTACCCGATTTCGTGCGTTCCCTGGGAGTATGGCGCATGGGTCAGCATCTGTCTCGAACGATCGCCGAAGGCCTCGCATTCATGCAGGTGGTGGACGGCAGGAAGACCGACGCGCTATCGGGCGAGCGCATCGACGTCGTCTCGCCCTCCGACGGGCAGGTCTTCGCCTCGATCCCAGCCTCCGGCGAGGCCGACGTCGACGCCGCGGTGAAGGCCGCGCGCAGGGCGTTTCAGGAGGGGCCGTGGTCGCGCATGCCGGCCTTCGAGCGCGGACGATGCCTCACCCGGCTCTTTCATCTCGTCGAGCAGAACGGCACTGAACTGGCCGCGCTGGAATCGCGCGACACCGGCAAGCCGATCCGCCAGGGCCGCGCCGACGTGACGGCGACCATGCGCTATTACGAGTTCTACGGCGGCGCCGGGGACAAGATCCACGGCGACACGATCCCGTTCCTCGAAGGCTACACCGCGCTGACGCTGCGCGAGCCGCACGGGGTGGTGGCGGGCATCATCCCCTGGAACTATCCGCTGCAGATCCTGGCGCGCGTTGCCGGCGCGGCGCTCGCCATGGGCAACACGCTGGTCGTCAAGCCGGCCGAGGATGCCTCGCTGACGGCGATCCGCATGGCCGAGCTCGCGCTCGAGGCCGGCATTCCCGAGGGCGTCTTCAACGTCATCACCGGCTACGGCCGCACGGCTGGCGCGGCACTGTCGACCCATCCCGACGTCGACTACGTCACCTTCACCGGCTCGCCGATGACCGGCACCGCGATCCAGCAGGCGGCCGCGATCAACAATCGCGGCGTGACGATGGAGCTGGGCGGAAAGTCGCCGCAGATCGTGTTCGCCGATGCCGACATCGAGGCGGCCCTGCCGGTGCTCGTCAACGCGATCATCCAGAATGGCGGCCAGACCTGTTCGGCCGGCAGCCGCGTTCTCGTCGAGCGCCCGGTCTATTCGGCGGTGATGCGCGGCCTGACGGACCGGTTCTCGCGCCTCGTCGCGGGTCCCCACGACGCCGATCTCGACCTCGGCGCGCTGATCAACCCGAAGCAGAAGGAACGCGTCGCGGGCTACATCGCGGCGGCGCGCGAGGACGGCGTCGAAATAGCCGCGGAAGGCTCGGTCGACCCCGAAGCGCCGCAGGGCGGCTACTACCAGCCGCCGGTGCTGTTCGGCGCCGTCGATCCCGACAAGGCGCTGGCGCAGGAGGAGGTCTTCGGGCCGGTGCTCGCGGTGACGCCCTTCGACGGCGAGGACGAGGCGGTCAGGATCGCCAACGGTACCGACTTCGGCCTCGTCGCCGGCGTATGGACGCGCGACGGCGGGCGCCAGCATCGCGTCGCCAAGGCCGTGCGCGCCGGCCAGGTCTTCGTCAACGGCTACGGCGCGGGCGGCGGCATCGAGCTGCCCTTCGGCGGCTTCAGGAAATCCGGCCACGGCCGCGAGAAGGGCTTCGAGGCCCTCTACGACATGAGCGCCACCAAGACGATCGTCTTCAACCACGGCAAATGACGGAGCATCGGGGCAGACATGGCGAGACTTGACGGCAAGGTTGCGATCATCACCGGCGCGGCATCGGGCTTTGGCGAGGGCATGGCGAAGCGCTTCGCCGAGGAGGGCGCCAGGGTCGTCGTCGCCGACCTCAACTTCAAGGGCGCGGAACGGGTCGCCGGCGAGATCGGCGACAAGGCGATCTGCGTCCAGACCGACGTGTCGCAGCGCGCCGAGGTCGAGGCGATGGTGCGGCTCGCCTTCGACACGTTCGGGCGCGTCGACGTGATGGTCAACAATGCCGGCTTCACCCACCGCAACGGTTCGATGCTCGACGTCGACGAGGAGACGTTCGACCTGATCGGCGCGGTCAACATGAAGGCGATCTACTATTCCGCGCTCGCCGTCGTGCCGATCATGGAGGGCCAGGAGGGCGGCGGCTCGATCATCACCACCGCCTCGACCGCCGGCCTGCGCCCGCGCCCCGGACTGACCTGGTACAACGCCTCGAAAGGCTGGGCGATCACCGCCACCAAGTCGATGGCGGTCGAACTGGCGCCGAAGAACATCCGCGTCAACTGCCTGTGCCCCGTCGCAGGCGAGACCGGCATGCTGGCCATGTTCATGGGCGAGGACACGCCGGAAAAGCGCGCCCAGTTCCGCGCCTCGATCCCGCTCGGTCGGCTTTCGACGCCGCTCGACATCGCCAACGCGGCACTGTGGCTGGCCTCCGACGAGGCGGGCTTCATCACCGGCGTCGCGCTCGAGGTCGATGGCGGCCGCTGCATCTGAATACGATGTCGACACTGGAACCCGGCGCGGCCGGGTGACGTTTCATCACCTCGCCGGGGGCTCCAGATGACATATGAACAGATTTTCCTTTTCTGCCTGCTTGCCGTCGTCTTCGCGTTCCTCATCTGGGGGCCCATTCGCTACGATCTGGTCGCCTTCGCCGCGCTGATCATCGCCGTGATCGGCGGCGTCGTGCCGGCCGAGCACGCCTTCGAGGGCTTCGGGCACGAGGCCGTGGTCATCATCGCGCTGGTGCTGATCGCCTCGCGCGCGCTGATCAATTCGGGCGCGGTCGAACTGATCGCTCAATATGTCGTCGACGCAGGCCGGTCGCTGTCGACCCATATCGGCATCATGGCGGTGGTCGGCGCGGCGCTGTCGGCGGTGATCAACAACGTCGCTGCGCTCGTCATCCTCATGAGTCTCGATATGGAAGCGGCGAAGAAGGCTGGGCGGTCGGTATCGCTCTCGCTGATGCCGCTGTCCTTCGCGACCATCCTCGGCGGCATGGTGACGATGATCGGTACGCCGCCCAACATCGTGATCGCCCAGTTCCGCGACCGGGCGCTCGGTGAACCGTTCTCGATGTTCGATTTCTCGCCCGTCGGCATCGTCTGCGCGGTCGCCGGCATCCTGTTCGTGGCGGGCTTCGGCTGGCGCCTGATACCCGAAGGCTTCCGCCGGAGAAGTCCAGGCGAGGGCCAGAGCGGGATCTTCGTCGCCGAAGTCGGCTTTCCAGCGGATTCTGAATGGATCGGCAAGACGCCACGCGAAATCGTCGACAAGGGTGACGAGTTCGACGTCGCGGTGCTGGGCCTGGTGAGGCGCGGCAAGCGGCTGCCCGGCTTCGCGCTGGGCGAGGAGATCCGCAAGAGCGACCGTCTGGTGGTCGAAGGCGATCCGAAGTCGATCGAGGCGTTTACCGGTTCGGCCAAGCTAGAGATCCGCACAAATCCGAAGAAGGAAGGCCTTATCGGCCGCTCGATGGTGCTGACGGAGGCGATCGTGCCTCAAGGGTCGCGGGCGGTCGGGCGCTCCGCGCAGGACATGCGGCTTCTGAGCCGCCGTGGTGTCACCCTGATCGGCCTGTCCCGGCAGGGCCGGCGGTTCCGCGAGCGGGTGCGCAAGGTCGGCATCCAGGCCGGCGACGTCTTGCTGCTTCTCGGCCCCGAGAACCGCGTCTCCGACGCGATCGAATGGATGGGGGCGATGGCGCTCGCCGACCGCAGCCACGCGGTGATCCAGCGCTCGAAGGCGCTGCTTGCGATCGGCATCTTCGCCGCGGCTATCGCGGCGTCGGTCGCCGGTCTTGTGGCATTGCCGATCGCGCTCGCCGCCGGCGTCGCGGCCTATGCGCTGTTCAACATCGTCAGCGCACGCGAGGTCTACGAATCGGTGGAGTGGCCGGTGATCGTCCTGCTCGGGTCGCTGATCCCGCTGGGTCTGGCGCTTGAGGAATCCGGCGGCACCGAACTGATCGCCAGCGCGATCGTCGCTCAGACCTCGTTTCTGCCGACCTGGGCAATCCTGGCGATCGTCATGATCGTTACGATGACGCTGTCCGACTTCCTCAACAATGTCGCGACGGCTCTGATCGCTGCGCCGATCGCCGTGGGCGTGGCGAATTCGGTCGGCGTCTCTCCGGACCCGTTCCTGATGGGCGTCGCGGTGGCTGCGTCCTGCGCGTTCCTGACGCCTATCGGGCACAAGAACAACACCATCATCATGGGCCCCGGCGGCTACCATTTCGGCGACTACTGGCGCATGGGGCTGCCTCTGGAAATCCTCATCATCGCCGTCTCGGTTCCCGCGATCCTGTTTTTCTGGCCGCTTTGATGCTTTGGGCCGGAGACGGTTTCCGTCCGGCCGGCCCGTTGCGATAATCGCGCCGGGAGGAAGCGCCGATGTCGAATGCACCAAGCGTGGAAATCGACCTGGCCGCGTTCTGGCGCGACCCCTATCCGGCGCTCGCCGCGATGCGGCGCGATGCGCCCATCGCCTATGTTCCCCAACTCGGTGCGACGCTGATCACCCGTCGCGATGACATCTATGTCTGCGAGAAGAACGTCGCCGTCTTCTCCTCGCACCAGCCCGCCGGGCTGATGAACGTCCTGATGGGTCACAACATGATGCGCAAGGACGGCGACGAGCACATGGCCGAGCGCCATGCGATCTTCCCCACCGTCTCTCCGAAGACCGTGCGCGATTCCTGGGCGGCCGCGTTCACCGGCCATGCCGATGCCGTGCTCGACGACCTCGCGCCGCTCGGCGGGGCCGATCTGCGCGCCGCGTTCGCGCTGCGCTATTCGGCGGAATGCCTCAAGTCGGTCACCGGCCTCACCAACATGCGCTTCGAAGACATGGATGCCTGGTCCCAGGCCATGATCGACGGCATCGCGAACTATGCCGGCGATCCGGACATCGAGGCGCGCTGCCACAAGGCGACGCGGGGCATCGATGCGGCGATCGACGCGATGGTCCCCGAGCTTCGCGAGACCCCGAACCATAGCCTGCTGTCGGTGATGCTTCAGTCCGGCATGCCGATGGACAGCGTCCGCGCCAACGTCAAGCTGGCGATCAGCGGCGGCCAGAACGAGCCGCGCGACGCCATCGCCGGTCTTGCATGGGCATTGCTGGCCCATCCGGATCAGTTGGCGAAGGTGATGTCCGGCGAAGTCGGCTGGATGCAGGCTTTCGACGAATATTGCCGCTGGGTCGCGCCGATCGGCATGTCGCCCCGCCGCGTCGCCCGGAGCCACGACTATGGCGGCGTCCATTTCGATCCGGAGGATCGCGTCTTCCTGATGTTCGGCTCGGCAAATCGCGACGAGGCCCATTTCGCCGAACCGGACCGGTTCGACGTCACGCGCGACACGGCAAAGTCGATTGCCTTCGGCGCGGGGCCGCATTTCTGCGCCGGCGCATGGGTGGCCCGCGCGATGGTCGCGATCGTGGCGATGCCGGAGCTTTTTGGGCGGCTGAAAGGGCTGCGCCTGGCCGAGCCCGCCGCCGTTGCCGTCGGCGGCTGGGCGTTCCGCGGCGTTCTCAGCCTTCCCGTCGAATGGGATCGGTGATCCGCCCGTTCAGGCCGGCCCGACCGCGCGCCGGTAGATATGCCAGGTGGTGTGTCCGAGGACCGGAAGCACGACCAGCAGGCCGAGAAAGAACGGGACGCATGCGACGAGCATCGACACCGTAACGACGACGCCCCAGCCCAGAAGCACCACGGGGCTGGCCGCGACGGTCTTGATGCTGGTGATCATCGCCGTGACGAAATCGATGTTCCGCTCCATCAGCAGGGGTATCGAGATCACCGTGATCGAGAACAGCCCGAGCGAGATCGCCGCGCCGACGACATGGCCGACGGCCAGGAAGATCCACCCCTCGGTGGTGGTGAAGACGATGGTGAGGAACCGGTCGAGGGTCGAGAAGGACAGCCTGCCGAGGAACAGCGCGACGAGAAGACGGATCTGGTACATCCATATCCAGAAGACGAACAGCATCACGAACGCCATCCAGGACAGTTCGCGCCCGCGCTGGGCCCAGACCACGGGCAGCACGGTGCCCCAGCTCAACGGCTGCCCCGTTTCGAGGCGCCGGCTCACCTCGTAGAGGCCGGCGGCCGCAAACGGGCCTATGAGTGGAAAGCCGATCGCGAACGGGTAGATCAGCCACGGTATCTGCCACCATGTCAGCGCGGCGACGATGGCCAGCCCCGCCAGTGCGAAGACCGCGCCGAAGAAAATGCCGTAGACGGGTGCGCGCGCAAAATCGCTCATGCCCTCGAACAGGCACTGGCGCAGATCCGAGACCGACAGGGCGGCGACGGCCGGGAGGGTGCCGGGCCGTTGCGCCGCCTGCCCGGGATCGTTGTGCTCCTGCATCGGCATTGTCCTCCCGCTCGTTTCAGCGACTATCGGATGCCGCCCGCCGGCATGCCTTGACGCCGATCAAACGGGCGGCGGTCAAAGCCGGTCCCGCAGCGCATACCAGTTGAGCGCGAGGAACAGCAGCGGCGCCCGGAAGCGCCGGCCGCCGGGGAAGGGCGGTATCTTGAGGTCTTCGAAGAGCTTGAGCCGGTCGCGATTGCCGGCCATCGCCTCGGCATAGAGCTTGCCGGTGAAGTTCGACAGCATGACACCGTGGCCGGAAAAGCCGCCCGCCGAGATGACGTTGGGCATCACCTCGCGCACATAGGGCTTGCGCGGCATGGTGATGCCCACATAGCCGCCCCATGAATGGGTGATTTCGATATCGCGCAGGGCCGGATAGATTTCGGCGATCTGGCGCCGGATATGGATGTGGATGTCGTTGGGGTCGTTGACCGCATAGATCTCGCGGCCGCCGAACAGAAGCTCGCCAGTGCCGGCGCGGCGGAAGTAGCGCACCACGAAACGCGAATCCGACACCGACTCGCCGCCCGGCAGCACCGGGCTGTCGTCGCCCAGCGGCACGGTGGCGCCGATGAACGAGCCGATCGGCATGATATGGGCCGCGCTTTTCGGTTCGAGGTCCTCGCCATAGGCATTGACCGCGATGAAGCCCCTGTCGGCGGTGATCGTGCCGTGCGGCGTCGAGACGACGACCTTGCCGCCCTTGACGGCGATGCTGGTGGCCTTGGTGTTCTCGTGCAGCGATGCGCCGGCCGCCGCCGCCACCCGCGCCGTGCCGACCAGAAGCTTGAGCGGGTGGATGTGGCCGGTTCCGGCGTCGCGCACGCCGCCGCAATAATGGTCCGAGCCCATGCGTTCCGCGGTCTCGCCGGCGTCCATCAGCGACAGATGCGGATAGCCGAAACGGCCGGCCATCGCCTCGGCATGCTCGACGAACTCGGGCAGTTCGCGCTTCTTGTGCGTGACGTTGAGATGGCCGGGCCTGAAGTCGATGTCGATCCGGTTCGTCTCGGCGAATTCGAGCAGGTGCGCCTTGGCCTCCTCGGCGAGGTCGAACAGCGCCTTGGCGCGGGCAAAGCCGTACTCGGCCTCGAGCTCCTCCGCGCCGGCGCGCTGGCCGGTGCCGAGCTGGCCGCCATTGCGGCCGGATGCGCCGTCGCCGAAGCGGCAGGCATCGATCAGCACCACGTCGCTGCCGGTCTTGGCCAGGTGCGCCGCAGCGGAAAGCCCGGTGAAGCCGCCGCCGACGATCACCACGTCGCAGCGCCGGTCGCCGTCGAGCGGGTCGTATTCCGGCCGCGCGCCGACCGTCGCTTCGTACCAGGAATAGCCGGGGGAGACGGGGGATTGGTAAATCATGAGTTATCCGGTCGGTATGCGCTGCCGCGGTATGGAAGCCGCCGCTTGGCAATCGGCGTGCCTTCCGCAGATCCTAGTGGTCCGATTCCGACATTTGCATCCCATTTGTATCGGCATCGAGGGCAAATGCCGGAATCAAGGGAACCACTAGCAAGTTTATGATTCTAGTGGAATTTTCGAATTTGACGTTCGTCCTGGAGATTGACGTCGCAAGGGTATCGAATGTCAAATTCATTCCACTAGACGTTGAGCAGGAGATACTCCCGTTCCCAGGGGCTGATCACCTCCATGAACGTCTCGAACTCCGCCCGTTTGATCGCTGCGTAAGTGGACACGAACGCATCGCCGAGAATGCCCCGCAGCGTTCCATCCGTCTCGAACCGGGCGACGCCCTCGAGCAGGCCGCGCGGCAGCTCGATCTCGTCCTCGTTGACCGTGGTGCCCACCGGCGCGTCGGGCTCGATCTTCTCGATCAGTCCGGCAAGGCCGCAGGCGAGTGAGCCGGCGAGCGCCAGATACGGATTGGCGTCGGAGGAGGGGATGCGGTTTTCCACGCGTCGCGCCGCTGCGTCCGAGCGTGGGATGCGGAAGGCCGTCGTGCGGTTGTCGTAGCCCCATTTGGTGTTGACGGGAGCCGACGCCGCCTGGGTCAGGCGCCGGTAGGAGTTGACGTAGGGCGCCAGCATCACCAGCGCATTCGGGATATGGCGCTGCATGCCGCCAATGAAGTGGCGGAACAGGTCCGTCTCCTCGGCATTGTCGCCGGTGAAGACGTTGCGTCCCGTCTTGCGGTCGACGATCGACTGGTGGATGTGCATCGCCGAGCCGGGCTGGCCCTGGATCGGCTTGGCCATGAAGGTGGCGTACATCTCGTGCTTGAGCGCGGCCTCGCGGATGGTGCGCTTGAACATGAACACCTGGTCGGCGAGCACGACGGGATCGCCGTGGCGCAAATTGATCTCGAGCTGTCCCGCGCCCTCCTCGTGGATCAGCGTGTCGATCTCGAGGCCCTGGCTCTCGGAGAAATGATAGATGTCGTCGATCAGCTCGTCGAACTCGTTGACGCCGGCGATCGAATAGCCCTGGCCACCGCCGATCGGTCGCCCCGACCGGCCGACGGGCGGGGTCAGCGGGTAGTCCGGGTCGGGGTTCTTGCGCACCAGGTAGAACTCGATCTCCGGTGCGACCACGGCCCGGAGTCCCATCTTGTCATAGGCTGCGAGCACCCGCCTCAGCACGTTGCGCGGCGTGAACTCGACCTGCCTGCCGTCCTGGTGGACGAGGTCGCAGATGACCTGGGCGGTGGGGTCCGTCTCCCACGGCACCGCCGACAGGGTCGACAGATCCGGCACCAGCTTCAGGTCGCCGTCATCCTCGGGATAGGAAAAGCCGTTGCCGTCCTCCGGATAGCCGCCGGAGATCGTCGTCATGAACACCGCCGAGGGAAGGGCGAGCGAGGTGTTCGAGGTGAATTTCTTGGTCGGCATCATCTTGCCGCGCGCGACGCCGGCCTGGTCGGGTGTGATGCACTCGATGTCCTCGATGCCGCGCCACTCGAGCCAGGCGCCGGCTTCCTTCCAGTTCCTCACGCCGCGCTGGTTCCTGACGAAGGCCGGCACGCGCGCGCGCGCTCCACGACCGGCTGGACGGGCTTCCTTTTTCTGGACTGACATCAATCACCAGGAGTGTTTTCGGATGCGCGATCATAGCCGGGAGCCGGTGCGTGGGAAACCCCGCCGGCGCGCGCTTCGTATCAGTTGCGGCCTGTCGCGCGGGGACCGTCGGTGAGCCGGCGAATGACCGGCTGCAGCGATTCCGGGGTGATCGGCTTTGCCACCACCGCGTCGACGGCATGCGCGTGCGGCAGCGCCTCGGCCTTCAGGTTGGTGGTCGACAGGAAGATGACGACCGGCAGCTTCTCCGAGATCATCCGCCGGTTGGTCAGGTTCGCGAACAGGCGGTCGCATTCCGCATTGGTCGCGCCGCCGTCGAGCACCACGGCGCCCGGCGCGTGCTCCACAAGCGCCGCTTCCGCCTCCTCGACCCGCACGGACACGGCGCGCAGCCCCGTCCGCTCGACGATGCGCGAGACAACGACCCGGTTGATTCCCGAATTTCCGACGACGAGGACGAGCGAGAGATTGACGCTGGCGGCGGACGGATCGCCGTGCCTGCCCGCATCAGCCCTGCCGTCTGTTTGTCCGATCGTCGAGTCCGGCATGGGGCGTTTCGGGTCTTTCCTGCGGTTGGCGACATCGGTTGACGCCGCGTCATGTTGTTTATCTGCTCGCGATTGTCAACAACGCCAAATTGAAACCTATGCGTGTTTTCTGAAAAATTCACTCCGAAACCTGAATTAACCGATTCACCTTGCGCGCAAAAGCAAACCGCCCGTGAAAAACACGGGCGGTCGGCGCTTAGTTAAGGAAACACTAACGGACCTCAGCCGGTCGTGCGATTCGTGACGATCACCGGGATCAGGAGGTCTCCCCACTGGCCGTCGCCGCCATGATGCCGGGCCGAACGCACCAGTTCGACCGAAACGCCCGACTCCACGGCCTTCATGACCGACTGGTTGAGCCTGTGCAGGTCGTTCGCGACCATGCGGATCGCCGACTGCTGGTCTGTCGACATCGCCGAAGCCTGTTCTTCGGCGCGTTCCTTGACGCGTGTCCTTGGTGCCATTGCCGTATCTCCTTCGATGGCGTTTTCGCCGGGGCCGCTATTCGGCAGCCGGACGAAACTGGTCGTGTTCGGTCGATTCCTTCATGGCCGTGGTCGACGACTGGCCGCCGGTGATCGCCAGCGACACCGCGTCGAAATAGCCGGTGCCGACCTCGCGCTGGTGCTTGGTCGCGGTGTAGCCGTTGGCTTCCGCCGCGAATTCCGCCTCCTGCAGCTCCGAATAGGCGGCCATCTGCCGGTCCTTGTAGCCGCGGGCGAGCTCGAACATGCCGTAGTTGAGCTGGTGGAAGCCGGCCAGCGTGATGAACTGGAACTTGTAGCCCATCGCACCGAGCTCGCGCTGGAACTTGGCGATCGTGGCGTCGTCGAGGTTCTTCTTCCAGTTGAACGAGGGCGAGCAGTTGTAGGCGAGCTTCTTGCCGGGATGCGCCTTGTGGACGGCTTCGGCGAAGCGCTTGGCCTGGCCGAGATCCGGCTTCGAGGTCTCCATCCAGATCAGGTCGCAATGGGGCGCGTAGGCGATCGCCCGGGCGATGCACGGCTCGATGCCGTTCTTGACCTGGTAGAAGCCTTCCGCCGTGCGGCCGGCATCGTAGTCGACGAAGGGCTGGTCGCGCTCGTCGATGTCGGAGGTCAGAAGCTTGGCCGCCTCGGCGTCGGTGCGGGCGACGAGAAGGGTCGGCGTGCCCATGACGTCGGCGGCGAGCCGCGCGGCGTTGAGATTGCGGATATGGGCGGCGGTCGGGATCAGAACCTTGCCACCGAGATGGCCGCACTTCTTCTCCGACGCGAGCTGGTCCTCGAAGTGGACGCCGGCCGCGCCCGCCTCGATGAACGCCTTCATGATCTCGAACGCGTTGAGCGGTCCGCCGAAGCCGGCCTCGGCGTCGGCGACGATCGGTGCGAACCAGGTGTCGACCGACAGGCCGTTGCCCTCGGCGGTTTCGATCTGGTCAGCGCGCTGCAGCGTGCGGTTGATGCGCTTGACCAGTTCGGGCGCGGCGTTCGCCGGATAGAGCGACTGGTCGGGATACATCGCCGAGGCGGTGTTGGCGTCGGCCGCGACCTGCCAGCCGGAGAGGTAGATCGCCTTAAGGCCGGCGCGAACCTGCTGCATGGCCTGGTTGCCGGTCACCGCGCCGAGCGCGTTGACGAAGTCTTCCTCGTGGATCAGCTTCCACAGGCGATTGGCGCCGTTCTCGGCCAGCGTCTGGCGGATCTGGACCGAGCCGCGCAGCTTCTTGACGTCCTCGGGGCTGTAGGGCCGCTCGATGCCCTCATAGCGGCCTTCCGGCGCGGACGGGACGATGTTGTAAAAATCGGTCATAGCAATCTCCAGCAAATGTGTTCGACGATCGATGATCGGACGGGCAGGGAGGTTTCCCGCCGATCGGATGCGACATCATTTACATTGCAGTGCCGAAATGGGCGAGGAATTAGCCGCGTTATGGCCGAAAATAAGGGAAAATCTGTATGGCGTTTCACAAATCCCTGTAGTAAATATGTAAATCCTGTAAAAGCGCTGCTGGACGGCGCCGACCGGGAATCTTGTAAAAGACGTGTAAAGAGCACGCGATGGCCGAACAGAAGATCTTTGCGGGTCCGCGCATCAGGCGCATCCGCAACCAGAAGGGCCTGACCCAGACGGCGATGGCCGAGGGGCTGGGGATTTCGCCGTCCTATCTCAACCTGATCGAGCGCAACCAGCGTCCGCTGACGGTCCAGCTCATCCTCAAGCTGGCCGCGGCCTACAAGGTCGAGCCGGACGAGTTGCAGGGCGAGGCCGGGCCGTCCATCGCCGGCCTGCGCGAGGTGTTCGCCGATGCCCTTCTCGCCGACGAGCTTCCCGGCGACCAGGAATTGGTGGAACTGGCCGAAGGCGCGCCGAATGCCGCATCGGCGATGATCAAGCTCTACCGCGCCTATCGCGAACAGGCCTCGCGGCTGTCGGACCTGTCCGACGTCCTAGCGCGCGAGGGCCACGCCACCGCGCTGTCGGGCGCGCGGCTGCCGATCGACGAGGTGCGCGAGGCCTTCGAGCGCCGGCCCAACCACTTTCCCGTGCTCGAGGAGGAGGCGGAGGCCTTCACGGCGGTGCTGCAGCCGGGCGACGATCTCGCCGGCGCGCTCAAGACGTGGCTCAGGACGGAGCACGGTATCGTGGTACGCGTGCTGCCGGTCGCCACCATGCCGAACTGGCGCCGCCGCTACGATCGCCATTCGCAGAGGCTTTTCATTTCGGAGCGCCTGTCGCCCTTCGACCAGATGCGTGAAATCGCCATGGAAGCCTGCCTGCTGCGCATGCAGGTGGCGGTCGCGGCGGAGGTCAAGGCGGTGAAGCTGGAGACCGACGAGGCGCGGCGGCTCGCGCGGTTCGAACTTGCCCGCTACGCGGCTCACGCCCTGATGATGCCGTACCAGCCCTTTCTCGACGCCGCCCTGCGCAGCCGCTACGACATCGACGTGCTGCGCTCGCGCTTTGCCGTCTCGTTCGAGCAGGCCGCCAACCGGCTGACCATGCTGCAGCGTCCCGGCGCGGCGGCCATTCCCTTCTTCATGCTCGAGGTCGACCACGCGGGGAACCGCTTCCGCAGGGGAGGCGCGCAGGGCTTCCCGCAGGCCCGTTTCGGCGGCGGCTGCCCGAAGCTCGGCGTCCACGCCGCCTTCGAGCAGCCGGGCCGCATCCTGGTGGAGGCAGTGGAAATGCCGGACGGCGCCGAGTTCCTGACGATCGCGCGGACGCTTGAAGGCCCGCAGGGCGCGTTCTCGGAAAGGCCGCGCCGGACCGCGATCCTGATCGGCTGCGATATCGGCTTCCGCGACGAGATTGTCTATGCGTCAGCGCTGCCCGGCCAGTTGAGCGGGAGCCGCGCCGGTCCCGTGCCGGCCACGCCCGTCGGCCCGGCATGCCGCGTCTGCGAGCGCTCCGGCTGCCTTGCGCGCGCGGAGCCGCCGGTCACGCGGCCGCTCGGGCTCGACGAGATGGTGACCGGGCTGAGCGCCTTCGATTTTCAGTAGGACCGGCTACTACCAATCGCTAGCGCTGTTCGGCGCATCATATCGAACTTTGCAGTCTATGCCCGGATGGCAGGCACATGTTGCCGATGCCAACTTCCGCGAATCTCAAGCGCGGAAACGTTGCCGCGACAACATTGAAATTTACTTGAGATTTTCAACGAACATTGATATTAATTGGAGTATGACCAATAAAATAAGGCAATAATATTAGGAGGTTGGCGTGCCTAGTCTCGATTTTATGTGGTTGGAATTGACAAACCAATGCAACCTTTCATGCAATCATTGCTATGCCGATTCTGGGCCAGAAGCGGGTGATCAGGATATACTTACTTTAGATGATTATTGCAGGTTGCTGGATGAGGGTTTTGACGCTGGATGCCGCCATGTCCAGTTTATTGGTGGAGAGCCGACGCTTTTTGCTGACCTGCCCTTTTTGATAGGGCACGCAAGGAAGCGAGGCTTTTCAGGCATCGCAGTATTTTCCAACTTAATTAGATTGTCCGAGGCGCAGATTACATCCTTTCGTGTTCATGATGTTTCAGTCTCCACCTCCGTTTATGGTCCGACTGCGGACGTGCATGAGCTGATTACGCTTCGGCAAGGCAGCTTTGACCGCACGATGAAAAATATCTCCCGGCTTGTGAATTCCGGTGTTCATGTTCGGGCGGGGTTCATTGAGACCGACCTAAATGTCGGAGCCTTCGGTGCAACAGACCGTTTTCTGCGTGGCCTGGGGCTGACTGAGATTGGATTTGACGGGGTAAGAGAATTCGGCCGCGGGAAGGCAGGCGACAGTTCCATATTGGATTCGCTTTGTGGAGAGTGCGCGGGGAAAACGCTGGCCGTTAGCTCGGCAGGACTCGCGTCTCCGTGTGTACTGTCGCGAGATTGGTCCTTCGGCTCGGTGTTGGAAACGCCACTTTCGGACCTCTTGGCGTCCAGCCGGCTTGCCGAACTGCGATCGGAAATTCGAGCAGCAACGAGCCGCAAGTCGGATATGTCGAACTGCTATCCCGATCATTCAAATCCGAACTGTGTACCCAATGCCCCGTGCGGTCCAGATGCAGTATGCGGGCCGAAATGTCAGCCGATTTTCCTCTCGTAGTTGGTACGTAGGGTACGCTCTGCACGGTACTGCAGCCCGTACGTGCGTCGTCGTGGCTCCCGCCTTTCCCCGCCGGGGCGTTCTCTGTATGGCAGACCCCGGTGCGGCGTGAAGGAGGCCGGGACATGGAACAGTTTGCCGGAGGATGCCTGTGCGGCGCGGTGCGCTTCGTCGCATCGGGACGCCCGTACCGGGTCGGCCTTTGTCATTGCCTCGACTGCCGCAAGCATCACGGGGCGCTGTTTCACGCCTCGGCCATCTTCCCGGATGACGCGGTGACGGTCGACGGCGAAACCAGGGACTATGCCGGCCGGTTCTTCTGCCCGAAATGCGGTTCGTCGGTGTTTTCGCGCAGCGGCGACGAGATCGAGGTCAACCTCGGATCGCTGGACGCCACCGACCGGCTGACGCCGACCTACGAACTGTGGATGAGCCGCCGCGAAACCTGGCTGCCGTCGTTTCCGGCCAGGCACCGATACGAGCGCGACCGTACAAATTCCGGGCGCTCGGAGGATTGAGGCCGGCGGGCCTGTATGCCGGACCCGTCATAAAGGGGAACCGGCTTCGCGCAGTGAGAAGTGCCTATTCGGCAGGTGCCAGCGAACCGCTCTTGGCCTCGGCGGCCTTCTCGCCCGGCTTCGCCACCAGTTCGCGCCACAAGCCGGTGACGAAACCGTAGGTGATGTGGGCGCGCGCCGCATAAGCAGGATTAGACATCAGGATGCGGCTCAACTCCGGCAGGCGATAGAACGGCACGCTTGCGTAGAGGTGGTGCTCGATGTGGAAATTGATGTGGTGCGGCGAGAAGAACCACTTTTCCCAGAAGAACGGCATCACCGTCCGCGTCGAGGTCAGGTCGTGGTCGTAGTCCATGGTCGGGCCGAAATGATCGGCGACGCTGCGGACATACATGAACATGAAGAAGAACGAGAAGTACGGCACCACCCAGTAGAGCAGGAACTCGGTCCAGCCGCCGATCAGCGTCAGGATGACCGCGACGCCGACATAATAGGCCAGCCGCAGCACCTTGTAGGCGGGCGTCGACTTCTCCTGCGCCCGTACGCGGATCAGCGCCTTGCGCAGGTCGCGGATCGAACTGACACCGACGAGGTAGCCGGCGAGGTTCAGGACCGCGAAGCGCATCTCCTGCGGGAAGGTGAACTCGCGCGAGCCGAGCTTGATCTTCCAGTCGGGGTCGTCATCTGTGTTGAGATAGCGATGGTGGCCGAGATGGTTGCGCCGGTAGCCCTCGAGCGTTGCGAGGACCGGCCATGCGAGCAGGAGATCGGCGACCCAGTCGCTCACGCTCTTGTTGGAGACGAACCGGTAATGCGCGAAATCATGCAACAGAACGGCCAGCGCATGCTGGCGTCCGGCGATGACCAGAACCGCCGGAACATAGAGAAGCCAGCTGCCCGAATATTCGACGAGCGCGATGGTCAGCGCGATCACCGCCCAGTCGATGGCCACCGCAAGCCCGGTGCGCCAGGGCGTCAGCTCCGACAGGCGCTTGAGATCCTTCGGCGAGATGTAGTTCTCGGTGGCAGCCACGGTTGTCTCCGGGGAACGCGCGCCCTGCGACGCATCGACGGCGAAACGCCATCTTAACCTTTCGTTAAGCTATTTTTTCTGACTGTGGCGGTCAAGGATTTCGCCGCATTCCCGGGTTTCCGGAGCGGAATTGTTTCAATTTTAGTTAACGGGCGCCGCAGCGACTTGGCGCCTTCAAGCAATATCAAGGATCACGTTGCCGGTTACCTTGCCGCCTTCGACGGCCTCGTGCGCGGCGGCGATGTCGTCCAGCGCGAAGCGCGCGCCGATCGAATGCCGCAGGCTGCCGGCCGAAAGCAGCGACTGAAGGTCGTCGATCGCGGCCTGCCGCTCATCCGGACGAAGCTCGTAGACAACGAACACCTGCAACGTCAGGCTGCCCCACAGCATGGCTGGAAACGACACCGCGACGTCGGCGGCGACGTTCGATCCGTAGCAGACATGCTTGCCGTGCATGGCGAGGACGCCATGCGCGAGTAGCGGAGCCGTCGAGGAGAGGTCCATGTCGATGATCGCGTCGGCGCCCTTGCCGCCCGTCAGGTCCCGGACCCGCTCGGCGACATCCTCGCGCAGATAATCGATGACGTGGTCCGCGCCGGCGGCCTTCGCATGCATTGCGCGGGTCCGTGACGCCGTGCCGATCACCGTCGCGCCGCGGAGTTTGGCCATCTGCACCACGTAGTGGCCGACCGAGGAGGCCGCACCCGTCACGAGAAGGGTCCTGCCGGAGAGGTCGCCATGCAGGCGCACGGCATGCATCGCTGTCAGTGCCGGGATGCCGAGGCAGGCGCCGATGTCGAAGCCGATCGCATCGTCGAGCCGCACCGCCTGTTTCTGAGGCACGACGATATGCTCCGCGGCCGTACCGTCGGATCGCTTCCACTGGCCGTTCCATATCCAGACGCGTTCGCCGACACGGCCGGGCTGGACGCCATCGCCGACGCGCTCGATCACGCCGGCGCCGTCGCTGTGCGGAACGATGCGCGGTGCCACCAGGGGGCGGCCCCTGCGGCTTTTAACGTCCGAAGGGTTGACGCCGGAGGTGTGAAGACGGACGCGAACCTCATCCGGCCCGGGATCGGGCGTCGGCATGTCGCCGACGAAGAGAACATCGGCTGCGGCGCCGTTTTGTTCATACCAGGCGGCTTTCATGGCATGCTCCGTCTCGAATGAATGTCGCTGTGCGGATCGTCATATGACGGCCCGGACCGCCAAATGTCGAGGTCGCGATGAGCAAGCCCGCCGAAACCGTCAGGATCCGCGTCGCCGGACGCGTGCAGGGCGTCGCCTTTCGCGCCTGGACCAAGCGGCAGGCCGACGAACTCGGGGTCTCGGGCTGGGTCCGAAACGAGCCGGACGGCACTGTCAGCGCACTGCTTAGCGGCCCGCCGGCGGCGGTCGCGACGATGTGCGAGCGCCTGCGGCAGGGCCCGCCGGCAGCCCGCGTCGATACGCTGGGCGTGGAACCGGTCGAAACCGGAGCCTCCGAAGGCGGATTCCGCATCCTGCGCTGACGCCGCGTAGCCGGCGCGTCTGACACAATCACCGGCCGCGGCTGGACCAGCCGATTGCGCCACCGTTCCGCTAGGCGATGGCGAGGCTCCGCGCCGATGCGCCGGGCCCCGACCCACACTACGAAAGGTGATCCGGCCATGTCGGATTCTGCCGTGTCCGGTGCAGCCGCCCTGCCGTCGCGCGACGAGCGGATCGGCTTCCTTCTCGTTTTCCTCTCCGCGCTGTGCTGGAGCTTCGGCGGCGCCATCGCGCGCTATCTCGAGGTCGACGACAGCTGGACGGTGGTTTTCTGGCGCTCGTTCTGGGCGGCCGGGTTCCTGCTCGGCTTCATGGCCTGGCGCGACGGGGTGGCTGGCACGACGACCCTTTTCCGGAAGATGGGCCTGCCGGGTTTCGTCGTGGCGTGCTGTTTTGCGACCGCGTCGACGTCCTTCGTGGTCGCGCTGCGCTACACGACCGTGGCGAATATCCTGCTGATGCAGGCCGGCGTGCCGCTGCTTGCCGCGTTGATCGCCTGGGTGCTGTTTCGCGAAAGGGTGGCGGCACCTACCTGGGCTGCGATCGCGGCGGTGATCCTCGGCGTCGCCATCATGGTGTCGGACTCCTTCGAAGGCAACGTCTCGCCGGTCGGCGACGGGCTGGCGCTGACGATTGCGCTCGTCTTTGCCTCCGCGACCGTCATCACCCGCCGCTACGCCCATGTGCGCATGACCCCGGCGACCTGCCTCGGCACGCTGATCGCCGCCGCCTTCGCGGCGACCCAGACCTCCGGATTCGCGGTCTCGGCGCCGGACATGGGCTTCCTGTTCGTTTTCGGCGCGCTCAATCTCGGCCTCGGGCTCGCCTTCTTCGCCTCCGGCGCGCGTATGATCCCGGCCGCCTACGCGGCGCTCCTGGGAACCTTCGAGACGCTGCTGGGCCCGCTCTGGGTCTGGCTGATCCATGACGAGGTGCCATCCGGCAGGACGATACTCGGCGGCGCGGTCGTCTTCGCGGCGCTGATGGTGCATCTGGGCCTCGAATTCCGCCGCCAGATGCGCCCGGCCCGGCCGGGAACGACCGGCATGCCGTCGCCCCATTGACACGGCGCGCCGGCGCGGCCCAGTCTCTGGCGCAGCGAAACAGCGCGACAGGGACATCTTGCGACAATCGGACAGCGGTGCGCCGGCAACCGCAGCGACAAGGCCGGTCCTGACGGACCGCGACGCCAGGCCGGGCGGGCTAGGGACGGACGGTTTCATTTCCGCCGATCACGCCGCCGAATATCACGCCTTCATCGACAGACATCCCGACATCGACGCCGTCGAGTTCCTGCTTGTCGATCCGAACGGGATCATCCGCGGCAAGTGGGCGCCGGGCGACTCGCTCGAAAAGGCCTTCAAGGAGGGCGTCAACTTCCCGATGTCGCTGCACGGTCTCGACGTGTGGGGCCGCGAGGTGGCCGAGACCGGACTGCACATCGAATCGGGCGATCGCGACGGCTACTGCCGGGCGACCCGCGGCTCGCTCTCAATCGTGCCCTGGGCCAAGCGCAAGACCGCCCAGGTTCTGCTCCAGACCTTCACGCCCGACGGCGACCCGTTCATGGCCGACCCCCGCCAGGTGCTGAAGAAGAAGATGGCCGAGGCCAACGACAAGGGGTTCTTCCCCGTCGTCGCCTTCGAGCTGGAATTCTACCTGCTCGACCCCGGGATCGACTGGGACGACGGCATGCCCGCCCCGGTCGGCGCGACGGCCGGTCCCGACCGGCTGCGTATGTACGGGCTCGACGATCTGGCCGAGCACGCCGAACTGTTCGACATGATCCGCGATGCCGCGGCCGAGCAGGACCTGCCGATCGACACCATCATCAAGGAGGCCGCGCCGGGACAGTTCGAGGTCAATCTCAAGCATCGCGCCGACCCGCTGCGGGCCGCCGACGACGTCATCATGCTGCGCCGCATCGTCATCGGCTGCGCCCGCTCGTTCGGCCTGACCGCCACCTTCATGGCCAAGCCGTTCCTCGAATATGCCGGCAACGGCATGCACGTGCACGCCTCGATGCTCGACGGGCAGGGGCGCAATGTCTTTGCCGGAAAGGACGGCCGCGCCACGCTCGAGCACGCCGTCGCGGGCCTGCTCAAGACGATGCCGGAATCGCTGCTTCTGTTCATCAACACCTGGAACGGCTTCCGCCGCATCACGCCGGGCTCCTATGCCCCGACGCGCGCTGTCTGGGCTGAGAACAACCGCTCGGTCGCGCTCCGCATCCCGATGTCGTCGGACGAGAACCGCCGCGTCGAGCACCGCATCGCCGGCGCCGACGCCAACCCCTATCTCGTCATGTCGGCGATCATTCAGGGCATGATGGAAGGCATCGAGGCCGGCGAGGCGCCGCCGCCTCCGGTCGAGGGCAACGCCTATGACGAGGAGGGGCTGTTCCTGCCCGACGACATGGATGACGCCCTGCAGCTCATGGAAAAGAGCGGCTTCGTCGACCGGGCGCTGGGGCCGCTTCTGGGCAAGGTCTATCGCGACCTGAAGCGGGCGGAGATCGTCGCCTTCTGGGGCGAGATCACGCCGCTGGAGCGCACGACATATCTCTAGGCGCCGGCGCGAATTTGTCCTTGTCGCAGTGCAAAATGCCCAATAGGCTTTTTGACAATACCCGGTCGCAGGGAACCGCTGTGCGAGCCGGGATCGAAAAAACAGAGGAGAACCAGCTCATGCGACGCATCGGGTTACTGTGCCTGACCACCGCCGCCGCAATTCTTTCATACGGCGCGAGCGCGCAGGAGCGCGTGGTCAATGTCTACAACTGGTCGGACTACATCGACGAGTCGATCCTGGAGGACTTCACCAAGGAGACTGGCATCAAGGTCGTCTACGACGTCTTCGATTCCAACGAGATCCTCGAAGCCAAGCTGCTTGCCGGCGGTACGGGCTACGATGTGGTCGTTCCGACGGCATCGTTCATGGCCCGGCAGATTCAGGTCGGCGTGTTCCAGAAGCTCGACAAGTCGAAATTGCCTAACCTGTCGAACATGTGGGATGTGATCACGGAGCGGACCGCAAAATACGATCCCGGAAACGAATACTCGATCAATTACATGTGGGGCACGACCGGCATCGGCTACAACGTCAACAAGGTGCAGGAAATACTCGGTACGGACACGATCGATAGCTGGGACGTGGTCTTCAAGCCCGAGGAACTCGCCAAGTTTGCCGATTGCGGCGTATATATGCTCGATGCGCCGGCCGAGATGATTCCCGCCGCGCTCCACTACCTCGGGCTCGATCCGAACACCACCGACACGGGTGAACTCGCGCAGGCCGAGGAACTGCTCCTGTCGATCCGGCCGCATATCCGCAAGTTCCATTCGTCCGAATACATAGACGCGCTTGCCAATGGCGACATCTGTCTGGCCGTCGGCTGGTCCGGCGACGTATTCCAGGCACGCGATCGTGCCGATGCCGCCGACCAGGGCGTAGCGGTCGGCTATTCGATCCCCAAGGAAGGAGCGCAAATGTGGTTCGACCAGATGGCGATCCCCGCCGATGCGCCGCACCAGGCCGAAGCACTGGAGTTCCTGAACTTCATCATGAAGCCCGACGTAGCAGCCAAGGCATCGAACTTCGTCTACTACGCCAATGGCAACAAAGCCTCGCAGGCGATGCTGATCGAGGACGTGATCGACGACCCGGCCGTCTATCCCGATGAGGAGACGCTGGCCAAGCTCTTCACGGTCGTCGCCTGGGATCCGCGCACACAGCGTACGGCGACCCGGCTATGGACCAGGGTCGTTACCGGCCAATGATGTTGCGGCCCCGGCTTCATCGAAGCCGGGGCCGTGTTTCATGACAATGCAACTGCATCGCCGGGGTGGGGAATGAAATCGCTGGGCAGTATTCGGCGCAGTTTCGCGCCTTGGGCGGATCCCGACGCGAAGCCTTATATCTCCTTCCGCAACGTCACCAAGCGCTTCGGAGACTTCACCGCCGTCAATGATCTTTCGCTCGACATATACGAACGCGAATTCTTCGCTTTGCTTGGCGCCTCGGGATGCGGAAAGTCGACGCTGCTGCGGATGCTGGCCGGCTTCGAGCAGCCGACCTCGGGCCAGATCCTGCTCGATGGCCAGGATCTGAAAGGCATTCCGCCGCACCGTCGCCCGGTCAACATGATGTTCCAGTCCTATGCGCTGTTTCCGCACATGACAGTGGAGAAGAACATCGCGTTCGGACTGAAGCAGGACGGCATGCCGAGCGCCAAGATCGCCGAGCGGGTCAAGGAGATGCTGGCCCTCGTCAAGCTGGAGCCTTTCGCCAAACGCAAGCCGCACCAGCTCTCGGGCGGCCAGCGTCAGCGGGTCGCGCTGGCCCGATCGGTCGCCAAGCGTCCCAAGGTTCTGCTCCTGGACGAGCCTCTGGGCGCGCTGGACAAAAAGCTGCGCGAGGAGACCCAGTTCGAGCTTATGGACCTGCAGCAGGAACTGGGCCTGACCTTTCTCGTCGTCACGCATGACCAGGAAGAGGCGATGACAATGGCCGACCGCATCGCGATCATGGATCGCGGCGAGGTCATGCAGGTGGCGACACCGGCGGAGATATACGAAGCACCGGCATCCCGGTTCGTCGCCGACTTTGTCGGCAGCGTCAATCTTTTCGAAGGCAAGATTGCCAACCGCGACAAGGACATCGCCACGATCGAAGGCGACACGATCAATATCCGCACGAGGAATGCAGGCGACGTCGAGCAGGGCCAGAAGGCCTGGTTCGCAATCAGGCCGGAGAAGATCAAGGTGTCGTCCAAGCGGCCCGCGAATGCGGAGTACAATGCCGCCGAGGGCGAGATATGGGATATAGCCTATCTCGGCGACATGACCGTCTATCACGTCAAGCTGCCCGACGGGCGCGTGATCAAGACATCGAGCGTGAACAGCGCTCGGGTGATCAAGGACCCGCTGACCTGGAACGACCGTGCGTGGATCTCGTTCGCATCCGACGCCGGCGTGGTCCTGACGAGCTAGGCTGTACAATGCAGCGCGCGCTCCAGGCCATCGCCAACCGCATCGTCATCGCCGTTCCCTTCCTGTGGCTCCTGGTGTTCTTCCTGGCGCCGTTCCTGATCGTGCTGAAGATCTCGCTGTCCCTTCCGGCGATCGCGATGCCGCCTTACCAGCCGGTCTTCGACATCGCAGACGGCGTTGCGGGGCTGTGGGCAGGCGTCCGGGAGTTCACGGTCGACAATTATGTCTGGCTGACTCAGGACGCCCTCTATTTCAACGCCTATATTTCAAGCGTCGTCATCGCCGGAATCTCGACCCTGATCACATTGGCAATCGGATATCCGGTCGCCTACGGCATGGCGCGGGCCTCGAGCGCGCTGCGACCAATCCTCCTGATGCTGGTCATTCTGCCGTTCTGGACCAGCTTCCTGATCCGCGTCTATGCATGGATCGGCATCCTGAAACCCGAGGGTCTTCTCAATACCTTCCTGATGTGGATCGGCCTGATCGACGAACCGCTGATCATCCTCAACACCCATACGGCGATCTTCATCGGCATCGTCTATTCCTACCTGCCGTTCATGGTGCTTCCGCTCTATTCCTCGCTGGAAAAGATGGATTATTCGCTGATCGAGGCGGCCAAGGACCTCGGATGCTCCGAGACGGGGGCGTTCTGGAAGGTGACGTTTCCCCTGTCGCTGCCAGGCGTCGTCGCGGGGTGCCTGCTCGTGTTCATTCCCGCCGTCGGCGAGTTCGTGATCCCTGACCTGCTTGGTGGCTCGCGCACGCTGATGATCGGCAAGACGCTGTGGAACGAGTTCTTCGCCAATCGTGACTGGCCAGTTTCGTCCGCAGTGGCGATCGTGCTGCTGCTTCTACTCGTCGTTCCGATCATGCTGTTCCAGCGGGCGCAGGCGCGCGCCCAGGAAGCGGAGCGCTGATCATGAACGCGACGCTGAGCCGCTTCAACATCGTGTCGATCGTCCTGGGGTTCACCTTTCTGTACCTGCCGATCGTCCTGCTGGTCATCTACTCGTTCAACGAGTCGCGGCTTGTGACGGTCTGGGCCGGCTTCTCGACCAAGTGGTATGTCGAGCTGTTCAGCAACCAGGGTCTTCTCGACGCGGCATGGGTGACCGCGCGCGTCGCTTTCATATCGGCGAGCGTCGCGACGGTTCTCGGCACGTTCGCCGCCCTTGCCCTTACCCGCTACACGCGCTTCCATGGCCGCACGCTGTTCACGGGCATGATCTTCGCGCCGCTTGTCATGCCCGAAGTCATCACCGGCCTGTCGCTGCTGCTCCTGTTCGTGGCGATAGGGCTCGACCGCGGGTTCATGACCGTCACGCTCGCCCACATCACCTTCGCCATGTGCTTCGTGGCAGTCGTGGTGCAGTCGCGGCTCCTGAGCTTCGACCGGTCGCTCGAGGAGGCGGCAATGGACCTTGGCGCGTCGCCCGCAACCACTTTCTTCCAGGTGACGCTGCCGGTCATCTCACCGGCCGTGGTCTCCGGCTGGATGCTGGCCTTCACACTGTCGCTAGATGATCTGGTGATAGCGAGCTTCACGTCCGGTCCGGGCGCAACGACGCTGCCCATGAAGATTTACAGCCAGGTGAGACTTGGTGTGACGCCGGAGATCAATGCCGTCTGCACCATTCTGATCGCTGTCGTCGCCACTGGAGTGATCGCCGCCTCGATCGTCAACAAGCGCCGCGAAGTCCAGCGCCGGCGCGACGAGCAGGAAGCCCAGCGCGCCAACAACATCGCCTTCGGTCGCAATACCTGATCGAGGTCAGCCGCGCGGGGCGCCCGGCTGGATGGTGTAGATATAGGGTGCGCCCCAGGTGCCGCCGACGAAGAATGAAGCCCCCGGATCCTTGCTGTCTTCGCCGGCCGGTTTGACTGAACCTGTCAGGGCGAGGCCCCGGCCGACATAGGGCACGATGCCCGTGAACAGGATCGTCGTGTCGGCGGTCTTCGCTTCGGCCTTCTCGATCCTGGCGACCCCCTTGGCCACAGAAGCCTTTAGCTCGGCACTGCGGATTGCCATCGATCCGGCGGCAATGTCGGACATGGGAAAGAAGCCGACATCCCCCGACTTCTCACGCAATGCCCCGAGGTCCAGCCCGGCGATCGAGCCGGGGCCGAAGGATGCGGAAATCGATCCGTTGGAGTTCTCGAAGACACTGCTCCAGGTCCGGCCGTCGCCCTTGAGGATCACCGAGATGTCGCCGCTCGCCCGGGGAACGATGTTGTCGAGGCCGATCGTACTGGCGAAGGCACCCGTGTCGATGCCCGTCGCGATGAAGCGGATTTCGACGTCGCCACCCGTTTCCGACCGGTCGATTCGGATGCCGGCCTGGAGGATGCCGCCGAACGCGGTCGCGTCGGAAATGTCGAAGGCGGCGAGGCCGCCCTTGACCTGTGCCGTCGCGGCCACCTCGGTGAGCGAGAAGGCGCCGGCCTTGGCGGAGCTTGCCGACAGGCGCAGGTCGAGATTTATCCGCTCCGCGATCGAGGCGTCGATGGCATTGTAGACGCTGCCCGATGTCTTACTGATCGAGGTGAAGGCGGCGAGGAAGGACTGGAGGTCGAGCGTGTCGAAGGCCAGCGTGCCAGCGATGCCGGGAATGTCGCCGTCATAGGACATCTCGATGGCGCCCATGCCGGGATTGCCGTCGAGCGTCAGCCGCACGTCGGAGAACTTCAGGCGTTGGACGTCGCCGGTAACGACGCCGGCGATTGTCACCGAACCGATGGGCGCATCCGGCGCCACCTCGGCGCGCGACCATTCGAGCATTCTGCGGACCGATGGCGTCGAGATGTCGATCTTGCCGTCGACGAAGCCCTTGGCCGCCAGGCTGCCGCTGCCGTCGAACTGGATCGTGGCCGGCGCCGACTTGATCGAAATCCTGGTACGGACGTTTCGCCCCGCGAGCAGGAGAAGCGGCTGCGCGGTCTGCGCCTCGACCGTGACGGGCTCGCCGCGCCAGATGCCGTTCGCCGTCAGCGTGGCGGCCCGGTTGAGCGCCGGCCAGTCGAGCCGTCCCGACAGGCTGGTGACGACGTCTTCGTGGCCGTTCCCGGTCGGCTCGATCAGCCGCCCGTCGGAAAACTCGATGATGCCGAAACTATCCGCGGGCAGGACGGAGTTCTGCGTCGGTGTCGAGACGTCTTCGCTGGCGCTGCGCGCCTGGTCGATGGAGCGGACGAGCCGGCCGCCGAGCGGCGGGCTCGGCATGGGCAACGTCTTGCCCTGCACGAGCCGGATCGTCGGCCGCACCAGCCTGATCTTCGAGAACACGACATCGCCGCGCAGCGCCGCGAACGCCGACAGGTCGATCTCCACCCGGTCCGCGGAGACGACCGGGTCGGAGCCGGTGCTCCATTGCGAGAAGGTGACGTCGTTGAGGACCGCGCCGAACACCGGCCAGATGTCGACGACCGGAGCGGATCCGAGTTCGACCCTGTAGCCGCTCCACGCACTCAACTGCTGCGCGATGCGGTCGCGCACGATCTGCGTGGAGGCGAGATAGGGGACGCTGAGCAAGGCGCAGACCGCGACCGCCGCGACGACCGCGACAGCCCACATGCCGCGCCTGACAGCATTGTTCGGCATCTTGCCTCGTTTTGTGCCCACCGACGCGATACCGCGTCCGATATTCGATCCCAAGCCGGGTTTACCCGACGGCTCAGCCTTTTCAAGGCTTTGTGGCTCCGCTAAGGCGGCAAAGGCTTAATGGCGGCCGCATTTCTTGCCGATCGGCCGGCCTGCGGGGGGACGATATCGGCCTCGACGGGAGAACAACGTCACGCCGCCTGCGGCGCGGATTTGGCCAGACGCCGCGGCGCTGTTTGGCAACCCGTTGTTTTCAAAGGCGTTTCCTGTGACCTGCCTCAACCGGAACAGCCGGCAGCGGGCCGGTCATGGTTACCAAATGGTAGCCAGGAAATTTACCTCGATTTCAGGAATGGTACATTTCGGTAAACAGTTAAGCCGCGCGGTAAGGTCTTGTTAATCGCCGACCCGGATAGTCACGGTCGACTTTTGCGATATTTCGCCGCCTCGTCAGGCACACTCGCTCTAGCCCGTGTTGACAGCCAATCGTAGATTCAAAGCGCCCGAAGGGGCGCTTTTTTTTGCCTAGAGCGAGGCTTCACGATCACGCATCAAGGCGCCCGAGAGGATGATGACGGGGATCATCGCCGTCACGATGATCAGGAGCGCGGCCATTGCGCCGTCCTCGATCGCGCCGCGCGAGGCGTTCTCGTAGACGAAGGTGGCGAGCGTATTGAAGCCGAACGGCCTGAGCAGGATGGTCGCCGACAGCTCCTTCGCCGTGTCGACGAAGACGAGCACCAGGGCGATCAGGATCGCCGGGCGCAGCACCGGCAGCAGGACGGCGAAGATGGTGCGCGTTTCGGTGCGCCCGAGGCTCCGCGCCGCTTCGCCGAGATGCGGCGGCAGCTTCTCCATGCCCGAGCGCACCGCGCCCTCCGCCAGCGCCAGGAACCGGATCGCGCAGGCGATGACCACGGCGGCGGCCGACCCGGTGAGGATCAGGCCGGTCGAAAAGCCGAGCTGGCTGCGGGCGAAACCGTCGATGCGGTTGTCGATGCCGGCCAGCACGAACAGCAGCCCGAGCGCGAGGATCGTGCCGGGCAGCGCGTAGCCGACCGTCGAGGCGCGTGCCAGCACCAGC
Source organism: Rhizobiaceae bacterium (assembly GCA_023953775.1). Taxonomy (GTDB): domain Bacteria; phylum Pseudomonadota; class Alphaproteobacteria; order Rhizobiales; family Rhizobiaceae; genus JAMLJD01. The sequence continues at coordinate 21,370 of JAMLJD010000022.1, read as the reverse complement.
ACGGGTCCGGCCCTGGCGATGCGCGCCGCGTTGAGGACTACCAGTGCCGTGGTCACGGTGACGAGCGCGGCTGCCAGCGCGGTGATCAGGCTGTTCATGAAGGCGGCGGCGAGCGCCGGCTCGAAAAGCTGCGACAGGCGGGGCAGGGCGTAACCGCCGAACACGTAGAGCGGGATCCCGAAGCCGACCAGCACCGGCAGCAGCACGGCCACCGACGCAGCCATGCCCGCGACGCCCGACAGTCGCGTGCGCGGCGGGCGCGCGCCGAGCTGGTTGCCGCGCCCGACGTGGAATTTCTGCCGCCGCCGCGCCCATTGCTCGGCCATCAGCAGCGCGAAGATCAGCACCAGCATCAGCATCGCGATCTGGGCCGCCCCCTCGAGGCTGCCGCGATTGAGCCAGGTCGTGTAGACGGCATAGGTGAGGGTGCGCACGCCGAGATATTCGGACGCGCCAATGTCGTTCATGGTCTCCATCAGCACGAGCGCGATCCCGGCGGCGATTGCCGGCCGCGCCACCGGCAGCAGGACGCGCCACAGCACTGTGAGCGGCCGCGCGCCGAGCGTGCGGGCCACGTCGCTGATGTTGCGGCCCTGCATGATGAACACGACGCGGGTGGTGAGATAGACATAGGGATAGAGCACCGCGCTCATCACCACCGCGGCGCCGCCGGTCGAGCGGATGTCGGGGAACCAGTAGTCGCGCGGCGTGGCGTAGCCGAACAGGCCCCTGAGCGCGGACTGCACGGGACCCGTGAAGTGGAAGAATTCGGCGAAGGCATAGGCCGCCAGATAGGGCGGCACGGCGAGCGGCAGGACGAGCGCCCAGGCGAGCGTGCGCCGGAACGGAAAATCATAGGCGACGATCAGCCATGCCGCGGTGACGCCGATCGAGGCGCTGCCCACGGCGACGAGAAAAAGCAGGCTGATCGTGGTCCAGGTCGCGGTCGGCACCACGTTTGCCAGGAGATGCGGCCAGTCCGCGCCGCTGCCGCCGACAGCGATCGCACCGAGCGTGACGACGGGGGCGAGGACGATGGCCGCGATCAAAGCAGCGGCGGCCGTCGCAAGCGGGTGCCGGACGCGCCTTACACGTCGCGACCGCGCAAACGGCATGCGCCCGCCGGGGCGCGGCGGGCGCAGGGCGGGTGCAGGCACCGCGCCGTCCATCCTGTCCGCTCCGCGGACCGTCGAGGCCGGGCCTAGCTCCCCGGACCCTCGTCGAGGCCGACGCGGTCGACCATCTCGGAAGCGGCCCTGCGATGGCCGGCGATCTCGGACAGCGGCAGCGTGTCGGCCTTCAGCGTGCCGAACGATTTGACGATGTCCGAAGGCTCGACGCCGGCCTTGACCGGGTACTCGAAGACCTCCGAGGCATAGACGTGCTGGGCCTCGTTGCCGGCCAGGAACTCCATCAGCTTGACGGCCGCCTCGCGGTTGGGCGCGTATTTGGCGAGCGCCATTCCAGACACGTTGACATGGGTGCCCTTGCCGTCGAGGTCGGGGAAGATGACCTTCATCGAATTCGCCCAGTCCTTCTGCTCAGGCTCCTTGTCGTTGGTGAGCATGAGGCCGACATAGTAGGTGTTGCCGAGCGCCAGGTCGCATTCGCCCGAATAGATGCCCTTGGCGCCGGCGCGGTCGTTGCCCTCGGGCTTGCGCGCGAGATTGTCCTTGAACGCCGTCATCCACTCTTCGGTCCTGGCCTCGCCCCAATGGGCGATCAGCGCGGAAAACAGCGCGATATTGTAGTCGTGCTGGCCCGAACGGATGCAGATCCTGCCCTTCCACTGCGGATCGGCGAGGTCGGCATAGGACATCGAATCCTGCGCGACGCGCTCCTTCGAGGCGTAGACGACACGGCCGCGGCGGGTGAGCGCGAACCAGTGGTTCTCGGGGTCGCGATACTCGGCCGGGATGGCGGCCTCGATGGCCGCGTCCTCGAGCGGCTGCGTCACGCCCTTTTCCTTCACCGCGTTGAGGCGCGCGATGTCGACGGTGAGGATGACGTCGGCGGGCGAGTTTTCGCCTTCGGCCGCGATGCGCTCCTCGAGCCCCTTGTCCAGGAACAGAACCTGGGTGCCGATGCCGGTCTCGGCGGTGAACCGGTCAAGCACCGGCTTGATCAGGTCCGGCTGGCGGTAGGAGTAGATATTGACCGTTTCCTCAGCGCCGGCGGGCGAAGTGCCGAACGACGCGGCAGCCGCGAGGAACACCGCGACTGCGGCGGATGCGAAACGGGAACGATGTCTGGTCATGGACGCCAGCCTCCGGGACAGTGTGGCCGATAATGCCGGCAAAAACTGACGGCACTCATCAGGATATATCGTCCCTCTAGAGAGCGAGGCAGGGAGACGTCAAGGGAAATCACTGTAAAATCATAAGTTTAGAATATTTCTAAACTAGATTTATCAGGTTTTACCGACACTTGGTGAGATGCGACATCTTGACCGGCCGCGCGAGGATCCGCCTATTCGGCGAGCACCCGCGTCGACGGGAAGGTGATTTCGACCAGCGTCCCTTCGCCCGGCACCGAGCCGATCGTGAAGCGTGCCCGGTTCGCTTCCACCAGCGCCTTGGTGAGCGGCAGGCCGAGCCCGGTCCCGTCGCCGCGCGCCCGTTTCAGCGTGTTGAGCTGCTTGAACGGCTTCATCGCCTGCTCGATCTCGGCGGCCGACATGCCGATGCCGGTATCGCGTATCCGCATAACGATGTCGCCGCTCGCCTCGTAGGATGTCGAGACGATGACCTGCCCGCCGGCGGGCGTGTACCTCACCGCGTTCGACAGGAGGTTGAGCGCGATCTGCCGGATGCTGCGCAGGTCGGCAACCACTTCCGGCAGTCGCGATGGGAAGCTGGAGCGGATGATGACCCGGTCGCGATTGGCCTGCGGCTGCATCATCGCCACGGTCTCGCCGAGCGTGTCGTTGAGCGACACCGCCTCGAAGCTGAGTTCCTGCTGTCCGGCCTCGATCTTGGAAATGTCGAGCAGGTCGTTGACGAGATCGAGCACGTGGTTGCCCGACCGGTTGATGTCGCGCAGATAGTCGCGGTAGCGCTCGTTGCCGAGCGGCCCGAACTTCTCGTCGATCATCAGCTCCGAAAATCCGATGATGGCGTTGAGCGGCGTGCGGATCTCGTGGCTGACGCGCGCCAGGAACTCGGTCTTCTGCGAGGAGGCATATTCGGCCTGGGCACGGGCCTGGGTGAGTTCCTCCTCGGCGCGCTTCCACTGGGTGATGTCGCGGACGACGGCGCAGAAGCCGCCCTGTCCGGGCAGGCGGCCGATGGTCATGAACAGCGGGATGAACCGGCCCTGCGCCTCGCGGCCGATCACCTCGCGGCCGTCATTGAGGATGCTCGCGACGCCGTTGTCGGACAGGCCGGCGAGATAGTCGCGCGCGGCACGCTGGCTTTCGATCGCGAACAGCGACGCGAACGGCTTGCCTGCCAGCTCGTCGGCATCGTAGCCGAACAGCGCTTCGGCCGGTCGGCTGATCGAGCGGATCGCGCCGTCGCTGGAAATGATGATGACGCCGTCGGTAGCGGTGTCGATGATCGTCCGCAACTCGTCGAGCCGCGCCTGGAGCTGATTGACCGTTTCGGTGTCGAGCGCGATGGCCGGTGCCGGAGCCATGGTTTCGGCGGCATCGTCGCGCCCGGCCGACCGTGTGCGCGGTTCGGTGCGCAGCGACAGGAGAAGCGCGGTGCCTCTGTTCCACGGGATCGACTGGAGCAGCGCTTCGACCGGCATTTCGTCGCCATCGCGGGTGCGCAGGCACAGTCGGCGCTCGCCGGAGTCCGGATCCTCGTATGGCTCGTCGAAGAGCGCACCCAGCCCGCCCGCGTCCGCGAGCGCATCCAGCGACCCGTAGCCGGTCAGGTCGAGCAGTTCCCGGTTGGCGAAATGCAGATCGTCGCCCGCGTGGACGAGCAGAGGCACGGGCAAGCGGTCGAGCACATCGACATCGAGTCCGGCCTTGACGGCGCGGTCTAGCGGCAGCGCGAACGCTGCCGGCACGATGGTCGACGGCGAAGGCTCGGAAGGCTCGTCGCTTGCCGTCCGGTCGTCCGCCTCAACGCTGAAATCGGCCTTCGCCGTTTCGGTCGGCTCGTCGGAATCGCCCTCAGCCGCTTCCGCCGGATCGTCGGCGTCGTGGGACGATGTATCGAGGGGCTCGCGACGGTCGCTGGACGCCCCGTCCAACGTCTCATCCAACTCGTCGGGCGTCGCTTCACGGATCTCGTCGACCCCGCTCGATGCGGCTTCCACATCCTCGGATGCGCCGGCAGACGGCACGACGACGACCTCGTCCTCTTCTCCTGAGCGCTTCTCGTCCGTCGGAAGATCGTCGTCGCGAGTGGATTCTGGCTCGTGCGAGGGCAGGGCGCCTTCGGACGGCCCGTCTTCCGGGGCCTCCGTCTCGGCGCTGTCGCGCTTCAGACGGTTGGCGATCTCCTCGAAGGCGCTGTGCTCGCCGGGCGAAAGCTGCCGGGCAGTTGGCTGCGGGCGATGCTCCGCGAGCCGGATCACCTTGTCGGTGAAACGCCGGTCGGGCTGGGGGACGACGGACAGCGCCGGCACCTCGCCCTGGAACGGGTCGGCTTCCACGTCGTCGGCATCCGGTTCGCGGGTTGCGGGCACGGTCTTGCCGCCGGATGGCGACAGAAACAGGCCAAGCTCTTCCGGATCGACGATCGCGTCCGCCATGCGCGCGACACCAAAGCCCCGGAATCCTTCGAATGCGCGGTCGCGGCCGTAGACCGGAAGCGCCGCGAGATCCACCGGGACTTTCAGATCGGTTCCCTCGATCGGCCAGAACACCGACCGGCCGGACCAGGTATCGCGCCGGGCGAGCAGTCCGGCGATCTCGCCGGTCGGGTCGAGACCGAAGGTGAGCGCCACATCGACGAATTTGCGGCCGACGACATCTGTGGCGTTCGGTCCCACCGCGTCGACGAATTCCGGCGAAAGCGAGCTGAACCGCCCTTCTTCGTCGGTTCGCCAGACGAAGCGAACCGGTCCGGACTCGCGCACCGCGGCGATGCGGTCCTCGTCGACGGGAGACGCTTCCTCGGCCGACGGGGTGTCCGCGGCGGCCCCTTTCTCCCCGGCTTTCTCGGGGGGCGCATGCCGGTCGCCGTTGAAGTACCAGTTGTCCTCGCTGCCGCGTGCATCCCCGGCCGCCGTCTTGCCGGCGGGGACCTTCTGCACCTCTTCCTCACGGGCCGGCTCGTCCGCAGCGGGCATGTCCGCGGTCTCGGCGGGCCTGCCGGCTTCGTTGGCCGGCGTTTCGTCGCTGGTGAGGGACTGCGTTTCCTGCTCCGCTTCCGCGTCGTCGACCACGATCAGCAGATGCAGTGCCGGATCGTCCGCCAGCCGCGCCATCCCGGCCGGAATACGGCCTTTGCCGCAGGTCACCATGCGCTTGACGAGGCGGTCCTGCTCGCCCGCGACCTCGGCGACGAGGCCGGCAAGCGTCTTGTGGTCGAGGCCGACGTCCTCGAAGCCGTCGCGGGCGGCGACGATCTGCCCCGACGCATCGATGATCGCGGCAAGATGCCCTTCTTCCGTGAACCCTTCGATGGCGCGGGCGGCGCGTTCCGTCGCGCTCAGAGACTTCGCCAGCGTTGCCGGCTCGCACAGCAGCAGCGCCGGCTCCCCGTCCGGCAAGGTGATGCCGGATGCCTGGAACGTGACGATGCGGCTCGACATGCCGCTGGCGATCCTGACAGCCACGGGGCGGTCTTCTCCGATCGCCGGGAAACCGGAGATGCTGGCGATCTGGCGGCGCGCGACGGAGCCGAGCCCCGCTGTTGCGCCCATGATCGCCTCGATGTCGGGGAAGCCGAACAGCCGTGCGCCGGGGCCATTGGCCCAGATCACCTCGTCGAGATCGGCCGCCAGGATCACCAATGCGTCGCCGGCCGCCAGACGGGAACGAACGTCGTCGAGCACGGCGATGTCCAGAAAGGAATAGGCGCCCGTCGCCATGTATGATGCTCCCTGCGGTCCCCGGCAGCCGGAATTAATGAATTCTTAATAAATTGCCTCGGGTGCGGCGTCCATAAAAGGCGTGTCGCAGGCATCCGGCTTTCTGCGGCCTTGGTTAACCGTGGAACGAATTTGGGTGCAATGCACAAAAAATGTTGCAATGCACAAAAGATCGTACTATATGGACGGTGACCCGCCCGATATGCCGCATCAACGCCAGTCTGCGCCGGGCGATGCAACCAGATCAAACGAAATCGAGGACATCCGATGAGCAAGACCGCTGAGAAGACCGCCGAGATGGTCGAATTCCCGACCTTCGACGCGAGCAAGGCCACCGACCAGTTCCGCGCCTTCGCCGAGAAGGGCGTCGAGCAGACCAAGGAAGTCTACGCGAAGCTGAAGTCCGGCGCCGAAGAGGCCCAGAAGACGCTCGAGGACACCTTCGAGACCGCCCGCACGGCCCAGACCGACCTCGCCATGAAGTCGATCGCGACGATGCGCGCCAACACCGAGGCGAACTTCGCCCACATGGAAGCGCTGCTCGGCGTCAAGTCGGTTTCGGAACTCGTCGAACTCCAGACCGCGTTCCTGCGCAAGCGCGTCGAGATGGCGGTCGAGCAGGCCAAGGACATGCAGACGGCGACCACCAAGGCCGTCGAGGACCTGTCGAAGCCGGTCAAGACCGCTTTCGACAAGGCGATGAAAGACGTCAAGGCCGCGTAAGCGTCCTTCCCAGATACCTCGCGGAGCGGTATCCTCCTCCCGCTGCTCCTCGAGGCTCGAAGGCCGGCATCCTCCTCCCGCCGGCTGGAGAAACGGAAAAGGCCGGCACCTCCTCCCGCCGGCCTTTTTCTTTGCCTTGTCGGCAAATGCCGGAACATGCGGCGATCGTCGCCCGGGCCGCCGCCAGCCACCCCAGCATGGCACTTGAAAATCCCGGCGATTGCCCGTATGCACCCGTTCGTCGCCACGACATGTGCGGTTGTAGCTCAGTTGGTTAGAGCGCCGGATTGTGGATCCGGAGGTCGGTGGTTCGAGCCCACCCAACCGTACCATTCAAACGGCTCCCCGCCGAAATCGCCCGAAATCAGAACAGACTGCCCTGTCCGCCGGACTTGCGGGCCGCGGAACGCTGTTGCGTACCTGCGGCACCCTTGGCGCCGGTCGCCATCGCGGTCCTGTGCCCGTCGGCAAACTCAATGTCGAGCACCGCGCCAGCAGCGATCTCCGCCGCGCGCTTGACGGGCTGTCCGTCCTCGCCGCGCACCAGCGCGAATCCGCGTTCGAGAACCCGGTGGTAGGAGAGCGTCTCGACCAGCCTGAGCGCCAGCCCGTACCGCGTCCGCCCGCGCTCGATCGCCGCATCGGCGCTGCGATCGGCCAGTCGTTCAAGGCCGCGCAGGGCCTCGCCGAGCGCCGCGATGCGACGTTCCAGGGCGGCCGGCGCAACGCGCGCCGCGGTGGGCGTGAACCGCCTGCCGCGTTCGGCGACGAGTCGCGCGAACGATGCCGGCAGCCGGGTGCCCGCGCGTTCGCTGTCGCGCTTCTTCTCCGCGATGCGGCGCACCAGGATGGCGGGCTGGATGCGGATCGCTGCGAGGCGGGCCCGCTTGCGCTCGGCGCTGACGACGAGACCGCGCGCCAGCCGCCCCGCCGCCTCGTCATGGCGCCGTCGCGGCAGCGCCAGAAGCTGGTCGGGCGCGGGAAGGGCGCGAGCAGCGGCCCGGAGCGCCTGCCGGCGCTTGTCGCCGAGCCGCGACATGCCGCCCTTGAGCCGCGCGCCGAGATTGGCGAGCTGCGCCTCGAGGTCGGCCCTGACAGGAACGGCGAGCTCGGCGGCCCCGGTCGGCGTCGGCGCCCGGATGTCGGCGGCATGGTCGATCAGCGTCCAGTCGGTTTCGTGCCCGACCGCCGAAATCACCGGAATGTCGGATGCCGCGACGGCGCGCACGACCGCCTCGTCGTTGAACCCCCACAAATCCTCGAGGCTGCCGCCGCCGCGCGCAACGATGATCACGTCGGGCCGCGCAACCGGACCGGCGGGGTCGAGCGCGTTGAAGCCGGCGACGGCGGCCGAGACCTCCGCGCCGGTCGTGTCGCCCTGCACGCGCACCGGCCATACCAGCACATGCAGCGGGAAACGGTCGGTGATGCGGTGGATGATGTCGCGGATCACCGCGCCGGTCGGCGAGGTGACGACGCCGATCACCCGCGGCATGAACGGCAGGAGTTGCTTGCGCGCGTCGTCGAACAGACCCTCGCCGGCCAGCCGCCGCCGGCGTTCTTCCAGAAGCGCCATCAGGGCGCCGGCGCCCGCCGGCTCGATCGAATCGATGACGATCTGGTACTTCGACGACCCCGGATATGTGGTGAGGCGGCCGCTGGCGATAACCTCCAGCCCTTCCTCGGGCAGGAATTTCAGGCGGCCGAACGTTCCCTTCCAGATAACCGCCTCGAGGCGCGAGCGTTCGTCCTTGAGTGCGAAATAGGCGTGGCCTGAGGAATGCGGTCCGCGATAGCCGGAAATCTCGCCGCGCACCCGCACATTGCCGAATGCGTCCTCGACGGTCCGCTTCAGCGCGACCGAAATCTCGCTGACGGAGTATTCGGTCGCGTTGGTGGACGAATCGGAGGGCCGGGGGTCGCTCATCGCCGGATTCCTCCCGCATCGCGCGGCAAGGTCAAGAGGCTGGCGGCCTCACCATCCCGGCAAAACCTGGCCCGGCCGCAGCCGTTTGCCGCGATTGAAGGCGACGGTCGTGAAATCGAAGCTGCCGGACTCCTCCGGCATCGGCACCGAGATGTTGTCGAGGCTTTCCGCAATATGCTGTGCCAGCGCCTCCATGATGCGCGGGCTGCCGGTGTGGCCGCGCATGATGCCGATGCGGCAGTCGGGCAGGGCGCCGAACCCGTCGGCCTCGCCCAGCACCCGCATGCCGGGCCGCAGCGCGCATTCGGGCAGGACCGAGACCGCGAGGCCCGACAGCACGGCCGCGATGATGACGGTCGCCGAGAAGCTGGTGAACAGGATCCGGTAGTCGCGGCCCTCTGTATCGAGAAAGTCGCAGGCCGCGCGGCGCCAGATGCAGGTCGCGCGCCCGAAGGCGAGCGGCAGCACCTGTTCCTCATGCGTCGGATGGTTGGCCGAGGTGACCCACAGGAGAGGCTCCCGCCGGACGATTTCGGAGCGGCCCTTCTCGTCGCTGTGCGTGATCAGCGCGATGTCGAGATTGCCGCGCCGGATGTGCTCGACGAGGTTGGGCGTCGGCTCGCACACCACCGACAGTTCGACCCGCGGATTGGAGCGCGCGAAACGCGCCATGATCTCCGGCAGGAACCGGTCGGCATAGTCGTCCGGCGTTCCGATCCGCACCTGGCCTTCCAGGCTGGCGTCGTCGAAGGCTGCGACCGTCTCGCGGTTCAGCCGCATCATGCGGCGCGCATAGGTGAGCAGCCTCTCGCCCTCCTCGGTGAGCCGGTTGGTGCGGCCGTCCTTTTCGAACAGCGCCTTGCCGATCCGCTCCTCGAGCCGGCGCATCTGCATCGAGACGGCGGACTGGGTACGGTGCACCTCCTCCGCGGCGCGGGTGAAGCTGCCGGTATCGGCGATGGTCACGAAGGTCTGGAGCTGGTCGAGATCGAGGGGAGCGGCCATGGAAGGGCTTTCATCACAAACTTTGATCATAGAAATTAAAAACATTCGTTGGATTTATCAATAACGACGCGGCATTCTCCTGACGTTCACGCGACATGCGCAGGAACCGTTGCGACCGGCCGCATCCTCCCGCAGCCGGGCGGGCGGACGTCTGCGCTTTTGCATCTGCCAAGGAGAAATGACATGGCCGCACTGGATCACAGCACTTTCGGAATAGCCGCCGCGAAGCCGGGCTTTTTCGTGCGCGTGGCCAACGGCCTGCGCGTACTCTATCGCGGCATGCAGAATCGCAGCAGGGCGCGCCATCTCGCCGAGCTTTCCGACTGGGAGCTCGCCGACATCGGGCTGACCCGCGACGATGTCGCCCGCGCATTCAGGCACCGCGCCACGATCGACCCGACGCCTGAGCTTCAGGCGATCGCCCGGTCGCGGTCCTCGCTCGAGGACGCCGCGCGCCGCGTCGCGTGACCGTCTTCCGGTTCTCCCCCTGCAGGCGCTCTGTCCCCTGATAAGCCCGGCATACCCCCGGCCGCCTGCATATTGCCCGGTCCTCCAAGGACCGGGCTTTTTTTGTCGATGGCGCGGGAATCGCACCGCCGCGCAACCGCGATCAAGCATGATCTGACCCGATGGATCATGTGTCGGACTTCGCAATCCAGCGAGGAGACGACGGATGACGCTTCATGCAACCAGAGAAGACACGTATCGGCCGACGCCGGACGATGCCGTTCTCGACTATTATCACCTGCCGTCGCCAATGACGGCGCTGGAAGGGTTCGCGCCGTTCGTGCGGACCCTGCCGGACGACCCGGCCGGCATCGTTGGCGCGGTCCAGAAGCTGCTGATCTACGAGCATGTCGCCGAGGATTTCTACGGCGTGAAGCTGCCGCCCGCGCAGCGCGAGGAAAGCCATATCCGTGCCGCCGCCGACATGCTGCGCCAGCTCACCGGCCGCGCGGGCGCGCTGACGCGGAATGGCTATGCGCCGCCCGACCGGCTTTGCGGCATCTGCAGGCACTTCGCGCTGACCGCAACCGCATTGATGCGGGCGAAGGGCATTCCGGCACGCCTGCGCGGCGGCTTCGGAACCTACTTCAATCCGGGTTATTTCGAGGACCATTGGGTCACCGAATACTGGATCGGCAGCGAGCGCCGCTGGGCCCTCGCCGACCCGCAGTTCGACGCAGTCTGGGTTGAGCGGTTCAGTCTCGACCACGACATGATGGATGTGCCGCGCGACCGGTTCCTGACGGCATCCGCCGCCTGGCGGACGATCCGCTCGGGCATGGCCGATCCGGATCGCTTCGGCATCGTCTTTTCCGACTTGCGCGGGCTCTGGTTCGCGGCGGCGAGCCTCGTGCGCGACCTCGCCGCGCTGAACAAGCATGAAATGCTCGCGTGGGACGTCTGGGGCGCTCAGCCGAAGGCCGAACGGGCGTTGACCGAAGACGAGCTGGCATTCTTCGACGGCATCGCAGCGTTGACGGCGGCGCCGGACGGCAATTTCCATGCGATGCGCGAGCGCTACGACCGCGATTCACGGCTGACGGTGCCGCGACAGGTCTATAATGCGCTTCGCCAGCGTCACGAGGACGCGGACGAACGATAGGGTTGCCGCATGGCACAATCGCGCGTGGTTCCAGGCGGGTCGGTCGACAAGGCGCTGTGGTTCATCGAGAGCCACTTCGCCCGTGCGATCACGCTGGCCGAGATCGCCAATGTCTCGGGTCTATCGCGCTGGGAACTGTCGCGCGTCTTCAGGGCCGCCACCGGCCGCACGCTGTCGGACTATCTGCGGTCGCGCCGGCTTTCCGAGGCCGCGCGGATGCTGGCAACCGGCGAGGAAAGGGTCGCGGCAGTCGCACTTGCTTGCGGCTACGGCTCGCACGAGGCGTTCACGCGGGCCTTCCGGCGCGAATTCGGGACACTGCCGGCGCAGCTTCGGGACTACGGCGCGCTGGACGGCCTACGGCTGACGGGACCGGTGCGTGGCGCGGGTCACGACGTTCCACCGATCCTGTCCTACCGGTTCGAGAACGTTCCCCGGCTGAAGCTCGAAGGCGTTCAGGCAACGTTGGCTGCCGGCGACCCGGCCGGAATTCCCGCCGTCTGGCAGGCATTTCACGCGACGGTCGGTCAGGGCGAGACGGACGACCCGTATGTCGCCTACGGCGTGGTTGCGCTTGGTGCCGCGACGCAGGGCGGATTCAGCTATTTCGGGGGCCGCGAGATGGACCGTGATGTGTCGCCGGATGCCGCGACGATGGTGCTGCCGGCCTTTCGTGGCGCGGTCTTCGCCCATTCGGGCCATGTCTCGCTGTTGCCGGGAACTGTCGCCGCGGTCCGCGAGCGGTGGGTCGCGCACCAGGGCCTGACGCCGGCTCCGTATCCCTATTTCATCGAGCGCTACTCGGCCGACTTCGACCCGTGGCGCGGCGTTGGCGGCATCGAGGTCATCGTTCCGATGGCAGGCTGACCGCCGGAATGGCAGGCCTTCAGCGGTGCCGGTCCATGCCCAGTTTGAACTGGTCGAAGATCGATTCCATGTTCTTCTGGTAGTCGTCTCGCTGCTTGCGGCCGGTCTCGAACATCTGTCCGAACAGGTCGTCATAGGGATTGCGCGGCCTGCCGCTCGGGTTCTCGCGCTGCCTGCTCCTCGGTTGCGGTTCGGGTTCCTCGGCCTGCGCCCTGCCGGCCTGGCCCATCATCTCCTCGAAGATCCGGCCGAGCGGATTGTCGCCATAGGGGCTCTGCGGTGCCTGCGGCGCGCGCTGCTGCTGCCCGCCGCCGAACATGCCCTCAAGCATCTTGCCGAAGGGATTGTCGAACGGGTTGGCGCCGGGCTGCGGCGCTTCGTAGCGCGGCGCGCGCATCTCGCCCCCCTGCTGGCCGCCGGCCTGCCGCATCATCTGCTCGATCACCTCGCCGATGATGTTTCCGCCGGCGCCGAAGCTGCCGGCCTGCATCTGGTTTGTCGACTGCTTGTAGAGCCCGCCCATGATCATCGCGGCGAGCGCCGGAAGCATCTGCTTCAGCGTTTCCTGCGCGATTCCCGTGGTTTGCGCTGCCTGCGCCGCCACGGCCCGGCTGAGCTCCTTGGAGCCGAAAAGATGGCCCAGAATGCCGTTGCCTTCCGCCATGCCTTCCGGCGAGAAGGCGCGGCTGGCATCCTCGAAATACTTCGTGTGCTGGCCCGACGACAGCGCGGTGAGGAAGGCGCCGACGCCATAGGGGTCGGAGGCGTTGCGCTTCAGTCCCTGGCTGAACGCCGGCAACAGCGCCTCCATCGCCAGTTCCGCCTGCTGCTGCGACAGGTGATACTGCCGCGCCATCATCTCCACGGCCTTGCCGTTCTGGGCCTGGTTGAGCATGTCGAAAAGGGGAAGCATGGCAGCGTTTTCTCCGGCAGTTTTGCCGGAGGGTAAACCAAACACGGGACCGCGCAACCTGTTTCGCGGCAACCGACGACGCGCGGGTCGCCGCCATCGCAGAGGCGGCCGATGCCTCAATGCAAGCTACGGTACGGCTTGCAAGCTACAGCACGGCTTGAAGGAGACTTGGGGCAGGGCCTGTCGACAGGTTCCAACCTTTCCGGCGGCGTCGACCGACAGCGGACGTTCGACAGGATGCGGGCATCGACCGGGTTGCGGTCAAAGCCGTCACTCGCTCTTCCTCAGTTTCCAGACCTGTTCGACCGGGTAGCTCTTGGCCCATTCCGCGGGAATAGCTGCGCGCGTGCCCATCTCGTTCTCAGGGGCGTAAAGCTCGTGATACCCGGTGACTTCAAACCCGATGTCGCTGAACAGGTCCATCCAGCCCGACATTGTCAGGTTGAAGCACACACCGGTTGGCTCGTATTCAACCTCCGTCCAGTCCGCCCCCCACATCTCGCGGTAGGGGCGATGCAGCATCCGGTCGGCGGGCGAGCCGTCGAGGGGCGAACAGATCAGCGATAGTGGATGGTTTCCCAGAAAGACCAAACGACCGCGTGGGCGCAGCAATCGCCATGCCTCCCGCAACCATTTGTCCGGCGGACACCAGATCGATGCACCATACTCCGAGATCGCGAAGTCGAACGAGGCATCCGGCAATCCAGTCGTTTCGGCATTTCCCTCGATGAAAGTGATGTCCACGCCGTGCTCGTCTGCCATGCGCCGCGCGGTTGCCAGTTGCTCGGTGGAGATGTCGATCGCCGTGACCCGCGCGCCGCGTCGGTTCATCCAAGCCGACACGTATCCCGTCCCGCATCCGAGCTCGATAGCGTCCACATCCGTCATGTCAGCCGGCAGCAGTTTCAGTGTCGCTTCCGGATTGTCCCATGTTCCCCATGCCGGGGTATCGAGGCTCCAGCGACTTCTGGCGAGTTCCACCCAGTTGGCCGCGTCGGCATTCCAGATGTCCCTGTTGGTTGCGAGGTAGTCGCTTTTCATCGGCATGCCTCCGACCGGTCACTGGGAGTGTCTTGGCACAGGTAGTGCCATGCAGTGCCCAGCCTGCCGGGCACCCGGGTCCTGTGGGGCTCTCTACCGGCACCCGACGGTTGTGGCGGATGACGCTTTGTCCTGGAAGAGGCGCCATGCCATTCGCATCGCTGCGGTCGTCGCTTTTTTCTCCAGGTCCTGACCCTAATACGCGTACTCCAGGAAGACCGGCTCGATCGAGCCGCCCCAGCGCGTGTGATAGGCCGTGACCATTTCCTGCGCGCTCGTTGTGCCGCGTGCCACGGCTTCCTCCAGCGGCGCCAGGAAATGCGTCTCGTCGTAGCCGTCGGCGTTGCGACGGTCGCGGTTGGCGAGGCCGGTGCGCGAGATCTGGAGCACGTCGCGCGCGACTTCGACGAGCGGGCGGTTGCGGATCACCGCGTCGAGGCCTTCGGTCGGAACGGCGTCCCGCATGGCCGAGACGTCCTCGAAGGTCCATGCGCCGGTCAGCGTTTCGGCGGCGTCGAGGGCGGCGTCGTCATAGAGCAGGCCGACCCAGAAGGCCGGCAGCGCGCAGATGCGCCGCCACGGCCCGCCATCCGCGCCGCGCATTTCCAGGAAACGCTTCAGGCGGACATCGGGAAACAGCGTCGAAAGATGGTTCGCCCAGTCGCCCATGGTCGGCATGCCGTCCGGCACCTCGTTGCGCAGGGCGCCGTCCATGAACTGGCGGAAGGTGACGTGGGTGACGTCGTGATAGCGGCCGTCACGGATCAGGAAATACATCGGCACGTCGAGCGCCCATTCGGCATAGTCCGCATAGCCGAATTCCGGCGAGAAGCAGAACGGGAGCAGGCCCGAACGCTGGTTGTCGGTGTCGCGCCAGATTTCGCCCCGCCAGGACTGGAAGCCGTTCGGCTTGCCCTCCGTGAACGGGGAATTGGCGAACAGCGCGGTCGCCAGCGGCTGCAGCTTCAACGAGACCTGCATCTTGCGCCGCATGTCGGCTTCCGACGAGAAGTCGAGATTCACCTGGATGGTGCAGCTGCGGTACATCATGTCGAGGCCGTGGCTGCCGACCTTCGGCATGTAGGCGGTCATGATGTCGTAGCGCGATTTCGGCATGCGCGGCGTCTCGGCAAGCGTCCATTTCGGGCTGCCGCCAAGGCCGAGAAACCGGATGCCGAGCGGTTCGGCGATCTGGCGCAGCTGCGCGAGATGGGCGTTGCCCTCGCGGCAGGTCTGATGGATCGTCTCGAGCGGTGCGCCCGAGAGTTCGAACTGGCCGCCGGGCTCGAGCGAGATCGCGCCCTGTCCGGTCGGCTCGACGAGCCCGATGATGTGACCGGCATCGACGATCGGATCCCAGCCGAGCACCTTACGCATGCCTTCGAGCAGCGCCCGGATGCCGTGGTCGCCGCCATAGGGAACCGGCGCATTGCCGTCGACATAGAACGGAAACTTTTCGTGCTCCGTTCCGATCCGCCACTCGGATTCGGGCTTCTCGCCCTGCGCCATGTAGCCGACCAGCGCGTCAAAGCCCTCGACGGGGCTGGAATCGGTGGTGTCACGCGCCATCACTGCGTCCTCGTTCTGCGGCCGCACTTGCGTCGGCGGGCGAGTGATGGCCGCAAACCCGCCATCCGATCAAGCGAAAAATCCTGACGACTCACTCAACGCTTCTTGATCGACGCCAGTCGCCGATGGCGGACTGCACCAGCGCCAGCGCGGCGACCGCCGCCGTGTCCGCCCTGAGGATGCGCGGGCCGAGCGAAATGGCCCTGACGAAGGGCAATGCGAGCAGCCTTGCGCGCTCGTCGCTGGAAAACCCGCCTTCCGGCCCGACGAGGAGGCCCGTCTTGCCGGGTCCGAGCGCGTGCAGGCTGTCGAGCGGAGCGCCCGTCGCCGCCTCGTCGCAGAAGATCAGTCGCCGCTCGGGGTCCCAGTCTTCGATCAGCCGCTCGAACTTCACCGCTTCGCGGACATCCGCGACGCTCAGGGCGCCGCATTGCTCGGCCGCCTCGATCGCGTTGGCCCGCATGCGCTCGACCGGCGTCCTGGCATTCTGGGTATGCTGCGTGACGACCGGCTGGAGGACGCCCGCGCCCATTTCGACGGCCTTCTGGACCATGTAGCCGAGCCGCGCGGATTTGAGCGGCGCGAAGCAGTATGCAAGGTCGGGCGACGGCGCCGGTTCGCGCGTGCGATCGCCAACGGCCAGCGTGACGGCCTTCCTGCCCGCGGCGGCGAGGCGGGCGACAAACTCGCCGTCGCGGCCGTTGAAGACCAGGACGGAATCGCCTTCCGCCATGCGCAGCACGGTGGCGAGATAGTGGCTCTGGTCCCTGTCGAGCGTGACGGCAGCGCCCTCGCGGAGATCGTCATTGAGGTAGAGCCGCTGAAGCTTGTGATGCGCGCGCATGCGCCTATGTCGGTCAGGGACACCGTGCGGGTCAAGCGCCTGCCGATGGGTGCCAGACGGGCTTGAACCCTGATCGAAGTGCCGCGACGGTCGATAACGGCGTGACCAGGGTCGTCTCCACAGGATCGAGCGCACCGGCGGCTATCGGCCTGTCGTAGCCTGCGTGGCTCCAGGGACGCAGCGTGTCGCGCAGGACGGCGAAAGGCCTTCCCCGGGATGCGATAACTGCGCCGTCCGGCAGCGCGGCGATCGCTGCCGCGTCAAGGACCGGTCGCGGCCCGCCGGAAAGCGGCCGCTGGCCGTGCAGCAGCCCGTCCATCGACGGGGCGGAAACCCGCGCCAGACCGTTGCCGGCGGCGAAACAGGACTGGAAGTGCCTCGCGTCGGGCCGGCGGCAGTAGAAGCAGGGCCTGTGGCCGGCGGCCAGCGCGGTGACCTCGTCGAGGAAGAACAGTTCCGTCCAGCCGGCGCCGCCAGTCGGTCCGTTGCGGCCCATCACGTCGCGGCGCCGGTCGCCGAGATGCAGCGTGCAGACGATCCACGCCTTTGTCGTCCAGCGCCGGCCGAGCAGCGTTCGGGTGTTGGGGTCGTGAATGATGCCGCGGTTGCCCGTGAACATCCCGCGGGCGGGATCCGCGTGAATGGCGCCAAACGGATCGACACGGTTCTGCAAGGACATCGGACGTCCCCTCCGGAGCGCGGTGTGCATGGGCGTGCGGTGCGCATAGTTGCATTTCTGACACGGCGTTTGGTCAATCGGAAAGGCGCGCGGAACTGGTTCTGGCGTCGTCCGTTATCCCGGCATAGAAGGGCGCCGCGTCGCTTTTGGCGCCGAAATCAACTGTTCAGTAACTCTGTTGGACCACGATTGCAGGAAATCGAACCGAGATGACGCTCGTGAAAACCGCACTTCTTTCGTTCCTGATGATTTCCGCGATCGTCCTGACCGGCGTTGGTATCTATGCCGCCGACGCTACGGCCGGCAACCCGGCCACCGACGGCTACGGAATCAGCGCCGTCGTGCGCTGATACTCACGCTTTAGTACCTTCCGCGACTTACCCCTCGACCTGCAGCAGCCGCTTTTGCTCGCCGTCGGCGACGAACGCCGTAAGCACGCCCGACAGCACGGCGGTGGTATCGACGTTCACCCGGTTGGCGTGGAACTCGGCCTCGCCGACCGGCGTGTGGCCATGCACGACCACCTTCGGCAACAGCCCGGGGTAATTGTGGAAATCGTCGCGGATCCACATCAGGTCCTCGGAGTCCTGCGCGTCGAGCGCCACGCCGGGCCTGACCCCCGCATGGCAGAAATAATAGTCTCCGAAGGCGACCCAGAACGGCAGCGTCTTCAGGAAGGTGAAATGGGCTTCGGGAATGGCCTCCAGCAACTCCGCGTGACCTTTGAGCATCGAGGCGCGATTCGCGAAATCGATGTCGACGCCGTAGGACCGCGCCGTCTGCTTGCCGCCATAATGCGCGAACAGGCTGTCGATGTCCGGCCGGTCGAGGAATTCGAGCATGCCGACATCGTGGTTCCCGGCGATCGAGAGCACCCGGCTGTCGCGCTTGCCCGCCGCCACGAGGAAGTCGAGCACGCCCTTCGTGTCCGGCCCGCGATCGGTGTAGTCGCCGAGGTGGATGATGCGCCAGTCGGTCGGCGGGTCGCGGGCGAGATCCTCGCCGATCGCGCCGTGCATCCGCTCGATGAGGTCGCGGCGCCCGTGAATATCGCCGATCGCGTAGAGCCGCATGCCTTCGGGCGCGCGCGCATCGAGGAAGTGAACGCCCTCCGTCATCCTACCCGACGACGACGATATGCAGCGCGCGCGGACCGTGCGCGCCCAGCAGAAGCTTCTGTTCGATGTCGCCGGAGCGGGAAGGTCCGGTGACCATGTTGACGGTGCGCGGCATGGCGCCGCGGCCGAATTTCCTACGGATTCGCCCGAACAGCGACTCGAGATCGCCGTCGATGTCCTTCGCGTTGACGACGACGATATGGTGTTCGGGGAGGAAGTTGATCGTCGTCGGATTGTCCTTGCCCGAGACCAGCATCAGTGTTCCGGTCTCCGCGACGCCGCCCAGCGCGTGGCTGACGCCGACCTCGTCGTCGCCGTCCGAGCGGCCGCGGCCGATCTCGAGCGATTTCTGCTCCGCCCAGGGCATTTTCGACAGCCTGCGGTCGTCGCCCATGCGCACCGACGGAGCCAGGTTGCGGTCGCGCAGATAGGCGGAGACAGCCTTCGGCACGAGGTCCGGCGACTTGACGCGGTCGACCGTCGCATTGGCCTGTTCCGCCATCTCACAGAACAGTCCGACGCGTTCGGGAGCGGCGAGCTGTCCGCGCGCCGGAATGACGCCTTTCGGGGGGCGCGACATCCGCGCCTCGACGATAGACCTGCGCGCATCGTCGCCGGCAGGCGTACCGAGCGAAGCCCGTATCTTCGACAGTACTGTCTCGCGTCCGCTCATGTCCGCGCGTCCTGTCTGGCCGTGTCGCGGTCGCGCCACTGCTGCATGAAGGTGCGTCCCTGCGGCGCCGGCAGATCGCGGTGGCGCGTCCATCCGCCGGCAAGCGGCAAGTAGCGGAACCGTTTTCGGGCGCCGGCGAAGGCCGACAAGACCGGGATCGACAGCGAGGTGGCGAGCCGGTAGAGCGCCGGACGGCGCGCGAAGGATGCCCAGAACTTCAGCCCGTAGCGGGCGACGGCCGGGTTCAGCCCGCGCTCGAATTCGCGCTCGCGCCAGTGCCGCATCATTTTCGGCAGCGGAATGCGCATCGGGCACACCGCCTCGCAGCGGCCGCAGAAGGTCGAGGCGTTGGGCAGGTGGCCGCCCTTGTCGACGCCGACCAGCGACGGCGTCAGCACCGCACCCATCGGACCGGGATAGACCCAACCATAGGCGTGCCCGCCGACCGAATGGTAGACCGGGCAGTGGTTCATGCATGCGCCGCATCGGATGCAGCGCAGCATGTCCTGGAACTCCGTGCCGAGCATCGAGGACCGGCCATTGTCGAGCAGGATGACGTGATAGGCCTCGGGCCCGTCGGGATCGCCCGCGCGTCGCGGGCCGGTCGAAACGGTCGTGTAGACGCTCATGTCCTGGCCGGTGGCCGACCGCGCCAGCACCCGCAGGATCTGCGAAACGTCGTCGAGCGTCGGCACGATCTTCTCGATCGAGGCGACCACGATATGGACGCGCGGCAGGATCTGCGTCAGGTCGCCATTGCCTTCGTTGGTGACGATGATGGACGAACCGGTTTCGGCGACGAGGAAATTGGCGCCTGTGATTCCGACATCGGCCTGGAAGTACTGGGCGCGCAGGACACGGCGCGCCTCCGACAGGAGCGCTTCCGGTTCCGAAAGGTCGCGGTCGGCAGGCAGATAGTCGTGGACGCGGCGGAAATCCTCCTCGACCTGCTCCTTGTTCAGGTGCACCGCCGGGGCGATGATATGGCTCGGATGTTCGCCGCGAAGCTGGATGATGTACTCGCCGAGATCGGTTTCGACCGGCCGGACGCCAGCCTCCTCGAGAAAGTCGTTCAGGCCGATCTCCTCGGTGATCATCGACTTGCCCTTGGTCACCGTGCGGGCATTGTTCATCCGGCAGATGTCGAGAATGATGCCGCGTGCGTCGGCCGCTGTCTCGGCCCAGTGCACCATGCCGCCGGATTCGGTCACCCGCGTCTCGTAGGCCTCGAGATAGAGGTCGAGATTGGCCAGCGTGTGGTCCTTGATCGTCCGCGCATTGTCGCGAAGCTGGTCGAACTCGGGCAGAGCGTCGACGGCCTTGCGCCGCTTGTCGATGAAGCCGGCCCGGACATTGCCAAGCGCCTTCTGCAACTGACGGTCGGCGAGCGCGTGAACCGCATTGCGCTTGAAGGTCGGCGAGGTGATCTCCATGCGCTCAGCCCTTTCCGCCGATCGGCGCCGTGTCGGTCATTCCGGCAAGCACTTCGGCGACGTGGCGCACTTCGACCGTCGAGCCTTCGCGCTTCAGCTTGCCGGCCATGTTCATCAGGCAGCCGAGATCGCCGGCGAGCAGCGTTTCGGCGCCGCTCTCGCGGATGCGCTCCGTCTTGCGCGAGACGATGGCGTTGGAGATGTCGGAATATTTGACGCAGAAGGTTCCGCCGAAACCACAGCAGACGTCGGCGTCCGGCAGTTCCTTGAGTTCGAGCCCCGCCACCGTGCCGAGCAGGCGCCGCGGCTGCTCGCGGATGCCGAGCTCCCGCAGGCCCGAGCAGGAATCGTGGTAGGTGACGCTGGCGTCGAGCCGCGCATCGACCGAGACCACGCCCAGAACATCGGTGAGGAAGCTGACGAGCTCGTGCGTCTTGTCGGAGAGGGCGCGGGCGCGTGCCTGCCACGACGGGTTGTCCGCGAACAGCGAGGGATAGTGCTTCTTGAGCATGCCCGCGCAGGAGCCGGAAGGCGCGACGACGTAATCGAAATCCTCGAAGGCTTCGATCGTGTTCTTCGCGATTGCGGCGGTATCCGCGCGGTCGCCGGAATTGTATGCCGGCTGGCCGCAGCAGGTCTGCGCGACCGGTACGTCGACGCTGCAGCCCGCATCCTCCATCAGCTTGACGGCGGCGAAACCGACCGCGGGACGAAACAGGTCCACGAGGCAGGTGACGAACAGGCCGACCCGCGGCTTCGGTATTGTCTCATCGATCATACTCAATTCGCGTCCTGTGGTTCGCGCGCAGGACTACCGTCCATCGACTGCCGTTCCCGCTGGCTGAGCCGCAGGCGGGAAATCCGTTGCCATTCACCTTCGCGCTCCGCATCGATCATCGCATGCTCGACATAGTCGATATGCACCCGCGCCGCCCGTCGCGCGGCGTCCGGATCGCCGCCGACAACCGCGTCGAA
>JAMLJD010000021.1 GCA_023953775.1 Rhizobiaceae bacterium | reverse complement strand
CCGTGAAGGCCAGGAAGCCGAGGAGCACGGTCAGCACGAAGGTCGACTGCCAGCCGAAATGTTCGTCGAGAAAGCCGCCGATCAGCGGTCCGAGCATCGGCGCCAGCGTCATGCCCATCGTCACGTAGCCGATCTTGCTCGCGGCCTCGTCGGTGGCCACCATGTCGCGCACGATCGCGCGGGAGAGCACCATGCCGGCTGCCGAGAACGCCTGCAGCACGCGGCACAGAAGCAAAATCTCGATGGTTGGTGCGAAGATCGCCGCCAGCGTGCCGAGAATGAAGATCGCGAAGCAGGACAGCATCACCGGCCGCCGCCCGAACCGGTCGGATGCCGGCCCGATGCCAAGCTGCAGCACCGCGGTCGCCGCCAGGTAGAGCGACACCATGAGCTGCACAATGCCGTAGTCGGTGTCGAAATGGCGCGCGATCGCTGGAAGCGACGGCAGGAAGATGTTCATCGCCAGCGCACTGGTGGCCGCCGCTGTGACCAGGCTTAGAACATGAGGAGGGGTGGTTCGATCGAACATGCTGGGGATGAAACCGGGTGTCGCCTGAGATCTATAGCCCATCCGGGGCCATGGCCGGGCCGGTGCTTTCCGCCGCGGGCAGGGTGCGGCCGCGCACCCGTTCGCGGTAGAAGGCATAGAGGCCGGAGCCGACGACCAGAGATGCGCCGATGATCATGGCGAGGTCCGGCGTGTCGTTGAAGACGACGAAGCTCAGCAGGATCGCCCACAGAAGTCCCGTATAGCGGAAAGGTGCGACGAACGAGATTTCGCCTTCGCGCATCGCCAGAATGACGAACTGGTAGCCGACGATCAAAAGCATCGCGGCGACGAACAGCAACAGGCCGCTTTCGCCCGTCATCTCCGTCCAGCCTCCGAATGGTTGCACGAGGGCCGCGCCCGCCACCGTGATCGCGGCCGAGGTAGCGGCCGAAACCAGCAGCGTGGGAACACTGGCCGGGATTCGCTTGGTCGCGAGGTCGCGCACCGCGCAGAAGGCGACGCAGAGCAGGGCGAGCAGCGCGAACGCGTTGAACCCCTCGAAGCCGGGACGAACGATGATGAGCACGCCGGCGAAGCCCGCGACGATGGCCAGCCAGCGCCGCCAGCCGACCGGCTCCGAAAACACCAGGGCCGCGCCCATCGTCACCGCCAGAGGCAACGCCTGAAGCACGGCCGAGACCGTTGCGAGCGGCAGGTTCTGAAGTGCCACGAGAAAGCAGACCGTCGCGCCGATCTCGGCCGCGACCCGGATCACCACGAGCGGATGTCCGCTTCCCCTCAGGCTGGCCAGGGCGCCGCTGCGCCATGCAAGCAGCGCGATGAGCAGGGTCGCGAATACGCCGCGCACGAACATCACCTGGCCCATGTTCATGGACTGGGCGACCGACTTGGTAATCGCGTCGTTGGCCGTGAACCCGGCCATGGACAGGGACATGAACAGGGCGGCACGCAGGTTTGTGGAGAGCGGCAAGGGCGTTTCCCGGGATTTTTCAGCAAAGCCGTAAGCACCGGCGGCGGAATTGGCAATCCAATTCCGGTATGCCAGCGCGGCGCGCCGGTGTTCGTTCGGCGGGGATCAGGCCGCCCTTGACGGTTCGCGGGAAGCCGCGGTTCAGCGCGGCGTCAGCTTTTCGGTGCCGGCGCCGTTCTGGCCGGCGATCGTCCACAGCCCGTCGAGCGAACCGTCCGGCAGGACGCGATAGACGACGAGCCCGTAGGCATTGCCGAGCACATAGGCGGCGGCGAAGGCGTCGCCGTTGCGGCTGCAGATCCCGCGCGAGGTGGTCGATCCCGTCACCCAGCTGATGACGCATGTCGTGTCGCTGGTCAGCTTTATCTCGGCCGTGCCGCGGTAGGGCGAGCCGTCGAGGTTGGTGCCTTCGGCAACATAGGAGCCGCCGATGCTCTGCGCGGCGACGGGTGAGGCGATGGCGGCAGCCAGCGCGAGACAGGCAAGTCCATACTTCATGCAGTTTTCCCCCGGTTCGGCGCGAGCGCCGTCGGGCGATGCTACAGCATTTCGCAGCCAAGTGGACTCACCTGGCGATCCGAAAGATGCGCGCATGCGAAGTGATGGAGCGGCCTTGGTAGGTCCGACAGGCACGCGGCGCTTCCGGTAAAGGCAGGGACGGGTGCAATTCGAGCGGCGCTGCTATCCGCCCGTGACGCTCATGTGCCGCGAGACGGCGGGGCGCCTGGTTCGCCGGTCGATGATGAAGTCGTGCCCTTTCGGCTTGCGCCCGATCGCCTCGTCGATGGCATCGGACAGAAGGTCGTTGCCCTCCGAGGCCCGCAATGGCGTCCTCAGGTCGGCCGCGTCGTCCTGGCCGAGGCACATATAGAGCGTGCCGGTGCAGGTCAGCCGCACGCGATTGCAGCTTTCGCAGAAATTGTGGGTGAGCGGGGTGATGAAGCCCAGCCTTCCGCCGGTTTCCCCGACCTCGACATAGCGGGCCGGCCCGCCGGTCTTGTAGGCGATATCGGTCAGCGTGAACTGGCGTTCGAGATCGGCGCGCAGTTGCGACAGCGGCAGGTACTGGTCGGTCCTGTCTGCGTCGATCTCGCCCATCGGCATCGTCTCGATCACCGTCAGGTCCATGCCCCGCCCGTGCGCCCAGCGCAGCATGTCCGGCAACTCGGCGTCGTTGAAGCCTTTGAGCGCGACGGCATTGAGCTTGATCTTAAGGCATGCCCGTTCGGCGGCCTCGATGCCGGTCATCACGCGCGAAAGATCGCCCCACCGGGTGATTGCGCGAAACTTGTCCGGGTCGAGCGTATCCACCGACACGTTGATGCGCCTGACCCCGCAATCCGCCAACTCGTCGGCGAAACGCGCGAGCTGCGACCCGTTGGTGGTCAGGGTCAGTTCCTCAAGCGCGCCGCTGTCGAGATGGCGCGAAAGCTGGCGCACGAGGTGCATGATGTTCTTGCGCACCAGCGGCTCGCCGCCGGTGAGCCTCAGCTTGCGCACGCCTTTTTCCACGAAGACTGTGCACAGCCGGTCGAGTTCCTCGAGACTGAGCAGATCGCGCTTCGGCAGGAACGTCATGTCTTCCGCCATGCAGTATGTGCAGCGGAAGTCGCAGCGGTCGGTGACCGACACGCGCAGATACGAGATCGCGCGGCCGAAAGGATCGATCATGGTGCCGGTATTATCCATATGCCTGCTCGGTCTGCTCGTGCGCCCGGTCATGCCGTCAATGTCGGCGGTGGACGCATCCGTTTCAACCCCAGCCATACGCCGCGCGCGACCCGCAGGCAATCGGTCGCGCAGGCAAAGGTCCTTCAATCATGCGTGCGCAACGGCCCGGCCAAGGCGACGGAAGGCCGGGGTGAGAGCCCGGGGGCGGCCTATCGGCAGGGCTCGACGCCCAGAATGCCCGAGATGCGCTGCGCCATGCGGTCGCCGCGGATCGCCGCTTCCCGCGGCGTGTCAGCAGCGACCTGTATGAAGCCCAGGGAATCGAAGAAATTGCGCTTGAGGCCGCTGATGGCCTGTCCCGCCTTGGCGTCGATCTGACATGCGACGAGCTCGTCGCGGATCGCATCCAGCCAGTCGGCCGCGAGGTCGGGACGGATGGTGCCGTCCTCCCAGCCCGCGATGGTGCGCGAACTGACTGCGCACCGATAGCGCGCGGGCAGTTCGCCGATATCCTGCCCGGCATGGATGCGCAGCAGATATTCGTAGATGTTCTTCCCCGTGCAGCTCCGGTAGATCAGCGGCAGCGAGCTGCCCATGACACGGGGGTTGAATTCGATCAGCCGCGGGCCGTCGGACGTTAGCGCGAGCTCGGCATGGCAAATCCCGATGTCGAAGCCGAGCGCGTCGATGATCGACGCCACATAGGCGAATATGGCATCGCTTTCGGCCGGCGTCAGGTCGGCCGGCATGGTCGTGCCGAGCGGCATCGTGGGAACCTCCACCGAGCGCTTGCCCTCGGAGATCATGAACGGGATGACGCGGCCGTCCTGTGCGCCCATCTCGACCGAGAACACGCGACCGTCGAGATACTCTTCGATCAGGATGCCGCCCTGCAGCGTGCCCTGCAGCTCGTCGCGCAGCGTCGGCAGCCGCGCTTCGTAGTCGGCGTAATAGGCGGCCAGTTCGGCCTCGTCGCGGACATAGGAGGCGAGCAGGCTGCCCCAGCCGGACACCGGCTTGGCGATCAGCGGGTAGCCGGTATGGGCCGCCGCTTCGATCATCTCGTCCAGCGTATGCCCCGTCCCGAACCGCGCCGATGCGATGCCTTGCCTGTCCAGGATGGCGCGGCACGTCCTTTTCGACCGCGCGTTCTCCACAGCCTCGCGCCGGGTGAACCGCAACCCGGTGCGCTCCGCCGCCTGAGCCAGCGGGACGGTGCAATATTCCACGCAGGTAACGAGCGTATCGACCGGATTGCGCGCATTCACCGCTTCGAGGGTCTCGGAAAGAAGATCGACGTCGAAGCTGCTCGCGATCTCGATGAGCTCATCGACACGACCCAGGATCTCGTCGGTCCGTCCGCCGCGATAGAGCGGCCACAGCTTCTGCGAGCGCAGGAACGTGGTGCGCCAGCCCAGTTCCTGCGCGGTTTCCACCGCCAGCATTCCGGTGCGGCTGTTGCTCTCGAGAATGACGACATGGGTCATGCTGTCCGGCTCCTTCGTTCGGTAATCGCCAGTGCGGCAAGGCCAAGAACGACTGTCGCGGCCGTGATGGCCGCAGCCATGTGCAGCCCGAGACCGTCGGCGACCGCGCCGATCGCCAGCGCGGCGAGCGCCACCAGCGCCGAAGCCACGGCGTTGAAACGGATCATCGTCGGCGCGAGCGTGCGGGCTTCGGCGGTCGCGACCAGCATCGCTTGCAGCCGCGTGAAGCAGTATTCGTAGCTGAAGATGAACAGCACATAGACCGTGAGCGCAGCGTGGAGCGAACCGGCAAGAACGGCCGCGAGCGCCAGGCCTGCAGTCAGCGCGGTCGCGGCTCGCGGGATGCTATGTCCGATCGCCATGTGGCCGCGGCCGAGCAGCCACGCCGCGGCGAACATCGCGCAATTGGCCAGCAATTGAAGCGCCAGTGCTGATTGCGCACCGCCCGCGAACAGACCGATCGGCAGGGCTGTGCGGGCCACTGTGTGATACCCTTGGAAGGCGACGTCGACCAGGCCGAGGTTCAGCAGGAGTTGCCGGACGGACGGAGAGGGCGCGGTGCCTGCCGTCGGCTCCGTCGCTTGGACGTCCGCCGTGCGTTCACCACGCCGGGTCGACGACATCCGCGCGGAGATGCCGGAGTATATCGCCGCGGCTGCGAGCGTCGGCACGATCGTCAGCATCGCTAAATGCGACGGATCGACGGTTCCGATCAGCGAGAAGGCGAGCAGTGCCGCGAGCGCCCGCCCGACATGCTGGGCGCCGCCAACGGCGGCCGACAGGCGCGCGACGTCGCCACCGGTCGCGGCCTCCCGCAGCACGGCGAAGCGTGTGCCGCGCGCCATGCCTTCGGCGATGCCCCGAAGGGCGAGCGCGACGTAGAGTGCCCATGATCCGGCGCCCATGGCCGCGACCACGGCGACGGTCCCTGCGGCGACCGCCACCTCCGCGACTGCGCACAGCCGCGCCGGCGCCAGCCGACCGAGACCGGCTGTCGCGAGCTTGCCGCCGAACAGGACGAGAAAGAGCTGTTGTACGGCGAACACGGCAGCGGCGAGGAAGGCCGAGCCGGTCGTGATGAAGACGTTCACGGAGATGACCAGAGACAGCGCCATGCCGGCGAGCGTATCGAGCAGCAGCGCCGCCTGGAGCGGCAGCCGTAGATCGGCCGCCGCGGCGGGGCAGTCGCGTTCCGTGACGTCGAGCGTCGGCGTGTCAGACCGCATGGGCATCCGCCATTCTGATGCGATTTCGACCCTCGCGCAACCAAACTTCTCAAAATTGAGAACATAGATTGACAGCAGATTTCCACCGACATAGCGTTTTCTTGTCAATCAAGGACAGCATCTGTCTCTTTTTCGATGCAAATCTGCGCGAACACGCGGCCCTTGCGGCCCGAAAGGTGGATATGACGCCGAAACATTTTCTCGACCTGAAGGACATCGATGCGTCGGACCTGCGCTGGATCATCGACAAGGCAGTCGAATTCAAGGGGCATTTCACGCGCGGCGATGCGGCGCTGCCGTCCGGACCATTTCTGACGGGGCGTTATGTGTCGCTGGTGTTCGAGTGGCCGGCGACCCGTACCCGCCTGCATTTCGAGACGGCGACGCGCGATCTCGGCGGAACCGCTATTCCCTTCTACGCCAGCAACATGCCGATCAGCCGCGGCGAGACGATGGGCGACACGGCGCGGGTGCTGTCGCGGCATTCCGACATCATCATGCTGAGGACCGGCGATCATCGCCGCCTCGTCGAGATGGCGGAGAATTCGACCAGCCCGGTCATCAATGGCTGCACCAACTACAGCCATCCGTTCCGGATCCTGGTCGAGATCATGACGTACGAGGAAAATCGCGGCCCGATCGAGGGCAAGACGGTGGTGTTTCTCGGCGATTGCCGCATGAATCAATCGCGCTCGTGGATCCACGGGGCGGCGAAGTTGGGCGCCAAGTTGCGCATGGCATCTCCGCCTGAATTCGCTCCCGAAGCTGAGGAGCTCGAATGGGCGCGCGCGCAGGGCGCCGCGGTAGAGGTCTTCGACGATGCCCATGCAGCCGTCGACGGGGCCGACTACGTCTGTACCGACATCTGGATGCCGTTCGGCAGCGAAAACCGCGAGGAACGGCTGAAACTTCTCGGCCCGTTTCAGGTCAATGCCGAACTCATGAAGCGGGCCAAGCCCGACGCGATCTTCATGCATCCGCTGGCCGCCAGCCGCGGCGACGAGGTGACCGACGAGGTCATCGATGGCCCCCAGAGCGTCGTCTGGACGGGAGGCATCGAGAACAAGCGGCACCTGCTGAAAGGTCTTTTCCTGTGGCAGATCGGGGAAGAGGCCGCCGCGCGCGCCCGCTGATCCGGTCACGGCCTGCTGGCATCTATCTTGAAGTATTGCCGGACAAGAACGAGTTGAGTTGCCGCCCCTCTTCGCCTTGCGGTGCTCCATCGGAAGGCCGCCGGCGCAGATCGTGGCTGGTGATGGCGTCGATCGCCGCGGGAATCTGCTCGAACCACCCGGCATCCGACAGGTGACGCCTGCATCGCTCGTTGATGCCGCCGGGCGTTTCGTGGTCACCTGGCAGGTTGTGCCGGCGCTCCGCGGGTAGGCCGCGCGCGGTTCCGGCAAGGCCCTCGACCATTGAGGCAACGAAACGGTATGCCGTCGCTTCCGCGCAGCTCCGCGCTGCGAGCGCGTCCACGATCCAGTTCTGCAGCTCGAGATAGGTCGACATCAAGCCGCCGGCCGCCACGAGGAGATCGAGTTCGGCCTCGTCGCGGACCGGGATGACTTCGCCGAGCATGCCGAGTAGGTCGGAAACCTGCCTGTCGTTAGGCAGTACCGCTATCGGCCCGCGGCCGTGCGCGATCGAGGGCAGGGCCAGTGCGCGAACCAGCCGCGGCGCGCCTCGCACCGCATGCCGCAGTGTGTCCAGCGGCGTGCCGGCAAGCAGGCTGACCACCGTCTGATCCGGGCTGAAGATGACCTCCGCCAGCGCGTCCTCGAGCTGTGGCGGGCGCATGGTGAGGAAGACGAGTTCGGCACGCTCGACGACTGCTCGGTTGCTGTCGAGGCACATGACGTTGTCGAACGCGTCGGCCAGTGCCGAGGAGCGCATGGTCGACCGCGGCGACAGATGGATTTGGTTTCGGCCCTCCGCACATGGCGCCAGCGCGCGCACCAGCGCGTCCGCCAGCGTTCCCACGCCTACAAAGCCGATCGTCGTCATCGAGCCGCTGCGTGTGCCGCCGCCCCTAGGCCGCTGGTGGTCAGGAGCCGGAGCACTTGAGTACGGCCTTGACGACCGTGCCTTCGGCCACCTGTTTCATCGCATTATTCACCTCGCCGAGGTCGAACTGCGTGACGAGGGGCCCAAGGTCGAAGGTCGAACACAGTTGCGGCAGCAGCTCGACATAGCGGACGAGATGCGCGCCGCTGAACGCCCACGACCCGATGACGTCGAGCTGGCGGTAGACGATCTGATGCGGGTTGATCGTCGTATCGCCGCTGTCCGTGTACTGGCCGACGACCAGATAGGCGCCGCCACGCCGCGCCAGCCGCAATCCCTGGGCGACGGCCGCCGGTACGCCGGTGCACTCGATGACGAAGTCCGCGCCCGCTCCGTTTGGCGTGTGGGAAATCGCCTCGGCCATCGCTGCATCGGGCGCGCCGGCGGTGATGTCGATATGAATGTCGCCGATCCCGCAACGGGCAGCAAGGTCGAGCCGGTGCTGCGGACCTCCGACGATGATGACGCGGGCGGCGCCCGAAAGCTTGGCCATCGCAGCGGCGGCGAGCCCCACCGGGCCGCTGCCCTGGACGATCACCGTCTCGCCGAGCTTCACCGGCCGCCGCTCCAGCGCGTGGACCAGGGTCGGTCCGGCGCAGGCCAGCGCCATCGCGGCGACCGGATCGGTGCCGTCGGGAACCTTGATCACCGTCGTGCCCGGCTGGATGCAGATATGCTCGGCCCAGGCGCCCGAAAGCGGCGCATCGGTTTCGGTCGATCGGTTGACGCCGTAGGTCCGGCGCTTCGAGCACAGCGTCGGCTCCTTCTCGATGGCGCATTCGCGGCAGGTGCCGCAGCTGATCGAGGACGCCCACATGACGGCATCGCCCACCGCAAGCGGATTTCCTTTCGTGTCGGTAGTCATCGCCTCGTCGAGCGCAGCGATGCGGCCGAGCCCCTCATGGCCGAGCACCAGCGGGGTGGGGATCGGCAGGTGGCCATGCTGGAGATGCAGGTCCGTGCCGCAGATCCCGCCATAGTCGATGGCGATGATCGCGCCTCCAGGCGGCGGAGCGGGAACCGCGAACTCCGCGATGTCCAGCACCGCACCGAAGCGGCCGAGAACCGCCGCCCTGCTTTTAAGCCCGGTGACGGTCGCGTTCATGCGCTTTCAGGAACCAGCGCGCGGTCGTCGACGGACAGCGGCGACGTCACCGGGCAGATGATGTAGTCGGCGCGCGGCTTGTTGGTGCGCGGCGCGTTGTCGACGTCGTTGTAGGTGACGATCAGCAGGCGGCGCGGGAAGGGCGACATGTTGGTCGACGACCCGTGCACGACTTCCGAGTGGAAGAACACGACGCTGCCCGCCGGTCCCTTGGGGCTCACCATCCCCTGGTCCTTCACCATCGTCATCATCTGGTCGAGCGACGGCGAATAGGCGGCGGGGTCGACATGGGTCGTCTCTTGCGATCCGTCCACGTCGACTTCCTTGTCGGCCATCCTGTGCGAACCGGGAATGAAGATGATCGGCCCGTTGAACTCGGTCACGTCGTCGAGGAACAGGGCCGCGTTGACCTGCCGCGGCAGGGGCAGCTGGTCGGCCGTGCGCCAGACCGAGAAGTCGTGGTGCCACGCCCAGGATTCGCCGCCGAAGGCCGGCTTGGAATTGATCTTGAACTGATAGAGGTAGAGCTCGTAGTCGACGAGCTGCTGCGCGTAGCCGAGAAACCGCTCCGTCTTCACGAGCTGGTCGAATTCCGGCTGGCGCATATGCGAACCGTAGAGCGCGCGGATGCCGTCATCCTTGGATTCGCGGATGACGAACGGCCCCCTTTCGCCGCAGTCGCGGTCGAACGCCTTGCGCAGTACCGCGACTTCCTCGGGAGAAAACAGCGACGGGATCTCCAGAAAACCGTCGCGGTTGTAGGCTTCGATCTGCTGTTGGGTCAGGGGCATCGGCGTCTCCCGCAATGCTGGCACTAGGAGGGGCGAGGCGATATTCGAGACAAATCTCATGTATTTGTCAATGTACAAATTATGAGACAAGAATGAGAAAAATCCGAAAAAATAAACCGGCCATTCCGGCATGGCTCGGCCCTGCCGGAAGACCGCGGGGCTTGCCGGCTCCTATTCCCGGGGCTAATGCGCATCGCAGCCTATGAAAGGAATTCCGGTGCCGTCGCCCAAGCAACTGCGCGTATCGAAGGACCGTCGCCTGTTGACGATAGTTTTCTCTGATGGCGAGGCGGCGGAGCTTCCCGCCGAGATGTTGCGCGTCCTGTCGCCGTCGGCGGAGGTGCAGGGACATTCGCCGGGGCAGCGCGTGACGGTACCGGGCAAGCGCGGCGTCGCCATCCGCGATATCGTCGCCACCGGCAATTATGCCGTCCGCATCGCTTTCGACGACGGCCACGATACCGGGATCTATACTTGGGCCTATCTGGCCGAACTGGGGCGCGACAGGGAACGGCTCTGGCAGGCCTATCTTGATGAACTCGCAGGCAAGGGGCTCGGCCGCGACTGACACGGGCCTGTCATGAAAGGCCGATACCGGCATCGGGAAGGGATCGAGGATGAGCAGGATCGAAAGCGTCGCTGAACTGGAAGCGCTCTATGGCGAGCCGGGCGAGGCGTCGCTGGTCAAGGAACTCGACCGGCTGATACCGGAATATGCCGCCTTCATCGAGGCCTCGCCCTTCGTGGCGCTGGCCACCAGTGGCCCGGAAGGGCTCGACTGTTCACCGCGTGGCGATATCGGCGGCTTCGTCAGGATTCACGACGACCGCACCGTCATGATGCCTGACCGGCGTGGCAACAACCGCGCGGACTCGCTTAAGAACATCATCCGCGACAGCCGCGTCGGGCTGCTGTTCCTCGTGCCGGGGTCGGGCACGACGCTGCGGATCAACGGCCGCGCCCACATCTCGGTCGATGAAGGCCTGTGCCGGTCCTTCGCGGTTGAGGGCAAGCCGGCGCGCTCGGTCATCGTCGTCGAGATCGACGCGGTCTATTTCCAGTGCGCCCGCGCGATACACCGCTCCGATCTGTGGAACCCCGACAACCATCGCGATCCCAAATCGCTGCCGACGCCAGGCCAGATCCTCGCCGCAACCACCAATTCGCGGATCGACGGCGACGCCTACGACCGCGAATGGCCGGACCGCGCAAAAAAGTCGATGTGGTAGAAGAGGCTAGGGTCGCCCTTACTCCTCTTCGGCCAGCATCTCCGCGACCCGGCGCATCTGCTCGCCCATGGAATCGCATTGCTCGGGGGTCGACTGCGACATCACCCGGTCGATAACCGCCGAATAGATCTTCAGCGCGTCCATCAGGAGCGCGATCCCGTCCTCAGTCAGGTTCAGCCGCATCACCCTCTTGTCGCGGGGATCGCCCTCGCGCACCAGCAGGCCCTGCTGTTCGAGCTGCGGCAGAAGCATCGTGATGTTCGACCGCCCGACGAGCAGCCGGCGCGCCAGATCGTGCTGCGACATGCCCGGGTGCCGGTACAGATTCATCAGGACGTCCAGTTGCGCGAGCTTGATGCCCAGCGGCTGCAGCGCCTTGCTCAATGCCCGCACGACGGCCTTCTCGGCGCGCACGATCGCGATCCAGTTGCGGAAGCGCGGATTGTCCCACGGAAGCTCTTGTTTATTGTTCATGCTTGAACTAATATGTTCACGTTTGAACGAAATGGTGGATTCTCACTATGGCATCATTTGGCTTCATGGTCATCCGCGGCTTGTTTGCCGCAGCGGAACATGTCGCGCCGCGCCTCACCGGGCGCGCCGCATTCGAACTCTTCTGTCGCACTCCGGATCCCCAGCGCCTGTCCGCCAAGGAGCGGCGTGCGGTCGAGGATGCGGCAGATTTCATGGCCGAGGGTCGCGTGCACCGGCTGCCGGTCGGCGGCGGATGCATCGTCGCCTATGATTTCGCTCCAGAGGCGGGCAGGCGCCGCGCGGAGACGGTGCTGGTCGTCCATGGCTGGCGCTCGCGCACCGAGCATATGCGAAACGTCATTGAAGGGCTCACCGGCGCCGGGTTCCGGGTCATCGCGATTGACCTGCCCGGCCATGGGCGGTCTACCGGGCGCCGGCTCAACATGGCGCTGGCGGTCGAGGCTGCGCATGTCGCCGAGGAATGGTTCGGCCCGTTCGCGGCCGTCGTCGGACATTCGTTCGGCGGGGCGGTTGCAACCAATGCCGTCGCCGGTTCGGTCGACGGCTTCGCGCCGATGATGACGCGCAAGCTGGTGCTGATCTCCGCGCCCAGTTCGATGCCGGCGATCTTCGAGGATTTCGGCCGCTTCCTGAAACTCGGCACGCGCGCGCAGATGGCCGTTGCCGAGCAGGTACGGCGCGTCACCGGGCATCCTTTGGAAGAGTTCGTCGGCGCGGAGCAACTCGCACGGCACCGGGTTCCAGCCCTTGTCATCCACGCGCCTGACGACAAGGAGGTCTCGCCGGAAAACGCGACGGAATTTGCCGCGGCGGGACGGCATGTCGAACTGACCTGGGCGCCTGGCCTCGGCCATCGCCGCATTCTTGCCGATCGCACTGTCGTGGAAGCGATCGCGGGGTTCGTGACACGCGGCCGATATCACGCGGCGGCGTAGGTATTCCGGCTTGCTCAACCCTTCCCCGGGCGGCTTACGCCCTCGGGGAGGGTGACCCAGCGGTGACGCGTTTGCTCGAAAACCGAATGGGTCGGTTTCGGGAAATCAGGATCGGCGAACATGCCCACGGCGACCGCCACGCGGTCGGGCATGCGCTGGGGATACCAGTAGACGGTTGAGCCGCAATTGCCGCAGAAGTGGAAGTCGATGTCGAAGCCGCGGTCGGACGAGCGGCTGTAGTTGCGGGACTGGCCGGTGGTCGACGTCTGGTCGATCGCGTAGATGGCGGCGACGCTGTAGGGCGCGCCGGTACGCTTCTGGCACGCCAGGCAATGGCAGAGCGAGATCATGGCGGGTTCTCCCTCGCATGCGATGCCAAGTTCGCCGCAGGAACAGGTCGCCAGTCTCATCGACGGTCTCTCTATTGTCCGCTGCCGCCACGCGGCTCGGGCATCTCCACCGGCAGGCCGGCCTCCTTCCAGGCACCGAAACCGCCCTCGATATGCATGACCGGTTCGAGACCCATGTCCTGCACCGTCTTGGTCGCGAGAGCCGAGCGCCAGCCGGCGGCGCAGAAGAAGACGAAGCTCTTGCCCGAGGCGAAGATGTCCTTGTGGTAGGGGCTCTCCGGGTCGACCCAGAACTCGAGCATGCCGCGCGGGCAATGGATCGCGCCGGGCACCTTTCCCTCGCGCTGCAGTTCCCGCACGTCGCGGATATCGACCAGTACGGTATCGTCACGTGCCGAAAGCGTCGCCGCCTCCTGCGGCGACACGGCCCGGATCGTGGCATTCGCCTCGTCCAGAAGCGCCTTGTAGCCTCTTTTCATCGCAGCAGCTCCGTCAGCCCAGATTGAGTTCCTTGAAGAAGTCGTTGCCCTTGTCGTCGATGACCACGAAGGCGGGGAAGTCCTCGACCTCGATGCGCCAGATCGCCTCCATGCCGAGTTCGGGATATTCCACCACCTCGACCTTCTTGATGCAGTCCTGCGCCAGCCGCGCGGCGGGCCCGCCGATCGAGCCGAGATAGAAGCCGCCATGCCGGCCACAGGCCTCGCGCACCTGGCGCGAACGATTGCCTTTGGCGAGCATCACCATGGAGCCGCCGAAGGACTGGAACTGGTCGACGAAGGCGTCCATCCGGCCCGCCGTCGTGGGGCCGAACGAGCCCGATGCATAGCCGGCCGGCGTCTTGGCCGGTCCGGCATAGTAGATCGGGTGGTTCTTGAAATAGGCGGGCATCGCCTCGCCGTTTTCCAGCCTTTCGCGGATCTTCGCATGGGCGAGGTCGCGCGCCACGATGATCGGCCCGGAGAGCGAAAGCCGCGTCTTGACCGGATGTTTCGAAAGCTCCGCGAGGATTTCGGACATCGGCCGGTTGAGGTCGATCTTCACCACATGCGAGGTCAGCTTCTCCTCGTCGATGTCCGGCATGTAGCGCGCCGGGTTCGTCTCCAGCTCTTCCACATAGATGCCGCTCTTGGTGATCTTGCCCATCGCCTGGCGGTCGGCCGAGCACGATACGCCGAGACCGATCGGCAGCGACGCGCCGTGGCGCGGCAGGCGGATCACGCGAACGTCGTGGCAGAAATACTTGCCGCCGAACTGCGCGCCGACGCCCATCTGCTGCGTCAGCTTGTGAACCTCGGCCTCCATCTCGATGTCGCGGAAGGCGTGGCCTTCCTCGCCGCCCTTCGTCGGCAGACCGTCGAGATAGCGCGTCGAGGCGAGCTTCACCGTCTTCAGGTTCATCTCCGCCGAAGTGCCGCCGATCACGATGGCGAGATGGTAAGGCGGGCAGGCGGCGGTGCCCAGCGTGAGGATCTTTTCCTTCAGGAAATCGATCAGCCGGTCGTGGGTGAGCAGCGACGGCGTGCCCTGATAGAGGAAGGTCTTGTTCGCCGATCCGCCGCCCTTGGCGACGAACAGGAACTTGTAGGCGTCCTCGCCGTCCTCATAGATGTCGATCTGCGCCGGGAGATTGTTGCGGGTGTTCTTTTCCTCGAACATCGACAGCGGCGCGAGCTGCGAGTAGCGCAGGTTCTTGCGCTCATAGGCGTCGAGGACGCCGCGCCCTAGCGCGCTCTCGTCACCGCCTTCCGTCCACACCCGCCGGCCCTTCTTGCCCATGATGATCGCCGTGCCCGTGTCCTGGCACATCGGCAGAACGCCGCCGGCGGCGATGTTGGCGTTCTTCAGGAGATCGTAGGCGACGAACCTGTCATTGTCTGTGGCTTCCGGGTCATCGAGGATCGATGCGAGCTGCTTCAGATGGCCAGGGCGCAGGAGGTGGTTGATGTCGGCGAACGCCGTCTCCGACAGCAGGCGCAATCCCTCCGCTTCCACCACCAGCATCTCCTGGCCGCGAAAGCTGTCCGTGGAGACGTAGTCGTCGGTCAGCTTCCGGTATGGGGTAGCGTCGTCTGTCAGGGGAAACATCCCGGCGAGCGATGGTTCGGCCATACGGCGGTTCTCCGGATCGATGGGGTAGTGCTGGTGCGTTCTAGACGCCGGCGACGAAATAGCCAATCCGCCGGTGGTCGAATAGCCCTTCGCTCCGGTCGCAGGGTGTCGCTTCCATGCAACCATCGTCATCACAATTGCGCGAAATCGGCGGTTGCGAAGCGGTCGACGGCCCTTCGAGGCTTAACGCTGGAGTCATGATTCACTATAGTCCCGCGCCACGAGCGCCATCAAAACGCGCGATTCGCGCCCATTCTTCCGGTGGGCAATCGCGGCGGAGACACGGGTTTCCGGTCGTGTGATGGCAATGGGGAGGGCGGCGACGCGAGCGGCGGCCGCCCGTCGACAAGATCGGGTGACGATGATGCCGACCTGGAATTCCGTTTCTGCGACCGTCCTTGCTGCAGTGGTGTCGTTCGGCGTTTCCGCCGAGGCGGCCTCGGCGCAGACACTGTTCGACATGCTGTTCGGCGGCAAGCGCATCAGGCAGGTCGAGCGTGAACGCCCGGCGCCTCCGCCGAAGCCCAAACCCGTCGCGCTGCCCAAGGTTTCGGCCCCGAGCTTCTACAACTACAAGCCCGAATCACTTTCCAAGGTCGACTTTGCGCCCGTCCTCGCGGCCGAAGCGCCGCGGCCGTCGGAATTCGCCCGTCCGGGCTCCAGTTTCGGCGAGAGCCGGGCCGGCCTCGAAGGGTTCGAGCTCTACGCCGAAAAGGACGTCGCCGCGGCGATGGCGGCGCACTATGCTGAGAATCCTGACTTCATCTGGGTCGACGGCTACCACCCCAATGCCCGGGCCGCGGAGGCGCTTCAGGTGCTTTCGGAAGCCGAGCAGTGGGGCCTGCAGTCCTCGGATTATTCCATGAGCCTGCCGCCGGCCGGCTTCAGCCTCGATGACGTGCCGGCTCGTATGGCCGATCTGATGCATTTCGAAATGGCGCTGACGGCGCGCGTCCTGCGCTACGCCCGCGACGCCAATGGCGGCCGCGTCGATCCGAACAAGCTTTCCGGCTACTACGACTTCGAGCCGAAGACGCTGAACCTCGTCGCCGCCCTGAAGACCCTGGCGAACACCAGCGCTGTTCGCAGCTTCCTCGAACTGCGCCATCCCGGCAACAAGCAGTTCGCATCGCTCAAGAACGAGCTCGCCGCGTTGCGCAAGTCGGCGGAGGACGAGATCGTCGTCGACGCGAAGACCTTCGTGAAGCCGGGCGGCAAGCATGCCGAGTTGCCCAAGATAATCGAACTGCTGACCCGCCAGGCGGACGAGGCCTATCGGGCCGAGTTCGGCGACCTGCTCGCCGCTCGCGCCGGCAGCGAGGACTATGTTGAGGAACTCGTGCCGGCGATCAAGGCCGCGCAAAAGGCGAGGGGATTGCAGGCAGACGGCATCATCGGTCCGCGCACCGTCGCCGCCATCTCCGGTGAGTCCAAGGCCGATCGCATCGAAAAGGTGCTGGTCGCGATGGAGCAGCTTCGCTGGCATCCCGAGGAGTTCGGGCCGCGCAACGTCACCATCAACGCCGCCTCGTTCACGGCGACCTATACGGAGGATGACAAGCCCAAGCTGTCGATGCGGGTGGTGGTCGGCAAGCCGTCCAACCAGACCAGCTTCTTCCATGACGAAATCGAATATGTCGAGTTCAACCCATTCTGGGGCGTGCCGCGCTCGATCCTGATCAACGAGATGCTGCCGCGCCTGCGCAACGATCCCGGTTATCTCGACAGGGCGGGTTATCAGGTCACCGATTCGCGCGGCCGCAGGGTTTCTTCGTCATCGATCGACTGGGGCCGTTATGGCGCCAACATCCCCTTCGACGTGCGCCAGGAGCCGAGCGAGCGCAACGCTCTGGGCGAACTGAAGATCATGTTCCCCAACAAGCATGCGATCTACATGCATGACACGCCGGCCAAGAACCTGTTCAGCCGCGACATGCGCGCCTACAGCCATGGCTGCGTGCGGCTCCAGGACCCGCGCGCGATGGCCGCCGCCGTGATGGGCTGGGACGAGAGCCAGATCGTCGAGCGGCTGAAAAAAGGCCACAACCAGGTCGAGTTGCCGAGCAAGATCCCGGTCTACGTCACCTATTTCACAGCCTGGCCTGATGCCGAGGGAAAGGTCGCCTACTATCCCGACGTCTACGGTCGCGACAACCGCGTCGAGACGGCGATGGAAAAGACCTCGGACATGCGCGCGCCGAGCAGCTGAGTTCGTCTGGTCGACGGCACGGGCGCTCCTTGACTTGCAGCCGGCCTCGACCTTATATCGCCGCTCGTTCGGCCCTCGCGGCCGCACGGGCGCGTAGCTCAGCGGGAGAGCACACCCTTCACACGGGTGGGGTCACAGGTTCAATCCCTGTCGCGCCCACCATCTTTCTACCGAAAAATCAGACAGTTGGAACGGTTCACTGAATCGGTGACCCGGCGCTTGCCGGCGAACACCGGCAGAACATGGCGCGCGAGTCCGTGGAAAATCGGTGGAAGGACCGTCATGCCGGCCCTGCTTTGTTCCGCCGCACTGCGGCATTTGGGACGGTTCCTGCGGGGTTTCGGCGCTGCGCGTCGCCGGCGTCGGCCGGAGGTCGGCCCTGCGGGCTTCCTCGCTGACCACGCATGCACGTAGCGCGCTGCCGAGACCCGATTGCGCCAGACGCCGACTGCCACCAGAAAGGGCGAGATGTCGACCCCGCGCGGGCTTTGGCAGATACGCAAAGGCCGCCGCGAGGGTCAGCCGGTGGCAGTGAAGCCCGACATCTTGTTGAAGCGACTGCTTGTGTAGAGCGGCCATGCCAGGAATATCGAGAACTCCGGATCGATCTCCTCGTTGACAAAGATGGACTGCGGAATCCGGTTTCGAGCCAATACTTCGATTTGGAGGGAGCTCCTCTATCGGCG
The DNA here is from genome assembly GCA_023953775.1 of Rhizobiaceae bacterium. Taxonomy (GTDB): domain Bacteria; phylum Pseudomonadota; class Alphaproteobacteria; order Rhizobiales; family Rhizobiaceae; genus JAMLJD01. The sequence continues at coordinate 50,156 of JAMLJD010000021.1, read as the reverse complement.
CGCGATGCGCAAGATCAGATCGCGGAGCCAGCGGTGCATCGCCGATGCGTTCGTGTGGGCGGCCCAGACCAGCGACACGTCGAAGCTGCCCGGAAACGGACAGTCGGTCACCACAAGCCGATCCGCGTTCCACTCGCCCATTCGCCGCGGCACCGTCGCGACAAGGTCGGACCCCGCGATTAGAGTCGCGAGCCCGGCCGGGCTCGGGGCAACGACCGCCGGCGCGATCCGGTGCCCTGCCGCTCCGAGTTCGCGCAGATAGGCGGATTGCCATCCGCTGCCGTAATCGATGAGGACATGATTGAGTCCGAGGTATGTGTCGACATCGAGTGCGGTATTGGCAAGCGGGTGGGCGGCATCCATCAGGCACGCGTATTCCTCGGCATAGAGGCGGCGGCAGTGAAAGCCGGATTCCGCGCGGGCGAACGGCCCGACCAGCACGTCGGCCTCGCGGCTGAGCAGCCGCAGATGACCGTCGCCGAGAGAATTGATGACCTTCAAGGTCATTCCCGGCGCCTCGCAGCGGATCGCGCGCACCAGATCCGGTATCAAAAGCACGCGCTCGTAGTAATTGCAGGCAATGGTGAGGTGCTGCGTCGCACTGCCGGGGTCGAACGCGTCGGGATGCAGCATCTCGTCCAGCATTCCGAGCATCTGAAGCGAGCGTGCGAGGATCTCCTCGCAACGGTCGGTCGAGACCTGTTTGCCGCCCTCGCGCACAAAAAGCGGATCGTGAAAGCACGCCCGCAGCTTTGCGATGGTGTAGCTAACCGCGGACTGGTTGACGTTGAGCTTCTCGGCGGCGGCGGAAAACGAGCCGAGTTCGTGCACCACCCGCAGCAGGTTCAGAGCGGCAAAGTCGATGCTGGACGGATCGGGGTTCGGCTTCGCCATAAATGGTCCTTGCGCTGACTGGTGCCCATCGAATTTTTTGATCACAGATAATCATTCCATCGCATTGCTTGGCAAGCCACGGGTTTCTTACGGTGCCGCCCAAGGAGAGTTTTAGGAGGAGCTCATGGCACTGGCGCCGCTGGACGAGGCGATTACACTCGATCAACTGAGTTCGGATCCTTATCCGATCTACCGCAGGCTTCGCGCCGAAAACCCGGTACTGCGGGTCGCCGCGACAGGCCGGACACTGCTGACAAAGGCCGCGCTGACCAAGGCGGTCAAGGACAATCCCGAGCTGTTCAGCAGCGACGATCCGCAGACCCCGATGCGTCCTGCCTTCCGGGCCCATACATTGATGCGCAAGGACGGGCAGGCACATTTCGTCGAGCGCAAGGCGATCTCCAAGGCGCTGACGCCGACGAGGATCAAGTCGGATTGGGGGCCGCTCTACGAGCAGTTGGCCGAACGCTACATTGCCCGGCTGCCGCGGGGCGAGACGGTGGACCTCTTCGCTGATCTTTGCGGCCCGCTCGCGGCGCGCATACTCGCTCATATACTCGGCATTCCCGAGGCGAGTGACGAACAGATGCAGCGCTGGTCGCAACTGCTCATCGACGGTGCCGGGAATTTCGGCTGGAAACCTGAACCGTTCCTCGCCTCCGACGCCGCCAACGACGAGATGGACGCGCTGTTTGCACAGCTCGAGCCGATACGCCGCGCAGAGCCGGACGGTTCCGCCTTCTCGCTGATGCTGAACGCCGACGATCCTATCCCGATGAGCCAGATCCACGCCAATATCAAGATCGCCATTGGCGGCGGGATCAACGAGCCGCGCGATGCGCTGGCGACGATCATCTATGGCCTGCTGACAAATCCCGATCAGCTCGACGAGGTTCGTGCTCAGGCGGTCTGGGACAAGGCCTTCGAGGAGGGCATCCGCTGGGTGGCGCCGATCCAGGCCAGCTCCCGGCTGGTTACCAAGGATACAGAGCTCTGTGGGTTCGATATCCCCAAGGGCGATACGGTCATGACAATCCAGGCCTCTGCGAACCGCGACGAAGAACTCTACGAGGATGGAGAGTCGTTCTTCGTGTTCCGCGACAAGAACCCGCATCAGGCCTTCGGCAACGGTCCGCATCACTGCGCCGGGGCGCACGTGGCGCGCCGCACGGTCGGCAAGATCATTCTGCCGATGCTGTTCGAGAGGTTTCCCCGCATGGCGCTGCCGAAACCTGAGGAGGTCGTCTGGAAAGGCTTCGGCTTCCGCGGACCGATCAACCTGCCGGTTGTGCTGAACTGACAGGGCGCCCGGCAGGACACCCAAGCGAGCACGAGGAAATGACGATGATCAAGGTGACCTATGTCGCTCAAGACGGGACCGAAACGACGCTGGAGGCCGAGGAGGGCGCCAGCGTGATGCGGACGGCGGTCTCCAACGATCTTGACGGCATCGTGGGAGAGTGCGGCGGCTCGATGATGTGCGCCACATGCCATTGCTATGTCGACGAGGCCTGGCAGGATCGCGCCGGCCGCCGCTCCGATGACGAGGACGAGATGCTCGAAGGCGCGGCCTCCGAGGTAACTGAACGCTCGCGCCTGTCCTGCCAGATCAAGCTCGACCAGTCGCTCGATGGTCTCATCGTGCATCTGCCGGAGGAGCAGCTGTGAGCACATCGCGGGTTGTTATCGTCGGTGCAGGCCAGGGCGGGCTGCAAGCGGCGGTCAGCCTGCGCCAGAATGGATTTGATGGTTCGATCACGTTGATCGGGGCCGAGCCGCGCCTGCCGTACCAGCGGCCGCCGCTCTCCAAGGCGTATCTGCAGGAAGGCAATGCCGAAGCTCTGATGCTCCGCCCTGCCAGCTTCTTCGAGTCGAAGCAGGTAAGCTACCTGTCCGGCACCAGAGTGCTCGAGATCGACCGCCGCGCTGGCGAGGTGCGCCTCGACGGCGCCGCGGGCGACCGGCGCCTGGGCTACGATCATCTGATCCTCGCGACCGGTGCGCGCAATCGGCGTCCACCAATCGACGGGATCGAGCATGCCTGCGATCTGCGGACACTCGAACATGCGGTGCGGCTGCGGGAGGCTCTCACCGTGCCCCGTCGCATCGCCGTGATCGGCGGCGGCTTCATCGGGCTCGAGTTCGCTGCCGTGGCGCGCAAGCTCGGCCATGAGGTAAGCGTGATCGAGGCGGCCACGCGACTGATGTCGCGCGCGGTCTCCTCCGCTATGTCGTTGTACTTCGAAGGCTGGCATCGCGCGCGCGGCGTGTCGCTGCATCTGGGCCGCGCGGCAGCCGGCATCGATCCCGATGGCGTGACCCTTGACGACGGCACGCGGGTCGGCGCCGATTTCGTCCTGCTGGCCACAGGGGTGCGCCCGAACAGCGAACTGGCTGAGGCGGCCGGGCTTCTGACACATAATGGCGTGACGGTGGATGCGCAGTTGTGCAGTTCGGACCCGGCGATCTCGGCGCTTGGCGATTGCGCCAGTTTCCCGGATCCGCGCAGCGGCAGGACGGTACGACTGGAAAGCATTCAGGCTGCGACAGACCACGCCCGGCTGATCGCGACGCGCATCGCAAAGGGGTCGTGCCCGGACTACGCCGCGCTGCCGTGGTTCTGGTCCGATCAGGGCGATCAGAAACTTCAGATCGCCGGCTATGCAGGTCTCGAGGCGACCGAGGAGGTCGTTTCGGAAGGGCTTGTTGCGCGATTTGACGCGGCTGGCTTGGTCGCGGTTGAGAGCGTCAACAACGCACGGGTCCACATGAAGGCGCGGCGTCTTCTGGGGTCCGGTGGATCGGCTGATCTCGCCGCCCTGCAAGAGGCAATTGCCGCCTGACCTGGAGATCGGCTCGCGCCGCCGTAGGGTACGGCGCAGGCTTCTGAAGAGGTGCCGCCGGCCTGTCCATCATGAGACCAATCAGGTAGCCAAGCGGCGGCTCTCCCGCCAGACCGGCGAAGCGCGTGGCGAATCCCGGCCGCCGCAACTCTGCATTTTGCGCTGGCTTCGGGATGGCCCCTGACTGGTCGGGATGGGTCCGCATGAGACCCAGTGCGCCCGATGGCCCGGACCGGTGCGCCGACAGGCCAGCTTGCAGGGGTGGGTCCGCTCGGCCGCTTGCTGATCCGCAATGTCATCGTCGTGGCGGGTGCCAGTACTGGTATTGGCGCACGCTCGACCTGGATCGGTGGACCTTGCACTGCGCTGCGATCATTGGCCCGACAGCTATCGGGCCAAGATACAGTTGCCGGTCCATGGCATGCCATCTCTGGCAAGGGAGAGCCGTGTGACCGCGACCGCATTTGAGATCGCGATGCCGCCGGCACGCGATTGCGCGCCGAATTTGGGCCTTGCGTGATACATTGGGCTGAGTTGTGCTAGTATCCGTTTGTTACGGGAGGCTGAATGGACAATATTCCAAATGTTGCTGCGGCTCTGGGTGTCGATCAGCAAAGGATTCGCAAGCTGGTTGAGCAAGGAAGACTTGTGGTAATCAGCAGTGAGGCCGGCGACAAGGTAGACATCGAGACGGCACGCGCTCTGCTCGACAACGACAATCTGCGAGCGGACTTTGCTGAAACCAAGCGCGCCTACGACCAACTCAAAAGCGAAATCGTCAACCCTGCGAAAGGCCGGGGTCAGCATCTCCTTGACGGGCTGACTGCCGCTGCCGCCATTGTCGCCGCCGGCGCGGCGATATGGGCTGTTGTCGTGGCACAGAACCAGCTGGCGACGGCGGTCCGCGCATTTCAGAGCGGCAATGAGTACAGTATCCAGCGAGACCTCATTTCTTCATTGGCCGACCTGCTTGAGAAGAATGAGCCCTGGCAGCTGCCGATTGTCGACGAGAACCTGCGGATTGCCGAGACGCTTCACCAGAACAAGTCCGTGTCGGCGGAGTTCTGGGCGACATTCAGCACCAGAATTTGCGGTGAGATCGAAAGAGGCATGTGTTCGGCCTCTGCGAGCGCTGCGTTGACCAAGAAGATGCTCGCGCAGACCGTTCCGAACGTCGCGCGCGTCTGCTTCGGCGAGAAAAAGGAGGGGGATGTCCTATGCAACCAGGAACCAGAAACGGGGGGCTGATCGCGGTTTCCCTCGCGGTGGGCATAACGCTGGGCGCCGTCATTGTGGCCAAGGGCGAGACGGCATGGGAGATGTTTGGGCGCATCATCGCCGAGGCGGCTCGTCCCGCGGAGCAGCAGAATGTGCTCGAGAGCATCCGCCAGATCGTCGAAGCGAATACGAAAATCCAGAGCACACTGGCGACAATAGCTGATGCAGCCAAAAACCCTGGAACGGTACCGGCCAGCACCACGGATGATATCGAGACCCGATTGAAAGAGGCGCTGGCAAGTCTCGAAACTGCCGAAGCCGCGATAAATCAGGTTCTTGAAGAGAACGAGCTGGGTAGTGAACTCGATGAGGAAACGTCGCGACAGCTGTCGGCCACGGGGGTTGAGGCGAAGACCGAAAGGGATTTTCTGATGGTCATCGTCAATAGCGTCGCCGAATGCCGAGAGCGTGTCGGGACAATACTTGTCGGTGAAGCGACAGAAAGCGAGTATGGGCGCGCGCTCTATCTTTCCGGGGAGCTTAACAAGTTGGCGGCAATATACCTTCGGATCGACGTGATACCGTCTGGATAGTTGCGAAGCGGGGCGGTGCGCTGTTGGCGCCGGCGACGAAGGCCGGTCGTGGCGCACGGGTTGGAGGCGGGGTCGGATATCTGCGAGGCTCGCGGGAATCCAGGCAACCATGGAATGACCCTCCACCTGCCTGCAAGCTATTGGCATCGCGCGACCAATCCTTTGCACGGGTGGGGTCACAGGTTCAATCCCCGTCGCGCCCACCATGCTCCATCATGTTGTCCGGCGCCTCAGGCCGCCGCTGCCCGCATCAGCCCCTCGGCCATCTCGATGGTCATTTCGTCGAAATGCGAGATCACCCGGCTCGGCTCGAACTCGCCGACATGGCGGTCGGTGTAGCCGTAGTCGACGGCGATTACCGGAATGCCGGCCGCCTTGGCGGTGTCGATGTCGGTGCGTGAATCGCCCACCATCACGGCGCGAGACGGCGCGCCGCCCGCCAACAGGATTGTCTCGTTCAGGTGCCGAGGGTCCGGCTTGCGGAATGCGAAACGGTCGGCACCGCAATTCGCCGCGAAGCGCTCGGCAAGACCCAGCGAGCCGATCAGCCGGTTTGCCAGCATGTCGAGCTTGTTGGTGCAGATCGCCAGCGCCCAACCCGCCGCCTCGAAGCGGTCCATCGCCTCGATCGCACCGGGATAGGGGCGCGATTTGCCGGGCATGTTGCCGCCATAGTGATCGATGAAGACTGCGAGCAGTTCGGTCAGCCGGTCTTCGGAGACACTCTTGTGGTTCGCCTCGAACGCGCGCTGGATCATCACCCGGCCGCCCATCCCGACATAGCGGCCGAGATCGTGCGGATCGGCCGCCGGCAGGTCGCAAAGCGCAAGGCAGTGGTTGAGGCTGTCGAGAAGGTCCGGCGCGGTGTCGATCAGCGTGCCGTCGAGGTCGAAGACGAGTGTCGGTTTGGTCATTGTGGCCGGTGGGGTTGGATGTCGGATTTGATGTGGATCGCCTGCCGATACAGGGCGCATCCCCGCGATGCAACCTCCGCCCCCGCGACCCAAAAACATTTGCCGCGCGGATCAAAAATGGTAGGAGCGTGCTTCCCGTCGCGCCACAATGGCCAGGTATGAACGCGCAAGCACTGAAAATCGAAGCAGCCCGCGCCGCTCTTTCCCATGTTGAATCCGGAATGCGGCTGGGCATCGGCACCGGCTCGACGGCCGACGAATTCGTCCGGCTGCTTGCCGAAAAGGTCGAGGCCGGCTTCCAGGTGGTCGGCGTGCCGACCTCGGAGCGCACCGCCGCCTTGTGCATGCAGCTTGGCGTACCGCTGACGAGCCTTGACGAGACGCCCGAGCTCGACCTGACGGTCGATGGCGCGGACGAGATCGACCGGGAATTGGCGCTGACCAAAGGTGGCGGCGGCGCGTTGCTGCGCGAGAAGATCGTCGCTGCCGCCTCGACCCGGATGATCGTCATTGCCGACGAGAGCAAGGTGGTCGAGACCCTTGGCCGCTTCCCGTTGCCGATCGAGGTCAATCGCTTCGGCCTTGAAGCCACGAGGTTGGCGGTCGGCCGCGCGGCCGCCGGGCTCGGGCTTGAGGGCGATATCGAATTGCGTTCGACGGGACGTGAACCGTTTCTGACAGATGGTGGCCATTTCATTCTGGATGCATCTTTTGGCCGCATTCCCGATACAAGAGCGCTATCCGATGCTCTTCACGCCATTCCAGGCGTCGTCGAGCACGGGCTTTTCCTGGGAATCGCGGACATGGCGATCATCGCCGCTCCAAGCGGCGTCCGGACCCTGGAACCGGCCCGATGAGCAAGGAGTAGGAACCAAGATGTATCTGGCCACACGCGCCCGTTTGTATGTCGCCGCCGCGGCGCTCGTTTTCGCCGCCGCGCTCCCCGCTTCGGCCCAGGATATCGCTGCGTCCCACCTGAAGGCGGCGCGCGCGGCTATCTCCGCCATAGGCGCGACGGATGGCTTCGACGGCATTCTGCCGCAGGCTGCCGCTGCCCTGAAGGCCGAGCTGATCCAGAAGAATCCCGATCTCGCCGACCTGATCAACGCGACGGTCGATGAAAAGACGCTCGAGCTTGCGTCGCGCCGCGCGGATCTGGAGCGTGAGGCTGCCACGATCTATGCCCGCGTGTTCTCCGAGGAGGCGCTCAACGATATCGCCCAGTTCTACAATTCGGAGACCGGCAAGAAGCTTCTGTCGGACGGGCCTATCGTCTCGCGCCAGCTCTCGCAGGCTGCGGATATCTGGCAGCGCGGCGTCGCGCGCGATCTCGGCCAGTCCGTCGGCGAGCAGATCCAGGCGATCATCGACAGCAAGAAGCCTGCCGAAGGCGGCGAAGGTGGTCAGGCGAACCAGTAACGTCGCCGTCACCCGATTGTGCGGTTAGCGGACAAGCCCGGCCTCGCGCCGGGCTTTTCTTTTGCGCCTGCTGCGCATAACTCTCGCCCGTAACCGGTGGAAGGGACACGGCGCGACATGAGCGAATTCGATTACGACCTGTTTGTCATCGGCGGCGGTTCCGGCGGTGTGAGGGCGGGGCGGCTTGCCGCCGGCCTCGGCAAGCGCGTGGCGATCGCCGAGGAATTCCGGTTCGGCGGCACCTGCGTCATCCGCGGCTGCGTGCCGAAGAAGCTCTACGTCTATGCCTCGCAGTTTCCCGAGCATTTCGAGGATGCGGCCGGCTATGGCTGGACGGTGCCCGATGCCTCGTTCGACTGGTCGAAGCTCGTCGCCAACAAGGATCGCGAGATCGCGCGCCTCGAGGGTCTCTACCGCAAGGGCCTCGACAATGCCGGTGCCGAGATCATCGAGAGCCGCGCCACGCTGACCGGAAAACACACGGTGCGGATCGAAGCGACCGGCGAGGAGGTCAGCGCCGCCACGATCCTCATCGCCACCGGCGGCCGCCCGTCGCCGCATCCCGCCTTGCCCGGCTACGAGCACACGATCTCCTCCAACGAGGCTTTCGACCTTGCCGAACTGCCGAAGTCGATCGCCATCGCCGGCGGCGGCTATATCGCCGTCGAGTTCGCCAACATCTTCCACGGCCTGGGTGTCGAAACCACGCTGGTCTATCGCGGCCGCGAGATCCTCTCCCGCTTCGACATGGACCTGCGCCGCACGCTTCACGAGACGATGCAGGAAAAGGGCATCACCATCCTGTGCCACGAGGTGTTCGAGAAGATCGCCCGGCGGGACGATGGTCGCCTGACCGCCGAGACCTCCGGTGGCAAAACCCTTGTGGTCGACCAGGTGATGCTGGCGCTCGGTCGCACGCCGAACACCGACGGCCTTGGGCTCGAGGCGGCCGGCGTGGCGACCGGCAAGGTCGGCGAGATCATCGTCGACGACTATTCGCGTACCAATGTCGACAACATCTATGCGATCGGCGACGTTACGAACCGGGTGCAACTGACACCGGTGGCGATCCACGAGGCGATGTGCTTCATCGATACGCTCTACCGCGATCGGCCGGTCAGCCCGGATCATGACGTGATCGCAACCGCGGTCTTTTCCCAGCCGGAAATCGGAACGGTCGGCCTCAGCGAGGACGACGCGGCAAGGACGATCGACGATGTCGAGATCTATTGCGCCAGGTTCCGTCCCATGCGCCACACGCTGTCGGGCCGTCAGGAACGGATGATCATGAAGCTGGTCGTCGACGGCGCCACGCGGAAGGTCGTCGGTGCGCACATTCTCGGCCCCGACGCGGGCGAGATGGCCCAGCTTCTCGCCATTCCCATCAAGGCGGGGCTGACCAAGGACGATTTCGACCGCACCATGGCGGTCCATCCGACGGCGGCCGAGGAACTGGTCACGATGTACCAGCCGACCTACAGGCTCAAGAACGGCCAGAAGGTCGAATGACGGCGATGCCGCAGGCATCCGGGCAGGAGCTCGTCGGCTATTTCGGCTATGGCTCGCTGGTCAACCGGGCGACGCTGCGGACCGACTACGTCGACATTGTCCCGGCGCGGCTCATCGGCTACCGCCGCGGCTGGCGGTCGCGGCCCGACATGCCCGGCTTTCCGGCAGCCCTTCTGACAGTGCGGCCGGATGCCGGCGTGATCTGCGACGGCGTACTCGTCATCGACCGGGCGGAGAACCTTGCGGCCGTCGATGCGCGCGAGGCCCGCTATATCAGGCGCACCATCGATCGCACGCAGGTCGAGTCCCCGGGCGGCGTTCCCGACGGCCTGCCGCTTTACGTCTACACGGCCGACGAGGAATTGCCGCCCCACGTCGAACCGCCGCGCATCCTGCGTTCGTATCTCGATGCAGTGATGCAGGGGTTCCTCGCGCTTCACGGCGAGGATGGCCTGCGGCGGTTCATTGCCGAAACGGAGAATTTCGACATTCCGGTTCACGAGGATCGCGACCGGCCGACTTATCCGCGTGCGGTTTCGTTGACCCCGACCGAGGTAGACCTGTTCGACCGGCTGCTCGCGGAGCGCGGCGGAATGAGATTCCCTGGTTCGATTAATCGCCACCAAGGTCTAGAATAGATACCGCCCATCCGTTAATAAGCCGCGTTCCGCGAAGCGGAGGCGAAACGCGCGATATCAGAGCGCATTGTGAAGCGTTGGACAAGAACATGACGAAATGGTCGCCGAATTCCTGGAGAGCGAAACCCATCCAGCAGGTGCCGGCCTATCCGGACCAGGCCGCGCTGGCAGAGACCGAGGGCCGCCTCGCGACCTTTCCGCCGCTGGTTTTTGCAGGTGAGGCCCGCAAGCTGAAGAAGCAGCTTGCTGCCGTCTCCGCGGGCGAGGGCTTCCTGCTTCAGGGCGGCGACTGCGCCGAGAGCTTCGCTGAACACGGCGCCGACAATATCCGCGATTTCTTCCGCGTCTTCCTGCAGATGGCCGTCGTGCTGACATTCGCCGGCGCGCAGCCGGTGGTGAAGATCGGCCGCATCGCGGGTCAGTTCGCGAAGCCGCGCTCGTCCGACAACGAGACCAAGGACGGGGTCACGCTCCCGTCCTATCGCGGCGACATCATCAACGGCATCGAGTTCGACGAGAAGTCGCGCATTCCCGATCCCGCGCGCCAGGAAATGGCCTATCGCCAGGCGGCGGCGACGCTCAACCTGCTGCGCGCCTTCGCGCAGGGTGGCTTCGCCAATCTCGACAACGTCCATCGCTGGATGCTTGGCTTCATCTCCGACAGCCCGCAGGCCGAGCGCTATCAGGCGCTGGCCGACCGCATCTCGGAATCGATGGAGTTCATGCGGGCGATCGGCATCACCGGCGAGAACAACTATTCGATCCGCGAGACCGATTTCTACACCAGCCACGAGGCGCTGCTGCTCGGCTTCGAGGAGGCGCTGACGCGCGTCGATTCGACCTCTGGCGACTGGTACGCGACCTCCGGCCACATGATCTGGATCGGCGATCGCACGCGCCAGCCGGATCACGCCCACATCGAATACTGCCGCGGCATCAAGAACCCGCTCGGCCTCAAATGCGGTCCGTCGCTCACCGAGGACGGTCTGCTGACCTTGATCGACCTTCTCAACCCGGAGAACGAGCCGGGCCGGCTGACGCTCATCAACCGCTTCGGCGCCGACAAGGTCGGCGATCATCTGCCGAAGCTCATCCGCGCCGTCGAGCGCGAGGGGCGCAAGGTGGTGTGGTCGTGCGATCCCATGCACGGCAACACGATCACGCTCAACAGCTACAAAACGCGGCCCTTCGAGCGTATCCTGTCCGAGGTTCAGGCCTTCTTCGACATCCATCGCGCAGAGGGTACGCATCCCGGCGGCATCCATGTCGAGATGACCGGCAAGAACGTCACCGAGTGCACGGGCGGCGCCCGCGCCATCTCTGCCGACGATCTGCACGACCGCTATCACACACATTGCGACCCGCGGCTCAATGCCGATCAGGCGCTGGAGATGGCTTTTCTGGTCGCCGAGCTCCTCAAGAAGGATCGTGACGCGCTTCCCCACCGCAAGGTCGCGAACGGCTGATCGCAGCGTTCAGAATTATGCGATTTTTCCCTGTCCCGCCACGTGAAATGATCGCGCGACGGGAAGGGGAGAGCCAAACATGAGTGAAACACGCCACGGTTCATGCCTGTGTGGCGCCGTGCGCTTCGCGGCGCGAGGCCCGGTGCGCGGGGTCGTCTATTGCCATTGCACCCAGTGCCGCAAGCAGACGGGACACCACTACGCTGCGACAAATGTCTCCGACGACGCGTTGACGATCGAAGGCGGGGACGCCGTGCACTGGTACCGCGCTTCGTCGACGGCAAGCCGGGGCTTCTGCGGCACCTGCGGGTCGGCGCTCTTCTGGAAATCCGACGGCAGCGCCGTGACGTCGGTCCTCGCCGGCTCGTTTGACGATCCGAGCGGGCTCGAGGCCGTCAAGCACATCTTCGTCGCCGACAAGGGCGACTATTACGGGATCGACGACGGGCTTCCCTGCTATCAAGCCTCGGGTTGACGGTCAGCGGGTGGGCGTTCACCATTATTGAACGCTATGTCGTCCGCGCGACCTCTCACATGCCGACCTCCGGCCAGCTATATAGCGGTCAAGGAGATCTGGCATGAGCACATTACCGTCGATTTTCATTTCCCATGGTGGCCCGAACATCGTCATCGAGCCGAGCGAGGCGCGCGACTATCTCGAAGGTCTCGCCGGGCGGATCGAACGTCCCAAGGCCATTGTCGTGGTCTCGGCGCATTTCGAGACCGACGGCGTTGCCGTCGTGACCGATCCGAAGCCCGGAATGATCTATGATTTCGGGGGATTCGCGCCCGAACTTTACAACATGGTCTATCCCGCTCCGGGCGACCCCGCGCTTGCGGAGAAGGTACTCGGCCTGTTGGCCGAAGCCGGATTGCATCCGTCGGCGGTGCCGCATCGCGGCTATGATCACGGCACCTGGACGCCGCTCAGGCTGGCATTTCCGGATGCCGACATCCCGGTCGTTCAGGTATCCGTCGATCCGTCCCGCGACGCTGCCTGGCACTATGCGGTGGGCCGTGCGCTGGCGCCGCTGCGCGAGGAAGGCGTGCTTCTCGTCGGCTCCGGGCACATCACCCACAATTTGCGGGCGCTGTTCCCCGTCATGCGCGGCGGCGTGACCGCCGACCCCGAGCTCGTGCGCCGGGTCAATGCGTTCGTCGCCTGGTTCGCCGAGCGCTTCGAGGCTGGCGACCGCGACGCGATCCTTGCCTGGCGCGACGAGGCGCCGTTCCCGCTCGACAACCATCCGACCGACGAGCATCTCATGCCGCTGTTCTTCGCCTATGGCGCGGCCGGGCCGGATGCGAAGGCGGAGCGGGCGCATGCATCCGCCCAGCTTGGCTTCTTCGCCTACGATTCCTATCTGTTCCACTGAAGCGGAATGCTCTGGGGCGCCGGGGCCCAGTAAGCCCCGGCCGCCCGCGCAGACGGAGTTGAGACCATAGACGATACGCTCGCGCTCGATACGCGCTCCGGCCTTCCCGAGGATCTGCGGTTCCTGCTCGAGCGCTATCCGCGCGCCGAGTGGCAGGCGCATGACAACATCCGCGGCATGGCGCAGTTCTGGCTGCAGCGCCACGACATGTTTCGCGACGTCGGCGCGATGCTCACCAGGGGGATCGCCGATCATCGCGAGGGCAGGCTGGACGCGCCCGCCTTCGCCGCCTGGTTCGCGCCGCGCCTCAACTTCTTCCTCGGCAATCTCGAAGGCCATCACCAGGTCGAGGATCAGCACTATTTCCCCGTGTTCGCCCGCGCCGAAAGCCGGCTGAAGCGCGGCTTCGACATCCTCGACGCCGACCACCACCGCATCCACGAGGCGCTCGAGCGCAATGCCGAAACCGCCAACGCGTTCATGCGCTCGCTTGAGGAAAGCGCCGACAGCCAGCGTTTCGCCGCCGACCGCTACGCCGACGAGAACGAGAGGCTCGTGTCGCTCCTGACCCGGCATCTGGAGGACGAGGAGGACATCATCGTGCCGCTGATCCTCGACAGGGGCGATCAGGCGCTGGAGCCCTGAGCCCGGCCGAATCTTGCTTGTTGGCGGGCTTTTCCCCGTCCTATGCTGCGCGGGGAGGAACCGCGATGAAGAGCTTCGACACGATCCGGGCGCGCGCCGCCGAGCGCAAGGGCGGCGAGGCCGTCCTCGCAACGCTGCTGCCCGCCCCGCCCGACAATGCGCTGCTCGCCGACGTGCCCGACGACCGCATCCTCTCGACCATGGCCAGCCGCGTCTTTTCGGCCGGCTTCGTCTGGCGCGTCATCGAGCAGAAATGGCCCGACTTCGAAGAAGCGTTCCTCGGATTCGAGCCGAAGCGGCTGCTCTTCCAGCCGGACGACTACTGGCACGATCTCGCTTCCGACAAGCGCATCGTCCGCAATCCCCAGAAGATCAAGTCGGTGCGTGAGAACGCGGCCTTCGTCGACCGCGTCTCGGCCGAGCATGGCGGCTTCGGCCGTTTCCTGGCCAATTGGCCGGCTGACGACCAGGTCGGCCTGATGGCCTATCTCGGCAAGCACGGTAGCCGCCTCGGCGGCAATACCGGCCAGTATTTCCTGCGCTGGATCGGCTGGGACGGCTTCATCGTCTCGACCGACTTCGGTCTCGCACTGCGCGATGCCGGCCTCGATATCGGCGACAACGCGTCGTCGAAGAAGGACCTCGGCAAGATCCAGGCACAGCTCAACGCCTGGAAGGCGCAGACCGGGCTTCCATACCTCCACCTCTCGCGCATTCTCTCCATGTCGATCGGCGAGAACCATTCGGCCGAGTCCTTGCGCGAATATATGGGCGAGTAGACCGGCCCCCGTCAGCAGCCGGGATCGTCCTCGATGCGCCGGAAGAGCGTGGCCCCGGCCGCCTCGATCCGCTCGATCTGCTCCCAGCGCGCGGGGTCCGGCAGGTGCGCCGCCGCATCCTCGGCGAGAAGGAACGGGCCGGGCGGCGGACAGTCCAGATCGCTCGCCTCGATCCAGATCGCGTTGCGGCCGACATAGGCGTAGCGGTTGTAGTCCTGCGGCGTGAGCAGAAGCGCCTTGCCGGGAGGCAGCTCCGCGAAGGCGTCTGACAGCGCGGTCGCGGCCCTGCGCTGCGCGATCTGCGCGTCGGTCCGTCCCGCCAGCGCGATCTGCGCCGACTGGATGCCGACGAAGGCGATCAGGAAGGCGGCGAGCATGGTCGCGACGCCGCGCCTGTCCCAGGCATTCGCAATCCACAGGCCGGCCATCACCGCGAGCGGCCAGATCGCCGGCATCGCATATCGGCCTTCCGAATAGGGCCACACGAGGATGAAGATCGAGACCGGCACCGCGTAGAGAAACAGTGCGTGGTTCATCGGCGGCTGCGACGACCGGCGCCAGGCTTTGGTACGGATGATCCAGATCGCGGCGATCGCCGCCGCCGGCATCGACTGGAGCACACCCTTGGCGAGCGATTCCGACGACAGCTTGAGATAGGTCCAGGCCGAATCGGCTTCGGTCGTGGTCAGCCGCACGATACCGGCGACCTCGGTCGTGCTTGTGGTGTCGGCATTGACGTAAAGCCAGTAGGCGATCGGCAGCGCGCTGACGCCGAGTGTCGCGCAAAGGGCTGCCAGCTCACCCCAACGCCGCTCGGCGACCGGCAGCGCCACCATCGCGGCAAGCGGAAAAAGCAGCGGCGCCGGTCCCTTCGTCATCAGGGCAGCGGAAAAGAACAGCGCGACGCCCGCCCACGTCAGGATACCCGTGCGGTTGGAAAGCCGCGCCAGCGCCCACACCAGGAATGCCGCGGCCACCAGCGCCGTGGCCAACGCGTCGGTCTCGGCCAGCCGGATGCGCGCGAAAACCGTCTGCGAAGCGAGGAATGTCGCCCCCGCCGCAAGCGCGGCGATACGGGCACGCTCGGGCGCGATGCGGAACGCCAGCCATCCGGCCGTTGCGGCGCCGCCCGCAACGGCGAGCAGGCCGCTCATGCGCGCCGCGGTCTCGCCGATCCCGCCGAGCAGCCGGCCCCAAAGCTCGATCAGCCAGGGCAGCATCGGCGGCTTGAAGAGATAGTCGATACCGAATGTCTCGAGCCTCCACCACGACCCGCCATCGTGAATGGCGAGCGCCTGCACGATGCGGCGGCCTTCCTCGAAGCGGTAGGGGCGCTCGCCCAGATTGGGCAGCCCCAGCGCCAGCACCAAAAGGGGCAGAAAGACGAACCAGTGGCGCGCCAGAAATTCGAGCGGCTTCTTGAGGCTGTTCTCGTAAGGCATATGGTGTCCGGACAAATGGTGGCGCGGCCCGGCAATCGGCCAGCGGCGCCCGTGTGTCAAGGCTGGGTCGCCGGACCGTCTGACACAGCCAAACCCGATTGCCCTCGCGCAGGCCGCGCGATAAACCCCGGTGATGAGCACCAAGGCACCCGACATCCTGCGGATTGCGATCGCGCAGCTGAACCCCACGGTCGGCGACATTGCCGGCAATCTCGCCAAGGCCCGCGAGGCAAGGGCGGATGCCGCCCGACACGGTGCCGAGCTGGTGCTGTTTACCGAACTCTTCATCGCTGGCTATCCGCCGGAGGATCTTGTCCTGAAGCCGGCCTTCGTCGAGGCATGCGAGGCTGCCGCACTCGATCTCGCCGCGGACACGGCGGATGGCGGCCCCGGCATCATCATGGGCGTGCCGCTGCGCCGCCGCAGCGGGCTCCACAACGCCGTTATCGTTGCCGACGGCGGCAAGGTGACGGCCGAGCGTTTCAAGATCGACCTGCCGAATTACGGCGAGTTCGACGAGAAGCGCGTGTTCCAGGCCGGGCCCGACATGCCGGGCCCGGTCAATTTCCGCGGCGTGCGGCTGGGCATCCCGATCTGCGAGGACATCTGGGGCGAGCTCGGCGTCTGCGAGACGCTGGCCGAATCCGGCGCCGAGATCCTGCTCGTGCCCAACGGCTCGCCCTACTATCGCGGCAAGGTCGATGTCCGCCACCAGGTCGTCATCCGGCAGGTCATCGAAAGCGGCCTGCCGATGATCTACGCCAACCAGCTCTGCGGGCAGGACGAGCTGGTCTTCGACGGCGCGTCCTTCGCCATCCACGCCGACAAGTCGCTGGCCTTCCAGATGAGCCAGTTCGAGGAAACGGTGTCGGTGACGACGTGGAAGCGCGAGGGCGATAGCTGGGTCTGCGACGGCGGGCCGATGTCGAAGATCCCCGAGAAGGAGGAGGCGGACTACCGCGCCTGCATGCTCGGCCTGCGCGACTACGTGAACAAGAACGGCTTCCGGAACGTCGTTCTCGGGCTTTCCGGCGGCATTGATTCGGCGATCTGCGCCGCGCTTGCCGTCGATGCGCTGGGCGAGGAGCGTCTGCGCGCCGTCATGATGCCCTACCGCTACACCTCGAAGGATTCGCTGAAGGATGCGGAGGCGTGCGCCCGCGCGCTCGGCTGCCGCTATGACATCGTGCCCATCTTCGAGCCGGTCGAGGGCTTCTCCAACGCGCTCGGCCAGATGTTCGAGGGTACGAAGGAGGGCATCACCGAGGAGAACCTGCAGAGCCGCGCCCGCGGCACCATCCTCATGGCGATCTCCAACAAGTTCGGGTCGATGGTGGTGACGACGGGCAACAAGTCGGAGATGTCGGTCGGCTATGCGACGCTCTACGGCGACATGAACGGCGGCTTCAACCCGATCAAGGACGTCTACAAGATGCAGGTCTATGCGCTGGCGCGCTGGCGCAATGGCCATGTGCCTCCCGGCGCGCTAGGGCCGAGCGGCGAGGTGATCCCGGCCAACATCATCGACAAGGCGCCGTCGGCCGAGCTGCGGCCCGACCAGACCGACCAGGATTCGTTGCCGCCTTATCCGGTCCTCGACGACATTCTCGAATGCCTCGTCGAAAACGAGATGGGCGTCGACGAGATCGTCGCGCGCGGCCACGACCGCGAAACCGTCCACCGCATCGAGCATCTGCTCTACATCGCCGAATACAAGCGCCGGCAGGCCGCGCCCGGCGTAAAGATCACGAAGAAGAATTTCGGCCGCGACCGCCGCTACCCGATCACCAACAAGTTCCGCGACCGGACATGAGGGCGGCCGGTTCCTGATGGAAATTACCGACGACATCGGGAGGCTCGATTTCGCGGCCACGACGGCTCTGCTGAATGGCGCTTACTGGGGCGCCGGACGGACGGATGAGATGCACCGGCGCGCCTTTGCCAATTCCCTGTGCGCGATAGCGCTCGTGGACGGCAGGCAGGTCGGCTTCGCGCGTGCGATCACTGACAGGGCGCTCTTCGCGCGCATCTCCGATGTCATCGTGTGGCCGGATCATCGCGGGAAGGGCATCGGAAAGGCGCTGGTGGAGGCCTTGCTCGGCCATCCCGAGCTGGCGACGGTGTCGACCTGGCTGCTCAACACAGCCGACGCACACGGCCTCTACGAGCGTTACGGCTTCCGGCCCGCCGTGGACGGCAACGAAATGCGCCTCGATCGCGCAGGCGCGGGATAGCGAGACCATGAATTTCCTTCGCGACAATTTTCGCTGGCTGGCTGGCGGCTTCCTGCTGACCTTCTTCTCGTCCTACGGGCAGACCTTCTTCATCTCGCTTTCGGCCGGCCATATCCGCGAGGAATACGGGCTCACCCATGGCGGCTTCGGCACGCTCTACATGGTGGCCACGCTCGCCAGCGCGTTCACGCTGCCGCGGCTCGGCCAGATCGTCGACCGCTATCCGGCCCGTGTCGTGACGATGATCATCGTACCGGTTCTGGCGATGGCCTGTGTGATGATGGCGCTTTCTGGCCACATCGTGCTCCTGGTCGTGACTATCTACCTGCTGCGGCTGTTCGGGCAGGGCATGATGACGCAGAACGCCTTCACGGCCGCCGGCCGCTGGTTCGCCGCCCAGCGCGGCAAGGCGATCTCGGTCACCGCGATCGGCGTCAACGCCGGCGAGGCGATGTTTCCGCTGCTTTTCGTGCTGATCTCCGGCGCGATAGGCTGGCGCAATTCCTGGCTTCTGTTTGGCGCGACGCTGATCCTCGTGGCATTGCCTGCGATCACCACGCTTCATCGCGTCGAGAGGTCGCCCCGGACAAGCGATCCCGTGTCGCCAAAGCCGACGGCCCGCGACTGGACACGCGGCGAGGCAATGCGCGACCCGCTGTTCTACCTCGTCCTGCTCGGCGTCATGGCGCCCGGCTTCATCGGCACCACGGTCGCGTTCCACCAGGTCTACCTGGTCGAGGTCCGCGGCTGGTCCCTCGAGGTCTTCGCCTCCTCCTTCACCTTCATGGCGGCGACCGTGGTCGCCTTCTCGCTGATCGCGGGCCAGCTGGTCGATCGCTTCTCGGCCGTCTCGCTGCTGCCATACTTCCTGATCCCGCTGGGGCTCGGTTGCCTGACACTCGGCGCCGTCGAGGCGCAGTGGAGCGCCTTCGCCTTCATGGGCCTGATGGGCATGACCTATGGCTTCTCCAACACCATCTTCGGCTCGCTGTGGCCGGAGGTCTACGGCGTCAAGCACTTGGGCGCGATCCGCGCGCTGACCGTGGCCATCCTGGTTTTCGCAACCGCGATCGGGCCGGGCATCACCGGCTATCTCATCGATCTCGGGGTCGATTATCCGCTGCAGATCACGGTGATGGGTGCCTACTGCTTCGCGGCCTGCATCCTCTTGTTTTTCGTCTCGCGACGCTTCGGCGAGCGCAGCTTGCCATTGGCTGGTGCTTCGGCTACCCCGCGCTGATGACCGTCACAGTCCGTTTCGCCCCGTCTCCGACGGGCCTGATCCATATCGGCAATGCGCGCACGGCGCTGTTCAACTGGCTGTTCGCGCGCCGCAATGGCGGCTCGTTCGTCCTGCGCTTCGACGATACGGACACGGCGCGCTCGAAGAGCGAATATGCCGACCGGATTGCCGTCGACCTGGCCTGGCTGGGCATCGTTCCCGACAAGGTCGCCTACCAGTCGGCGCGTGTCGGGCTTTATGAGGAGGCTGTCCTCGCACTTCGAAGCAAGGGCCTGCTCTATCCCTGTTATGAAACCCCGGAGGAGCTGGAGCGCCGCCGCAGGATCCGGCTGTCGCGCCGCTTGCCGCCGGTCTACGGCCGCGAGGCGCTGAAGCTGACCGACGCTGAGCGGGCTTCCCTGGACGCCGAGGGAAAGCGTCCGCACTGGCGGTTCCTGCTGCCCAATTTCCCCGGCGGCGATCCCTTCGCGCCCGAGCGTACGGACGTTCACTGGGACGACGTCTTTCGCGGCCGCCAGACCGTTGATCTCGCCTCCCTGTCCGACCCGGTTCTCGTTCGTGAGGACGGGACGTTCCTCTACACGCTGCCGTCGGTGGTCGATGATATCGATATGGGTATCAGCCACGTCATCCGCGGCGACGACCACATCACCAACACCGGCGCGCAGATCGCGCTGTTTGAGGCGCTGGGCGCGACGCCGCCGGCCTTCGGCCACCACAATCTGCTCACCACGTCGACGGGCGAGGGCTTGTCGAAGCGCAGCGGCGCACTGTCGATCTCGGGACTGTACGAGGCCGGGCTCGAGCCGATGGCGGTCGCCTCTCTGGCGGTCCTGATCGGGACGTCGGCGAGCGTCGAGGCTGTCGCCTCCATGGATGATCTGGCCGCCCGCTTCGAGCCCACGGCGACGTCGAAATCGGCCTCGAAGTTCGATCCCGGCGAACTCGAAATCCTCAACCGTGCCCTGCTTCACGCGATGCCCTACGACGCTGCCAGCGAACGACTGGCGAGCATGGGGATCGACGCCGGCCGGGCCGAGGCGTTCTGGCTCGCCGTGCGCGGCAACCTCGACCGTTTCGCCGATGCGTCGGACTGGTGGGCGATCGTGTCGCAAGGCCCTCTGGAAAAACCACAGCTCGAACCGGGCGACCTCGACTTCGTGCGCGCCGCTTTCGATCTTCTGCCGGACGAGCCATGGGGGTCCGACGTCTGGAAGCTGTGGACGGAGCGGGTCAAGCAGGCGTCCGGCCGCAAGGGCAGGGCGCTGTTCATGCCGCTCAGGCTGGCCCTTACAGGCCGTCCTTCCGGGCCGGAGCTCGCAGATCTATTGCCGCTTCTGGGTCGGGCAGGAACACTGGCCCGACGACCCTGACCCGCTTGTCGCCCGTTTCCTCGGCAATGGACGCCGTTTCGGCCGGCTGAGGAGCCATCCTGCGCAGGGCTGCCATGTCGAGGCCGCCCGCGCGGTTGGCAAGCGTCTCCGGGTCGTCTGCGGGGTCGGGCCGCGCCCATGGCCGCGGAACCACCGTCTCGGTCGGCGTTTCGGGTTCGGCTTTGGGCAGTTCTCCGGCGATGATCGAGAAGCCCTTCGGCCCTTCGTTGCAGCCGCATCCGGCCGGCCGCTGGAAGTCCGCCTGGCGGTACAGGAAAGCGGTGCTCATCTCCGTATAGGGCTGGCCGGACACTGCCGACACCATCTGCTCGGTGTCTTCATCCGGAAAGCGGTGGAAATAGAGCTGGACTTCGGCGCCGGGGCATCGCGCTTCGCAGATCTGCTGGTCGCGCGTCAGGTCGCTGCGCCCCGAATTGTTCGAGATCGGGAAGAAATAGCCGTCGCACATGCGCACGCACAGGGTGCGCAGGTCGCCGCCGGTCGGCGTCGACTCGGGGAACGAGCCGTCGTTGATGATGCGCCGGACCTGATTGTCGTCTCTGGCGTCGGTGGTATCGTCGTCGACGGAGCGGCGGTGCCGGATGCCGCCGCCGAAGATCTGGTCGAAAATGCTGGTCCGCGCCCGGCGGTCGACCGCCTGCGGCAACGTCCGCCCGGTTTCCGGCCGTTCGCGGCATCCGTTGACGTCGAGCGCGGCGAGAATGCGTGCGCGCTCGCGACGAGGGTTGCCGCCGCCCATGCTGGCACGTGTGCGCTGCAGCTTGAGCAGATTGCGTTCCATCTTGGCGATCGTCGCGTTCAACCCGCCGCAATCCGCGCGCATGCGCACGCCCGACACGCGGAAATCGCAGCCGTTCGACCGTGCCTGCCGGCGCGCCTTGGAGAGCTGTCCTTCCTGGGTACGGATGGCGTCGTCATATTTGCGCGCCATCCGGCCGCCGCCGCCCGTATCGGACGCGGCGAGTTTCGCCTCGAGGTCGCGGCATACGCGCGACGCCGCGGCGGCGTGGTCGGTCAAAAGGAGCACCAGCAGCAGCGACAGGGCCGCCCGAAGCAGCATGGTCGCCGATCTGCCTGCCGAAGCCGTCATCGATTGCCTGTCTCTGCCCGCGCGCCGAAACCGTTCGCGGATGCGAATCTCCGCGGTCGCGAGTCTATCCGAAACGAAGTTAACCGCCAGTTTACCAGTCGCCGGACCGGTTCAGTCCGGCTTTGCCAGCGCCTGCGACTTCTGCATCACCTCGACGACGGCCAGCGCGGTCATGTTGACGACGCCCCGCGACGTCACCGACGGGGTCAGGATATGCGCCGGCTGCGCAGCCCCGAGAAGGATCGGCCCGACATGCAGCGCATCGAGCATCATCTTCACGGTCGTGAGTGCGATATTGGCCGCGTCGAGATTTGGAAAGACCAGCAGATTGGCCTCGCCCTTCAGCGTGGAATGCGGAAAAACACGGTTGCGAAGTACCTCGGATAGTGCGGAATCGCCATGCATTTCGCCATCCGCCATCAAATCCGGGGCGATTTTGCGCAAGATTGCCGCCGACTCGCGCATTTTTAGCGCACTTTTGGAGTCCCTCGATCCGAAATTCGAGTGCGACAAGAGCGCGGCCTTTGGCTCCAGGCCGAACCGCCGGATCTCCTCGGCGGCGAGGATCGTCATCTCGGCGATCTCCTCGGCGCAGGGATCGACCGTCACATAGGTGTCGGTGAAGAACATGATCCCGCGCTGCGAGATCAGCATCGACAGCGCGGAGAGGTCGGCCACGCCCTCGCGGCGGCCGATGATCTGGTCGACATGGCGCAGATGCCGCTCGAACCGGCCTTCCAGCCCGCAGATCATCGCATCGGCCTCGTCGCGCAGCAGCGCCAGCGAGGCGATCACCGTATTGTTGGTGCGCACCATGGTCCGCGCCGCCTCGGGCGTCATGCCCCGGCGCCCGACCCGCTCGATCAGCAGGTCTACATAGGTGCGGTAGCGCGGGTCGTCCTCGGGGTTGATCAGCGCGAAGTGCTCGCCCGGCCTGATCTTCAGCCCGTAGCGCTTCGATCGCACGTCGATGACATGCGGCCGGCCGATCAGGATCGGCTCGGCGATGCCTTCCTCCAGAACCACCTGCGCGGCGCGTAGCACGCGCTCGTCCTCGCCATCGGCGTAGATGACGCGCTTGCGGCCCGCGCCCTTCGCCGCCGCGAAGACCGGCTTCATGATCAGGCCGGAACGGAAGACGAAGCGGTTGAGCCGGTCGACATAGGCATCCATGTCGGTGACCGGGCGCGAGGCGACGCCCGACTCCGCCGCCGCCTTCGCGACCGCTGGCGCAATCCGCAGGATCAGCCGCGGGTCGAAGGGCGAGGGGATGAGATAGTCGCGCCCGAAGATCGGCGTCTCGCCCGAATAGGCGCGCGCGGCGACTTCCGACGGTTCCTCGCGGGCAAGCGCGGCGATCGCGCGTACGGCGGCGAGCTTCATCTCCTCGTTGATCGCCGTCGCGCCGGCATCGAGCGCGCCGCGGAAGATGTAGGGGAAGCACAGAACGTTGTTGACCTGATTGGGAAAGTCCGAGCGGCCGGTGCAGATCATCGCGTCGGGCCGGGCTTCGCGCGCCAGGTCGGGCATGATCTCCGGCACGGGGTTGGCGAGGGCCAGGATCAGCGGGCTTTCGGCCATCTCGGCCAGAAGCTCTGGCTTGAGCACGCCGGCTGCCGACAGGCCGAGAAAGACGTCGGCGCCCCCGATCACGTCGGCAAGCGTCCGCGCCTCGGTCTCCTTGACGTAGGCGTCCTTCCAGCGGTCCATTTCCTCGACCCGCCCGCGCCAGGCGACGCCGAACCGGTCGGTGATCCAGATGTTGTCGCGCTTCGCCCCGAGCGAGACCAGGAGGTTGAGGCATGCCAGCGCTGCCGCACCCGCGCCGGATGTGACGATCTTGACCTCGGCGATGTCCTTTTTCGCGATTTCCAGACCGTTGAGCACCGCGGCGGCGACGATGATCGCCGTTCCGTGCTGGTCGTCATGGAACACCGGAATGGCCATGCGCGCCTTGAGCTGCTCCTCGACCTCGAAGCACTCGGGCGCCTTGATGTCCTCGAGGTTGATGCCGCCGAAGGTCGGCTCGAGCGCGGCGACCGTCTCGACCATGCGGTCGATCTCCGGCGCGTCGATCTCGATGTCGAAGACGTCGATGCCGGCGAACTTCTTGAACAGGACCGCCTTGCCTTCCATCACCGGCTTGGATGCAAGCGGCCCGATATTGCCGAGGCCGAGCACTGCGGATCCGTTCGAAACCACGGCCACGAGGTTGGCCCGCGCGGTGTAGTCGGCGGCGACGGCGGGGTTCTCATGGATCGCCAGGCAGGGCGCGGCGACGCCCGGCGAATAGGCGAGCGCCAGGTCACGCTGGTTACCGAGCGGCTTCGTCGCCTGGATCTCGAGCTTTCCCGGCGTCGGGTAGCGATGAAAGAAGAGGGCGGCTTCGTCCAGATCGGACCCTGCCGGCGGTTTCGTGGTCTTCTTCTTCGTGCTCATGCCCCGCCCTCGCGCTCGGTCGCTGCCCGGATCAGCGGGCGACGACCTTCTGCCGCTGTTCGCCAAGACCCGCAATGCCGAGATGCATCTCGTCGCCGGATTTCAGATAGGTCGGCGGCTTCTTGCCCATACCGACGCCGGGCGGCGTACCGGTGGTTACGATGTCGCCCGGCTCAAGGACCATGAAATGCGACAGGTAGGAAATGACATGCGCGACGGAGAAGATCATCGTCGACGTGTTGCCGGTCTGGGTGCGGACGCCGTTCACGTCGAGAAACATGTCGAGTGCCTGCGGGTCCGGGATCTCGTCGCGCGTGGCGATCCACGGTCCGAGCGGCCCGAAGGTCGGGGCGCTCTTGCCCTTGATCCACTGGCCGCTGCGCTGGATCTGGTATTCGCGCTCGGACACGTCGTTGCACACGGCATAGCCGAAGACGTGATCCAGCGCCTCGCCCTGTGAGACGTAGTCGCAGCGGGTGCCGATGATCGCGGCGAGTTCGACCTCCCAGTCGGTGTTGGTCGAGCCGCGCGGCAGCATGACGTCGTCATTCGGGCCGTTGAGCGAGCTCGGCGCCTTGGAAAACACGATCGGTTCGGCCGGCACCTGCAGTCCCGCCTCGGCGGCATGGTCGGCATAGTTGAGGCCGATTGCGATGAAATGGCCGGTTCGCGACAGCGGCGCTCCGATGCGTGTCGTGGGATCGACCGCGGGCAGGGAGGAAAGATCGGCCGCCGACAGCGTGTCGATCAGTTCCGGGCCGATGGTGTCGGGGCTGAAGTCCGGCACCACCGACGAAACGTCGCGAATCCTTCCCTCGGCATCGAGAACGCCGGGACGTTCGTCGCTCTTCTCGCCAAAACGGATGAGTTTCAAGGGCTTGCCTCCCGCATTTGATTCTCTTGATAAGTCGTCCCGATGGGGTCGTCAGAATGCGCCGGGGTACAAACCGCCGTCAAGGATCAGGTTGCGCCCGGTAATGTAGCCGGCGTGGGCCGAACACAGGAATGCACAGGCCATGCCGAATTCCTCGGGCGTGCCCAGCCGTTTCGCGGGGACTTCGTTGGCGGTCTTCTCCGCCTGTTGAGCCTCGCTGACACCGGCCTTCTGCGCCGAAAAGCGGATCGAGCCGCGAATGCGGTCGGTATCGAACTTGCCCGGCAGGATGTTGTTGATCGTGACGTTGCGCGCGGCCACGGTCCGCGCAACGCCGGCCAGGAAGGCGGTCAGCCCGGCGCGTGCGCCCGACGACAGGTCGAGGCCTGATATCGGCTGGTAGACCGACATCGAGGTGATGTTGACTATGCGTCCGAAGCCGCGCGAAGCCATGCCGTCGATCACCGCCTGGATGAGCTCGATCGGCGTGACCATGTTCTGGGTGACACCCTCCAGCATTTTCGCGCGATCGAGTTCGCGGAAATCGCGGAAGGGCGGGCCGCCATTATTGTTGACCAGAATGTCGGGGTCGGAACAGGCTTCGAGCAGGGCCTTCTGACCTTCGGGCGTCGAGACGTCGGCCAGCACCGGCGTGACGGCCACGCCGAAGCGCTCGCGGATCTCGGTCGCCGTCCCGTCGAGCGCGGCCTCGTCGCGTCCGTTGATGACGAGATCGCACCCGGCTTCGGCCAGCGCCATGGCACACCCGCGTCCGAGCCCCCGGCTCGAGGCACATATGATGGCGCGTTTTCCCTTGAGACCAAGATCCATGATTTTCTCCTTGCAAGCGCGCAGGCTAGTGGTCCGATTCCAACATTTGCTGCCCATTTATGGAAGCGCCCGAGCAAATGTCGGAACCGGAACTCAAATGTCAAATTCGTTCCACTGAAGCGCCTTCTTCGCCGATGGAAGCCCGCCACGACCGCAAACACCGCGCCCCGGCCGCGTCGTCATAAGGCTGTGACATGAATCGGGCCATAGGAGCGCGACACCACCAACGCGAGAGGCTGAACGGCCATGGCGGGCAACGACGTGAAGCGGTTCAGAACGCTCTTCATCTCGGATGTGCATCTGGGCTCCAGGCAGGCCAAGGCCGACTATCTGATCGACTTCCTGCGCCACCACGAGGCCGATACGATCTATCTCGTCGGCGACATCGTCGACGGCTGGCGGCTCAGGCGCTCCTGGCACTGGCCGCAGGCGCACAATGACGTCGTGCAGAAGCTGCTGCGCCAGGCCCGCAAGGGCACGCGCATCATCTATATCGCCGGCAACCATGACGAGTTCCTGCGCGACTTCCAGGGCACGCATTTCGGCGGCATCGAGGTTGCGGACCGCGCCATTCACGTCGCGGCCGACGCCAAGCGCTACCTCGTGATCCACGGCGACCAGTTCGACACGATCGTCCACAACGTAAGGTGGCTCGCCTATCTGGGCGACAAGGCCTATGACGCCGCGATCATCGTCAACCGGGTCGTCTCGCGTTTCCGCCGGGCTTTTGGCATGCCCTACTGGTCGTTCTCCTCCTGGGCGAAGGTCAAGGTGAAGAAGGCGGTGAACTTCATCGGATCGTTCCAGACCGTCGTGTCGCAGGAAGCGGCGCGTTCGGACGTCGACGGCGTCATCTGCGGCCACATCCACCACGCCACGATCGAGACGATTGCCGGCATCCACTACATCAACACCGGCGATTGGGTGGAAAGCTGCACGGCCGTCGGTGAAGATCATGCCGGCCGGTTCTCCATCATGCACTGGGCCAAGGTCCAGCAAGCGCAAACGGTACCGCAGCGTGCAGTTGCTCCCATTCCCTTCGATGCGGAAGCTGCCTGACGCCGGTCCTGCCGGGGTGTCATTCTCCATCGTTGGCAGGCGGTGTGCTGCGCCAACCGAGTGCGGAATCGTTTCCCTCTCGCCCGCACAGGCTCTACATAGCGGCTGACGGTGCGTAGCGCCGGACTGGACCGGATGGCCGCACCACGACGATGACGCTTCCCCCTCTATCGCCGGCGCAACGCGTCAAGCCTCCAGGATTCGAACTGCGGGTCTCGCTGATCTACGCAGCGGTTTACGCTCCGCTGGGCGTCCATCTTCCCTATTTTCCGCTATGGCTGGAGGCGAATGGCTTCGACGCCGCGCAGATCGCGGTGATCCTGTCCGCGCCGATGTTTCTGCGCGTGCTGACCACGCCTCTCGTCACCGCCGCGGCGGACAAGGCGCGCGACCGGCTCGATGTATTCACGGTGGTGGCGGTCGTCGCTCTCGCAGCCTCTCTCGGCTACTTCCTGCCGCCCGCCTACCTTCTGGTCCTGTGCGTTTCGATCGTGCTGGCGCTGTTCTGGACGCCGCAGGGTCCGCTCGCCGATTCCCTCGCCTTGTCCGGCATGCGGCGCTGGAAATCCGACTATGCGTCGATGCGCATCTGGGGATCGATCGCGTTCCTGATCGCCAACTTCGCCGGTGGGGCGGTGATTTCGGCGGTCGGCGCCCGCGCCGTGCCGTGGATGATCAGCGTCGGGCTTGGCGCAGTATTGGTCGCGGTGCTCGCGGGACCGCGCATCGGCAGACCGCGCGTCGCCACCCCGGGTTCCGCAGCCATGCTCCCGGCGGCCGCGTCGAACCTCTTCGAGCGGCGGTTCCTGTTCTTCGTGGCCGGCGCCGGCTTCGTCAATGCCAGCCACGCGCTGGTCTACGGCTTCAGCGCGATCTACTGGACGACCCTCGGCATCGATCCCGGCATGACCGGTGCTCTGTGGGCGTTCTCGGTCATCTGCGAGGTGGTCGTGTTCGGGCTCTATCGCCGCGTGTTCGGCCGCCTGTCGCCGGGCATGCTGCTCGTTGCGGCGGGCGCCGTGGCAGCATTGCGGTGGGCGCTTTTTCCCTTCGTGTGGGCTTCCGGCACCGGCGTGGCGGGGTTTTTCGCCATCCAGGCCCTGCACGCGTTCTCCACCGGCTTCCTGCTGATCGGCGTCCAGATGATGATTGCCGAGGTCGTGCCGGAAGAAAGGACCGGGGCCGCGCAGGGCGTCGCGTTCTTCGCCAACGGGCTGACGATGGCGGGGGCGACGCTCGCATCGGGACCGCTCTATGCCGCCTATGGCGTGAACGGCTTCCTCGCCATGGCCCTGATCGCCGTTGCCGGCACCGTGCTCGTGGCGTTCAGCCTTCGCTCATCCCCAAAGCTCGGGGCCGGGGGGTGAGATCAGCGTGCCCGTGAACGACAGGCCCGGGCGGCGGTCGCGCGCCAGGAGAAGCGGGCCGTCGAGGTCGACATAGTCGGCATCCTGTGCAAGCAGCACCGCCGGCGCCATGGCGAGCGACGTGCCGACCATGCAGCCGACCATGACGCTGAAGCCCAGTTCGCGCGCCTGGTCGCGCAGGGTCAGCGCCGCGGTCAGGCCGCCGGTCTTGTCGAGCTTGATGTTGACGGCATCGTAACGCCCGATCAGCCCCTTGAGGTCGCTCGCCGAATGCACGCTCTCGTCGGCGCAGATCGGCACCGGGTGGGGGATATGGCGCAAGAGCTCGTCCTTGTCGACGGGCAGCGGCTGCTCGACCAGCGCGACATCGTACTCGGCCGCCGCCAGCAGATGGGTGCGGATGTTGTCCTCGTTCCAGCCCTCGTTGGCGTCGAGAATGATCCGGCTGCGCGGCGCCGAGGCCGTGACCGCGTGGATCCGCGCGACGTCGTCCTGCGTGCCAACCTTCACCTTGAGCAGCGGCCGGGCGGCGTGCGCCCGCGCCTGCGCCGCCATCTCCTCCGGATCGCCGAGCGAGATGGTGATCGCGGTCTGGACCGGCCGCGGCGGCATCGCGCAGGCCTTGAGATGCGCGCGTGCGCCCGACAGCTTCGCCTCGATGTCCCACAGCGCGCAGTCGACGGCGTTGCGCGCCGCGCCGGCCGGCATCAGCGACAGAAGGTCCTGGCGGCCCGCGCCGGCCTCGATGTCCTTCCTGACCGCCTCGATAGCGTCACGAACGCTCTCCATCGTCTCGCCGTAGCGGGGATAGGGCACGCATTCGCCTGTTCCCAGGCGGTCGTTTTCGGCGAGCCGGCAGGTGAGCACTTCCGCCTCGCTCTTCGAGCCGCGCGAGATGGTGAAGGTTCCGGCGATCGGAAAGCTCTCGGTGAGGATCTCCAGCTTGCGTGCCATGTCGTGGCGCTACTCCTTGGCGGTGGGCCGTGGCCGGGATGAAAAGTGACAGCGACAATCCGACCCGCTAAGAGAGCTTCTATGGTCAGCGAGCACGCCGCACAAGCGGACATCACCGGGGACGAGGCGATCGACGCGCGGCCGCGCATCGAGACCGCCGGCAGCGGCGAGCTGCTCGTCGTGCGCTGCAGCGGCGACTGGCTGACGGCGACGATCGCCCGCATCGACGGCGAACTGGGCGATCTGGAGCGGCAGGGCGACGTGCGGGCCCTGACGCTCGACCTCTCGCAGGTCGGCCGTATCGACACCGCCGGCGCGTGGGTCCTGCAGCGCTTCATGATCGCGATGGCGGCATCGGGCGCGCAGACGCGCGTCGAGGGCGCCAGCGCGGCAGCGCAGACGCTGCTCGGCGCGGTAGAGGAAGCCGCCCGCGAGCCCGAACCGGTGTCGAAGGCCCGGCACTGGACGACGGTCGCCGTGCTCGACGCGGTCGGCCGGGGCGTCTTCCGCCTCGGCGCCGACTTCATGCTCGGCATGCACATTCTCGGCGCCACGGTCCGCGGCGCCCAGCTCAAGCTCGGCCGTCGCCATGCGGTCAATCCCGCCGCGATCGCGGCGCAGATCGAGCGCATGGGCATCGGCGCCATCCCGGTGATCCTGCTGATGTCGTCCATCGTCGGCGGCATCGTCGCCCAGCAGGGGGCGTTCCAGCTGCGCTATTTCGGCGCCGAGATCTTCACCGTCGATCTCGTCGGCATCCTCGTGCTGCGCGAGCTCGGCGTGCTGATGACGGCGATCATGATCGCCGGCCGGTCCGGCAGCGCCATCACGGCCGAGATCGGGTCGATGAAGATGCGCGAGGAGATCGACGCGCTGACGGTGATCGGCCTCAACCCGATCGGCGTTCTGGTCTTCCCCCGGCTGGTCGCGCTGGTGATCGCGCTGCCATGCCTGACCATCATCGCCAATTTCGCCGCGATCGGCGGCGCCATGCTCGTCGCCGACTACTATTCGGGCGTCTCCTTCGAGGCCTTCATCGACCGGCTGCGTTCGGCGATCGACCTGTCGACCATATTCGCCGGGCTGATCAAGGCGCCGTTCATGGCGCTGATCATCGGCGTCATAGCGGCTTCCGAAGGCATGAAGGTCGAGGGCAGCGCGGAATCGCTCGGCCGCCGCGTGACCTCGTCGGTGGTGAAATCAATCTTCGTGGTGATCGTCGTCGACGGCCTGTTCGCCATGTTCTATGCCGCGATCAACTTCTAGGGGCGGGGCAGCGGCAATGACACAGAACCCGGACCCGACCCTGAACGGTCATCAGCCCGCCGCTCCCGAGGTGGTGCTTTCGGTGCGCGACGTCGATGTCGGTTTCGGATCCAAGATGGTGCTGGAAGGGCTGTCGCTCGACGTCTACCGCGGCGAGATCCTCGGCTTCGTCGGCGCGTCGGGGGCGGGCAAGTCCGTGCTGATGCGCACCATTCTGGGCCTGATCAGGAAGCAGTCCGGGACGATCCGGGTGTTCGGCGTCGACCTCGACGAGGCGAGCGATGCCGAGCGCATGACGGTCGACATGCGGCTCGGTGTCCTGTTCCAGCACGGTGCCTTGTTCTCGGCGCTCTCGGTGCTGGAGAACATCCAGGTCCCGATGCGCGAATATCTCGACCTGTCGCCAAAACTGATGGACGAACTGGCCTATCTGAAGCTCGAACTGGTCGGCCTGCCGCAGGACGCGGCGTCCAAGCTGCCATTCGAGCTATCGGGCGGCATGATCAAGCGCGCTGCGCTGGCGCGCGCCCTGGCGCTGGATCCCGACATCGTCTTCCTTGACGAGCCGACCTCGGGACTCGATCCGATCGGCGCGGCCGAATTCGACGAACTCGTCGGAAAGTTGCGCGACACCATGGGCCTGACCGTATACATGGTCACCCACGATCTCGACAGCCTGTTCTCGGTATGCGACCGCATAGCGGTGCTCGGAAACAAGAAGGTCCTGATCGAAGGGCCGGTCGAGAAGATGATGACCAGCGAAGAACCATGGGTGAAGTCATATTTTCGCGGCAAACGTGCGCGCCTTATTGCGGCCGCGCCGCATAGCTGAGGACTTCGGACCGCAGGATGGAAACCAGAGCCAACTACGCCATTGTGGGCCTGTTCACGATTGCAGCCATCCTGGCGGCGTTCGGCTTCGTCTACTGGACGGCCGGGTTCGGCGACCGCGGCGAGGTCGTGCAGCTTCGCGTGCGCATCCCGGGCTCCGCGTCGGGCCTCGGGCGCGGCAGCGCCGTGCTGTTCAACGGCGTCAAGGTCGGTGACGTCCGGCGCGTGTTCATCGACGTCAACAATCCGGAGGTGGCGATCGCCGATACGCTTGTGGACCGGCTGACGCCGATCACCCCCTCGACCCGGGCCGATGTCGGGCTTGCGGGCCTCACCGGCCAGGCGAATATCGAGCTCAAGGGCGGCAATCCGTCGGAGAAGAACCTGCTCGACGAGGCCGAGGAGGAGGGACGAATCGCCGAAATCGTCGCCAGCCCCTCGGCCGTGACGAATCTGCTGCAGACGGCGCAGTCGATCCTGACGCGCGCCGACTCGGTCGTGTCAAAGCTCGAAGGCTTCATCGGTGACAATACCGGTCCGCTGTCGGAGACGGTGGAGAATATACGGCAGTTCTCCGAAGCGCTGGGCCGTAATTCCAAGGGCGTCGATGCCTTCCTCGACAGCGTTGCCAAGCTGTCCGACACGATGGGCGGGGTTTCCGACCAGCTCGAGACGACGCTGAAATCGGCCGACGACCTGTTCAAGGCTTTCGACAAGGAGAAGATCGAATCCGTCGTGGCAAATGTCGAGGCCTTCACCAAGGACCTGCAGCAGGCCGGCGGCAAGCTCGACGGCGTGATGACCAAGGTCGACCGCGCGGTGGCTTCGATCGATGAATTCTCCAAGAACGCCAGCGGCACTTTGACCAAGGTCGACGAGATCATCTCCAGCGTCGACGGCACCAAGGTCGCATCGGCGATCGACAGCTTCGACAAGGCGAGTGGTACGATTGCCACCGCGGCCGAGGACGTGGCCAAGGTCACCTCGCGGATCGCGCCGCACGCCGAGGACGTTGACCGGATCATCGCCAACGCCAGGGAAATCTCCGAAAAGCTCAACGCCGCGTCGACGCGCGTCGACGGCGTGCTCGCCAAGCTCGACACGCTGCTGGGCTCCGACGACGCGCAGGGCGTGATGGCCCAGGCCAGCGAGGCAATACGGTCGTTCCGGCAGGTGGCGGACACCCTCAATGCCCGCATGGGAACGATCACGGACGGGCTCGCGCGCTTCAGCGGACAGGGCCTGCGCGACCTCGAAGCGTTGATCCGGGACAGCCGTCGATCGATCTCGCGCATCGAGCAGGCGATCACCGATCTGGAACGGAATCCGCAGCGGATCATTACCGGTGGAGCGGGTTCGGTGCGGGAATATGACGGCAGGGCCCGGCGTTGACATTCTGTCCGGCTCGCAGCAAGACATTCGCGGCACTCGGTAAGGTTTTCACCTGCCGGACTGGAATACGGCGGGGAGTAACGCGTTGGGTTTCGGACGTACGATTGCCGGCTTGACCATCGCGGGCGTTCTGCTCGCGGGCTGTGCTGCTGTTCCCGGCCTCGGCCCCGGCGCTCTCGACACCTATCAGCTGACGATCACGCCGCCCCCGGCAAAGGGAAGGCGGCTGTCGCGCACCCAGGTGCTCGTTGCCGAGCCCTCTGCCATCAAGGCACTGGACAGCCAGAGCATCGTGATCAAGCCTGGTCCGGGGATGATCGAGTATCTCAGCGGCGCGCAATGGGCCGACCGCCTGCCGAAGGTGGTGCAGGCAAGCCTGGTCGAGGGATTCCAGCTCAGCGGACGGCTGGGCGGTGTCGGCAAGCCGGGCGAGGGGCTCGCGATCGACTATCAGGTCATCACCGAAATCCGCTCGTTCGAAATCCGGGTCGACGGCGCGGCGCGCGCCGAGATCGATCTCAACGTCCGCATCCTGAACGACCGCAACGGCGTCGTCCGGGCGACGCGGAGCTTCTCGGCTTCGATACCGGTCGCCGGCAAAGGCAACGACGCATTCATCGAGGCGCTGAATGCCGGCTTCGATCAGGTTGCCGGTGAAATCGTGACCTGGTCGCTCCGCGCGATGTAGCAGCCGGCTCGATACGTTCGATCAGCCTTCCGTCAAAGAAAAAGCGGGGCGCGATGCGCCCCGCTTCTCATTGTTGACCGTGGATGGATGTCAGCGCAGCCGGCCGCTCGCATGTGCCAGCATGGTGTAGACCTTGCCGGTGTCGGACGAGAGATAGGTCTGCGTCATCATGTTGTCGCGGTCGTTGCGCGACACGTCCTTGAGCAGCTTCTCGAAATCCTCGCAGTACTGGTTCACCGCGCTCCGGAATTCGGAGTCGCTCTGATATTTGCGGCGGATCTCGTCGAAGGTCTGCTGCCCGTTGAGCGTGTAGAGGCGGCGCGTGAACACGTTGCGCTCGCCGCGGCGGTAGCGGTTCCACAGCTCGATCGAGGCTTCGTGATCGATCGCGCGGGCGATGTCCACCGACAGCGAGTTGAGCGATTCGACGACCTGCAGCGCCGACCGGTCGGTAACCCTCGCCTGGGGGGCGGCGGGCGCCGGCGCGGTATCGTCCTCGCGTGATGCGCCACGCAGCAGATCGCGGACCCAGCCGCCCTGGCCGCCAGCCTGGGGGTTGGTCTCGGCGGGGCGCTGCTCGGCCTGCGGTTCCTGGCGCGGAGCAGGGCGCTCGATGGTGGCGGCCGCGGGTGCGGCCTGCTGCTGGACCGGGCGCTCGACGGTGGCCGTGGGTTCAGGACGGACTGCCGGGCGCGGCTGCTCCATGGAAACGGCCGCGGCACGCGGTGCCTCGGGCGCCCTTTGCGGAGCCGGTGCGGGACGGACTGGTGCGGGCTGGTGGAACTTGCCCGATTTAGCGACGATCTCCGAAAGTTCCTTCAGCGCGTTGATCTGCTCGGTCACGGCGCGGCGCATCGCCGACGTCGATTCCTTGGTCTCTTCCGGCATTTCCATGATGCCGCGCTTCATCTCCTCGCGGGTTTCCTCCAGTTCGGCGCGGATATCCGCGGCGGTACGGCGGATTTCCTCCGTCGCGCCGGCGAACCGCTGGGTCGCCGCTTCGATGACCTCGCCGATCGACGACCGAATGGTTTCGGCCGACTCGCGCGTCTTGCCTTCCGCGCTTTCCAGCACGCGGCCGATGAAGTTCTCGAAGTTCTCGAGAATGCGCTCGACGGATTCCGACTTAGTGACGAGGCCGTTCGCAAGCTGCTCGAGCGCCGCCTGCCGGTCGTCCAGCGTCGAGGCGAGGCCGGCCTGCGCGGTGCCGAGCAGTTCGCTGGCATTGGCGAGAACCTTGCCGTGCTCGTCGAACCTGCTCGCAATGGTGGCGATCTCGCGCAGCGTGCCGTCCGCAGCCCCGGAGAGGCGCTCCACATTGGCGTCGATGACGTGGGCGGAATTGGCGAAGCTGTCGATCGCCTTCTGCGAGCTCTGGGCGAATTCGCGTGTCGTCGTCCCGAGCCTGACGTCGAGGTCGCGCAGGTTCTCGTTGGCAGTCGAGATGAGATCGCTGAGCGATGAGTTGGACGCGGCGAGCCTGCCAAGCAGTTCGCTGACGTTCTCGGCCAGCGTCGACCGCGAATTCTCGACAGCGCCCAGGGTCTCCTGGGTCCGGCGCGAGAGAGCGTCGATGAAGGCCGAGCTCTCCGCCTGCAGCTTCTCGGACGCGTTCTCGGCGATCATCTCGATGCTTCTTTCGAGCTCCGAACCGTTCGCCGCGAAGCGCTCGACCAGCGGCCGCGCCGTCTCGTCGAGGATCCGGGTGATCTCGGAGGCCCGGCTTGCGAGCATTTCGTTGAGATCGCGGGTGCGTGCTTCCAGAGCGCTGACGGTCTCGGTCGTCCGCCGGCCGATATGGTCGTTGATCTGCGCGAAGGTCTGCGCGATCGTGTCCGCGGTCGAGATGAGGTCGGCCTGGGTGTGCGAAAGCTGCTGGCCGACGTGCTGCGCGGCCG
The DNA here is from genome assembly GCA_023953775.1 of Rhizobiaceae bacterium. Lineage (GTDB taxonomy): Bacteria > Pseudomonadota > Alphaproteobacteria > Rhizobiales > Rhizobiaceae > JAMLJD01. Next base: position 14,860 of record JAMLJD010000021.1, on the reverse strand, counting down.
ATTCCGCGCTCGCGATGAGGCGCTGCTCGGCTTCCTTGGCGCCGCCGGTGACCGTGGAGGCCACGATGCGGGCGCTCTCGTTGAGACGCTGTTCGGCCGATCCCAGCATGTCGGCAATGCCGGCGACGCGGGTGGCCATGTCCTTGGCCGCCTGTTCGCTGCTTGCGGCGAGCTGGCGGTCGACTTCCTCGAACGAGCGCGCGACATCCGCGGCCCGGGAGGAAAGGGCGTCGGCGGTTTCCCCGGTACGCGCCGCGATGCGTGCATCGGCGTCCTCGAAGGCGCGCGTGATCGTCTCCACGCGCTCGCCGAGTGCAGTCGACGTGCTCGCGATGCGGTTTTCCATCCGCGTCTCGGCATCCTCGAACACCTTGGATATCTCGTCGGCGCGGCCGGCGAGCGTCACAGAGGTATTTGCGACGCGGGCTTCCAGCTTGGTTTCGACATCGTCGAACGCCCTGGCGATCGACTCGGCGCGCTCGGCAAGCGACGAGCTCGTCTTCGCGGCATGCGCTTCAAGCCGCGTCTCCGCGTCCGCAAACGACCGGACGACGGACTCGGCATGGCCGGACAGCGTTTCCGCGGTCGCCGCCACGCGCTGACCAATACGTTCGTCGATTGATTCGAAGCCCTTGGTGAATTCGTCCCTGTGCAGCGAGATGCGGTCACCCGCTGCCGCAAAGGCCTGCACGAGATCCTCCACGCGACCGGCAAGCGCCAGCGAGGTTTCCTCGGCACGGCTCGCCATCTTGCGGTCGCCTTCGTCGATGGCGGAAGCAAGGTCCTCGACCCGCTGCGACAGCGTTCCGTCGAGCTGGTCGATCTGGGCGGCAATACGCTTTTCGCCGCTGGCGAACGCAGACGAGAACGCCTGAATGCGACGATCGAGCGCGCCGGACGTCTGGTCTACCCGCTCGGCGATCCTGGCATCGGCGTCGTTGAACGCGTTCTGAGCCGAATCGGTGAGCTGTGCGGTGACTTCGAGCACCTTCTCCCGCAATGCGCCGGCAACCACGGTGGCGCTGCCCTCAAGCGCCGTGCGGACGTTCTGGACACCTGCCTCGAGCGCCTTGGCCATGGTTTCCGTGCGTTCTTCCAGGACGCCCTGCTGCTGCTTGAAGGCGCCGGCAATCTTGCCAACATCGGCGGTGACCGCGTCCGCGAGCCGCGCGCGCTCTTCGCCGAGCCGTTCCATGTCCGATTGCAGGACTTCCGCGAACGCGTTGCGCGTCTGGGCGAATTTGTCGGCCTGGACCGCGATCAGGTTCTCGATCTCGTTGCGGGTGCCGTGGAGCTTCTCGATATCCGTTTCCAGTGCGCTCGTCAGTCGCGCGCGGCCTTCCTCGAACGCCTGGATGTGGCCGGTGACGGCACGGTCTATGCTGGCGCGCTCGTCGTAGAGCTTGCCGAGGTCCGCCTCCAGCGCGATGCTGATCTGGCCGCGGCTTTCCTCCAGCTTGCGCGCGAAATCGGATGCGCGGCTGTCGAGCATGATCGTCGTCGACGACACGAGGTCGGACAGTTCGCCGGTGATCGATTCCTTGCCGGCCTCGATGATCGAGGTGATGTTGCGCTTGCCGAGAATGAAGGTGTCGGCGATCTCGCGCGTCCGCTCCACAAGGCTCTCATTGATCGAGCGCACACGATGTTCGAGTGCCGAATTGAGGCGTTCCGCGCCGGCGTTCAGCGCTTCAGCGCGGGTCTGGAACTCGGCGATCAGCACGTCGCCGCGCTCGGTGAGGATCTTCTCGATGCCCTGGATGCGCGAATCGAACGTGCTGGTAAGCGTGTCGGTCGCATCCCCCAGAACGGAGATCATGCCGGTCGTTCGGCTGTCGAAGAGGTCGCCAAGCTGCTGCGTGACGTGGTCGGCGCGATCGGTCAGCGTCGCGATGCGAGTGTCGAGCACGCTCGCGAACGCCTTGCCGGAGGTGGTGATGCGCTCCGAGATGATGTCCATGCGCTGGTCGATGGACTCGTAAAAGCCGCTGCCGGCCTCGTTCACGCGGTCGATGAGCGCGTCGCCGGAGCTGGTGATGGTCCGCGCCAGCGCCGTGGATGCCGCGAGCATGCTGTCGCGGATGCTGTCGCTGGCCGAGCCGAGCTCTTCCTTGAGATGCTCGTGTGCGCCGGTGATCGACGCGCGGACGCGGTCCGCGTGCGAGATGATCGCCTCGCGCTCGCTGCCCAGCCCGTCGACGAGCGAGCGGATGCGGATCTCGTTGTCGGTATAGGCGCGATCGAGTTCGTTGATTTCCGTCTGCACCAGCGTTTCGAGCTCGACGGCACGCGCGAGCGTGCGTTCGATGCCTTCGCCGAGCGCCTGGACCTCGCGGCGCACGGCCTGTCCGACGCTCATGATCCGGTCGGTGCCCATGCCTTCCGGATCGCTGAGCCGGAACGCGGCCTCGGCGATCGACTCGGCTGCGAAACGCATTTCCTGCGCGCGCCGGATCATGATCGCAAATGCCCAGAACATGATGATCGGCACGACGATGCCGACGAGGATGCCGAATACCTGCGGCATTGCCATGAGCTGGTCGATCGACCGGATCTGCCAGATGCCGGGGCTGTAGAGCAGGTGGCCGAGGACCAGTCCGCCGCTCGCCCAGACCACGGACAACAGCGCGACCAGCCAGTAGGAGGACGCCGCGGGCCGCCTGATCGCGCGCTTGGCACCGGAGATGGCCTTCTGGCGGTCGTCATTGGCCGGCGTGAAGAACGAGGCCGTGGTTCCACGCGCGACTTCGACCGGACGCAGCTCCGCCGCTTCCGGCTTCCTGGCCTTCGGCGCCGGTGAAGGGGCGCTCTCGGGCTTGGCGCGAGGTGCCGCCGCCGCGGTGGCCGCGGCGGGGCGCGTTCCGGATTCCCGGGCGAGCTCGTCCGCCGCCTGCGAGATCTGGGCTTCGAGTTCTTCCATCGAGGATTCGATGTCGAGGTCGAGATCGACCGATCCCACCTCGTCGTCGGCGCTCAGTTCAAAGTCGAGCGCATCCTCGAGTTCCTTCTCGACATCCGCATCGAGATCGTGGGTCTTCGCTGTCTTGCGTGCCATGCCGCCATTACCCTGTACAGTCCACGCGGTATCTTATGAAAGCCTCGTACCGTCGTGGGGCTACCATGTTCTGTGCGTATCGTAGTGGCACAAGGAGGTAAAGGAAACATGCATAAGCGGGCATGCGTAAAAGTTTAAAGATAGGGTTAACGCGATGGCAGGATTTGTCTTTTCGGATCGCGGCCGGCCGTTAACCCCCTGTCCATCGCCTGCCGGCTAAACTCCCGTTCTGGGACCAACCGGGCAAGGGGAGCGCCGGCATGGCTTTGCAGGGCAACCGGGCGCCGGTCTTCGATCGGCCGGGCGGAGACCGCTCGATGACCGCATCGAACCGACCGATCGACATGGCGCACCTGGCGCGCCAGACCCTCGGGGACAGGGCGCTCGAGGCCGAAGTGCTGGGCCTTTTCCTGCATCAGATCGGTTCGATCTACGACCGCGTCGCCGCCTGCGACGCGGAGGAGCGGCGCATGCTCGCCCACGGTCTCGTCGGATCCGCGCGCGGAATAGGGGCGTTCTCGCTCGCCGAATGCGCGGCAGAGATGGAGGCGCGTCCGGGCAGCGAGATCCTGCGCAAGCGGCTGCGGGTCAAGATCGACGAGGTTCGCGACTTCATCGCAGCGATAAGCCGCTGAATCCGGCGCACTGCGACCACCGGCGCGGTTGACTCCGCGCGGCAAGCGATTATGTCGCGATATCCTCACCATGGGCCTTCCGCCACAGGGATCACCCGATGACCAAGATCACTTTCATTGCCCATGACGGCACGCAATTCGACGTCGAGGCCGAAAACGGCTCGACGGTGATGGAAAACGCCATCCGCAACGCCGTGCCGGGCATCGAGGCCGAATGCGGCGGCGCCTGCGCCTGCGCCACGTGCCATGTCTATGTCGACGAGGCATGGAGCGATGCCGTCGGTCAGCCCGAGGCGATGGAAGAGGACATGCTCGATTTCGCCTACGACGTCCGCCCCACCTCGAGGCTTTCGTGCCAGATCAAGGTGCGCGACGAACTGGACGGCCTGGTCGTCAGGGTTCCCGAACGCCAGGGATGACGCATTTGTGCGCGGCCGCGGCGTTTCTTGCGCGGCGCGCCGTCTCGCTATAGGGACAATGGCGCCAGCCCCGTAAGCGGACAAGGGCGGTCAAGTATCGAGAAGGCAGTCATGATCGAGCCAGCACGTACCGACGTCGTCATCATAGGCGCAGGGCCGGTGGGCCTGTTCGCCGTCTTCGAACTCGGTCTGCTCGACCTGAAATGCCATCTGATCGACATTCTCGACCGGCCGGGCGGCCAGTGCACGGAACTCTATCCGGAAAAGCCGATCTACGACATTCCTGTATGGCCGACCATCTCGGCCCAGGGCGTCGTCGACAAGCTGATGGAGCAGATCGCGCCGTTCAACCCGCAATTCACCTTCAACCGCATGGTCGCCGGCGTCGAGCGGCTCGAGGACGGGTCGTTCCGGGTCACCACCGACGAGAACGAGGTGATCGAGGCCAAGGTCGTTGTCATTGCGGCCGGCGGCGGCTCGTTCCAGCCCAAGCGCCCGCCGATCCCGGGCATCGAGGCGTATGAGGGCAAGAGCGTCTTCTATTCCGTGCGGCGCATGGAGGATTTCCGCGGCCACGACCTTCTGGTCGTCGGCGGCGGCGATTCCGCGCTCGACTGGACGCTCAACCTCCAGCCGGTCGCAAAGAGCATGGCGCTGGTCCATCGCAGGCCCGAGTTCAGGGCCGCGCCGGACAGCGTCAACAAGATGTTCGCGATGCAGGAAGAGCACAAGCTGCGCTTCGTGGTCGGTCAGGTGACCGGTCTCAACGGACAGAATGGCGAACTGACCTCCGCAACGGTCAAGGGACCGGACGGCGAGGTCGAGATCCCGTGCACGCGGCTGCTGCCGTTCTTCGGTCTGACCATGAAGCTCGGACCGATCGCCGAATGGGGGCTGAACCTCCACGAGAACCTGATCACGGTCGACACCGAGAAATTCGAGACCTCCGAGCCCGGCATCTTCGCCATCGGCGACATCAACTGGTACCCCGGCAAGCTGAAGCTGATCCTCTCCGGCTTTCACGAGGGCGCGCTCATGGCCCAGGCGGCCAAGCGCATCGTCAATCCCGGCGAAAGGGTGGTCTTCCAGTACACCACGTCGTCGACGAGCCTGCAGAAGAAGCTCGGCGTCAACTAGACCTGGCTGTCAGCCGGGGATGCGGCCGGCGTCGATCTGCTCGATGCGGTAGCGCATCAGCCGCAGGATGCGGTTCTCGAAGTTGATCCCCTCGACACGGTCGAACTCGTCCTGCGCGCGATCGTGCTTGGCCATGATCCGCTGCGTGACGCGTTTCACCTCGGCGGCAACCGCATCGCAACCGCTTTGGGGGCGGATCCCCGAAATGGCCATCTCCATTTCGCGCGCATGCGTCCGCGCGATCACCACATGGCTTTCCTCATGGCGCTTGATGTCGGAGGCCAGCGTGTCCCAGAAAAGCCTGACATCGGCGGCTGCGCGGCGACGCTGCGTCCAGCGCGGCAGGATGACCTGCGCCTTGACCGAGACATTGGCGCTGACGACCTTGCAGCGCTTCGCCGTCTCGCCGTACTTGATGCGTGTGTTGAACTCCATGCGCGTCGCGCCCGCATGCCGCAAGCCGGTGCTTTTTACCTTGGGGCCACGCGATTGCAGCTCAAACTGAAGTTCCTCGAACGTGCGGCCGCCAACGCTGAAGTAGCTGTAGGTGCGTGAAACCGAGGCCGCCGACGCAGGCGCGGCGATCAGCAGCGAGACAAGAACAATCGCAAGCAGCTTCTTCATCATCGATCCCTAGCACGCACTGTGCGACAGCCGCGAACCCGGCGCAACGAATTTCGCCGCGGCGTGGGCTGGTCCATTGAATATCCGGGCGGGAGTGTTCAAAAGGCCGCAGAAGAAGCGAGGTGAAACGCGGCGATGCGGGTCTGGAAACTGGCGCACGGACGGCAGCTCGAGCTGGGACGGCGATCCCTGGTGATGGGCATCCTCAACGTGACGCCCGACAGCTTTTCCGACGGTGGGCGATTTGACAGCCTGGACGCTGCTGTCGAACAGGCCCGGCGCATGGTCGGCGAGGGTGCCGACATCATCGATGTCGGCGGGGAATCGACGCGCCCCGGCGCCGATCTCGTCACCGCAACCGAGGAACAGGCGCGCGTCCTGCCGGTGATCGAGGCAATCGGCAGGCAGGCCGATGTCGTCATCTCCATCGACACCTACCGCGCAGATACAGCGCGTCTCGCGATCGGGGCGGGAGCCCATATCGTCAACGATGTCTGGGGTTTACAGAGGGAACCTGACCTTGCGGGCCTGGCGGCGGAGACCGGCGCTGGACTTGTCGCGATGCATACCGGGCGCGAGCGTGAAAAGCTTGCCGACGTGATTGCGGACCAGCTCGAATTTCTCGGCCGTACCAAGAGCATCGCCCGCGACAGCGGCGTCGAGGACGACAGGCTGGTGCTCGACCCCGGTTTCGGCTTTGCCAAGGACGCAGCGGAGAATCTGAGCCTGATGGCGCGGTTCGACGAATTGCTCGCGCTGCACGACAAATGGCTGGTTGGAACCTCGCGCAAGCGGTTCATCGGCCATGTCACGGGACGGGAGCCGGATATGCGCGACACGGCCACGGCGGCGACGAGTGTGATGCTGCGCTTGAAGGGAGCCGACATTTTCCGCGTCCATGATGTCGCGATCAACGTGGATGCGCTGCGCATGGCGGATGCTATGCTGGATGCAAAGACGAAGCCCCACGGGTCCTGATCATGTACGTCATCCGCATGCGCAACTGCGCGTTCTTCGCCCGGCACGGGGTTCTCGACGAGGAGGAAACGCTCGGCCAGCGCTTCTATGTCGATGCCGAGCTGACCGTCGAGCCGGGCTCGGCGCTTGATGCCGATTCGATCGAGGGGACGGTGGACTACGGCGTCGCCTTCACCGTGATCGCCGAGATCATCACCGGCCAACGCAGGTTCCTGATCGAGGCGCTCGCGCTGGAGGTCGCGCGCGCGCTCTGCGCCCGCTTCCCGCAGATCGTCAAGGCGGCGATCACCGTGCGCAAGCCGAACGCGCCGGTACCCGGCGTACTCGACCATGTCGAGGTGACGGTTGTCTGGCCGCAATAGCGTGATTGCCTGGCTCGGACTTGGCGGCAATATCGGAGATCCGCGTGCTGCGATGGGCGAGGCGCTGAGGCGGCTCGACGAGGATGACGCGGTTCGCGTGCGGGCCGTGTCGCCGCTCTATCGCACACCGCCCTGGGGCAAGCTCGACCAGCCCGATTTCCTGAACGCCGTCGCGGCCGTGGAAACCGAACTCTCGCCGCGTGCGCTTCTGGAGCTGTGCCTGGCGGTTGAAGCGGGGCTCGCGCGGGTGCGCCGCGAGCGTTGGGGGCCGCGGCTGATCGACATGGACATCCTGCTCTACGGCGGGGACGAGGTGCACGAGCCGGGGCTCGACATCCCGCACCCGCGCATGCTCGACCGGGCCTTCGTCATGGTGCCGCTCTCCGACCTCGCGCCGCAGCTTTTGCTGCAGGGCAAGCCGGTGGTTGAGTGGGCACAGACGACGGACCGGTCCGGCATCGAACAGGTGACCGATCACGGCGGCTGGTGGGCCGCCTGACCGGGCTGTTCTGGGGCATTGCCGGCGGCAAGTGATCACCGTCAATGCCCTATCTCTTTGTTTTTACGCAATTCCGGACGCAAAACCGCTGCGCACTTTTGCTGGAATTGCTCTATTCGCTCGTCGCCGAGGCTATCGGCTTGCCGGAAATCACGTCCGCCGTCTCGTCGTTGAGCGCTGTGCCTGCGCGGCGCGGCTGTGCGAGCGGCGTCGGGACCGGCGTGTTGCGCTTCAGGAGGTTCGTGCCGGCATGGATGCCGCCGGCCGTCTGAAGTTCGAGCCGCTCGGCGTCGCGCAGTCGGACGTCTTCGATGATCTCCTCGATCTCTTCTTCCGGAACGCCGAGTTCGCGCAGCGTTTCAGCGCCGAACAGGAACGCCGATTCGAGCACTTCGCGGATCTGGTAGTCGACGCCCGCGTGGATCAGCTTGATGGCGGCGCCGCGATCGAAGGCGCGCGCAAGCACGCGCACGAACGGGAATTCCGCCTTTACATGCTCAGCGATCTTCAGCGCTTCGTCCGGTTTGTCGACGCAGATCAGCACGGCTTCGGCACGGCCCGCGCCCGCCGCATGCAGGATGTCGGTGCGCGTGCCGTCGCCGAAATAGACCTTGAAGCCGAAATTCGCCGCCGCCTGGATCATCTCGACATCGTCGTCGATGATCGAGACGTCGACGCCGCGCATCAGGAGCGGCTGGCTGACGATCTGGCCGAAACGGCCGAAACCGATCACCAGCACGCGCCCGCGCAGCCCGTCGGCGGTTTCGACGCCTTCCATCGACAGGGTTTCCTCCGGCAGCAGCCGGTTGAGCGCCATGACGGCGAATGGCGTCAGCGCGATCGAGATGATGACGGTGGCCGTCATGATCGCGTTCATCTCGGCAGTCAGTATCCCGGCCGTTGTCCCGGCGGCGTAAAGCACGAACGCGAACTCGCCGCCCTGCGCCATCAGAGCGGCGCGTGTCAGCGCCTCGCGGTGCCGGGATTTCAGGATGCGCGCGACCGCGTAGATCGCGCCGGCCTTCACCAGCATGAAGACCACGACCATGCCGGCGATCAGGAAAAGGTTGTCGGCGATTACCCCGAGGTCGAGGGCCATTCCGACGCCGAGGAAGAAAAGGCCGAGCAGGATGCCGCGAAACGGCTCGACGTCGGCTTCGAGCTGGTGGCGGAACACCGATTCCGACAGGAGCACGCCGGCCAGGAACGCGCCCATGGCCATCGACAGGCCGCCAAGCTGCATCGCAAGCGCCGACCCCAGCACCACGAGCAGGGCGGCCGCAGTCATCACCTCGCGGGCGTTCGCCGCCGCCAGAATCCTGAACATCGGGTTGAGCAGCCAGCGTCCGGCGGCGACGAGCGCCGCGAGCGACGCCACCGCGATACCTATCCCCGTCCACCGATCAGACGCCGAGGTCTCGCCGCCGTCGCCGAGAAACGCGACCAGCGCCAAGAGCGGTACGATCGCCAGGTCCTCCAGGAGCAGGATCGAGACGATCCGCTGGCCGGCATCCGTCGCCGCATCGCCGCGCTCGTTGAGCAACTGCATGACGATCGCGGTCGAAGAGAGGACGAATCCCGTAGCCCCGACGAAGGCGACCAGGGGCGAGAAGCCGAAGACAAGGATCGCGACGCCGGTCAGCGCAACGCTGCACACCGCGACCTGCGCCGCGCCGAGCCCGAAGATCGCCCGCCGCAGGCTCCATAGCCGCGACGGCTGCATTTCGAGCCCGATGATGAACAGGAACATCACCACGCCGAGTTCCGCGACGTGAAGGATGGCCTGGGGATCGGAGAACAGGCCGATGCCGAACGGGCCGATGACCAGGCCGGCGGTCAGATATCCGAGAACCGACCCGAGGCCAAGGCGCTTGAAGATGGGAACGGCGATGACGCCGGCCGAAAGAAGCACGACCACATGGACGAGATCGCTGCCGTGTGCTTCTGCCGCCATGTCGCAAACTCCTGCAGAGCCAATGGGAAGGGGTTCAGGAGCGAGATTGCCCGATCCGCGTCTTGCAGCGCAATACGCCGATACGATTTCATCGCATCGCGCAGCGGCAATCGGGCGCCGGCTGTCGGACGGTTATGTCAGCGGGTCTGGACGGAACCGACGGTCTTGGAATCGACGCGCTTTAGGCTCATGCCGATCACCGGAACCATTTCCGATGCGACGCGGACCGATACCGTGACGTTCATTGTTTCGCCGTCGGGCAGTCGCGCCAGCATCGCGCCCTTGAGCGACTTGCGGTGCAGCGAGAAGACAGCCTTGCCGTTGGTGACCGAGCCCGAAACGATGTCGAGGCCTTCGCCTTTGGAGCCGTCGAGGAAGGTGCCCGAATAGCCACGTCCGCCGCGCCGGATCTTCGCCGACATCTTCTGCGTGAACATGCCGACGCGGCAGCCGCCGTCGAGCGACATGCCGACACCGTCATTGGGCGACGAGCCGGTGAAGCTGCAGATGAAGCGCGTGCCCTTGTACTTGCCCGCCACGATCTCGCCGGGACCCGACCACTCGCCCTGGACCGATTCGAAGAACTTGCGATCGCGGTCCGACGCAGAGACGGATGTTACCGTGCTCGCGAGCAGGGCGCCTGCGAGGCAGGGAACGACAGCGGTAGCTAAGCGTCGGTGAAGCATGAGGCACCCGAATTTCGAGACTGCGCGGACAGACCGGACCATGAACAAGAATGGTTAATGCATCGTCACCGGAGGCCGACCCCATCCGACGCTCCTGAACGGTTCCTATCAGACTTTCTCCGCCGGTTCCACTTCGCGTTTCGCGGTGACGTAGGAGGCGAGGGCGGAGAGAAAGTCGCCCATGCGCGGCCGGCGCACCGCCTCGAAGGCGAGGGGACGCGCGGTTTCCATCGCCGCTATGCCGATTCGTGCCGTCATCATGCCGTTGACCACACCCTCGCCGAGCTTCGCCGAGAGCCGGGCTGCAAGACCGTGCCCGACGATCTGCTGGACGAAGCTGTCGCCGACCGCGATGGAGCCGGTGACGGCGAGATGCGCGAGCACGCTCCGCGCCAGGCGAAAGAAGCCGAGCGTGCCGGGCCGGCCGCCATAGAGCTCCGACAGCCGCCGTATCAGCCGTCCGGCCTCGAACACGACATAGGCCACGTCGACCAGCGCGCGCGGGCTGACCGCGGTGACCAGCGAGACGCGCTTGGCCGCGTCGAGCACGAGGATGCGCGCCTTCTCGTCGAGCGGGGCCAGAAGCTGCGTTTCGGCCAGCCGCACGAGGTCGGCGCCGTCGATGATATCGCCGCGCAATTCGGCGAGCGCGCGTCGTCCGGCGGCCGTTTCCGCCTTGGCGGACACGAAGGAGGACAGGTCGTCGACCAGTTCCCGGGCAGCGCGCGCATCATTGGCCGCGATCGCCGAAAGCCCGCGCTGCTTGAGTTTCTCGACCGAGCGCAGCCGCGCAAGCGCGACGGCCTCGCGCAGCAGGATGACAACGAGGCTGATCGCCGCGACCGCGGCTACGCCGGCGGCCGCCCAGCCGAGCCAGTCGGCGCGCTCGAACAGGTCGCGGATCAGCCTGTCGGTCCACAGGCCAAGCGCGATCGACACGAGGACGCCCAGCGCCGACAGGAAGATTGCACCGAGCCTCGAGCGGCGGCGGGGCGGATTGGCGGGCGGCGGCTCGCGCGTCGCCTCGCCGGGATCGTCGAATATGTCGATTTCGGCCGGTACGACGACGGCCTTCGCGTCGATCGCCCGTGGCGGCCTCGGCTTGTCGCGGAGCTTGTTCGGGGCGGATTTTTCGGGGCTGGCGGATTTGGTCTCCGGTTCGACGCGGAAGGCGGCCGGCTTGCGGGCGGTGGTCATGCGAGGCGGTCTCCCATGAGGAACTGCAGCGCCCGGTCGAGGCGGATGTGGGGCAGCGAAAGCGTCAGGCCCTCGGCGGTCCGTTCCAGCCGGGGCGGCCGGAAGCGGACGAAGCGGATCAGCGGATCGGTATCCGCGGTCGTGTGCGGCGCCTGAATCAGTTTCGCCGGATTTTCCGGCAAGTCCCCGGGAAATATCGCGGTTTCGGTGTCGCCGTCGAACGTCTCGCCGCCGATCGTCTCGCCGGCCAGGGGCGTTCCGATGATCACCGGCAGGGTCTCGCGGCCCTGCTTCACGGTGCCCTCGCGGGTCGCCCGCACCGCAGCCAGCGCCAGCACCTCGACCTCGGCGCCGGAGAAATCGGCGCGTGAAATGGCGCGGTCCGCGAGCCGGCGCACGATCGCCTCGAGCCGGTCGTGGCTTTCATGGTGGATGTGGTCGGCCTTGGTGGCGGCGACGAGGATGCGGTCGATGCGGCGCGAGAACCAGTCGGTCAGGATGCTGCCGCGCCCGGGCCGGAAGCAGGACAGGATCTCCGTCAGCGCCCGCTCGAGGTCGGCCACGGCCGCAGGCCCGGCATTGAGCGCCTGCATGGCGTCGATCAAGACGATCTGCCGGTCGAGCCGCGCCACATGCTCGCGGAAGAAGGGCTTGATCACATGCGTCTTGTACGCCTCGTAGCGCCGCTCCATCATCGCCAGCAGCGATCCGCTCCGGTTTCGGCTGCCGTCGATCCCTGGCAGCGGCGCGAAGGTGAGCGCCGGCGAGCCGTCGAGGTCCCCGGGCATCAGGAAGCGACCGGGCGGCAAGGTGGACAGCGCACGCGTGTCGTCCTTGCAGGCCTTGAGATAGGCCGCGAAGGTCTCCGCGAGACGGCGCGCAGTCATTTCGTCGGCGTCGCTGTCCGGATCGACGGTCGCAGCCAGCGCCCGCCAGGGCTCCGACAGGTCGTGGCGCGCCGGCAGGTCGGCAAGCTCGAACGCCTCGCGCGAGAACTCGGCATAGCTTTTTCCCAGCAGGGGCAGGTCGAGCAGCCACTCGCCGGGATAGTCGACGATGTCGAGCGACAGCCGGCCGGCCGAAAAGAACCGGCTCCAGCCTGAAGCCGATTCGAACTCGATCGTCAGGCGCAGTTCCGAGATGGCGCGGGTCGATTCGGGCCACCGCCTGTCGTCGACCAGCGCAGCGATGTGGTCCTCGTACTGGAAGCGCGGAACGGCGTCGTCGGGCTGATGTTCGAGGAAGGCGCGCGAGATGCGCCCCGAACTCTGCGCCGCGAACAGGGGAAGGCGCCCGCCATGCATGAGATTGTGGATCAGGGCCGAGATGAACACCGTCTTGCCGGCGCGCGACAGACCGGTGACGCCGAGCCGCAGCGATGGCGACAGGAAGCCGGTCGCCCGCCCGGCAAGCGTGTCCATCGCGATGCGGGCTTCATCGGTGAATGTTGTCAGGGCGGTCAATCGCGGGCCTTTCGCTCGAACCGACCGGATATAGGGGAGGCCGCTCCGGTTTGAAACGGCAGGGCGCCTTTCAGCGGCCGCCCGGCGTCAGAAACGCCGCCAGTTCGCTGGTCGCAGGCGTCGTATCCGCGAAATCGCCATCGATCGCGATGACAGCCATCGCACAGGGCGGAAAGCCGCCCGCAAGGCCTGCGCGCGCTTCCTTGGAGCCGCGCGCGGCGAAGATATGGGCGACGTCCTCAAGCATCGGATTGTGCCCGACCACCAGCAGCGGTCCGTCCGCCGTCATTGCCCTGACGATGTCGAGATAGGTCGTGGCGTCGGCAGCATAGAGCCGTTCGTCGTGATCCGTCGCAGGCTTGTCGCCGGTCAGGCGCGTGGCGAGGATGTCCCAGGTTTCGCGGGCCCGGCGGGCAGGCGAACACAGGACGTGGCTGGGGACAAGGCCATGGGCGAGCACAATGTCGCCCATCTCGGCCGCCTGAAGTCGTCCGATCTCGTCGAGCGGCCGGTCGAAGTCTCGGGTGCCGGGCGCCGCCCATGCCGCCTTGGCATGGCGCAACAGCAAAAGCCGGTTCATGTCGACAGCCTCCCCGGCCAACTCTGGTCGCGATGTCGATAATTGCCCGTGGCCGGGCCGGCAAGCCGGTTCTCGCCCCCGGCGGAAAATACCGGCGCGGCAAAAATCGGGCCAAAATCGAAATGCGGCCCAATTTCCGTCATTTACGGCGTGCAGAAGACGCGCCTTTCGCGCGTTAGGCATGGTTCTAACAAATGCGTTATTGGGCTGACCTTAGCGCTTGTGCGGTGCATAAGCCCCGAATATATAGGCGCCGGGTCGTATTGTGGGGTGAGTCGAATGAGCGAACTCGTTGATGCCAACTATGTCCCGTCGGAAGACGAGCCGTTCATGAACGAACGCCAGAAGTCATATTTCCGCGCCAAGCTCACCGACTGGAAGAGCGACATTCTCCGCGAGGCGCGCGAGACCCTCGAAATTCTCCAGCAGGAAAACGCCAATCATCCCGATCTTGCCGACCGGGCGTCCTCCGAGACCGACCGGGCGATCGAACTTCGTGCGCGCGACCGGCAGCGCAAGCTGATTTCCAAGATCGACGCGGCGCTGACCCGCATCGAGGAAGGCACCTACGGCTATTGCGAGGAGACGGGCGAGCCGATCTCGCTCAAGCGGCTCGATGCGCGCCCCATCGCAACGCTGTCGATCGAGGCGCAGGAACGTCACGAGCGCCGCGAAAAGGTCTACCGCGACGATTGATCGGCCGCCGGAGGCATCGGCGTCCGGTTCGACCGCAGCGCCGCTGCGGCTTTAAGCGGTCCACCCTATCCCGATCCGAAATCGCTCCGGCAGAACGCTTCATCGCGGCCTGAAAGGGTCCAGCCTGCCTCCAGACGCGGCAACGGTCCCGGGGTGGATGACCCCAGGCGCGATCAGGTCCGCCGCGGGCCGCTCAGTTCCCCGAGCAATTTGTCCATGTCGTCGTCGCGGGACCGGTTCCCGGGCTCGTCCTGCCGTGCGGCCGGGTTCTCGAGCGTCACCTCCAGCTCTTCGAGCAGGGTCGCGTCGAGGTCGTGGACGATCTCGGGTTCACGGCGCGGCATGGGAATTTCCACATCGATCTCCGGCGCTGCGCTGTCCGGCTCCATCACCGGGTCGGTCCGCATGGCTGCCGGGCTCATGGGCTGCTGCCGCGGCGGCGGTTCGACGGCAGCCTGCGACGGCTGCGGCTCAACCGCCTGCGGCTGAGGGGGAACGGCGGCTTCGGCCTCAACCCGCCGGTGAACGGGCTCCCGGGGCGGGAAGGGGGGCGCTGGCGGCTGTTCCGCCTGCTT